>SVAZ01000004.1 GCA_015059145.1 Erysipelotrichaceae bacterium
GTTAATTTAGCCATAATAAAAACCCCATTAATCTTTCTAGATTTCTCTAGTCCAACTTTTGGGGTTCACATCAAAATCGCCTTTATTTTAATCCTTTAAATACTTATCTCCATATTTTTCAATAATAAAATCTAAGTCCTTATCGCCTCTACCTGATAAACAAACTAGCACTGACCCACTCTTTCTTTCTTTAGCAATCTTCATTGCATAAGCTACTGCATGAGATGATTCTACTGCAGGAATAATACCCTCATATTTAGAAAGCATAAAGAATGCTTCAATTGCTTCATCATCAGAAATTGTATCATACTTAACTCTACCAATATCATGTAAGAATGCATGCTCTGGACCAACTGATGGATAATCTAACCCTGAAGCTACAGAATAAACCTCATCAGGTTCTCCATTCTCATCCTTAAGCATAATAGAATTAAAGCCATGCATAACTCCCTCAGAGCCATATGCAATAGATGCAGCATGTTGACCTTTTTGTGGACCTTTTCCTAATGGCTCAACACCAACAATCTCAACACCCTTGTCATTTAAAAATGGAACAAACATACCAATCGAGTTAGAACCACCACCAACACATGCACATACAACATCAGGATTTTCACCAGTCATTTCCTTAAATTGGCTACGAGCCTCCTCACCTACGATCGTTTGGAAATCACGTACCATTAATGGGAATGGATGTGGTCCTAATACAGAACCAATACAATAAATAGAATTTTCATAGTCCTCTGCATATGCTTTAAATGCACTATCTACTGCTTCCTTTAATGTTTTAGCACCCTCAGTAACAACTACTATTTTAGCACCTAAAACCTTCATTCTAGCTACATTTGGAGCCTGCTTCTTTACATCTACCTCACCCATATGTATTTCACATTCTAAACCGAAGAATGCTGCTGCAGTAGCTAATGCTACACCATGTTGACCAGCACCAGTTTCAGCAATTAATTTTTTCTTACCTAAATATTTAGCAAGTAATCCTTCACCCATACAATGGTTTAGCTTATGAGCACCTGTATGGTTTAAGTCCTCACGCTTTAAATAAATTTGAACATCCCCAAGTAAATTAGATAATCTCTCACAGTGGTAAACTGGAGTAGGTCTTCCTTGGAATTCCTTTCTAATTCTTCTTAGCTCATTAATGAATTTAGCACTCTTACAAATAGTCTTATAAGCCTTTGCAACATCCACTAACGCATTAAATAAATTTTCATCGATATAGCTTCCGCCATATTTTCCAAAGTATCCATTCTCATCAGGATAATTCTTTAGATAAGTTTCAAAATCAACACCATTTAAAATCATTTTTATTTTCCTCCCAGATTCTTTTTAAATTAATAAAAAAACTCGTCTTTAAAAATAATTCAAAGACGAGTATAACCCGCGGTACCACAATGATTCCAGAATAATATCTGGCCCTTTTTCAAAATGCAATCACATTTCTAGCTACTAACGTAAGCATAACGTAATGTCATACTATTTTCCGACATTCCCTCAATGGCCCATTTATCTTAACAGCATTTCCATTCATCTTCCACCATCATGAACTCTCTATAAGCGCTTCTTTAAGTTTTATCCCCATATCAACGGTTTTTCTATTAATTTATTTTATTATATTCCTTAATCGATAATATTGTCAACACTATTTTTTAAAAAATAAAACGGTATTTCTACCGTTTAAAATTTAATGGCGGAGAAAGAGGGATTTGAACCCCCGCGCGACGTTAATCACCTACCGGTTTTCAAGACCGGACCCTTCAGCCACTTGGGTATTTCTCCATATATTAGACGAATAAATTATAATATAATTCCAAGTAAAAAACAATATATTTTTTTTTACAATTTATTATGGCACATTATCAATATAATTTAAATAATACTACATTTATTCAGACAATTAGTTTTTTCAATAACATTAATTAATTAAAAAAGTAACGATTCAACGTTACTTTTTTAATTATTTCTTTTTAATAGGAAACTGTATTTCAGTTAAATAATCATTCTCATCATCTTTATTCCAACAACCATCAATATAGCATTCTCTCACATTATCGACAATCTCATAATTATTATCCTCAATATATTTTAGAATAATGTTATATGAATCCCTTAAGCTATCGTAAGCTCCTTTGTGATAAATACTTGCTACTAACACCTCAGGTGTATTCATAAACTTAATTTCTTCAGTTTCTTTTCCTATACCATCTACTGCTTGAGCATATCTAACCTTAATGTTTTCTTCCTTATATTCCCCATCTAAATAGCTAATATAGCAATAATCAGGTGTTATGCATTTTAAAGTCGGATTTGCTTTTATACACAAAGCTCCAGTTTCTAAAACAAACTCTGTTACTTCACCAAAATTAGATATCACCTTATCTCTAAAATAAACGGTATAGCTTGGTATCTTTTTTATAATAATTTCATTTTGCATATTTATGCCCTCCATAAGATATTTTATTTTAGAAAGCTCAGTATTTAATTTTATAAGATTATCCTCTATTTCATTTTTTCTATTATCAAGTATATCAACCATGCTAGAGCCATTAAAAATATTTTTAATATTCTTAATAGACAATCCAGCCTGTCTTAAGGATATTATTTTAGAAATATCAGTCAACTGACTGCTTTCATAAAATCTGTAACTAGTATTAGGATCTATAAAAGCGGGCTTAAGTAATCCTTCCTTTTCATAATATCTTAATGCCTTTATTGTTGTTTTACTCAGCTTAGAAAAATCACCAATCTTATACATAAATATCACCTTCCAAATTAGTTATACAATCTACCTTAAGGGGAGAGTCAATATCTTTTTTATAATTTTATCATATTTTATTTAATTTTAATAAAAATAAAAATGGCATTTTATACATTAATAATGCCATTTTTAATTAAAGTTATAATTGTTTGTGTTCTTGATGTAACTCCAAGCTTACCAATAACATTAGATATGTGTATTTCGTAAAAAAATGGACACTTTTGGTTTTTAGCCTTCAAAATGTCCATTTTCTAACCTATTTCTATAAATAAGTTTTCTCACATCTACTCTACAAATTGGAATTTAATCAACTGAAATAGACTTATTATTTTTTTAATATTTTCTTACACCATGTGCGTTTATTGCATTTTGGACACATTAAGTGACGAGTAAATCCTCTATGTTTCGCCATCAATACTTCTTTATATGTAGGTACAATTTCATGACCACAATTTTTGCATTTATAAGCACCAACACTTACTTCAAGTTTTAATGCATAAAAACATGGTATTAAAAACACAATACATATTCCAAGTATTGTTACAAGTTGCCAAATTCCTTCTGGTATCAAAAATGCTGCAATAAATATACCTGCAATTAAAGCAGTCATACTTACAATCATAATTGCCCACATAGACGACCAAATTGTTTTATTCTTTGTCTCTAATTCTTTTGCCATATCAAGTAATAATTGTTCATTTTTTTCATTACTATTTTCCATGTTTATCATCTCCCCATTTAATAATTCATTTACACTAATGCAAAGAATATCACATAATTCAAGCATAATCGAAGTATCGGGCATTGCTATACCTCTTTCCCATTTAGAGATTGCTTTATCAGTGATACTTAATTTATCTGCCAATTGTAGTTGTGTTAGTTGTTTTTGTTTTCTACATTCAGCAATAAATTTACCAATTTTTAATTGATCCATAGGCTACCTCCTTCGCATTAATAATAATATATATAACTTTCATAGTACACCTACCAATGGTTTAGTAGTAGGGAGAAATAAACCATTAGTAGTAGTATTAGAAACGAGCGTTAACTTCTAATTTATCTATTATTTTTATTTTCTTCACTTAATCCATGATATCTAAACTTTTCATGAGTGCATGAAGCATATAAAAGATTATCATCTTTATATAAAGCTAAATCCTCTAATCCATTATTAAAGGAATAATCATCTTTAAACTGTAATAAATATTCTTTTGTTTCTTCATTTAAATTGAAATAATATATTATTTGAAGTGGTCCTCCAGTAACATAAGTATTAAATGTAATTTTATGAGAAATATAATTGTTTTTAAGCTTCGGAAATTTATCTAATATTTTTAATGTTTTATTATTTTTGAATTTACTTATATGTTTATTTATAAAATTTATATTGTCTAATTCACATCCAAATGTATGATAAGCATGCCAATAAAAAGATTTTGGTTCATCATATAAAGTATCTTCTCCAACATGATCACATATAAAACTATTTTCAAAATCCTTTTTATACTCTTTAAAATGCTTTTCTTTAAAAGTACTACATTCGTTCTTTATATTTTTGATTATCAAATTAAAATCTTCAGAGATATTATATATATCATATAATTTTTTAATACTTTTTAAATTATTCTCACTTAATTCATCTAATATTAATTTAGCTTCAGTTTCTGTTAAATTACAATAGTTCGGAAACAATGTTACTAATGACATCTTATTACAATAATTATATTTATTTAAAATATACTCCATAGAAGCTTTTTCAAACTCTTTAGCATCTAAATAGTCTTCTAATGAAAAATACTCATTGATTTGAATAACATCAATAAATTCACCTGCATTAATGATCCTTAAAATATCGTCACGTGTTTGATGTACTAAATTAACATCATCATTTAAATATAATGTTTTTTTTTAAGAATCCCATTTACCTTCTCTTATTCTATAACCAGTTACAATAACTTCTGTTTTAGGAGTTTTTGAATCTGCAATACCATATATTTTTAGTTCAGGAATAATTTCATATTGTTTATCATCCATTGAAACCAAAAGTCTTGTTATATCCATATATTTAACAAATTCTTCTTTTTCTAATCTAAACATTTTGTATTCTCCTTATTATAGCCAAAAATTTCATTTTTCATCATTAGTTTTGCGCCAACACTTATCTTTTAAAAATTCTTTAATTGATTTAGTATCGTAATCTTCATAATAAGCTATTAATAACTTTTTAAATTCTGGTACTAAATCATATGGAACAACTAACAATCCTTTTCCCTTAGAAATTAAATAGTGGTTTGCAAATATAATTGCAGTTCTTTTGTTTCCGTCTATAAACACTTGTGTCTTCATAACGAACAATGTTAATTCAATGGCTTTATCAATATCATCCAAAGATGAATTAATTATGTCACTAATTCTCTGTCTAACACTATTTTCGATTGGTAGTGGTGGTTTATATGTAGAACCTCCAATATTCACTGGGATTTGTCTTATTCTTCCACCCTCATAGAAGAAACCTTCGTTAACCAACTTTGCAATATATTGACTTACATAATAATTTGTTGGAGATAATACTACATCTTTATCTAGTATAAATTCCCAAGCATGTTTTAAATTTATAATTTTCATAACATCCTCAGTACTCATATTATTAACTTTTCCATTGTCAATTATCGCTTCAGTATCAGGGAATGTAGTTGATATTCCTTCTAAAATTGCTTGATCATAAATCAAAGATTTCATGTTAGCTCTAGCAAAATCTAAGTTCAAAACAACTTCATTCGAAAGTTCTTCTTGATTATAATTTAATTTAGCTAGTTTTTTTTCTATTTCTCTTATTTTCTTTTTTATATCTTTAGCATCTTTTACTTGTCTTAATAATACTGTATATAATTCTTCAGAATATACACCAACATAAATAGATTTAACTTTATTAGCAATTCTTTTTCTGACATACAAATATTTTTTATCGTCAATTTCTTTAATTTCTACAGTTCCTTCATATGGAATTAAATTTAGACGAGCTTGTAGTTCAGCTTTATTTCTTAATAGAAGTTGTATTTCATTGAATTTATTTTCCATTGTATCACCTTTCTTTTTAGGGAACTTTTGTACCTTTATTATACCATTTTGTTCCCTAAATTCAATGATAATTTTTAGGGAACATTTATTTTTGTTGAGAGTTTTGTTGTTCCCTGAAATTATTTGTGTTTTATTACTAATCTATAAATTCTATTTTATCTATCTTCTAATTATATATTTTTGAATATCTTCCTTAAAGCTTTCGCCATAAAACTCTGAAACTAATTCTCCGTTACAATTTTTAATAACAGTTGCAGATGCAATATTGGATTTGTCACATGTTAATACAACTTCTTTGAAGCCAAGTACATCTAAAACCTTTAATCCCTTATTTAACATATTTGTCGCATAATGCTTACGCCTTTCGGTCGGTCTTATACAATATCCAATATGACCAGCTTCTCCTTTTATAAAATCATTTGATGATAATCTAATATTTATCATTCCAATTATTCTATCATCTTCTTCTCGAATATAAAAATAAGTTAAAGCTGGAACTTTTGGTTGTACAATATTAGCAATATCAATAGCAGCAAGAATCTTCTCTAACCATTCTTCATAAGTAGATTCCTTTAGATATCTATCTAAACTACCACTTCCATTGATTTCAGAACCATATTCATAAAATTCATTAATAAACTGTATTGCTTTTTCTTTATAACGTAAACTAGGAAAAACAAACTTCATAATCATCCCTCCAAATTCTAATTTAATGAATAGTTATATTTATAAATTATAGCATCTTTTCAACATTAAAAAAAGATCTACAGTTGTAAGTCTTACTAAATTTGAAAGCTATATTTATAGGATTAGTTTTAAAGTCTACATATAGTCTAAAAATAAAAATGGCATTTTATACATTAATAATGCCATTTTTCATTAAAGTTATAATTGCTTGTGTTCTTGATGTAACTCCAAGCTTACCAATAACATTTGATATGTTTATTTCGTATAAAAAATGGACACTTTTGGTTTTCAGCCTTAAACATGTCCATTTTTTAATTTGTTTTAATAAATATAGTATTATGTTGAAGTTTTCAGCCATCTACTCTACAAATAGGAATTTAGCGAATTGATTATATTCTATAGATTTTGGTTGCTTTCTTATATGCGTTTGTTTCGATGACAAAATCACCATATTCAATTTGCTGATTATCGCCAGAACCGAACATGACAAAATATCTGCTTATGATGTGATTTTCACAGAAGATTGCATCGTATACATTTACCCCCAAAAGGTCACATGGCGTGTCAGCAATAATTGTATTTTTCTCTTTTGCTTTCCGAATGACTTCGCTTGCCTTTGCATTGTAACTGTCCAACAAGCATTTCATATTGCGCTCTGGAACATACTTTTTCCCGACAACATCATTTAGGATTGCTTCCGCAAATGTAACAGATGAAAAGCCATCTTCGAATGCAATATTGTTCTCTGTCATAACATGCAGCAACAATGCGCCGATGTCATAGCAAATTACCCTGATAGGGAGCAAGTTATTTGGTTTGATGATTCTTTCTCTCACTGCCGAAAGCGCCTTTTCGAACAACTCGGCAGATAGTTGCTTTAAGCAGTGAAGCTCTACAAAGTTGGCAGTTCCCTCAATTTGTTCTATGCTGGATTCATAATGATAGGCATAACGGAAAGAGTCAAAACGATATTTTCTAATTTTCAAGAATTCTCTAAACATATCTTTATCAAATCGTGTTGATAAATGATAGAGCAATTGGTTTTCCATCAGCTTTAGGCTAAGATTGCCTTCTTCGTGTTTATAATTGTACAATGCATCCAGTTCATCGGGAAATCGACTATCATGATTCATCATCTGAAATCCATGAAACATTTCGTGGATAATTTTTGAAGTCAATACAATAGGACTGATTTGTTCTTGTACATTCCAGATGGCGACCCATTCCCCATTATACAAAATGGATGTATTGCCAAGGAAAACATCAGTTTTATCAATATATGTTCCATCAAAAAAACATTCGCTGTCTGTGTACAACGCAAATTTCAAAGGTTCAAAACCTCGCCAGAGTTTCGAGAAGTCTACTATCTCTATGTAGTTCTTTATTTCATAATACAGTTTCTCTAAATCCATGCAACTTACCTCGTTGAAACAGTTTACCAAATTCTGTTAATTCTACATCGGTTATACCACAAACTTTATTTTCTTTATTCCAAATAGTTTGTCCATGTCTAGCAACAAATAACATCACACTCAACTCCTTAAATTTAATGAATATTTAATTATATAAATTATAGCATCTTTTTAACATCAAAAAAAGACCTACAGTTGTAAGTCTTACTAAATTTGAAAGCTATATTTATAGGATTAGTTTTAAAGTCTACATATAGTCTAAAAATAAAAATGGCATTTTATACATTAATAATGCCATTTTTCATTAAAGTTATAATTGCTTGAGTTCTTGATGTAACTCCAAGCTTACCAATAACATTTGATATATGATTTCTAACAGTTTTTTCGCTAATAGATAATTTATTAGCAATTTCCTTTGTACCTTCATTTTTTATAAGCAATATAAATATTTCATATTCTCTGGGCGTCAAAAAATGCTGATCCATTTATTGTGAACCTCCAATACTTTTCATTATTATAATATGAAATATATTAATATATGCCACAAAAAAGCCAAGAATTTTCTTGGCTTAATTATTATAATTTGTGCTTTAATAAATCCTCATATGTCTTATTTGATAAATCTCTAGGAGCAATATCAAAAACTGTTCTACAGCCACATTCATGACGCTTATTTAAATTATAAGCAGCTCTAGCATATGCTGTAAGAACACTACCAGTAAATTCTGGATTAGATTCTAGCTTTAAGCTATATTCAATAACATGGTTAGTATCTAAATTAACACCAGTCTTACCAGTTCTAATTACAAATCCTCCATGTGGAATTGCGTTATGATTCTTCTTTAATTCATCTAAAGAAATAAAGTTTACTGTTGTATCATAATCTGCAAAGTAATTAGGCATTTCCTTTATTTCCTTTTCTACTCTTTCATTCATAGAAGGATCCTCAACTACAACATAGCATTCTCTTGTATGCTTTTGTCTAGTAGTTAATTCTGGGTTTTCTGCATTTCTAACACTTCTTAATGCTTCCTCTACAGGAACTGTGTATTGACGCGCATCAACTACACCCTCAATTCTTCTAATTGCATCACTATGTCCTTGACTTACGCCCTTGCCCCAAAATGTATAATCATTACCCATTGGTAGGATTGATTCCATAATTAATCTATTTAAAGAAAACATACCTGGATCCCACCCTGTTGAAATAATCGCAATTTTTCTAGCATTTCTTGCAGCCTCTTCTACATTTTGGAAATGCTCATAAATTTTTGCATGTGTATCAAATGAATCTACAACATTAAACATCTTTGCAAGCTCAGGAGTTTGAGCAGGTAAATCTGTTGCAGACCCACCACATAAAACCATAACATCTATTTTATCCTTGAATTTAGCAATATCATCCATACTATAAACTGCAGCATTTTTTGTTGCAATCTTAACATCACTTGGATTTCTTCTTGTGAAGACTGCTACAAGCTCCATATCCTCGTTATGCATTACTGCGCTTTCAACACCCTTTGCTAAATTTCCATATCCACAAATACCAATTTTAATCATATAATCCGTACCTCCCTGTACGTGTAATAGTATACCACAAACTTATTTGATGGTATACTTTTTTTATTTCATTTTTTTTGAAAACATTTACAAATAAAAAGACTTAGCTTTTACACTAAGTCTATTCTTTATCTTCTTTTTTATTTTTTTTCTTTTTTGGTCTATCTATATAGCTATTAAATCTCGGCCATAAAATAATACCAATTTGAATTACGATACAGATAGCAAATATGTAAATAACATGAAACTTGTAAAAATATACATAGAACGCTTCACCTAATGTCCATATTGCAAGAGAGATTAATGTTTTATTAAACCTTTTTCTACCTGCTATTAGATTTACAATAAGCATTGAAATTGGAATTAATGGAACAAAGAATAAGGCTATATATAACGTTTTAACCTCAAGCATATATGCAAAGCTCGATAAAACTGATAACAGCATTGTAAAAGATATTATAACAATTGAAAATACATAAACAACCTTATAGAAAATTCTTCTTTTACTAATTTGTTTTTCTTCATCATCAGATAAATTAACATAATTATGCTCTTGGAAAAGATATTGAATTTCAACATTAAAAATTTGTGCTATTTGATATAGCATTTCAGCATCAGGTAATGATTCTCCTCTTTCCCATTTGGAAACTGCTTTATCCGTATAGAACAATCTATCAGCTAAATCTGCTTGAGTCATTTTTGATGCTTTTCTCAAACCACTTATATTAGCAGCAATAATATCTCTAATTGATTTATCCATAACGCCACTTCCTTTTATTACAATTATAAACTAAAATACAGTTTTTGACAAATAAAACTATAATATTTATTCGTTATTTTCTTTATTAAATTTTTGAAAAATTTTTACTGCAACATTTCTAGGAATACCCGCATTAATCAATTCTTCAATGGATGCTTGCTTAATATTATCAATTGTAACAAAATGCTTTATTAATGTATCTCTTCTTTTAATCCCTAGTCCTTCTATTCCATCTAAATATGATGCAAAGAAGCCCTTAGCCTTAGTGCTTCTAAAAAAGCTTATTGCAAAATCATGAACCTTCTGAGAGATGTCTGCAAGCAACAAATATATAGGATTATTTTTTTCTATTGTAATATGCTTCTCGTTATAGAAAATAATAGAAGCCTTGTGATGCTCATTCTTTTGAATACCCATAACTGGTATTTCTAAATTAAGAGCTGCTAAAACATCTAAAGCAGCATGAACCTGTATAGCTCCACCATCCATGACAATTAAATCAGGTAACAAAGCATCCTCCATAATAAGCCTTAGATATCTTCTATAGATAACCTCCTTCATGGTTTCATAATCATTTGCACCCTCTACAGTTTTAACATGGTACTTTCTAAATTCCTTTGGTGCAGGCTTACCATTTATATAGCATACCATTGCAGAAACAGGATATTCACCAAATAAATTCGAATTATCAAATGCTTCTATTCTTCTCGGTGTAGATATTCCTAAAAGCTCTCCTAATTGATCAATAGTATCTAGCTTCTTTAAAACCTGATTCTTATAGATATTACGCTTATTTTCTAAATTAAATTTTGCATTAGAAATAGCCATATCAAGTATTTCCTTCTTTTTCCCTATCTTTGCTTCAATAGAGCTGATTGCTAAAAGCTCAGAGATTAAATCTTTGTTTTCAACACCATCAATAACAAATTCCTTAGGCTTTGTGTTTAACTCATAAAATTGATATAAATAATTAAAAACCTCGTCATCTACTGAATCATATACATCAATAATAGTTTGATGATTTTGAACTATATTTCCTAAACGTGTAATTATAATATTTATAGATATCTCATCATTATCTACATATACGCCTATATAATCTCTACTAGTTAAATCATTAATAGAAATCTTTTGCTTAGCAATAGTATTTTCTATTGATGATATTAAATCTCGATATTCAATTGCCTTTTCAAATTCTAAATTTTCAGAGGCCTTCTCCATATCTAACCTTATTTTTTCAATAACCTCTTTAGCATCGCCATTTAAAAAGCTTGCTATTTTATTTTTATATATAGAATAATCTATAGCCTCCTTATTTATACAAGGACCTAAGCATTGCTTTATATGATAATACAAGCATTCCTTATTTGGAATGGTATAGCATTTTCTTAAGGGATAAATTCTATTCAATAAATCTACTGTGCTTCTTGCTGCCTTTACATTAGGATAAGGCCCAAAATATCTAGCCTCTCCCTTTTTCCTTTTATTTCTCGTAACAATCAGTCTAGGATGTGCTTCATTTGTAATCGCAATATAAGGATATGTTTTGTCATCTGTAAGCATAATATTATATTTAGGATCATATTCCTTAATCATATTAATTTCAAGCACAAAAGCCTCAAGCTCACTAGAGGTAATTACATAATCAAAATCTACAATTTCGCTTACAAGCTTTGTAGTCTTAGCATTATGCGCTCCATGAAAATAGCTTCTAACTCTATTCTTAAGATTTTTAGCCTTACCAACATAAATAATAACGCCGTTCTTATCCTTCATTTGATAGCACCCTGGCAGGTCAGGCAATAGCTTAAGCTTTTCTTCTATTATCATGGCTTCACCTCCTTTTAATAAAATTATAGCACAAAAATAAAAGTGGTTAAATTATTAACCACTAAAATCTTACTTAAAAGTCATCTTTGTTTTTTCAAGTAGAATTTCTTCTAAAGCTTGACCAACAGGCTTAACACAAACGCCGTCTTCAGCTGAAGTCCATTCTTCCTCTTCAATAATCTTTGCACGCTTTGCAGCTGCATAAGCTAACTTATATTTTGAATCAATTTTCTCTAATAACAAATCCACAGATGGATGACGCATACCATCATAATTCTTTCTTGACATATCTTTCATTCCTCCAACATAGCCAATTATATCACACAAAAGTTTTTATTTCTAGACTAATCTTCATTTTCACCAATCAATTCCATATACTTATGAATTGATCTTTCAGTCTTAGCGTGCTCTGCACGAATAATAGCCATTATTCTATCTGCAGCATTAGAAACCTCATCATTTACTACAATGTAATCGTATAGATGTGCTTTCTTAAATTCACGATTAGCCTTATTAATTCTCTTTTGAATTACTTCCTCTGACTCGGTACCTCTAGACTTTAATCTTTCATATAGAGCTTCCTTTCCAGGTGGAACAATAAAAATCATAACACAATCAGGCATTTTTTGCTTAACCTGTTGAGCACCCTCAACCTCTATTTCTAATACAACTTCATTACCATTATCAAGCTGTTCATTAACCTTATCAAGTGGGGTACCATAATAATTTCCAACAAACTCAGCATACTCCAACAATTTTCCATCTTTAATTTTTTGCTGAAAGTCCTCCTTAGAAACAAAGTAATAATCTACTCCATCTCTTTCACCCTCACGCATTTGTCTAGTTGTCATCGATACACTGTATGTAAGGTTATGCCCCTTCATATCAAACAAGGCCTTACGAACAGTTCCTTTACCTACACCTGATGGTCCCGAAATAACAACCAATAATCCACGGTCATTTAATTTCACCTATAACACCTCTTCTTTATATCTTTCCCATTATAACTTATCGATTTCAGATTGAAGGCCATATAGGCTTTCAACTATCTTATCAATCAATTGAGGAGCTACAGTCGGATTTGTGAAGCAATTATACTCTAAGAACAATAAATTATCCTTAGCCTTAGCTGCTACAAATTTAGATAAGGCATTAAATTTATTTAGCTTTGAACAATCCTTGTAATTATCTACTTCCTTAAGGTTTACAACAAATGAAAGCTCCTCATTCATTTCATTAATCTTTATATAAGGGAATATAGAAAATTCATCTCTTTTAAAATATAATTCAAAAGTTATGCAGCCAAATTCTTCTTTATAAGAAACTTTCTGCTCCTCTAAATATTCAATAATAGATTCTCTAATACTCTTCTTACTCCAAAAAGCCATATCTTTCCAACTCCTTTTATATATTTTAACATAAAATGGAACCTATATAATAGCATTTTTTAAAAATAAATGATATACTACTAAAAGTAGGTGATCAAGATGAGCTTCGATGGTATATTCTTAAGTCGATTAATTAAGGAATTTAATATACTAAAAACAGGAAGAATTTCCAAGGTAATAGAATCAGGTGATACTGATTTTATTTTAACTATTAGGGCTAATCGTCAAAACTACAATCTGATGATGTCCTTCTCATCCGACTTTTCTAGAATTCACCTAACAAATAAAGAATATAATGCTCCAGCAAACCCTAAAAGCTTCACTATGTTTTTAAGAAAGCATATAGAAGGATATTTTGTTGAAGATATAAATATATACCATAGTGATAGAATTGTCTACTTCACATTAACTGGATATAATGAAATGCAAGACTTTAAAAGAAAATATTTAATATGTGAGGTTATGGGTAGATATTCAAATATGATATTGGCCGATCAAGATTTTAAGATAATTGAGGCAATTAAGCATGATGGTGTCGGTGAATATAATAGAACTATTTTACCTAATGCTATATATGAATTCCCAGAGACTAATAAGCTTAACCCTTTAAATTATACATGTGATGAGCTTATTAATATTGCAGAGGAAAGAAGGCTTTCAAATCCAAAAGAATATATGAATGCATTCAATGGTGTTTCATTAAACCTAAGCTATCCTATATTCAATGTAGAAATGCATTCAAAAGCATTTTATGAATATTTACATATTGATAATAAGCCATGTACATTCATAAATTTTAAGGGTAAGCTAGACTTCTACTACCATCCTTTTAATAATGAAGTAATTGATTCCTATAACACACTATCAGAGCTTTTAGATGAATTTTATTACAAGGCAGATATTCAAGCAAAGGTAAAGCTTAAGACAAATGATTTATTAACATTCATCAATAGACAAATAAACAAAAACAAAAAGAAAATAGAAAAGCTACATCAGGATAAGGAAGATGCTAATAGACTGGATGAATACCGTATTTATGGAGAATTATTATTAAGCGCTCCTAACCTTAAGGAAAAGAAAAAGGAAATAAAGGTATTTAATTATTATGATAATGAAAATATTATTGTTCCATTAGATATAAAATATAGCATCATTGAAAATTCAAATAGATATTTCAAAAAATATCAAAAAAGCAAAACATCTCTTCTACACATAGATGAGCAAATAAAAATTGCTGAAAATGAGATTGAGTATTTTGATGTTTTGAAATATCAGCTAGAGGCTGCAAATATAAATGAGGCAATGGAAATCCAAGAGGAGCTTATTGAAGGAAAATATATTTTTAAAAAGGATAATAAGCCTAGAAAAAAACAAAAGCCTAAGCTATTAACCTACTCTTTAGATAATGGCACTTTAATTTCTGTTGGTAAAAATAACATTCAAAATGAATATCTAACACACAAGCTTGCGAAAGGAAATGAGATGTGGTTCCATATTAAGGATGGTGCAGGTAGCCATGTTGTGATACATAACGAGGGTGAGCTTACTGAGGAGGAAATTAGAACTGCTGCTAATTTGGCTGCATATTACTCAACTATGAGTGAATCCTCTTCTGTTGCGGTGGATTATACTAAGATTAGAAATATTAAAAAAATACCAGGTAAAAGAAATTGCTTTGTAACTTATACGCATCAAAAGACAATTTATATTGATCCAGATAAGGATTACATTAATGAATTGAAGGTGAAGAAATAATGAATGCCTATAAAAAATTCGGTTACTACTACGATGAGGTAATGTCACAATTAAATTATGATTTATGGCTTGAATTCATAGAGGAATTTTTAAAGCCAGGAGATAATGTCCTTGATTTGGCATGTGGAACCGGGACCTTATGTACAATGCTAAAGCTTAAGGGTTTTGATGCTGAAGGATTAGATTTATCAGAGACAATACTAGAAATTGGCCGTGAGAAAATGAAGGTTAACCATCTCAACTTTCCTTTACATCATGCAGATATGACTAATTTTAATCTAAATAAAAAATTCAACATGATTACCTGCTTCTTTGATTCAGTTAATTTTCTAAAGGATATCAAGGAGGTATATAAAATGTTTGATTGTGCTTCTGCTCATCTTAAGGATAATGGTTATTTTATAATTGATATTTTTTCTAAAGAATTACTTAATGAATACGAAAATAACGATATAGTAGAGGACTATGTTACCTTTAAGCTCGATTGGAAAACTAAAAAGACATCACCAACCTCATTAAAGCATACCATAAAGATAATAGAGGGTGATGATGCCTTTATTGAAAATTATTACGAATATTACTACGAAATAAGACAATTACAACATAGGAAATTCAAACTCGTTAAAATCAGTGGTGATTTTAACGATGATTTAGAAGATGAAGATGAAAGAATACTTCTTGTATATCAAAAACTATAATCTTTCTAATTCATCATAAACACTACGAAGTGTATATATAAATTGTTCTAACGAAGGAAGACTTGTATCTTCCTTTTTTATTTTTTCTAATACATTACATGAATCCTCATATAATATCATAGAGCCTAAATTAAGTGAAATACCCTTAATAGAATGGATGTATCTATACAAGTCCTCTCTATTATCCTGGCTAATCATTTCATTAATTTCTTCAACTGCATTCTTATAGCTATTCAAAAAGCTTAGTCTAATTTTATCAAAAAGCTTTTCACTATTTGCTAAATATTGAAGTGCAACCTTTTTATCTACATAGCTCATAATCTTACCTCCCTAAAAGTATTTATCATAAGTTAAAAGCGAATAATGTCGAATTAAAACGATAATTCTCCATCTTTATTAATTTCTAAATGCATTTCATAAAATTTTGACAAAGCCTTAACCATTTCAGCATAGTCAAGTGCTCCAGCAGTTTCATAAGCAGAATGCATAGCAACCTGTGGCAAGCCAATATCAACCGAATGGATAGACACATTAGAAAGTGATATAGCACCTAATGTAGACCCACCAGGAACGTCACTTCTATTCGCATTTAATTGTACCTTTGCATTAGCAGCATCACAAACAGTTTTAAAATATGCAAGAGAAACTGCATCAGTTGTATAAGAGCCGCGTGCAGCAGTTTTAATAACAATACCATTATTTAAATATACGCTATTAGTAACGTCATATTTTTGTGGATAGTTAGGGTGGAATCCTTGAGCGTTATCAGCTGAAACGATAAAGGAATTTGCTAAAGCCATCTTATGCTCTTCAACATTCTTTCCTAACGCAAAGCTGATTCTTTCTAGCATATCAGCTAGCATCATAGACTGAGCACCTTGACGTGTACGAGAGCCTGTTTCTTCATTATCAAACAAGGCTAATACATTTACAGATTTTGAATTTTGAGAATTTAATAATGCCTTTAATGCAGCATACGAGCATTCTAAATTATCTATTTGAGGTGCTAATAAAAACTCATCATTAGCTCCTGCTAAAGTTCCTCTATCTAATAATGCTAAATATAAATCAGATGATACAATGTCATCCTTTTTAACGTTAAGCCTTTTTGCAATTAAATCATTTAAATCAACCTTACCAATAGAATTATCGCAGAATATTGGAGCTAAATCAATTTGAGGATTTAAAGCAACACCCTTATTAAGCTCATGATAATAATGTATAGAGCAATTAGGAATTATAGCCATTGCCTTATCAAATGAAATAAGCTTAGTCTTTAAACCATTATCCTTTACTATTACTCTACCAGCAATATTAAGTGGCCTATCCATCCAAGTATTTAAAATAGGTCCACCATATACCTCTGTATTAAGCTTAATATATTTACCTGTATCAATTGTGAAATTTGGTTTTAGCTTAAATGTTGGTGAATCTAAATGTGCAGCAGTTATATTATATGACAAAGAATCAAATTCTTGTGGAATTACAAAAGCCATTACACTAGAGCTATTTCTAGTAAAATAATACTTGCCACCTTTTTTCAAATCCCATTTACTATTTTCACTAAGCTTTATAAAACCATTCTTTTCAAGCTCACATTCAGCATTATATGCTGCATGAAATGCAGTTGGTGAAGCCTTAATAAAATTTAATAAATCCTTCATATTTAGTCCTCCAAATATAATATTGCCTCAAAACAAGGATCATTATTTATATATCCCTTATAACAATCATTACCATCAATAATTTGATGTCTAACTGTAATTTCCTCATTTAATCTTGCTTCCTTAATAAAGGCTATTTCAAGCTTTTTCCAAAGCTTATAGCCCTCAGGCTTTTGCATATTAAATATAATATCTGCATATTTAGCATTATTCATATGCATATTACAATCTAAATCGCTTAAAGATACCTTATGTTTATATTCTACATCATAATTATCTAAATTTAAATTTAATTTTCTTTTTTGTTTTTCTAAATAATTAGCCTTATCAAAATATTCTCCATCAAACTCTACATCAGTAGCCTTTGAAATCATTCTAGTTTTAGCATCTAATAACACCCAGTTAGAAACTCCTTTAACTAAAACATTACCATCAAGGTCACACATTTCATATTCACGTTCAAATTCAAGCTTATATCTAGCCTTAGGCCATGTTTTAACTATGATATCCTCATGTACAAGTGGTAATCTAGATACTACCTCCATTTGTTCATATAAAACTACCCAGAAATAGCCCTTTGACATTATATTATCATATCCAACACCAATAAGCTCAGCGTGTGATGATGCCATGTCCTGAAAAAAATCTAAAGCTGCACATGGTCTCAAATATGACTTAAAATCACAGTGAGTTGTATGAATTGAAAATTTATTTTCCTTATACATTATAGCCACAGTTATCTCTCCTTTAATTAAATGTAATTTAATTATTTTTCTCAACTATTATATCATATTATTATATAATAATGCACTACAAAAAGTAGAATAAAGGCAAGACTCAAGTCTTGCCTATTTATTAATTATCGCCCATTAGCTTAACTAATACAGCCTTTTGTGCATGTAATCTATTTTCTGCCTCTTCAAAAATCTCATCAGCATGAGCTTCAAATACCTCAGCTGTAATTTCTTCCTCTCTATGTGCTGGTAAGCAGTGTAAAACCATTGCACCCTTATTAGCTACATTCATTACATTCGAATTAATTTGGTAGCCAGTGAAAATCTTCTTACGCTCCATAGCTTCACTTTCTTGCCCCATTGATGCCCAAACATCAGTGAAGAATACATCGCCATCCTTAGATGCCTCTAAAACGTCAGTAGTTAAAGTAAACATACCAGGATATTGCTTAGTAAATTCTAAAACTCGTTGATCTGGCTCATAGCCCTTAGGTGTAGCTACCGCAACCTTCATACCAACCTTTAAGCAGCCTACAATAATAGAGTTAGCCATATTGTTACCATCACCAATATAAACAGCCTTTAAGCCCTCAAAAGCTCCCTTAAATTCACGAATAGTTTGTAAATCAGCTAACACTTGGCATGGATGTGCATAGTCAGTTAACGCATTAATTACAGGTACTGAACCATATTTAGCTAAATCCTCTACCTCTTTTTGTTCAAATGTACGAATCATAATACCATCTAAATAACGAGATAATACTCTTGCAGTATCTTGAACTGGCTCACCACGACCAATTTGTAAGTCACGGTTAGATAAGAATAAGGCTTGACCACCTAATTCATACATACCAACCTCAAATGATACTCTTGTACGAGTTGAAGATTTTTGGAATATCATACCTAATGATTTCCCCTTTAATAAATGATGCTCAATACCATTTTTTCTTTGCCACTTTAATTGATCTGCAAGATTTAAAATATCTATAATTTCCTCTTGAGATAATTGTTCTAAAGTTAATAAATGCTTCATAATTAATCCTCCAATGCTTTCTTTAGGATATTAAGGCCCTTCTTTAAATCCTCAAAAGAGATATTTAAAGGAGGTAAAAGGCGAACCTTAGCCTTTGCTGTAAGAGGAATAACTCCTCCTTCGATACATTTAGCTACTACATCTGCTGCCTTTAAATGAGGGGCAATTTCAATTCCAACCATTAAGCCCTTACCAGAAATACTAACCACATTTTTAGCAGAGCCTAATTCCTCATCTATAATTTTTCTACATTCCTTAACATGATTAAGGAATTCATCATCAATTCTTGATAATACACTATATGCAGCACTTGCACATACAAGGTTTCCACCATATGTAGTACCATGCTGACCATAGACAAGTGTATTCTCAAGCTTCTCATCAAATAAAACTGCACCCATAGGTAGGCCACCAGCTATACCCTTAGCTGTAGTTACAATATTTGGATGTACATCATATTCCATATAGCTATATAAATAACCGCATCTACCATTACCAGTTTGAACCTCATCAACAATAAATACGATATCCTTTTCTTTACATATATTATCAATGAATTTAATGTATTCAGCATCAAGAGCATTAACGCCGCCCTCACCCTGAACAGTTTCAATCATAATTGCGCAAGTCTTATCAGTAATTAAATTCTTTAATGCTTCAATATCATTTGCAGGTGCATATTTAAATCCATCTACAAATGGGAAGAAATATTGATGGAACACATCCTGACCTGTTGCAGAAAGTGTAGCCATTGTTCTACCATGGAAGGAATTTTCTAGTGTAATAATTTCATTTCTTCCTTCACCATATTTATCAAATGAATATTTTCTTGCAGCCTTAATAGCTCCTTCATTAGATTCAGCTCCACTGTTTGAAAAGAAAACCTTCTTCATTCCAGTTTTTTCACATAAAAGCTTTGCAACCTTTACCTGAGGAATTGAATAATAAAGATTAGATGTATGCTGTAATGTTGATGCTTGCTCTACTACAGCCTTAACCCATTCATCATCACATAATCCAAATGAATTAGTTCCAATTCCACTATTAAAATCAATATATTCCTTACCATTAATATCCTTTAGGATTGAACCCTTACCAGATACTAATGCAACATTAAATCTTTTATATGTATTTAAAATATTTTCATTATCGTCCTTAAATACATCAAACATATAAATCACCTACTATTTAATAAACATTGTTCCAACACCCTCATCAGTTAAAACCTCGATAAGGATTGAATGAGGCACTCTACCATCAATAATAACAACCTGTGCTACCTCTCTACGAATTGCCTCAACACAGCATTCAAGCTTAGGAATCATACCACCATCAATAATTCCTTGCTTTTCAAGCTGCTTAATTTCAGCAACATTAATAGTTTTAATTAATGTGCTTGGATCATTCTTATCAGCTAATACACCCTTAATATCAGTCATATTAATAAGCTTATCAGCCTTTAATGCACCTGCAATCTTTGCAGCTGCAGTATCTGCATTTATATTATATACATTTCCATCAGCATCACCAGCTACTGTTGAAATAACTGGAATATATCCCATGTTTAATGCATCTAAAATAATTTCAGTATCAACCTCAGTTACACTTCCTACGAAGCCTAATTCAGGCTTAACCTGCTTAGCAGTAAGCATACCAGCATCTAATCCAGATAAACCAATAGCTCGTCCACCAGCCTTATTTAATTCCTTAACTAAATACTTATTTACCTTACCAGCTAAAGTCATAGTTACAACATCAACAGTTTCCTCATCAGTAACTCTTAAGCCATTAACAAACTTAGATTCCTTACCAATCTTTGTAAGCATTGAAGATATTTCTGGTCCACCACCATGAACTAATACTACCTTCATACCTAAAGATGTAAGCATTACAACATCTTCCATTACTAATGATTTTAAATGCTCGTCGATCATAGCATTTCCACCATATTTTATAACAATTATTTTATCCTTATACTTCAAGATATAAGGTAAAGCTTCACTTAATATTTCAGCTCTTTCATCTAATGAAACCATATCATCACCTAGCTTCTATAATCGCCGTTTATCTTAACATAATCGTAAGTTAAGTCACAGCCATATGCGAAAGCTTCTCCCTTTCCATCATTAAGATTAATTTCAATTGTAATTTCATCCTGTGTTAGGATTTTCTTTGCTAATTCCTCACTAAATGGAATACCTGATCCAGTCTTACATACAGGTATAATACCCTTAGTAGATTTAAATGCTACATCAACCTTTAAAACATCAACATCTGCCTTAGAATAGCCAATTGCACATAATACTCTACCCCAGTTTGCATCAGCACCAAACATTGCAGATTTTAATAAGCTAGAGCAAATTACAGATTTAGCTACAAGCTTAGCATCATTTTTAGTCTTAGCATTTTCTACATGGCAGATAATTAGCTTAGTAGCTCCTTCTCCATCCTTAGCCATTTTTTTAGCTAAAATTGTATTTACATAATATAAAGCATCAACAAATGCCTTATAATCATCATTTTCACTATCAATTAAAGTATTACCTGCTAAACCATTAGCCATAATACTTACCATATCATTTGTAGAAGTATCACCATCCACAGATACCATATTAAATGTATCATCGACTGTAGACTTTAATGCCTTATCAAGCATAGCTGGAGTAATATTAGCATCTGTTGTAATAAAGCAAAGCATAGTAGCCATTTGAGGGTGAATCATACCGCTACCCTTAGTCATTGCACCAATCTTACATAGCTTACCACCAAGCTCAAATTCTACTGCCACTTCCTTTTTCTTAGTATCAGTAGTCATGATACCTTGATATGCTAAATCAGCATGAGCCTCAGTATCACCTAAGCCGGCTACAATCTTACCCATATTGTTCTTAAATGGCTCAATAGATAAAGGTAGACCAATTACACCAGTAGATGCAATAATAACATCCTTAGAATCAATATTAATTTCTTTAGCTAATATTTCACAAGTTTGATTAGCAATATCAACACCATCAGCATTACATGTATTAGCATTACCACTATTACAAATCATAGCCTTAGCATATCCATCCTTAATATTCTCTTGAGTTACATAAACAGGTGCACCCTTAACTAGATTTGATGTATATACAGCTGCAGCTGAAGCCTTAACATCAGAAACAATTAATGCTAAATCAATCTTTTCCTTATTATGTCTAATTCCTGCGTGAATACCATTTGCCTTAAAACCAAGTGGTGCACACACACCCTTATTAATAATCTTCATAAATATCACTCCTTATAGGTTTAATCCTGTTTTAGGATCTAAGCCTAGCATTATATTCATACATTCGATAGCTGCACCTGAAGCACCCTTTCCAAGGTTATCTAAGCACGCAGTTATACAAATTCTATTATCATTTCCACAAACATAAATCTCTAAATAATCCTTACCTGCTAAATGATTAGCTGATAAGAAGCCATCCTCAGTACCTAAATCCTTAAGTGGCATTACCTTTACAAAATCTTGATTTTCATAATATTTAGAAAGCTTCTCATGGATTTCCTTAACAGTAATATCACAAGCTAATTGTGCCTTATGTAAAGGAATTGTAACAAGCATTCCCTCATAGAAATCACATACATATGGATTAAATAAAGGTTCATTTAGAAAGCCTGGAATAAGCTTCATTTCCTTTAAATGCTTATGCATTTGAGGTAAAGCATATAATCTAGGCGCATCATATTTTGAATCTCTATTATCATCCTCATATTGAGCAATTGCCTTTTTACCAGCACCACTATATCCACTAATAGCATTACAAGTTAATAATGCATCACTATTAACAATTCCTAGTTTCTTAAGAGGATATGCAATACTCATAAACCCTGATGCATAGCAGCCTGGTACAGCTACTAGCTGATTAGTTTGGATTTTCTTTAAGAAATCCTCACCTAATTCAGGAAAACCATAAGCCCATGTAGATAAGGTTCTATGAGCAGTAGATGCATCTATAATCTTTGTATGTTCATTTTCTAAGAATGATACAGCCTCTATTGCTGCTTGATCTGGCAAGCATAAAAATGTAATATCTGATTGATTTATACATTTTTTACGTTCAGCTGGATCCTTACGTAGCTCTTCACTAATATTTATAATTTCAATATCATCACGATTTTGAAATCTCTCATAAATTCTTAATCCAGTTGTCCCTTCCTTGCCATCAATAAAAACCTTATACTTCATAAGTCTTACCTCTTATTCTTCAGTAGTTAATGCTAAAAAATCATCTAAAGCCTCGATTTGCTTATCTACAGATTCAACTGCAGATGCTCCAAATGAATTTCTCTTAAATGTACACTTTTCTAAATTAATAGCCTCGTATACATCCTCCTTAAATAAATCACTATATTTCTTATATTCATCTAAGGATAAAGTTTCTAAAACCTTATTATTTTCAATACAGTATCCTACAATACTTCCTGAAATCTTATAGGCGTCTCTAAATGCCATTCCATATTTAACTAAATAATCTGCTAAATCTGTTGCGTTAATAAATCCTTTTGCAGCAGCATTTCTCATATTATCCTTATTAACCTTAATAGTTTTAAGCATTGGTGTAAAGATAGAAAGACATTGCTTTAATGTATTAAACGCATCAAAGATTGCTTCCTTATCCTCCTGCATATCCTTATTATAAGCTAAAGGTAAGCCCTTAAGCATTGTAAGTAGAGTCATTAAATCACCATATACTCTACCAGTTTTACCTCTTACTAGCTCACAAATATCAGGATTCTTCTTTTGTGGCATAATAGATGATCCTGTTGAATACGCATCATCTAAATCTATAAACTTAAATTCCCAGCTACACCACATAATAATTTCTTCTGAAAATCTAGATAAATGCATCATACAGATGCTTGCAGCCGCTGCAAGCTCACAGCAGAAATCTCTATCAGATACACCATCTAAGCTATTTTCAGTTGGACCATCAAAGCCTAACTGCTCTGCAGTCATATTTCTATCAATTGGGTATGTAGTACCTGCTAAGGCACAAGAGCCAAGTGGAGAATAATTCATTCTATCAAAGGCATCCATAAATCTTTCATAATCTCTTCTTAGCATAAATGCATATGCAAGTAAATGATTTGCAAAAGTTATTGGCTGTGCTCTTTGTAAATGAGTATAACCAGGCATTATAGTTTCCTTATTCTTTTTAGCTAAATCAACAATAGTATCAATTAAGCTAATAATTAATCCTAATGCTTCATCAACCTCTTTTCTTAGATGCATTCTAACATCTAATGCAACCTGATCATTTCTACTTCTTGATGTATGTAATCTCTTACCTACTTCACCAATTCTATTAGTAAGTTCAGCCTCAATAAACATATGGATATCCTCAGCCTCATAATCGAATTCAAGCTTACCTGATTTAATATCATCTAATATTTCAGCTAATGTTTTACAAATAAGCTTTGAATCTTCCTCACTAATAATACCTTGCTTGCCTAGCATGGTAGCGTGAGCAATAGACCCAATAATATCACTTTCATACATTACACCATCAAATGAAATTGATGAATTAAAGTCATTAACTTCCTTATTTAATTCCTTACTAAATCTACCTGCCCACATCTTTGCCATACTAATTACCTCTTACTTTTTTAATTTTGCATCTAATAAAGCCTTAACCTTAACTGGTAAACCAAATAGGTTAATGAAGCCCTTAGAATCATTTTGGTCATATGCACCCTCATCATCACCGAATGAAGCAATTTCTTCATTCCATAAAGAATATGGTGAAGTGATTGATGCTGGAGTAATATTACCCTTATATAATTTAACCTTAACATCACCAGTTACAGTTTCTTGAGTCTTATCAACAAACTCTGATAATGCTTCACGAAGTGGAGTGAACCATAATCCGTTATAAACTAAATCTGCAAACTTATCTGCAACCATTCTCTTGAAATGAGAAGTTTCCTTATCTAAGCAGATTGATTCAAGCATTTCATGTGCTTCATATAAAATAGTTCCACCTGGAGTTTCATAAACACCACGGCTCTTCATACCAACTAAACGGTTTTCAACGATATCAATAATACCACAGCCGTTAGCTCCACCTAATTCATTTAGCTTCCAAACTAAATCAACAGCGTTCATTTTCTTGCCATCTAAAGCTGTTGGAATACCCTTTTCAAAATGAATAGTTACATATGTAGGCTTATCTGGAGCCTGTTCTGGTGATACACCCATTTCTAAAATCTTATCATACATTGGCTCATTTGCTGGATCCTCTAAATCTAATCCCTCATGAGATAAATGCCATAAGTTCTTATCCTTTGAATAATTTGTTTCTCTTGAAATCTTAAGTGGAATATTATGAGCCTCAGCATAGTCAATTTCCTCATCTCTTGACTTAATATCCCATTCTCTCCATGGAGCAATAATCTTCATGTTTGGAGCATATGCCTTAATAGCTAGCTCAAAACGAACTTGGTCATTACCCTTACCTGTGCAGCCATGACAAATTGCATCTGCACCCTCTGCTAACGCAATTTCAACAATTCTCTTTGCAATGATTGGTCTAGCGAATGAAGTACCTAATAAATACTTACCCTCATACTTAGCGCCAGCCTTTAATGTTGGGAAAATATAATCCTCAACAAATTCCTTATTTAAATCCTCAACATATAGTTTAGAAGCACCAGTTGCTAAAGCCTTTGCCTCTAAGCCCTCTAGCTCATCAGCTTGCCCTACATTACCTGATACAGCGATAACCTCACAATTATCATAATTTTCCTTTAACCAAGGGATAATGATTGAAGTATCTAAACCTCCTGAATAAGCTAAAACTACCTTCTTAATTCCTTTTGTCATTTTCTTTTTCCTCCTAAAAACCTTACGTAATATTATATAACAAAATAACGCCTCTTTCAACATTGAAAGAGACGTTTAACCGCGGTACCACTCTAATTGCTAATAATTTCATTATTAGCCACCTCAAATCCCTTAACGCGGGCAACGTTCTTTATTAAAGAAATCTCCATAGACACGTTCGAGAAAACTACCCTACCCTGCTTCCACCATCCAGAGCTCTCTAAAAGGCCTCATTAACCTACTACTTCTAAATCATCAATCTATGTAAGCTTAACAAAAAAAGGACTAACTTGAATAAGATTAGTCCTTAACATTTGCTTCAGAACTAATAATTATGAACTCATTAGTCCTTCATAATTATACTCAAGTTTATTTTTATTAAACTATCTTTGCTAGGTATATCTATTAAGGAACCGGTCCAAAATAGATACTTCTATTATAGAACTTTCTTTTAAATAGTCAATAAAATAATTAAATTAATTTGCGTAAAACGTTTTCATTGACTAATAATATTTCGTTATATATTTATATATATAAATTTTGTATGAAATTAAGATAAAACTAGAAACTTATACTATAATATGGTAAAATTCTTGTGGTGATAAAAATGGATAATTATTTACAAAAAGCATATTGTTATAATCAAACAATGAGAATATATGCAGCAATTACTACTGAAATTGTTGACCACTATCAAAAAGCATTTAACATGTGGCCAACAAGCACTTCAGCATTAGGTAGAACTCTAACCATTGCAGCTATTATGTCATGCACATATAAATCTGGAGAATACTTAAATATAAAGGTTAATGGTGATGGTCCAATAGGAAGAATTACTGTTGAAGCTACTGATGGTAAGGTTAGAGGATTTGTTCAAAACCCTGGAGTTTATCTATCTTATAATAATGGAAAGCTTAATGTAGCCGATGCAGTTGGTGCTGGTTCTATCGAAATAATTAAAGATCTTCATATGCGTCAGCCTTTCTCATCATCATGTGAAATTGTTTCGGGAGAAATTGCTGAAGACTTTACATACTATTTTGCCAAATCAGAACAAATACCTTCTTCTGTGGGCTTAGGTGTATTATTAAACGATGATTCAACAGTTAAGGCTGCAGGTGGATTCCTAATCCAAGTAATGCCTGGATGTAAAGAGGAATACATTCAAAAGCTAGAAGAAAAATTATCAACTATGAAATCTTGCTCTCAAATGATTAATGAAGGATATTCTGCTGAGGATATCATTAAGGAGATTACTGATGGTGATTATGAAATATTAGAAACTAGAGAATTATCTCACTTCTGTAACTGCAGCAAGGAAAGATTTACAAGAGGCTTAAAATCTATTGGCAAGGATGAGCTTTTAGATATTTTAGAAAAAGATAAAAAAGCAGAAATCACATGTAATTTCTGCAATACTAAGTATAATTTTAGTGAGGAAGATTTAAAGAAAATCCTATTAGACATTGAGTAGGTAACTCTTTAAATAAATTTATATCTGTTGGATAAAAGGTAAATACCTCGATTATAACCAAATAAACAATAAATGCAATAACACTGTTTGAGCCTTCAAATAGTGTTATTTTTTTATATCTATAATAAAATATTATAGCAACACATATAAAGAATATCAAAATATTTACCCAATCAATATTCATACCAATAATTCCACTATACGTAAAATAACCAGCAATCATAAATATTGAAGCAACTATAATTCCACTTATATATGATGAGAAAATATTATAACGTTCCTTAGTAACAATAATATCAATTATCATATAAATTAAAGCTGGAAATATAAAGGTTTTTAAATGCTCAAATATACTTTCATTTTGAGGGAATACCACCTTTAACCCACTTAATCCTATAAAATCATAAGCAAAATGAAACAAAAAGCCTAGTGCCGATACTACAACAAATCCTACAATCAAATTTATCTTACTCATATTTTTCACCATTATATTATATGTGCTTGTCTATAAAAATATGCAAAAATAAAAGCCCTTTTTAGAAAGGACTTTTTTCATATATGATTTTTAAAATTAAAACTATTATTTATTGATAGTTCCAATATCATCAATAATATAATAAACATCACTAGTTACGCTAGTACATCTATATGGATTGTTTTGCTTAGTTATAGTTACCTTCTCTACAAGCTCCCTAGTGCTTTTATTGTATATGCTAACCTCACAACCATCCTCATCAATATATACTGGATTTAGATGTAATTCAGGATATGGATTACAAGTATAGCTTAGACAAACTTCAGGCTTCGTAAAAACAATACTATACTCTGGAGTTTTATAATCACCAAAAATAAATGAGTATGTCACTTCAAATTCATTAACATTAGAATTAAATGTCGAACCTACTACATAAGGACTAAGATTTGCCTTAATAGAATTTACATCTACATATTCATATAGCGGTGTAATACTGTACTTTTCGTATCCAACCACATTAACCTTAACTCCATCAGAAAACTTGTAGACATCCAATTTACCTTTGTTATTAAGATTTACATTATACTTACTTGAGCCATCAGCTTTATCACTATAATGCATTGAAGTAAGCTCAACTGTATTAAGAACCTCAGTACTTGAAACCTGCATTTTTAACTTTAATGTATTTTTAGAGTCACCACTCCATTTTATTGATTTTAAATCTGATAATAGCTTATACTCACTATCTACAAACACCTTAGCATTTTCATCATCGCAAGCTAATTTCAAATCTAAAATATAATAATTATTGATATTAGATAAGTGTATAGTTAAAATAAAATCGGTGATTCCATTCATTAAAATAACATGCTGATAATTAGGTATTTCATTATTTTTAGTTGAAGCAGATGCAGCAACTAATTTAGATAATGTAACTGGATTTTCTAATTGCTTATCCTCAGCTTGATCGTTCGTAGAATCATCTTCATTAGAAAATAATCCACCAACTTTACAGCTTGACAATGAAAATACTGAAACAATCAGTAATATTCCTAGTATTATTTTTTTCATTTTTCTCTCCCTATAATAAATTATTTTTCCAAATCTTAGAGTATTAAACTATAAATAATTTGTCACTCTAAGTAATATTATAAATTAAACAACAAGCAATATCAATCTATTAGAACCATATTTTGGCAAATATAAAAGGCGTTTTAAACGCCTTAAATTATTTAATAATATAGCTTAAGCCTACTGTTTCAGGCCCAGTATGAGCTCCTACAACAGGAGTTAACATATAATCGTTAATTTCCTTTAAGTCTGGTCTCTTAGCTAAAACTGCATTTCTAACCTCTTCAATTTTTTCCTTTGCAGCACTTGCATGAATAATACAAGGTATAACATCCTTACCTTCAATCTCTTCTAAGAACATTTCAACTAATCGTTTTCTAGCAGACTTAGATGTTCTGATTTTTTCTAATGTTCTAACCTTACCCTCTTCATCTAAATCTAATACAGGTCTGATTGAAAGCATATTTGCAAACATACCAGATACTCTAGATAATCTACCATTTTTAATTAGGTATTCTAAAGTATCAACCGCAAATAGTACATGATGATTATCACGAATATAATCTAATCTACCTAGTACCTCTTCTAATGTTTTATCATCCTTGAACATTCTAGCAGCCTCTAAAGCCATGAATGCTTCAGGGAACGCTAATGATTTAGAATTATAAACAGTTACATTAAAATCAGTTACCTCTTGTTTATATAATTCTACTGCATTATATAATCCACTTAATGGTTTAGCAATAGTAATTACTAAAGCACTATCATAGCCCTTAGCCTTTGCCTCTTCAAAAATTTCAATCATTCTACCTGGTGATACATAAGCAGTATGTGGGAAAGATGCCTTATCTGTGATTAATCTATTATAAAATGTTTCAGCTGAAATTTCAGTATAATCATCATATTTTTCATTTTCTCCATATTGAACTACTGAACGAAACACTTCAATATCATAATCATTATCTATGTAGTCAATTCCAGAATTACTACATACAATTACTTTTGTTTTTGTCATAAATAAAATCCTCCAAACTAAAAAAAATTATATCACATTCTTACATTTATGTAAAGGCTATTTACAATTAACGCACATTCCACATTTGCCATTATGTTCTTGATTAAAATAATTTACTACATATTTATGAAGGCATTTTTTTGTTATACAAAATTCAATCATTTTATCAAGCTTTATATATTTATCCTTTTTAATTTTCATCTGCTCCTCATAGCTTTTTTCCTTAACATCTAAATGCTCTATAAAATAATTTGCTGTCTTAATATCGGTAGTATTAAATAAAACAATTCCTTCAGCATAATTACCATCTCTAGATGCTCTACCGATTTGTTGTGCAAAATCCTCAAGATTATGTGGCATATCATATTCGACTACATATCTAATATCGGGCACATCTATCCCCATACCAAAGGCATTTGTACAAACCATTATTTTAATATCGTTATTCGAAAAGCCACTTTGCATTAATTCCTTTTCTTTAGAATCTAGCATTCCATGATATATGCCAACATTCATTTTTATGCTTTTCAAATATTGATAAACCTTTTTAGCATTTTTAATAGTCACACAATAAATGATTCCCTTTTCTTCCTTATGATTAAATATATATGAAACAAGATCGCCAAGCTTATTACGTGATCTAATCACTCTATAAAATATATTTTTTCTATCACAAGCACCAACAATTAAAGCAGGATTATTAATCCTTAAATATGTACAAATTTTGCTTATCATTTCTTTATTAGCAGTTGCAGTTAAAGCCAAGATTGTAGGTTTATAGGTAAGTAACTCTATAAATTTAGGAATATGCCCCAATGCCAATCTAAAATTCTCACTCCATATTAAGGTATGTGCCTCATCACATACTATTAAAGAAATTTTAGTATTCTTAATTTCATTAATAAATCTTTTATTTTCTAATCTTTCTGCCGACACATATAAAAGCTTTATCCTATCAGCCTTAATATCTCTATAAATTTTATCAGTTTGATAATCATCCAATAATGAATTTATATATTCTGCCTTTATTCCCCTTCTCTTTAAATTCATTACCTGATCCTGCATTAAAGCTATTAAAGGAGTAATAACTAAAGTAATTCCATCTAGCATTAATGCTGGAAGCTGAAATGTAATTGATTTACCATAACCTGTAGGAAGTATTCCAATTGTATCATTTCCATTTATAACGGAATCAACAATTTTACTTTGCTCCTCTTTTAATGTGTCATACCCATAATAATATTTTAATAATTCTTCCTTCTTCATAATTCAAAGCTAATATAAAGAAAACATTTAATCAATACCTATAATTTACATCCTACACATTTTTTATAAAACAGATTTAATATAATTTGTTTATTAAATTTAAAAAAGAAAAAGGAGGAAAATCCTCCTTATAGCTTCAAAATATTAATATCCTCTATATCAATAATAGGGATTAAAATTTCTTTATTTTCAATCGCGAGCTTTAAGCCATCTGCACCAACTGATTTAACAATTCCCTCGTAATGAGTAGTTTTTGTATATACCTCTGCTAATACATGAATTCTATAATATAGCATTGCCTCAATATCCTCAAGCCTATGCTTTGCCACTCTCTTTCGAGTTTTTATTCTCGAATCATATATTTCCTGGTTAGAGCTTATCTCATTCTTATCTGATACAGTATCAATAAATAGTAATGGATCATTATTCATAATTATCACCTTACTATAATATATGATATTAATTTAAATATATTACTTTTTTAAATATTTAGAAATAGCAGTTGCGGCAATAGCTCCATCAGATACTGCCTTTGATATTTGAAGAAGCCCTCCAATAATATCTCCACCAGCAAATATTCCTGGAATATTAGTCATCATATTTTCATCAACAGTAATATAATTACCATCAACAGCCAAGCCTAAATGCTTAGCTATAGTTACACCTGAGGCTGACCCCTTTGCAATAAAGCATCCAGAAATCTCGTATGTAGCTTTTTCTGTAGTAATGCTTTTTAATATCTCATCACCATCAAATGAAACTATTTTATCTGTAATTACAGGGATATCATTAACATCAACAGCTAATTCCTCTCCATCTGTAAACACAGTTAAATCTGGAATAATATTTTTCAAAACCTCAAGCTCATGTGCCATATATTCTCCACTACCAATAATAGCTGTTTTCTTTTTTCTATAAAAGAAGCCATCACATGTAGCACAATACGAAACTCCACAGCCTTCAAATTTTTCAGCCTTTTGGACTCTATTACGAGATGCACCTAAGGCCAGCATTATTGTTTTAGTTTGAAATATATTATTCTTACAGTAAACACTAAATCCATCTGAAAATTCAATAGATAAAACCTCATCAGTGATAACCTCAATACCAAGCTCTTGAGCCTGCTTAATACCTAAATTCGCAAGCTCTAATCCTGAAATAGGCATCACTCCATAATAATTTTCTACCTTATGTGCCTTGGCTAAAGCGCCCATATCCTTTCCAACAACAATAGGATTAAAACCATATCGTTTTAAATAAATAGCACAGGAAATACCACAAGGACCATTTCCTATTACTATAGTATCATATTTATTCATACGATTTTACCCAGCTTGCTAGTGCATCCATCGGTAAATATCCTACCTTCTTGTCAACTAGCTTTCCATCCTTAAATAAGAATAATGCTGGAATAGATTGGATTCTTAAAGCCTCTGCTAATTCTTCCTCCTCATCAACATTAACCTTTCCAATAGGAAGATTAGTCTTTTGATGAAGCTCCTCTAATACTGGAGTTAGCATTCTACATGGACCACACCACTGTGCCCAAAAATCTACTAAACATAATTTATTCTCAGTATAAAACTCTTTAAAATTATCCTTTGTTAAATGTGCTAGCATAAATATTCCTCCTTTAATGCTCCTTATATTTACTATCTAATGTAGAAACATCTACATTATCAATAAAGTTTTCTCCCTTCATACTATCAGGCTCATGAGAAATTACTATATCATTATCATTTAATTGTTCAGATGCTAAAAATAGCATTATCGCTGCACAATTAGATAGATTTAAGCTTCTAATCTTATCAGTAGTTGGAATTCTATAGCAATCATCTAAATTATCCTTTAATATATCATAAGCAATACCTGTTGATTCAGCACCAAATATTAAATAAACATCCTCATCTTCTGCTTCCTTAAAATTAATTGATGACGGAGATTTATGGCCATATCTAGTTAGGAAATAATACTTACCCTTATTTTTAGATTTAAAATCATCAAAATCCTCATATACCTCATACTGTATGTAATCAAAATAATCTACGCAGCTTCTTCTAAGCTTTTTCTCATCTAAAGAAAAGCCTAATGGCTTAATTAAATGTAATTTAGCATTAAAGCCTACACAGCTACGCATAATATTTCCAGTATTTTGAGGTATCTCTGGATGATATAAAACAACATTTATTTTCATATAAACCTCTATTACTCTACCTGTTCACCAGTAAGTGAATATTCATCACAATCTAATATTTTAACCTTTACCCTTTGACCCAAATTAAGCTCATATCTTGCTGCAACAAAAATACAGCCATCTATTTCATCAGGCGCATATGCATAGCTTCTAGCTACATACATAAATGATTCCTCATCATAGCCAATAATAAACGCATCATCAATAACACTACCAATTAATACTTTATTTTTCGCTAAAATAATTTCCTGTTGAGCCTCCATAACACGCTCATATCTTCTTTGCTTAACATCCTCAGGAATGTCATTGGGATACTCTACAGCCTTTGTACCCTCCTCTAAAGAGAATGTAAATGCACCCAATCTATCAAATTTAACTTCCTTAATGAATTCTATTAGGCTATCAATATCCTCTTCTTCCTCATATGGGAAGCCTACTATTAAGGTAGTTCTTAATATCGCATGAGGAATTGAAGCTTTTATCTTATCAAATAGGTTTAATAAATATTCTCTATTTCCTCTTCTATACATTTTCTTTAATAGCTTATCCTCACTATGCTGAATAGGAATATCAAAATAAGGCATAACCTTTGGATTATTTTTAATAAATTCAATTAATTCATCTGTAACAATATCAGGATATAAATATAATAATCTAATTCTAAAATCACCTTCAATAGAAACTAATTCCTTTAAAAGCTCAACTATCATTAGCTTATTATAAATATCAAAGCCATATTTAGTAGTGTCCTGAGAAATTAAATTAATTTCATATACACCACCCTTAACATGCATCAAAACCTCTTCCTTGATTGATTCAATAGTACGACTCTTAAGTCTTCCTCTTATTAAAGGAATAGCACAAAACGCACAATGATTCATACAACCCTCTGATATCTTTACATACCTCATATAATCAGGTGTAGAATATATTCTATTATTAAAATCATATTCATTTAAATCAAAGCTAGAATTGATAACGCTATTAATAATATTAGGTAAATCCTTATATTCATCAATTCTTACAAATCTATCTACCTCTGGTAATAGATTAATAATTTCCTCTTTATATCTTTGAGGCAAGCAGCCACAAACAATTAGCTTTTTACCATCCTTTTTATAATCTGATAAATCTAATATCGTTTCAATTGCTTCTTTTCTTGCAGGCTCAATAAAAGCACAGGTATTAACTATTATTACATCCGCCTCATCAGGAGTTGCAACAATTTCCATACTTCTTTTACATACACCTAAAATCATTTCTGAATCAACTTGGTTTTTTGCACAACCAAGACTTACCATATACAGCTTCATATACTCAAACTATAAAACTAAGCTTAATAAGAATACGCTAGCAAACGCTATAATAATCATTAATAAGGTAGTTTTAAAACCTTTCTTTTTTCTTAAAATACCATAAGCCAATCCTGCAAGAGGAGCGACCATTAGATAAATAAAATTCAATTTATTATCAGTATAGGCATTAGCCCAATCCTTAGGGAAGCCCATAGATCCTGATGATAACGAAAAAGCGCATATAGCAGTTGCTGCTGAAACAAAGGCTACAATAGTTAAGATAACTGTAGTAGCTGCTCTATGAATTCTCTTAGCCTTAATAAGATTATTGTTTTCATTTTCCTTAAGCTTAATAATAGCTTTTTCCTGTTGTGGTGTTAATCTAACATTTTTATCTGTCAGTCTACCTAAAGCCACAATATCACTTAAAGCCTCATCTGTTTTACCTACATTAAACTTTGTAGCAACAGCTAAAACTATACCAACAAATGCAAACACTAAAACTATCGCATATTGAATTAGACTTAATGCATCAGCAAATTTAGGCGATGCAACCTCTAAAATAAATAATGCACCTATAACTACTGCAAATAACGCAAGGAATAATACAGATGATGTAGTAAATCTTTTTAAACGATTTATTCTCTTTTCCTCTCTTTTTATTTCCTTCTTAGACATTTTCTTAGATACAAAAACCTCTATTTCATCATTATCCTCATTTAATAAATCAATAGGATTAATGTCATCATCCTTTAAATCATCAGATGAAATATTAAAATCATGTGCAGAATTAGGATTATTAATATTATCCTTTTGAAGCTTAACTGGATTATTTTTCATATAATCTAAGGAAATATAAGTATTGCAATACAAATGGTCTAACGCATACATTTCCTGATCAAATTTCTTTTTAACCTTTATCAATCCATTATGCATTAAATTTGCAAAGTCAACATATAGCTCATATAATTCCTCACATATATCTATATAAGCTGGAAGTTTAGGATCATGATCATAATCTCCCTTTGCCTTTTTTATCTTTTTAACTACTGGATTAATAGATTTTTTTGCTTCACTCTTAAATGAATATTTATCCAAATTATTCCATAGCCACCAATAAAAAGTATCATCTAAAAGCTTCTGCAAATCCTTCTCGTTAAATTCATTTATTAATAATCTTACAGCCTTAAAAACAGGCATATCTGAATGACGAAGCTCAAAAACCTCTTTAAAGCCAGCCTTATGAGACAAAATCAATTGAAATCTTTCATTTCTAAAAACTTTAATAGATCTTCTAAATCTTTCGTCATTATAAATAAAAACATTAGAAATAAAGCTATGTAAGGATTCAACATAATCATATTGGTAATAAGTAATTAAATATTCATACACAAATGAATCATTTATATTTTTTTCTATAAAATAAGCATCTCTTGTAAGATTAGGCTCAGTATTTAAAACACCAAATGTTTTACTAATACCCCCATCCTCCATAAATGCATAAATAGCCTTATGCTTATCACCATAAGCTCTTAGGGTATCAACGAACTTTCTAAAATCATATGGATTACCATTAATTAAAACTCTTTTATCTTCACAAAAATTAAAAATCAAAAAGGTAAGAACATTATTTTTATATTTGCATGTAGTAAAGAATGATACAGCATCCTTTGCAAGCTTTTTATTTATCGATTTTATGAATTTAATTAGCCTTTTAGTATTTGAAAAAATATCATTTAAGGCAACCTCAAAATCCTGACTATATGCAATACCCAGTTCATTTAAGCTAGTAAATTCAATCTCATTAAATAAATAAATCTTACCCATAATTAACTCCTTTAAATATTGTCACTATCTAAAATAATAGTAACTGGTCCATCATTTAACAATTCTATTTTCATATCGGCGCCAAAGACACCCTTTGAAACATTTATATTATAACCCTTAAGGGCCTCACAATATACATTATATAAATCAGTTGCATCATTATAATTCATTGCCTCTGTAAACGATGGTCTATTACCTCTTTTGCAATCAGCATACAATGTGAATTGAGAAATAACTAAAATATCACCTGAAACATCATTAAGGCTTAAATTCATCTTGCCATTCTCATCCTCAAATATTCTCATACCAGCAGTCTTTTTAGCTAGAAGCTTAACATCATCTAATGTATCTCCCTCTTTAAATCCTACAAGGCATAAAAATCCTTTTTCAACTTTAGAAACAACTTGCCCTTCTACAGTGCATGAAGCATATTTACACCTTTGAATCACAACTCTCATAAATTGTCTCTTTCTATGTTGTAAACTGATTTTAATTTTTTCATATTAACAATCATTTTCTCAAGCTCGAGCAAATTATTAGTCATAACCTTTAGCTTGACAACAGTTTCTAAATTATTATTACTATTAGCGGATATAGCTAAAATAGACATTCCACTAGCAGAAATTGTATTCATTACCTCTACTAATAGATTTAAGCTAGATGTAGCATAAACCTTAATACTTACAGGATACTTTCTTCCTGGTGCTGTAGCCCAAGATAAATTAATCAATCTTTCCATTTGGAATGACTTTATATTCTTACATTGACAATGGTGAACAACTATACCATTACCCTTTGTAACATATCCAACTATTTCATCACCAGGAATAGGATTACAGCAGCTTCCAAGCTTTAGCTGTGGATTTGTTAATCCTTCTACAACTACACCCGTTTCACTATTAGTAGTTAATATTCTTTGATTTCTTTCAATTTGACGATTCAAAGCCTCTTCAGTCAAATTAGTGCCATCACCAGTAAGCTTGGTACAAACAGTTTTGGCAGATAAATTTCCCTTACCAATTTCTAAATATAAATCCTCTAATGTAGAGACATTATTTTTAGAGAAGGTCTTAGAAATAAATTCATTTGTTATTTCCGAAGTAGAAAGCTTATTACTTCTAAATTCCTCCTCAAGTGTATTCTTTCCTTGAGCAATTAAGATGTCCTTGTTTTGCTTATTTAAGAAATTCTTAATCTTGTGCTTAGCATGTGCAGTTTTAGCAATTTTAAGCCAGTTGTCAGAAGGACCAAATGAATTCTTATTTGTTTTTATTGAAATGATGTCACCTGTTTGAAGCTCATAATCAAGTGGCACTATTCTGTTATTTACAATCGCACCAACAGTTTTATTACCTATATTTGTATGGATTTTATATGCAAAATCTAGTGGTGTAGCTCCACGTGGAAGATCAATAACCTCACCGATTGGTGTGTAAACATACACATTTGTGCTTAGTATTTCTTCCTTAACTGTCTCTACATAATCCTTAGCCTCAGCAGGTTTTTCAGCCTCTTCAGAGAACTTTAATAGCTCTCCATACCACTTTAGCTTCTGAGCGATTTCGAATTGCTCCTTTTCTCTAGAGTATTCTACATTTTCCTTATATGCCCAGTGAGCAGCAACACCATATTCAGCTATTTTATCCATCTCTTGAGTTCTAATTTGAACCTCAAAAGTAAATCCATCATTACTGATTACAGTAGTATGTAATGATTGATACATATTAGGCTTAGGTACGGCAATATAATCCTTAAAACGCTTAGGAACCGGAGTGTAGTGGCCATGAATTAATCCTAATACCTGATAACATTCAGCAACTGTATTAACAATTACTCTAATAGCTAAAACATCATAAATATCCTCAAATGATTTGTTTTGAGTTTTCATTTTTTTATAGATGCTGAAAATATTTTTAATTCTTCCTTTAATTTCTAAATGCTCAAATTGATAAGGTGATAAAAATTTTTTTATTTCCTCAATAGTATGATCAACATTTTGAATTCTTGCAGATTGATCATTCTTGATTTGAGACATGATTTTATTATACATTTGAGAATCACAATATTTAAGTGCAGTATCCTCTAGCTCCGCCTTAATGCGGAACATACCTAGCTTATGTGCAAGTGGTGCATAAATTTCTAATGTCTCACGAGCGATTCTTTCCTGCTTTTCGCTATTTAAAGCGTCAAGCGTTCTTATATTATGTAATCTATCAGCAAGTTTAACAATAATAACTCTTATATCCTTTGCCATAGCTAAAAGCATATGCTGATGATTTTCAACCTGCTTTTGCTCAAGTGAAGAAAACTTAAGCTGATTAACCTTAGTAACTCCGTCAACTATTGAAGCAATGTCCTCGCCAAATTCTCTAATCATATCATCATTAGAAAACTCAGTATCCTCGACAACATCATGTAATAGGCCAGCAGCTATAGTAGCAGGACCCACATGTAAAACAGCAAGATTACATGCAACATTTAGCGGATGAATTATATAAGGCTCTCCACTTTTTCTAAGCTGTCCATTATGAAGCATAACAGCCGTATCATAAGCCTTCTTGATTAAAGCCTGGTCTGCTTCTTTATGAATATATGAACTTGTTAGCTTATATAAGTCTTCATAACTAGTATATCCCATAAAAAAACACCCCCTTAAAGCTTAATAATTTTATTCTCCTTCAAATTCCATAATGGTAAAGATATCATAATCCTTTAATGCCTCTCTACCCTTTAAATCAATTAAATCAATAACAAATGCACAACCAACAACCTCAGCTCCTAGCCTCTGACATAAATGTGCTGTTGCAAGTACTGTACCACCAGTAGCAAGCAGGTCATCTACGATAACAACCTTATCACCCTTTTTTAATGCATCCTTATGCATTGTAAGAGTGTTAGTCCCATATTCAAGTGAATATTCCTCACTAATAACCTCTCTAGGAAGCTTACCTGGCTTACGCACAGGAATAAATCCTAAATTCAACTTGGTAGCAACAGGGCACCCAAACATAAATCCTCTTGCCTCAGGTCCAACTATGTAATCTGCATTTTTAGATTTTGCATATTCAGAAATCAAATCTGTAACACGAGAGAATGCCTCCTTGTGCTGCATAATAGGAGTTACATCTCTAAAGATAATTCCCTTTTTAGGGAAATCCTCGATATTAGCAATATATTTCTTTAAATCCATAATTAATACCTCCAAGTAATATATATAAAATTATAACATATTCTTTAATGTTGATAAAGGAAAAAAACTACAAAAATGAGGAGGTTTTATTATAAATAATAAATCTAAGAAGTTTAAAGGTGTTTTCCTAATGATTATTGCAATTAAAATTTTAGGCTTTTTATATAAAATGATAAGCACAAGAATGCTGGGGCTAGAGGGTATGAGGCTAATATCTATGATAATGCCTGCACTAGCACTATGCTTAGCATTATCCTCTTTATCTATTCAAGCAGTATGTAATCAAAATGTAGCCAGCAATATGAATTTAAGAACAACGAGAATTTCTGTAATAATGCTGTCATGCCTAAAAATAACATTAACTTCATCATCCATAATTTCCATATTAATGCTTATATCATTTCCGTTATACAAATATATCTACAATGATTCCTTCATATATTATCCACTTCTTTTATGTATTCCTCTTTTATTTTGCTCCAATATATCTGGAGTCATGAAAGGATATTTGGAAGCTAATGATGAATTTAGTATTACGTATTTTTCTAATGTTGTAGAATCCTTGACAAAAATATTATTAACTGTCATCTTGCTATATATATTTAAAGATCATTCTATAAACACGAAAGCCATAATTGTATTTTTATCACTCGCTTTAAGCGAGCTATCCTCTAATTTAGTACTTTCATATAAAATTAAAAAGGGAAGAAAAATAAAATTAATAAGCACAAACCAATATGAGCTAGAGGTTCTTAAGCAGGCTATTCCACTTACATTATCCTCACTAGTTAACACATTAGCTGGATATATAACTCCTTTTATTTTCTATTATGCTGCAGCCAAATCAGGCTTCGATATAATTGAATCGACAACCTATTATGCACTGATTACCTCCTATGCTATACCACTTATACTAAGTGGTGAGGCTGGTATCCAAACAGTGGTTAAGCTAGCATTCCCTAAAATTACAAAAAACATAGATAATAAAAAAGAGCTAAATAGCATAATAGATAAATCTCTTATAATAGGTATTGTCATCTCAGTATTTAGCTTTTCTATGTATCAGTTTCAAACTGATAACATGCTAAATATTATGTATGACGATACACTTTCAGCACCTATAGTAAAGGTGCTATCCTTCGCATATCTATTTGCTTATTTAGATCCTATTTTTATAACTATACTTCAATCCTTTAAAAAGGAAAAAGCCATTTTAACAATCACTGTAATAACACAAATAATTACTATGTCCTTAATTTTCCTTCTGACAATAAATGCAGCTATTAATACTTTAGGGTATGTCATTGGCTTAGCAATTGGATTAGTTCTTAAATTTATAATGCTGGCCATATATGCCATTTATATCTCAAAATATAAGCCCGATAAAACTAAGCTTATTAGTGTAGTGGTCACTTCAATAATTTATATGCTAGTATTATGGGCTAACGAAGGATTAATTGCATACATCATAATATCCTCAATATATTTCCTTCTATTATTTCTACTTTACCGTTATCTTTATAGTAATAGGTCAAATACCCATCACATAATGACCCATAAATAATATTTCTAAGCTTTAAATTATTAGCATGTAACACATTATTAATTTTTTCTTGTGACACATCTATACATTCTAAATTTTCAACCACATATTCTCCGCTTAATATAATCGGCATCGCAAGGCACTGATTATCATCTCTTTTAAAAATAGAAAGAGCTCCATTAGTTTCTAAAATTGCTAGCTTAATATCATTAACATCCATAATATGCTCACTACGCATTTGATTAACCAGATCTTCAATAGTATAAAGCTCTGTCTTCATATTTGTAATATTGATTTTACCCTCATACACGATTATAGTTGGATTCCCATCCACCACTCTTCTAAGCCTTGCAATCTTTAACAGAGCTAATGACAATATCTTTTGTAATAAAGCTAAAAGTAATAGACAAAATAAGCTTACCCAGAAAAATTCATCATTATCTATACCCAAGGACGCAATATCTGCAATAATAAGTAAAACGACCAAATCAAATATTGAAAGCTGTCCTACCTCTCTTTTTCCTAAAACCCTTAATAAAATAATCAAAAAAAAGTATATGATAATTATCTTAACAAATATCCAACCAAAGTTCATATTATCACCTATGCTATATTTTTCTCATATAAAAAAAATCTATACTCAATTGTATAGAATAATTTAAATCAATTTACATAGAATTAAATAGGTGATAACGTGAAAAGAAAAATAATTAGTGGAATTAAAATTTATGCAGTATGTATATTTTATATTTTATTGATATCATTCATCTATTCCTTTTACTTAATCAAAAGTAATAATGATTCAAATAATATTTTCCTACTAATTTTAGGAATTACAACCTTTATACTATTAGGACTTTTATATGGAAATATGATTCATAAAAAAGGACTGATAGTTGGTATATTAGTTGGTCTTTCTCACATTTTACTAATCAACCTAATATTCTTTTTAGCAACTCAAGAATTTAACATTAGCTTCATATTAATTATGATTTATACAATCTCATCTGCATTAGGTTCAGTTTTAGGAATGACCTTTAAAAAAATAATATAATATGATACAATAGCACTAGGTGATAAATATGAAACCACTAGCGTTTAGAATACGCCCAAAGGTACTTGATGATATTGTAGGTCAGGATCATTTAGTTGGCCCAAAAGGTGTTATTAGAAAAATGATTGAGCAAGACAAATTGTTCTCATTAATTTTATATGGTCCTGCAGGATGCGGTAAAACTTCAATTGCTGAAATAATCGCAAATACATATCCGCTTTCCACCTTTTCCTTTAATGCGTCATGTGATACCAAGGCTAAGCTAAAGGAAATTGCTGATAGTGCTAAATACTATCCAAATATAATTTGTATAATCGATGAGATTCATAGAATGAAAAAGGATGTACAGGATTTTCTATTGCCCTTTGCTGAATCAGGGGCATTGACAATAATTGGTTTAACTACAGAAAATCCATATCGCGCGATAAATCCTGCAATTCGCTCTAGATGCCATATCTATCGAATGAATGAAATAACTAAGGATGATATTATTGTTTTGCTTCAAAAAACTATAAAGGGAGAAAATCTAAAGCCAACTCCTCTTGATATCCTTGAATATATCGCTATTGCATCCAGCTGTGAGGTACGAACAGCCCTAAATATGCTTGAAATAGCTAACATGTTAGACGAAGCTGATATGACATTAGATAATGTAAAAAAGCTTATTGGAAAGAAGGTATTCCTAATTGATGAAAAGGGAGAAAACTACTATGATGTTGCATCTGCAATGATCAAGTCAATTAGAGGTAGTGATCCGGATGCTGCTATCCATTATCTTGCAAGGCTACTTCAAACAGAGGACCTAGAATTCATTTGCAGAAGGCTATTATGCTCTGCTTATGAGGATGTTTCTTTAGGAAATCCAAACATCGGCCCTAGAGTCTATGCAGCCACACAAGCAGCCTTATCACTAGGTCTTCCTGAAGCAAGGCTACCACTTGCACATGCAGTTATAGATCTTGCAACATCGCCAAAATCTAATTCTACCTATACTGCTATTAATGAGGCATTAGCTGACTTGGAGGATTTAACATCTATGGCTATACCACCGCACATTCTAAATAAGGAGCTAAAAAGCGGAAAATATGAATATAAATATCCTCACGATTATCCAGGTGGATACGTTAAGCAGCAATATCTTCCAGATGAGCTTATAGATAAAAAATATTACAATCCAAAGGATACAGGCTCATATGAAAGGGCTATTACTGAACATATGAAAAAGCTTAAAGGTGATTAATTACTTTTTCAAAATCATCTAATGAAATATAAGGAGATTGTCCATGATATATCTTGTTTTTACATTGATATAGGATATCTCCTTTTTTTTGTAATCTACAGGCAATATCACTTCCAAAAAGCTTAACTGATGTAGACATATCATTTAAATACAAAGACAATATATCAGCATTACCTAAATCTATTTTACCCAATAATTGCTTATCCCTTAAAACAATTATAATTATCATTCCGACCCTAACACCAAATTGAATTAAATAATTAAGCTTTTGAAAAAGCTCTATAGTCATATAGTTTACATTTAAAAAGATAATATGAAAAATTGGCTTTATAGTTTCATATTCATTTCCCATTTCATTGATTTTTTTATTTGCCTCAAAAATAGTATCAACATTCAAATATTTTAAAGCTTCAATTCTTCTTTCATATTCATCAAATGCCTCATCAAAGGAATCTAGCATTCCTCTTTCATTGTTAATGTAATTCATTTTAGTATGTGATAATTTAGTATACTCGTTAAACATATCATAAAAATATATACTATTTTGAGAATAACCCTTAAATAAAATACTTGATAATAAGCACCTAACAAACGTCTTAACACCACTTGTATAATCACCAATAACTAGAAGAGTTCTACCTAATGATATATCAAGCTCTATACCTTGATTATCTACATCTATTCCAATTACTATTCCCTTATTATTAAGGTGAGCTAGTAATATTGATTTTAAAGTTAAAAGCTTTTTAAATTGATTAGATATTTCAACATTTATAATTAAATCATTTTTAATAAAAAAACAGCACTTATTAAAAAAACCACTAATCTCCTTTAGCACACCCTCGCTTTTATGAGGAAGCTTAATAATAAATCTTGATGAGGTATATGATGTTTCAAATGAATCACAAACACAATATATATGATTTCTATTAATAAACGACTTTAATTTATCAAACGTTTCTCTATTAATTTCCTGTTGCAGAGTAAAGCTTACCTTTTCCTCATTATCCATTAAAATAGAAATTGGAATTTTAGGTATTTTATTCTTTGGAGGATATTTTATCTCTTTAAAATAATATTTAATTTTATTGAATATTGTAATTGGTATATTTTTAAATCTTCCACCCTTTAAGAAGGCAAATATCTTAAAGTCGACTAAATAAGAAATCCCAATAACAATTATTCCAACAGCAACTAATATTGCTCCTATTTTGCCGCTTATAAGCATCAAGCCTTGAAGCACTACTGCAATTATTATTCCACCACCACAGGAAAAGCTATGGTCGTAGCTTTTTAAATATCTAGAATATAATCCCCACGTTTTTGATAAGATTGATTTGTTATCCATAGCCAATGCATCATACAAGCCCAAATGCGCAAATATAGATAACCCAATGTATATTAGGATACATCCCAAAAAAAAGATATGATGTAGCTCTATTTTTTTATTAAGCAATAATTTACCAACACTATAGAAAATCACAAATAATAAAATAAAAATAGTAAAATCGCCAAGCAATAATGACAGCAATAAATAAAGCTTATCAAAGCCACCAACTCTACCTATCATTAATATTGATACAATACTTAAAACTATTCCAATGGCAATCGATAGATAATTCTTTTTATCCTCTTTAAGCTTAACCTTATTTTTAGGCATAGTATCACCTCTAAAATATGCTAACAAAAAGAAAGTAAAAAAAAAGAAGAAAATTCACTAAGAAGTGATTTTCTTCACTAAATCTAAATCTGTAGATATCAATACAGGAATAATGATAGGATTTCTCTTTGTAGATTTATAAATATAATGAGAGATTTCATTTTTAATTTCAGTTTTAAAATCGCTCCAATTTATAAACTTAGTAGTAAGGAATCTTGAAGCAACAAGCATAAATATTTCCTTAATGCTTTTAATAACATCCTCATTTTCTCTTGCATAAATAAATCCACGCGAAACAACCTCAGGACCAACTAATACAGTTTTTGTTCTCGGATTAATATTGGCTGTAATAAGTAAAACACCGTCATCAGCTAATAGCTCGCGATCACGCATTACCACATCACCAACATCCTTAAATGCCTTACCATCAATATATACCTCACCACATGGTACCTCTGTAGTAATTCCAATATACTTGGCATTATCAAAGGTTAATACATCACCATTGTCAGCAATGATTATTCTATCGTCATCATAGCCAATACAGTTAGCAACTATACGAAGTGCATATTGATGCCTATATTCACCAATAATTGGAACAACATACTTAGGCTTTAGGATATTAATCATTTGCTTGATTTCTTCTCTATTAGCACTAGACATAGGTAATAGCGTAGGATTAAATTCCTTAACATTACTTGTATAATGGTAAATAATGTCAAGAGTTCGAGCCGCCATTTTTTCAGTACCTAAATATGGCTTTGTAAGAATAACGATTGTGTCATTTGAATTGATATGAATAAGTCTATCAATTTGCTTAGACATTCTTTGAAGCATGAAATATGGCTCGTGTCTTGCACCCGCTACTAATACAACTAGATTCTTATCATCATTTTTATTTTTATCATCAATGTATCTTAAATTTGCTAGATTTGCTTGTGGAATATTTAAGAAGCCCAGCTCGATACCTTGATTAACTATCTTTTGAGTTTTTCTACCAATTATAGCAATCTTCTTATTATGCTGAACTGCTATATCAATAATCAATTGAATTCTTAAAAGATCAGATGAGAACGCAGAGAATATTATTCTATTAGTTGCCTGTGAAATAATATTTGTTAATCTAGTCTTAAATTCAAGTATAGTACCTCTACTTTGCTCATTGTTAGCACCTAATGATTCAGTCAACAATGCTAATACTCCCTCTTTAGAGAATACAGCAAGAGATCTAATCATATGAGCATAATTTATTTTAGAATTTTGATCAAAATTATAATTACTTGTATAAATAATATAACCATCTAATGTCTTAATAGCTATACCCAAACACTCAGGTATATTATGGGCAACCTCAAAAAATCTAATTGTTATGTCCTCACCGAATTTCAATGCTGTCTTTGGAGTAACCTCATAGAACATGCTTTGATCATATTCAAATTCATCATCCTTTAGCCTTTCCTTTAATACAGCTAAAGTAAATCTAGATCCATAAATCTTAGTTTTAATTTCCTTTAAGAAATGGAAAACACCGCCTATATGATCATCGTGCGCATGTGATAAAAATAAGCCTTGAATCTTATCCTTATTTTCCACTAAATATGTGAAATCATTTACAATTGTATCTACACCATACAGCTCAGAGGTAGGATATTTTAGACCACAGTCTAAGACAAATATTTGATTATCTATTTCTATACAATATAAGTTTTTACCATTCTCTTGAATGCCGCCAAGCGCGAAAAAATTAATTTTGCTCATAACAATAAAAATAAAACTTAAAGTCTTATATCCTCCTTCTTCAAAATTTATTTATTTCGAATCGCTTCTATAAATTTAGTTAATTGTACACTATATTTTCATTATTTTCAATATTTTCCATAAAATTTTTTATAATTTTTGCTGCACTGTAGCTTGCATACTTAGAAGGTATAGCAGATATAATTTCATATTTAATATTATTTTTAATAACATCATCTATATTAAACCCATATGGAAATGATGCAACATCAATAACTCTACTACCTACTAAATATGAACAATCTATAGGTACAATATTAGGTATTGTATTTATAATAATATCATATTTTTCATTTACATTTTCTATAACATTATAGCCTTCTAATCTTGCATATTTAGCTTCTAGCTTGTTAGCTGTATATACATCGAAGCTAGAATCTATCGCCTTTAGAAGCTTACATAAATGAAAGCCAATATTTCCATATCCTAATATTAAAACCTTTAAATCTGAAATTTCCGTATCCTTTTCATGAATTAAATATAATAGTCCCTTAGCTGTAAGAAATGCATTATCACTAACAAAGACATCATCCTTAAGCAGCTCATATAAATCGATTTTATATTCATTACAAATATTAATTAGTACAGCATTAGCATTGCCAGTTATTATATATTTTATACAATTTGATTTAATAATATCTAAAATATTTATATTAGTTCCCTTTATTATATTATTGTTATCAATTCCACCAAATGGCAATATAAGCCTATCAATACCAATAAAATCTACAAGCTTATCTGATAATATACTATCATTTAGTAATTGCGATAAATGGGTGTATCGCACGTCACCTTTAATTATTCCAATCAAATTACCACCATAATAAAATATGAAAAAAGGTGGCCATAGGCAACCTTTTAACTCATTTATTTTGCAAAGTTATTTACTTCTAATTCTATAACCAATCCTTTAGCCGCAACTGCTAAATGGTTAGCAACCTCTGCACCACATTGAGCCTTTTCAACATTACTCCAAGACTTACCGTTTAAAAGCTTGAATTCAAATGCTTCTCCAGCAGGAAGCATCTTTGCTAATGTATATTTCTTGCAAGTATCACAATACTCCATCTTAAGTGCCTTAGCTGCATCCCATGCGCCTAATTGTTGGTTAGAACCAACCAAATATAATTCCTTAGCATATGTATTAACAGTAACATTAAATACAACCTTTGTATTAGCCATAATATAACCTCACTTTCAAATATATCTATAGTATATATTAAAAATTAATATATAAAAATATAAAAGCGTTTTATTGAATACGCTTACCTTTAAATCATGCATAAATTATTCATTTTTTACAAAAAATATAATTGCAATGCAATAAAATATGGTAATATTAATATGGTGATATTATGGGATTAAACTTTCCAATCAAAAAGCCTGCCAGACAAAAGATAATCAATAAGGCCAATCTAGGAATGGACCTAGAGGGATTAATCAATGAATCTAATACTTATTATTTAAATAATAATATAGCAGTGATTCATAAAAAGCCTACACCTGTACAAATAGTCAAGGTTGATTATCCAATGCGTAGCAAGGCGGTTATTACAGAGGCTTATTATAAGACTCCATCAACTACTGATTATAATGGTATTTACAAAGGAAAATATATAGACTTTGAAGCAAAGGAAAATCACAATAAAACTGCTTTTCCTCTTGCAAACATCCATCCACATCAAATTGAGCATTTAAAGAATATAATCGCTCATGGTGGTATTGGATTTATGATATTCTCATGGAATGCATATGGTGAATATTATATTTTACCCTTTGATATCATTTTAGAGTATTGGAATAATTCTTTATTAGACGGAAGAAAATCAATCCCATATCAAGTGTTTAAGGAGCATGGCTATTTAATTAAGGAAGGTTATCTTCCAAGACTTCCTTATTTAAAGGTTATAGATGAAATCTTTTTTTAAAATTGTATTTAGAATACTTACCACATTAATATTTATATTTACCGTATTTATCAGCATTGCAGGTGGCTTTATTTTATATAAGGCAAGCAATGCTGATTTATTTTTAAAGCAAGGATATAATACTACTAAAATATATGATCAAAATGATAAGCTTATTTCAACTAATAGTATTTATTATTCCTACACCTCTATAAATGATATATCTGATAATATAATAAAGGCATTTATATCAATTGAGGATAGGGATTTCTATAAGCATAATGGCTTTTCAACAAAGCGTATAATTAAAGCAATTTATAATAATATTGTTAATGATGATATAACTATGGGTGCTTCTACTATTACTCAGCAATACATAAAAAATGTTTATCTTAATAATGAACGAACATTAAATAGAAAAATAAATGAGATAGCTCTTGCTATTGAGCTAGAAAAGAAATATACAAAGGAACAAATACTTGAAGCGTATTTAAATTCTATATTATTTGGGGCAAATATATATGGAATAAAGATGGCTTCTTATTATTACTTCAATAAGGACCCTTCTAGTCTTTCAATATCAGAGGCTGCATATCTTGCAGGAATGATTCAAGCACCAAATTACTATAATGCTTACAAGAACCCTGAAGCCGCAACTAAAAGAAAAAATACAGTATTAAGCTGTATGTATGACGAGGGTTATATAAATATAGCTGAATACAATTTAGAAAAAGGAATTAATGTTTCATCCCTATTATCAAATAAATCATTAACTGAGGGTACAACATATCTTTCCTCTTATTTAGATTATATTTATGATTCAATTTTAGATTCAGATGAAAATATAAATGAAATACATACTTATATTGATTTAGATATTCAAAGAGAGCTATTTAAAATAGTAAACAATGATTACGGATTGTTTAATGATGACAATCTAAATTGTGCCATAGTTGTTTTGGACAATAAAACATATGGAGTGAAGGCTTTAATTGGCAATAGAGTATTAAAGCAAAAGGTTCTTAACTATGCATACGATGTTAAGCTTCAGCCAGGCTCTACAATTAAACCTATTTTAGATTACGCTCCAGCCATTGAATATCTATCCTATACTCCTGCAAGCATAATCGTTGATGAGCCATTCACTTATAGTAATGGTACAGAATTAAAAAATTATGATAATCAGTATTTAGGAAGCATTACACTTAGAAAGGCATTAAGCGATTCAAGAAATATACCTGCATTAAAGCTTTTCATGCAATTAGGTAGTGAGCGAGCATTCAAATTTGCTAATAATCTAGGAATATATTCAAATAACGTTTATGAAGCGGATGCTATTGGAGGAGCTCAAAATGGATATACACTATTAGAGCTTGCTAATGCATATCAAGCATTTGCAAATTTAGGATATTATAAAAAGGTAAGTGGGATTAAAAATATTAAGTATGTCACATATTCCTATTACAATGATGAGCTTCCAAAGCTAGCTATGAAGCCAAGTACTGCTTGGCTCATTAATAATATTCTACATGATGTATTTAAGGATTCATCCTATAATTTAGAGAATACCTATTTAATGGCTAAAACAGGACAAACAAATTATGATTTAAAAACCTTAGATAAATATAACATACCTTATGGTGCTACAAAGGACTCTCTATTAATTGGATACACTAAGGATTTAACAATCGGAATATGGGTTGGATATAATACTATATCTAGTAGTAATTATTTAGATAGATATAAAAAGAATATTCCAAGAAGCATTATGAAGCTTGTTCTTTCTAAATTTGCTTTAGACAATCAATACTACAATATGATAGATGGAATATCAAAGGTTTATATAGAGATTAAAAATAATGAGGCCTATTTGGCAAATGATAATGGTTATTATGAATACTTCGTAACCGGAACTGAGCCCCTATCTTATTATAAAAACATTGATATAGCATAAAAAATGACTCGAGTAATCGAGTCATTTTATATTCTTATTGAGTTAAGAAATAAACTAAGAATAATGCAAATACAACAAACATAACTATTGAAACATCGAAAACTGGCTTTTCTACTGTTTCATCCTTGCATGCCTTAAACTTAATTAAATCACAAATATATACAATCACAGATATAATAACATAAGTAATAATACCTACACCAATACCTGTTGTGATTGAATATGAAAGTGGCATCATTATAATAGTTAAGAAGGCTGGAACTGCATTCTTAATAGATTTGAAATCAATATCAACAACACTCTTCATCATTAATACACCAACATATACTAAGGCACATGCTGCTGCAGCAGATGGAACGAATGCGAATACAGGTAAAATGAAGATTGCTAATAAGAATAATACTGCAGTAACTAAAGCAGTTAAACCAGTTTTACCACCAGCAGCTACACCAACACCTGATTCAACAAAAGTTGTAACTGTAGATGTACCTAATGCAGCACCTACACATGTTGCGATTGAATCTGAATACATAATCTTTGAATAATTAACAGGCTTACCATTTTCATCTAATAAACCAGCATTTGAACAGCAGCCTACACATGTACCCATTGTATCAAACATATCAATCATACAGAATGAAATGACTGTAACAATACTAGGCATAATCATGCTACTATTAAAGCCACTAAAGCCCTCTGTAAATATAGCAAAGAATACTCCTCCATTTTCAGGATCCATACTGAAATAATTAGAGAAATTTTCCCAGAACTTCCAAGTTACTCCATCAGTCTTACCTAATAAAACATCAATATTTGTAACACCTAAAGGTAAGCCTAAAACTGTTGCTGCTAAAATACCGAATATAACAGCACCCTTTACCTTACAGTGAGATAATATAGCAATAACAATTAATCCGAAAATACATACTAATGCTTGACAAGCTGGACCACCATCTTTATATAATTCCCAGTCGCCTAAATTAACTAATGATACTAAAGTGTAATCATTATTAACAATAACACTAGCATTTTGGAATCCGATAAATGCAATAAATAAACCAATTCCAACAGGAACAGCAATTCTAATTGCAGCAGGCATTCCTTCAAAAATCTTTTCTCTTAATGCTATTAATCTTCCCGTACCCTTCTCCTTACCTCCAGGAATAACGGATAATAACAAGAATACTAATCCTGAAATTAAAACTAATAATAACGCACTACCTAATGGTAATGACGCACCAGCAAATGCACCTGATGCACCACCAACTAATGCACCTACCGCAGAGTTTAATCCTAAGCCCGGAGCTTGTGCAAGTGGTAATTTAGCAAGTAATGCCATTAATAATGTACCAATAATTGCACCAAACGCAGTTGCAATAAAAATTGATGACCAGCGAGGATCTGAAGTACCACCATATAAAATTTGGTTTGGATTTACCGTCAAGATATAAGCCATCGCTAGAAATGTTGCGATACCTGCAATGATTTCAATTCTAATTGAAGATCCACTTGCAGTAATGCCAAAAAATTTATCAAATTTTGAGACATTTTTTGCCTTAGGCTCTTCGACTATTGCTTCTTCTTTAGGAGCTTTTTCTTCCTCAGAAACAACAGGCTCTTCAACCACAGGCTCTACTACTTTTTTTGTTCTTCCCATATTATTAGGAAACCTCCCTTTCGTATATTAACTATCTTTAGTATACAATAATAAAAGCGTTTTCTCAATATGGCAAATAATAATTTTTGACATGTTTATTTACTTTTCAATATTTATAAAAACAACCTTTTTATTAAGTAAAGCATAGCGAACCTTATATCTTTTCAATTTAGACAAATAAAAATAAGATAATGTTCTTTTAGCATACTTAATTTTATTTATTGGATCGTATATCTCAACAGTTAAAAATTTATTTGATACAACAAGGTCACCTAAAGGTAAGCTATCCTTTTCTATATATTTTGAATAGGCATATCCTCGAATACCTTTAATTAAAGATAAAAATAATACAATCAAAACCATAAACAAAAATAAAGCCCCTAGGTATTTCTTTGTTACAAATATCATCCCAAAGATTAATGTCACTATAATACTGATAAATATACACAGCACTATAAGCTTTATCTTCGAACTAAAATTATAAATGCTCTTAATCATAATAAATCCCTCTTTTGGCAGTATTTTTGTCTCAACAATTCACTATTATATCAACATAAATTTAAAATTCAAATTCAAATATTGGTGTTTTTCTTGAGAAGTTCTCTAAAAATAAAAATAAAAAACACAAAAAATTAATAATTTTTGTGTTTTTCTGAATTCGACAATATTCGCCATTTTATATCAATAGTAAAAATACAATAAAAATATGCCTAAATTAGTTTAATTTGATTTCCTCACCAAATATTTCTACAGCATCCTTTTGTAATGCAGTATTCATTTCTGTTAAGTTTTTAAGCTTAATCTTAAATTCAGCATTTTCAGCAGAAATAGTTACATCATCCTCAAATACACCTTCGATAGTATATGGGAATGCATTATTTCTTTTATTAGCCTCTAATTTAAGATCCTGCATTGTGCTATAGTAATATGCTGAAATCTTTTCAAAATCTTCTTCCTTAATGTCTGCAGGCTTAAATGAATTCTTAAATAATTCTCTACACTCATTAAAAGCACCTAAATTATTCACAATATAGAAATGCTTAGCCTGGTTATACATATTAGACTCTTCCTTAGTTACAGTGCCCTTTACAGCAGGATGACTTTCCATAACAAATTTTTTAAATTCGTTTTCTAGCTTTTCATCATCCTCTTCACTCATTGATTCCATAGCATTTACTACCTCAGTAGCATTTCTATGCTTCTTATCTAAGGAAATAAGATTTTGTGCATTTATCTTCCTAGCATTATCTATATATGCATCCACCATGTCTAATGATTGCTTAGCATTAAGCATATCTAAAACATTTCGAAGAAGCTCATTTTCAATATTTAGCTTATACTCCTTTACAATATAATCATAAAAATGATAATTATACATCATTTCTAATAAATAACCTTTTTTTAAGAATTGCTCATATGCATACATAGTTTGTCCAAACTGTTCTTTAATCTCGTTAAAATCTTTTACATTCATAATATTACACCTCATTATAATAATTATATCATATTACTAATTAAATGACAAAAATAAATTATAAAATGACATTATACAAAATAATATTTTTTTTACTTTTTCACTTGAAAATAAATATTAAATAATATATAATGAAAAAGCATTTAATATTTTTTACATGTTCCGGTAGCTCAGCTGGATAGAGCAACGGCCTTCTAAGCCGTAGGTCGGGAGTTCGAACCTCTTCCGGAACGCCATTTTTTAAATGTTGCGATTAATGGCTTTTGCTAGGCCGTTAGTCGTTTTTTTATTTTTATAGTTATGATTGTTATATAACATTAATATAATTAATTGTGATAATATGCTTATATTGATTATATTTGTTTTCATAACGCTGCTACTAAACCCAGACATTGCAGCTTTATGTGTTGTAGAAAGCTCGAGATCGTGGCTATTAAAACTTGTTCCAATTTTGTATCCTAATTTAATAATTGTGGATCTTCTACTATCTAATCATAGCCTTTCTATGATTTCTTGTTATCTATTTAAGCCATTTCATAAAATCTTTGGAATAAGATATTATAAGTCATCATTAATATTAATTCTATCTATTATATGTGGATGTCCAGCATCTACTAAAATGATTAAGTCTGCATTAGATAATAATGATATAGATAATCAAGAAGCAAATTCCTTAATTTACTCAACGTCATGTCTATCTATTCCATATGTAATATATGTTTTAAATCTATTTGAAATTAATATTGCTTTTTATTATCTTCTATTTATAATCCTAATGATTATCACATTGAGAATAACAAATAAGGGTAATAGCAATGTGAATTATACATGCGAAATAAATAAAATAAGCCCATTAAAAACATTACTAACTTCTATTAGTAATAACATAAATATAATGATTTCTATTTTAGGGATTATGATTTTTTTTAATATTATATTAAGCATATTCAAGGTCAATGGATATATATACCCTTATTTCGAATTACTTAACGGTCATATAATATTAACCACTCTAACTATAAAAAAAGAGCTTAAGGAGATAATAGCCATTTCCTCCCTAAGCTTTTTAGGAATATCAATTCACCTACAAATACTATTTGTATATCCCGATATTAAATATCTCAAATTTTTATTCTTTAGGCTGATCAGCAGTCTTGTCATTAGCCTTTGCTTTTTCTTCCCTATTACCTAACAATCTTATACATATAAATAATGTTATACAGAAGGCAAGCATCGCTAAAACTGATATAGATTCATACTCCTTTGGCAAAAAGAAACCAAAGATACCAAAGAAAATGAATAATGCTGAATGTACAAATGTAAGAACTCCTAATAATACATTAGACTTTCTTACATTACTAATACCATAATATATGATACCTAAACCAACAACTATACTCAATATATTATAAAAAATATTACTCATATTGCACCTCACGATAAATCTATTATATATTAATAATCTCAAAAATACTAATAATATTTAAAATTCTCTTTAAAATAAATTTAATTAGAGTTATAATTAATTCAATAATGTTTTATATGAGGTGAGAGTATGAAAATTAGATTTGAAGAAAGAAAGGTATTAAAAGAAAAACCTGATTTTAATAATTTAGGTTTTGGTAAATATTATACTGATTACATGTTTATGATGGATTGGTATTCAGACAAGGGATTTACTGATCCAAGAATCATTCCATATGGACCAATTGAATTTGATCCAGCATCATTAGTATTACACTATGCACAAGAAACATTTGAAGGTATGAAGGCTTACAAAACTGAGGATGGTAGAATATTATTATTCCGTCCTGATATGAATGCTAAAAGATTCCAAAGATCAAATGCAAGATTATGTATGCCTGAGGTTCCTGTAGAGGATTTCATTCAAGCAGTTAATGATGTAGTAGCAAAGGAGAAGGATTGGATTCCTACTGCTCCAGGTACTTCTTTATATATTCGTCCATATATGTTTGCTTATAACGCAAAGCTAGGTGTTCACGCTGCTGACCACTATAAGTTTATGGTTATCCTATCACCAGTAGGATCATACTACAAGGAAGGCTTAAAGCCAGTTTCAATTTATGTTGAGGATGAGCTTGTACGTGCTGTTAAGGGTGGCACAGGATATGCTAAATGCGGTGGTAACTATGCTTCTTCTATTCTTGCACAAATGAAGGCTGAGGCTAAGGGCTTTTCTCAAGTATTATGGTTAGATGGTGTTGAGCATAAGTACGTTGAAGAGGTTGGTACAATGAATGCTATGTTCGTTATCGATGGCAAGATTGTTACTGCACCATGTGAGGGCTCTGTATTACCAGGTGTAACTAGAGATTCTATGATTAAGGTATTAAAGGATAAGGGCTATGTTGTTGAAGAGCGTAAGCTTTCTATTGATGAATTAATGGAGGCTGCAAAGAATGGTAGCCTAACTGAAGCATTCGGTACTGGTACTGCTGCAGTTATTTCTCCTATTGGAGTTTTATCATACAAGGATGAGGTATTCTTTAACAATAATAAGATTGGTGAAATTTCTCAAATGCTTTATGATACATTAACTGGAATTCAAACTGGTAAGCTTGAAGACAAGTACGGTTGGACTTACGAAGTAAAATAAATAAACAATAAAGGGTGATTCGTTCGAATCACCCTGTTTTGTTTTTAGCTATTATGGATAAAAATAGAAAGGAGAAAATTAAACCATATAGCTACTAATAAATATTCATAAAAAGAGTTCATCTAAAAGACAAACCTTTTCCATTATACTACATTTTTTTTATTTGTAAATAGGTAAAATAAGATTTATTTATATTATTTAGTATTAGTTATAAATTCAATGCTATAGCCAGTTTCATATTCTTTATTTTTTTCTAAAGATATAATTAATGGCTTAGCCTTAAGCTCTAACTCAGGATTCTCAAAATCCGGAATTCCCCACCATGGTTCAATGCATAAATAATCACCAAAGCCCTTCAAGGTCCAAATTGCTAAAACATTTGCCTCACTTATATTGAATATAAATTTCCTATTTCCTGTAGACATAATAACTTTATCAATTTCATTAGAATCATAAATTAGGGTCTTCGCCTCATTTATCATTTCCTTATTAACCTCTAGAGTTTGTGGTATAATGCATTCTTCTACATGAGTAATTAAATTACCCTCCTCATTTAAAAAATATCTAATTGTTGAGATATCCTCATCAAATTCAAGCATTGTATCTTCAATAACAAACTCACTCTCATTTTCAACACCCTTAACCCTTAGGGCAGGATGTCCGCCTAAGCTAAAATACATTACTTCAGTACCAGTATTTTCAACCTTATATCTTATGGATAATTTATTATCCTCAAGCTTATATATAACCTCAAAATGAAAATCAAAAGGATATTCCTTTAAGGTTTCCTTATTAGAATCTAAATACATTATAAGCTCATTATTATTTATCTGTTTAAAAGCTAATTCATAATATCTAATTATACCGTGATTTCTAAGGCTATATTCTTTACCATCAGCTAAATATCTTCTATCCTTTAATGAGGCAACAAATGGAAAAATGACAACATCCTGTCCCATCCAGCTTCTACTATCCATTTGATATAATAGCTCTTCATTTGTTTTCTTATCAAATATAGATTTCAAAGCTCCTCCCTTTGGATTAATCTCAACCCTTAAAAATTCATTTTCAACGAATGGCATACTAGCACCTCCTATATTATAATTATACTACTAATAATCAATTAAATCTAATGTCGAAAATTTTATAAATAAATTTAAATTTTATGCAATAAATAAATTGAAAATAGAATTATGTTGTGATAGAATAAATCGTGTTGAATTTAATTTCGACAGAGGAAGGGAAAAATTATGAAAAAAATTTATGAAGGTAAGACAAAAGACGTATTTAGTTTAGAAAATGGTAATGTATTGCTAAAGTTCAAAGATGATTGTACAGGAAAAGATGGAGTGTTCGATCCAGGTGAGAATTCTGTAGGTTTAACTATTGAAGGTATCGGAAGAGCAAACTTAGAAACTTCAATTTATTATTTTGAGCTTTGTAAGAAGGCAGGCATCAAAACTCACTATGTAAGTGCTAATGTTGAGGATGCTACTATGGAGGTTCTTCCTGCAACAGTATTTGGTCATGGTTTAGAGGTAATCTGTCGTTTAGTTGCTACTGGTAGCTTCATTAGAAGATACGGTGAATATATAGAAAATGGTACACCACTTGAAGGTGGATATGTTGAATGTACTTTCAAAAATGATGCTTTAGGAGATCCACTAGTTACTTCTGAAGGATTAGTTGCATTAGGCATTATGTCTAAGGAAATGTTCGATAGCATGAAGGAACAAACTTTAAAGATTGCAAAGGTTGTTGCTGATGATTTAAAGACTATCGGCTTAGATTTATGGGACATTAAGTTCGAATTCGGTTTCAACAAGGATGAGGTTATCCTAATTGATGAAATTGCATCTGGTAACATGCGTGTATGCAAGAATGGCAAGATCGTTGATCCTGTTGAATTAACTAAGATGATTTTAAATAGATAACAAAACAAAAAGGCTTAAATCAAACTGTTTGATTCAGCCTTTTTTTTATTTTCCAAATAAACCATAAAAAATTCTTGGTACTGGTGCTTCTATTGTTATAAGCTCCTTAGTAATAGGATGAACAAATTCTAGTCTTGATGCATGTAGACCTAATCTCTTTAAAGGATTTTTATTACAACCATACTTATCATCTCCTACTATTGGATGATTAAGCTCCTGCATATGTACTCTAATTTGATTCTTTCGTCCTGTATCAATTTTTACCTTTAATAAAGAGAATTCCTGGCTTTGCTTTACTACCTTATAATGAGTAATTGCCTTTTGACCAGATGGATCATTTGTAGAGTAAACTAAATTGTTTGTATTTTCCTTTAAATAAGAAACAATCGTTTCCTCCTTTTCCTCCATCCTTCCTTCAACTACAGCATGGTATTCTCTAGTTTTAACATACTCATTCCAATTAAGCCTTAGCATTGAATGAATCTTTACGTTCTTTGCAAAGACTAATACACCTGAGGTTTCCTTATCAATTCGATGTAGTACGAATGGTCTTAATGATTTGTTTTTTTGTTGTAGGTATCCTAGTACATAGGAAAACGCACATTCCTTCTCATTATCACTTTCAACAGATAATAGCCCTTGTGGCTTATCAATTGCAATAAAATCCTCATCCTCAAATAAAATATTAAATGAATAATATTTTTTTCTTTCTCTTCTTTGCTCAACAGGGTCTAGCTTTAATGGTCTTTTTGAAAGCTTAACCTCATCATCCTTAGCAAGCAATAAATTATATTGAGTTACAACACTACCATTAACTAATACCTGATGATTAGTTAATAGTGATTTAACATTGTTTCTAGATGTATTACACTTGTTTAACAGGAATGTTAAAAGCTCCTCACTCCTATTAACCTTATATGATGCAGTTATTTCAAGCTTAGGCTCTTTTTTATTAAAGCCTTTAGAATTATTATTTCTTCTCATAAATATCTCTCATTTCTAACAAATTACATATGTATAATATCATAAAACCTAAAAAAATAAAATAAGGATGTTTCACCATCCTTATTAACAATACGTTTCTACTATTTTTCCATTTGTTGAAATTACTCTAATTGAATAATGAATATCCTTTTTACAACCACTTATAGCCTTTTTTAATGCAAGCTCCAAGCCCTTACAGCAAGGAACCTCCATACGAACTAATGTAATGCTTCTAATATCATTATTAGCTATTATGCCTCCAAGCTTTAAGGAATAATCAATTTGATCTAATTTAGGACAACCTATTAATGTAACTCTTTTATCCATAAATTCCTTATGGAAATTAGCATACGCAAAGCTTGTACAATCTGCCGCAATTAATAAATGCGCTTTATCATAATATGAAGCTGTTATCGGCATAAGCTTTATTTGGCATGGCCATTGAATTAAATTAGATTCCTTATGCATGCTTAATTCTCTATTTAAGCTTAAGGTATGCTTTTCTACTGCTTGATGATCATAATCAATAGCCTCACGCTTAACTATCCTAATTGCATCTTTAGGGCAATGAGGAAGGCAATCTCCCAAGCCATCACAATAATCATCCTTAATTAAGGTTGCCTTGCCAAAAATCATTTCTATTGCCCCCTCATGGCATGCCTTGGCACATAGACCGCATCCATTACATTTTTCCTTATCTATTTCTACTATGCTTCTAATCATAATATCATTCCCTTCAATATGATTATATCAAATATATATCATTATTAATTGTTAAATATATGAAAACAGGCTTACCCTTCGGTAAGCCATTATGCTTATTTTACTTCATATCCAGCATCTACAATTGCTTTTGCAACTATATCCTTACTAACTTCACCCTCATATGAAACGCAAACATTGTTCTCCTCAAGTGAAGCAACTGCCTCAATAACACCAGCAACACTCATGCATGCCTTTTCAACATGAGCCTTACAATGCTTGCACATCATTCCTTCAACATTTAAAACCAATTGATTCATAATACTATCCTCCTTTTCCTCTATTTCAATATTCTTATTTAATCTTTTAACTTTAAATAAATTAATGGTTAATGCATTTAATACAACAAATACACTAGAAAAGCTCATACATGCAGATCCAATCATAGGATTAAGCTTAATACCAAATGGAGCATATAATAATCCACAAGCTAAAATTATTCCGATACAATTATAGAAAAAAGCCCAAAATAAATTGCCTTTAATTGTATTTAATACTCTTTTACTTAATGAGATGACATTTATTACATCTAATAAATCACTTCTCAATAATACTATATCACTAGACTCTAATGCTACATCTGCACCGCCACCTATTGCAATGCCTAAATCAGCAACAGTTAGTGCAATGGCATCATTAACTCCATCTCCTACCATAGCTATTAAGCCATTATTCTCCTTCTTTAGCCTTTCTATAATCTCAGCCTTTTGTGAAGGTAACACATTCGCAATGATATTAGATATTCCAATTTCCTCACCAATAGCTTTAGCACACAATTCATTATCGCCAGTTAGCATTACTACATTTATTTTACGTTTAATTAGCTCTAATATTGCAGTCTTTGATGTTTCCTTTACTAAATCCTTTATAGCTATTAAACCTTTAATTTCATTATTTTTTAAAATAAATAAAGCTGTTTTTCCTTCCTTAGAAAGCTTATTATACATTTCTACTAAAGGTGCATTTTCTAAATTATTATTCAATAATACTCTATTATTTCCTATAAAGTATGTATCACCTAATATTTCACCCTTTAAGCCTACACCATCGATAGATTCAAAATTCTTTACATCTAATATCTTACTATTATTGCTCTTGGCATATTCAGTGATTGAATGTGCTAATGGATGCTCACTCATATTCTCAATTGAATAAACCTTAGATAGTAGATCATCCTCATAACTTATAAAATCTACAACCTTCGGCTTTCCTTGTGTAATAGTACCTGTTTTATCAAGCACAATAGTTTTTATTAAATGAGCATTTTCTAATATTTCAGCATTCTTAATTAATAAACCGGCCTCTGCACCCTTACCAGTTCCAACCATTATCGCAACTGGAGTTGCTAGACCTAAGGCACATGGGCAAGCTATAACCAATACAGATATAGCAAAATTAAATGCTAATTCAAAGCCACTACCAAACACCATATGAGCAATAAATGTAATTACAGCAATAAGCATTATAACAGGAACAAATATTCCACTTATTTTATCTACAAGCTTAGAAATAGGTGCCTTACTATTGGATGCCTCCTCTACAAGCTTAATAATATTAGCTATTGTTGTATCATCCTTAACCTTAGTAGCGCGTATCTTTATAAATCCTGCTCTAATTATTGTTGATGAATATACCTCATCACCAACCTTCTTTAAAACAGGTATGCTTTCACCTGTAATATTTGCCTCCTCAATTGAGGCAGAGCCTTCTACAATTATTCCATCCACAGGAATGCTATAGCCCTTTTTAATAACAACAATATCTTCCTTAACAACCTCTAATGCATCAATTTCTATTTCTTTATTATCTCTTATAACTATCGCTCTTTTAGGAGCTAAATCCATTAATTTAGTAATAGCTGTAGTAGTTTTTCTTTTAGATAGTCCCTCTAAATATTTTCCTAATGAAACTAATACTAATATCATTACTGCTGCTTCAAAATATAAATTCATACGATAAGAATCTACTATATCTAATCTATTGTGTCCTAAGCCATAGCCTATCATATAAATTGATACTATGCCGTATATAATGGCTGCAGTTGAGCCTAAAGCTATTAATGAATCCATATTAGGAGCTCTCTTAAAAAGCTTTTTAAATCCTGAAATATAATATTTTTTATAAATAATTATTATAGGTAATGCAAGTAATAGCTGAGTAAATGAAAATATAAGTGCATTTTCAGTACCACATAAAATACTAGGCATAGGTAGCTTTAGCATATGCCCCATTGCTACATACATTAATATTAATAAGATGATTGCTGATGATATTAATTTTAATAAAGCATAATCCTTTTTATTTTCAATAGCTTTTACTTCACCTGGAATAAATGCTTTATAACCTGCATTATTTACTGCCTTTGATATAACATCAGTGCTACATAAGTTTTCATCAAAATCAACCTCCATTGAATTTGATAATAAATTTACATTTACACTATTTATACCCGTTAATTCTTCAACTGCTCTTAAAACATGGGCCTGACATGCTGAGCATGTCATTCCTTCAACATTAAATTTCTTTTTCATTGAAACCTCTTAAATAAATCAACCATTTCATCTATAGCAGTTAAATCATCATTCTTAATGCTTTCAACTAAGCATGTATGCATATGATTTTCTAGCATTAAATTAGCAATTGCTTTAATTGATTTATCAGCAGCAGATAGCTGAATTAAAACATCATCACAATATCTATTTTCTTCTATCATATTTTTAATACCATTTAATTGTCCAATAACCTTATTTATTCTAGTAATAATATTCTTTTTTTCATCCTCACTTCTTACCTTTGTTTTAGCATTACAGCATTCATTCATATTAATCACCTATTTATATTATATACCCCCTAGGGGTATAATTCAATACAAAAAAGAAATCCACTTTAATGGATTTCTATTTATTAATTAGCTTATTAATTTTATTTTCTATTGATTTAGTTAGATCAACTAGCATATTATTAACAACTTCTAATAGCTCAAGATATTCCTCTACAAAGGGTAAATCTAAAAGCTCAGCCTTAATTGCTTTATATTCATTCAAGTATTCATGATATTGATTAAGCTGATTAAATTCTTTAGCATTCATCATTTGCTTTTGCTTATCCTTCAATTCATTAAAGGTTTTTTGAATATCAGCATTTGTATCAATATAATGCTCTAATTCCTTAATTCTTATTACCTCTGGAAGACTTTGAAAATATTCTTTTATATTATTCACAAAGCTCTCCAATCATAAACCAAGTCTTAGCCTCAGTTACCTTTACCTTAACTGTTTTTCCTACTAATGACATATCTGTAGATTTAAAATGTGTAAGCTTTAGGTTTTCTGAATATCCACACATCATACCCTCACCATTCTTACTTTCACCATCTACTAAAACATTTACAACCTTATTTAAAAAGCGTTCATGACCCTTTTTATAACCAGCATTGATTACCTCATTTAATCTTAATAATCTTTGCTTCTTTTCATCCTCTGGAGTAGAATCTGGCATTTTTGCTGCTGGCGTTCCTTCTCTTGGTGAATAAATAAAGGTGAATGCTCCCTCATATCCTACATTATGACATAGCTTTAAAGTATTTTGGAATTGCTCCTCTGTTTCATTAGGGAAGCCTACAATTATATCAGTAGTAATAGAAATATGAGGAACTAATTCCTTAAGTCTTGTAATCTTAGCCATATAATCCTCATATGTATATTTACGATTCATAATCTTTAAAATATCATTATCACCTGATTGAACTGGCAAATGTAGGTGTGGCATAACTGATTTACAATCACGCATAGCCAGCATAGTTTTTTCATCTAAATCTCTAGGATGAGATGTAGTATATCTAATTCTTTCAATACCAGTCTTATCTAAGTCATATAACAAATCACCAAATGTATAATCAATACCTAAATCCTTACCATAGGCATTAACATTTTGTCCAAGAAGAGTTACCTCCTTATAACCATTAGCTACTAATTCCTTTACCTCAGCAATAATATCATCCTTAGCTCTTGATCTTTCTCTACCTCTTGTATATGGAACAATGCAATATGTACAGAACTCATCACACCCAAACATAATATTAACCCAAGCTTTATGCTTAGAAGCTCTTACCTTAGGTGCATCCTCTAGGATGTTTCCTTGATTTGATAATACCTCAACAACCTTAGCTTTAGTTAAATAAGCTTGATAAATCAATTGAGGTAAATGATCTCTGTTATGAGTACCAAATACTAAATCTATAAAATCATATGATTCTAAAATCTTATTAGTAGCATTTTCCTCTTGTGGCATACAACCACAAATACCTATAATCATATCAGGATGCTCTCTCTTACGACCCTTCAGCTGTCCTAACACACCCCAAATTCTTTGTTCAGCATTTTCTCTAATAGCACATGTATTTAATAATACAACATCAGAATTCATAGGATCAGTAGATAAAGTATAGCCAATGTTTTCTAATATTCCGCTCATTACCTCGCTATCAGCCTCATTACCCTGACAACCATAAGTGAATATATAATAGCTTTTACCCTTTCCTAAATCCTTATACTTATCCTCTAGTGTATATCTAACCGTTTCAATATCTATATTTTTTCTTAGCTTTGCTTCCTTTAAGGAAGGCATAGCAAACTTTATGCTTTTCATAATTATCACCAAAGGTATTATACTATAATAAAATAACATATGCAAAGGAAAAAATGGCTATTTCTAGCCATTTGATTTTTATATTGCCTTTACTATTAACTTAATGGCAGTTTTTTCCTCACCCTCAATTAATATATCTGAAAAGGCTGGAACTACAATCAAATCCTTACCAGAAGGTGCTACATATCCTCTTGCAATCGCTATTGCCTTAATTCCTTGATTAATCGCACCAGCACCAATCGCCTGCATTTCTACAACATGCTTACTTTTAAATGCATTAGCAAGAGCGCCAGCAACACTACTAGGTTTTGATTTAGTTGATATTTTTAATATTTCCATAATGTTATTATCCTCCTAATAAAGTATATAGAAATATTTATTTATTATGCCATAACTATCTTCTTATTTACTCTTGTAATAGTATTTTTTACATCATTTAAATCTAATACAACTGCATTTATTATAAATTCATTGTCATTAGCAACACTTAACGGCTCATAAACACCTGATCTAAATCTTTTAATAATTGATTGAGTATCATCGCCTAATATACTATTATATGCACCACACATCCCCATATCTGTGATAAAGCATGTATTGTTTAACACCTGCTCATCTGCAGTCTGAGTATGAGTATGACTTCCCACTACTGCATCTACCTTACCTGCATACTCATAAAAGAAAGCCTTCTTTTCGCTAGTTGCCTCTGCATGAAAATCCACAATAATATGGTCAGCCTTAATTTCTTCTAATAGCTTATCCATTGTTTGAAATGGACAATCTAATGGTGTGTTTAAAAAAACTCTACCAAGCATGTTAACTAACGCTATAGTCTTATCATTATATTTTATATAGATATAACCTTTACCATATTCAGTATTAAGATTTGCAGGTCGACAAATAGCCTCCTCATTAATGAAGTCCTTAATTTCTGATTTTGAGAAGGTATGATTTCCCATACTAACACCGCAAACACCTAAGCTTCTTAATTCCTTATAATGCTTAAATGACAACCCTTTTCCAGATGTTATATTTTCACCATTAGCTAAAACCATATTAACCTTATATTCCCTTTTTATTTCTTCTATATTGTCCTTTAGAACCTTAAGAACCTTATCTCCAACAATATCTCCAAAATACAAAATTCTCATACTTACCTCCTCATATAATTCAAAAGAGTGGAAATACTCCACTCTTTTATAATTTATTATTTAGCGACATCAACAGCACGAGTCTCACGAATAACTGTTACCTTAATTGTACCTGGATATGATAGCTTATTTTCAATTTCTTCCTTGATTTGTCTAGCAATAGAAATTGTTGATAAATCATCAATCTCATCTGGATTAACAATTACACGTACTTCACGACCTGCTTGAATAGCAAAAGATGAAGCAACACCCTTAACACCATTAGAAATAGCCTCTAAGCTTTCAAGACGTTTAGCATAGTTTTCTAATGAATCACTTCTAGCTCCTGGTCTAGCTGATGATAAAGCATCAGCAGCAGCAACTAATACAGCGATAATAGACTTTGGAGCAACATCCTCATGGTGAGAAGCGATTGCATCAATAACCTCTTTTGGTTCATGATACTTATTAGCAAGCTCAACACCAATTTCAACATGTGAGCCTTCAATCTCATGGTCAACAGCCTTACCAATATCATGTAGTAATCCAGCGCGTCTAGCGATAACCTCATTCTCACCAATTTCACTTGCAAGCTTACCAGCAATCATTGCAGTTTCAATAGAGTGCTTTAAAACATTTTGTCCATAAGATGTACGGAAATTCAATCTACCAATTAATCTAACTAGATCAGGATGAATCTTACCAATATTTGCCTTAAATACAGCTTCCTCACCCATCTCGCGAATAATCATTTCTACATCGCCACGGCAACGCTCAACAACCTCTTCAATTCTAGCTGGATGAATTCTACCATCTGAAACTAAAATTTCTAAAGAGCGCTTTGCGATTTCTCTACGAACAGGATCAAATCCTGATAAAACAACTGCCTCTGGAGTATCATCAATAATTAAATCTACACCAGTTAATGATTCGATAGTTCTAATGTTTCTACCCTCACGGCCAATGATTCTACCCTTCATTTCCTCAACAGGTAATGAAACTGTAGAAACTGTAGCCTCACCAGCAGTTTCTCCCGCATATTTTTGAATTGCTAAAGCTAAAGCATTTTTAGCCTTTGACTTAACCTCTAGCTTAGCCTTTTCTTCCTCTTCCTTAATGTAAGCAGCAATTTCCATTTTCATGTTTTCCTTAACAGTCTCCATGATTTGTTTTCTTGCTTCTTCCTTAGTTAAACTTCCAATTTCAACAAGCTTTTGTTCTTGTTGTTTTAATATAGCCTCAACCTTAATATTTTGTTGTTCTAGCTCTGCTTTCTTTTCATCAATTTTATTTTCCTTAAAATTAAGCATTTCTTCACGACGATCAAGATTAGATGAACGACGATCAAGCGAATCTTCACGTTGATTTAATTTAGTTTCTAATTCAACAACTGCACTTTTTCTCTCTCTAATATCTCTATCTGCTTCTTGCTTTAAAGCAGTGATTTCTTGCTTAGCCTCAAAAATTGAATCTTTCTTTCTTTTTTCTGCTTCCTTCTCAGCATCTGCAATAATTTTTTCAGATACTTGCTTTGTTTTAACGAAAGACTTTTCATGTGATTTAAGTCTAATAAAATAACCTAAACCAAAACCAGCAACTAGACACAAAACAATAAGGACAACCCATATAGGCCAAGGCAATCCTGATTCTACCCCTAGCATATATACCTCCATTTTATTTATTGTCTTGTTAATTTAGTGTATAGTTTGTTAAAAAACCTATCAATTTAATTATACTTTTTTTTAGCCACTTAGTCAATGCAAAATCTTTCAATAAAATTGCAAAATTATAATGCTTTTTTGATTTATTTTTGATATAATAGTAAGAAAAGATGAGGTGTTAATAATGAGTGATAAAAATAACTCACCTAAGAAAAGAAAATTATTTGGAAGAAATGCATTCACATTATACATTTTTATTCCAATCGTATTAATACTTATATTAGGTGTATTTGTTGCAGCGAGCTACATATCAACAAATAACAGCAACAAAATAAAGCCTTTTGAAACAAAATCAGCAGGTGTATTGTTTACAGATAATGAGGGTACAAATTCTTTCCTAGTTGAGGATGCGGAATATATATCTCCAAATCAATTTACTGAATTTGGATATATCCTAAAATGTACAAGCTATAATGAGGATTCAAAAACTGCAGAATATTTATTTAAGCCATATAAGACTGAAACTACTAAAGCTATTTCTAATGATAAGATTTCAGTTGCTCTTTGTATGAAGGCTGATTGGATTGGATTTGTAGGATATAGTACTACCTCCCCAACAACAGTAACGTTATCAAGTGATTTAGAAAAAGCTGAATCAACTACTTCTTCAACATATAGAAAAACATTAACTATTAGCTCACTAATGGATTTCCCAGCTAAAACTAATAACTGGCCAATTAAGGTTACAGTAAAAGAGCCTGAAATATTTTTATATATCCAATATTCATATCAAGAAAATGGTAAGAATGTAACTAAGGTTTATATAATCGAATATAGTTATTCAGATTTAATTCCTGAAACAGGCGGAATTAGAAAATAATATAAGAAATATAAAACACTCAACAATTAATTTGTTGAGTGTTTTTCTATTTTTATTTTTTATTGTTTTTTAATCTTTTTAGTCTACCCTTTTTAATTGTATTAACCCTAGATGTATATACAAACAATATTATACTACCTAAAAAGGCACATAAAATACTTATTCCAATAATTATATAAAAGCCTGCTTTATTGTCATTAAACGGCACCCTTACATTCATGCCCCATAATGAAGCTACTAACGTAGGTATAGAAATAACTAATGTAATTATCGCAAGAACCTTCATTACTGTATTAAGATTATTGGAAATGATAGATGCATTTGCATCAATCATACCAGCTAGGATGTCTCTATAAATAGAACACATCTCAATCGCCTGGTTATTTTCAACCTCTGCATCCTCCATCAAATCAAAATCAGCCTCATATTGCTGAAATTCCTTCAATCTCTTTACCTTACTAAAAACCACCTTATTAGCATTTAATGATGTAGATAAATAAACTAACGATTTATTTAACGCCATCAAATCTAAAAGATCATTATTACTCATAGATGTATGTAGTGCATTTTCTAATCCATCTCTAACCTTATCTAGAACCTTTAATGTAGCAATGTACTTTGAAGCAATTCCATACATAATTTGTAGCGATAATCTAACATGCTTATGTGGCTCGATTTTTTTGAACTTCTTTTGTATCATAGAAACTAAATCAATATTTTTCTTACTAATAGTAATAAAATAATCATTAGTATAAATTAATGAGACTGGATATGTCTGATATATTTCATCATCATCCTCATCAGAATCAACTGGAATATCTAGGACAATTAAAGTGTAATCATCATCCGCATCCAAACGAGCTGATTCCTCATCATCTAGCACTGATATTAAAACATCTTTTTCAATCCTAGTAATCTCGCTTATTTTTTCTATTTCATTAACACTTGGCTTCGTAATGTGAAGCCACATGTTTTTTTCCACACAGGAAGATAGATCACCACTAGCAACTAATGATACAAATTTTTGTTCAACTTCCTTAAATAGCTTAATCACAAATACACGCCTCCTTTTTAATAATCTCTATATAATTATCGTCATTGTACAATAGACCGATTATATTAATATTATCTCACATATATCTATAGTAATTACATTCCTTAAAATAATTTTATCATAATATATTACTTCTTTCTAGTTATTATATGATAAGAAATAAAATACTTAAAATACTATTGGACTAATTAAATTTTGTAATAATGCTACAACACTATAGCCCGCAATATCACTAGTTCTACTATATACATCTAAATGTGCCTTTATTTCATCACCACATTCAATATCAATGCATTGACTATCACCAATAAAGCCTGGCTTTGATTGGATTAAAATAGTTGTATCGAAAACACCCATAGTGGCCAGTGCTGTAGCAACACCTACATTTATACCTGTAGGTAGATTTTGAATAGCCTCATATGCGCTACCACTAAATGCAACTGCCTCTTTATCATTCATCTCAGGCTTGTATAAAATAGATCTAGATAAAGCTCTTGGTCCCTTAGTATTAGTTAACCCAGCCTTAGTTAATCCCATTATACGTGCAGTTCTTAAGACCTCAAAGCCACTTATAGCTCCACTAGCTAAATGAATTTTAGCGTTATTCTTAACACATAGGTCTTTTATTTTTGCATAATATCCTTCATCAGCTAATGCACCAATTGAAAGTAGTATTACATTAACATGTCTATTAATTGTCTTTTCTAATATATCCTTTGAAGCCTGTGGATTAGTTGCCTCTACTATATAATCTATATTTCTATCTAAAAGCTCATCATAGCTGTCACATGGCTTAATTCCTAATGAATTAGCCATCTCACATCTACTTTCAGTAGTTCTACTATAGCAGCCAACAATTTCATAGCCCTCTAATAATCCCTTTTTATAGCAATCCACAACTATTTTATTCAAATGACCACAGCCATATAATCCTAATCTTATCATACTGTCTACTCCTTGACTTTAAATAAATTAAATTATATGATTATTATATCAAATAAAGGGGTAAAAGCAATGTTTAACAAGTTAGTAATTATTGAACCTATTAACATGCTTCAAATGCATGTAGAAAAATTAAATGAAATTGCTAGTGAGGTAATCTATTATAAGGATATACCTACTAATGATGATGAAATTATTAAAAGAATTGGTGATGCAGATGCTGCTTTACTATCATTCACATCATCAATCAATAAATATGTTTTAGAAAATTGCAAATGCTTAAAATATATCGGGATGTGCTGCTCACTTTATTCTCCAGAATCTGCAAATGTAGATATTTTAACTGCTAATAAGCTTGGTATTACAGTTAAAGGAATTAGAGATTATGGTGATGAGGGTGTTGCTGAATATATTATCCATGAGCTTGTAGAATTCCTTCAAGGCTATAAAGGCTTTAAATGGGATAATATAGCTCATGAAATAACAGGACTTAAATGTGGTGTTGTTGGATTAGGTACAAGCGGTACCTTAATCGCTAGAACCCTAAAGTTCTTTAAGGCAGAGGTTTCATACTATAGCCGTACTAGAAAAGAGGATTTAGAGAATGAATATGGATTTATCTATAAGGATTTAAATACACTTTGTAAGGAAAGTGAAGCAGTCTTTTTAGCGTTAAATAAAAATGTATTCTTGCTACAAAAGGAGCAATTTGATTTAATGCAGGGTAAAAGAATTTTATTTAACACATCTATAGGTCCTGGCTTTGATGTTAATGAATTAGAAAAATGGCTTATGGATAAAAATCACTTCTTCTTTGGTGATACACTAGCTACATCAGGTAATGATAAGCTATGGGAATTAGATAATACCTTCACAATTAATAGATCAGCCGGTGGTAAATCATATGAAGCATATGTTAGATTAGGTGAAAAGGTATTAAATAACATTTATGATTATTTAAATAGAACAAAATAAAGGGGCTGTAAAAAAACCTAGGTTTTTTTTACCGCCCCTTTTAAATTTATTGATTTAAATCCTCTTCATCTTTGTTCTTAGTAATTTGAACAGAAATAACTCTATTGTTACTAACCTTTAACACCTTAAAGGTAACATTTTCATCAGCGTAATGACATTCATCATTTACCTTCGCAAGCTGCTGTAGCTGGTTTTGAATAAAGCCTGCTAAGGAATTATAATCTGAATTTTTAGGTAAAGCTATATCTAGCTGTCTATCTAAATCCTGGATAGAAATTGAAGCATCAACTATAAAATTATCTTCGCTCACCTTTTCAATTAGCTTAAGCTCCTCATCATGCTCATCATAAATATTACCTGTAATTTCCTCAATTAAATCCTCTAAGGTAATATAACCTGAAACTGATCCAACCTCATCAATTACAATTGCTGAGTGTTCATGGATTTCATTAAGGCTATTAAATAATGCTTGAGCAGTCATGCTTTCAACAACGAAATATGGTTTTCTTAAAATTCCTCTAAATTCCTCAATTGTGAAATTAGCCTTTAATTCAAAAAATATATCCTTTATATTAATAACGCCAATTATATTATCCTTACTATTTTCATATACTGGAACTCTAGTATATTTTTCTTTTTTTAATAAACGCTTAATTTCAGCCGGAGTAGAATCAATATCAATCATAAAGACATCTACTCTTGGCTTCATAATATCCTTTACCCTTAGATCGCCAAATTCAATAATATTCTCAATTAATTCCTGTTCCTCTTCTTTTATAGTACCATCATCAACAGCTTCATTTACTAAAGCCATAACTTCACTTTCAGTAACCTTTTCATTATTATCCTTGTTAAGTCTAAAAAGCTTAGCTAGAAGTGTACAAGAGGCTGATAGAATGAAAACTACCGGTCTAAAAATTGCCTTTATAATACTTACTGGCTTAGCTAAAGCCATAGCTATTTTCTCTGGACTTTTTAATGCAATTCTCTTAGGGAATAATTCACCTAATACTAAAGTGAAATAAGATAGAATTAAAGTAACAATAACTAAAGCTATTTCTTTTGCAAAAGGAAAATTTATAGACGCAAGTAAAGATGCCATACCTTCAGATAATGATACTGCAGCAGTCGCACTAGAAAAGAATCCAGCTAGTGTTATACCAACCTGAATTGTTGATAAAAGCTTTGTTTGATCACTTTGAAGCTTTAATACTAATTTAGCCTTTTTATTTCCTTCCTCTACCTTCATATTAAGCTTATTAGGATTAGCTGATAATATAGCTAATTCTGAAGCTGCTAAAAAAGCATTAATAAGAGTTAATATTGCAATAATAATTAATTGTGTAATTATATTATTGGAGTCTGGATTATCCACCACATTTAAAATCATATACATCCCCCCGGATAATAATTAAGATAATTATATATTATTTTTAAATTGTTTTAAAGATATTTGTAAATATAAAGTTAGAATTATAGCATTCTAACATTATTTGAGCATATCAATTTCTAATTATTACATATGCTATGTACGCTACATAAATAATTAAGAACATTATACCCTGCCATCTTAATATCTTCTTTGAAAATATTGAGATAAGCATTAATAGTATTCCTCCTACTAGCATTACTAGCATATCCCACATTATTGCATTATTGATATTTAGCATAAGAGCTGGACCTGCAGGTGCTACAATAGCTGATAGACCTAATATCAAAACAATATTAAATACACATGAGCCAATTACATTACCAATAGCTATATCGCCTTCCTTTTTAAAGGCAGCAACCGCACTGGTTACTAATTCAGGAAGTGATGTACCAACTGCAACAATAGTTAAGCTTACTAATGTTTCACTCATTCCAAATTTTAATGCGATTTCTCTAGCATTATTTACCACAAAATTACCACCAAAAATTATAGCAACTAAACCTACCGCAACAAATACAATACATTTAAAAATATTAACCTTTTTATTTTCTTCAGTATTTTCCTCAACAGTTATATTTTTTCTACTTCTAAAAATTAAAAAAATAGTATAACCAATAAACATTAAAATTAGTATGATACCCTCATACCAATGTATAGCATTAGGTGTAATAACAAAAGAAAATAATATCAACACAACAAATAAGCCTAGCATAATTGGAATATCATATTTTTTAATTTCTCCACTAAATATTAAAGGTGTAAACAATGATGCAAAGCCTAATATTAAAAATATATTACAAATATTAGAACCTACCACATTTCCAACACTCATATCACTTGATCCAGATAATACAGCATTAATACTTATAGATATTTCGGGAGCACTAGTACCTAATGATACTAATGTTAAACCTATAATTAGTGATGGTATACCAAGTCTTTTAGCGATTCCACTTGAGCCCTCAACAAAAAAATCGGCGCCTTTAATTAAAAGCACCATTCCAACAATCAATAACAAAAAATTAATAAACATATCTGCCACCTCATTAATGAAATAATACTTTGACAGACTCCACCGATTTTATTAACTTAACTTCATAAATATTCTAACACAAAATAAAAAATCCTTCAATAATTACCGTATGAAACCGTCATCACATTAATAACATTTACTTAAAGGTTATGAATTATACTCAATAAAATATAAAAAGTACTACTTGAGTAGCACTTTTCTAATAATCAATTTTTTTACTGTTATTAAATACAGGTCCATATATATTATCACTTGGATTAATATTAGCTAATTTACACACCTCTTCATGTACCCTTTTAGTTAAATCATATTCCTGTTCTGAATATGGCAAATTATCATTTTTATATATTGGCGATCCAATATTTAATGTAAATAAATCAATCTGCTTAAAAATCCTTCTTCTTATAAAGCCTGGCCTTCTATAAGTATATGCCATAGGTAAAATTGGCTTATTATATTTAACAGCATATGATGCAGTTCCTCTTTTAAATGGTCTAATAGGCTTATAATATTCCCACATGCTTCCTTCTGCATAAATATGAAGCCAGCCACCTGAATATAAAAAATCTCTAATAGACTTAGAATAAGCAATCTGCCCACCCAAATCATCCTCGGGTATTGGTATACCTCCAGCCAACCTCATAGGCTTACCTAGGCCACCTCTTATATTTTTAGCCCATGCCAAAAATTTTGGTTTATATTGTCTTATTCCATATGATATTCCAAGAAAATCCCAATAATGGACATGATTACAGCAGGATATGATACCATCCTTTATAATAGACTTATATTTTTTTATATTTTTTCTGCCCTTTATTCTTAAACCCATTCTAATTCGAACAACAGGAAGTACTATAACCCTTAAAAACAATCTAAACCACCATGCTTTAAATCTAAAGCCTTTAGATTTATCTATATATGGATAATTCTTATCAAATACTAATCCATTATCCTTTTTAACATTAATATAATGTCCGTCAGTATATTCAGTATATGGGTATTTAGTTGTTTTAGGATCAAACATACTACCAACGCTCCTTTTATTACAACAAATTAGTATCAATCTAATATTATTTTATTATCACCCTGTTGTAAATTTATAATATACTTCTTTTCTTGATATAAAAATACCTTTTCGTGTGCATCCTTAGCATACACATTCATATATTCCAGTTTGTTATTCTTAATATATAAATCTATAACTTCACTACCCTTTACTACTATTCCCCTAATAATGGCTTCATTTATAGATGAAGGTATCGCAGGAAGTACTTCTATCATTTCACTAGTTGAATGAATAAACATTTCTAATATAGCCTTACCTATACCAAAGTTTCCATCAATTTGAAATGGTGGATGTAAATCTAATCCAACCCTTGAGGTTGATTTAGCAATAAATTCATTAAAGCTTTCTAACGCTAAATCCCCTTGATTTAATCTTGTATACATACAAGTTATCCACGCCTTTGACCAGCCTGTATGTCCACCACCATTTTCTAGTCTTTTCTTAATAGTGTTAAACGCTGCCTCCTTTAAATTTTTAGAGGATAATTGGTCAGATGGAAATAATCCATATAAGTGAGATATATGACGATGTCCTAGCTCAGCCTCTAAATAATCATGATACCATTCCTTTATGGTATTATCGGCATTAAGCTTAGTTTTAGGCAATTTAGGTAATATACCATTTATCTTATTAATTAAGCTAGCATCTACCTTAATAGCATTTCCTACATTTAATACTGCATTAAATAAATCTCTAATAATTTGAGTATCCATTTCGCATCCCTTAGATACATGAATAGCATCATCTTCTACATAAAATGAATTTTCAGGAGATAACGATGGACACATTATATACTCATTATTATCCTCCACTAAAATATCTATTATAAATCTTGCCGCATCTAATAATATATAAGCATATTTATTTAAGATATTAATATCCTTAGTATATTCATATGCCTCATAAATAAATAAGCTCATCCATGCACCACCAAGTGGCCATACAGTAGCTGGTAAATAGTGATCCTGCAAATAGCAATCACCATATATATCAGTATTGTGATGAGCAACAAAGCCATCTGCATGATATAGCTCCTTAGCTACCCTCTTACCATTTTTATGCATTTTTTCTAATAAATTAAATATAGGCTTTGCACATTCATATAAATTACTAGAAAAAACATTCCAATAATTCATTTGCAAATTAATATTTATAGTATATTTACTATCCCAAGAAGGAAACACATCCTGATTCCACAAGCCTTGTAAATTAGCTGGCAAATTATCTCTAGATGATGAAATCATTAAATATCTAGAAAAATCATACATTTGTTTAAGCTTACTATTATTACATTCAAATGATTGTTTTAAATATAAAGACTGATAATCTTTTATTGCATTATCATAAACATTAGAATTTATAGCTTTTTTATTATTATTTAAAGCATACTTAACAGGATTCTTCACATATAAATTAGTTGCCATAGATAAATATATTTCAATGCTATTGCCAATAGCTATTATATTACCACCTATATTATTAACATTCTCAGCCTTAATAGTTGCGCAAATAGCTAGCTTATCTGATTTATTAAAATCAACAGTTAATATAATATTATTTCCATCTACATAATTTTCATCTATAAGCTTTTCTCTATCTAAAGAAATAAATACCTTTTCCTTATTGTTAGATTCATATTTAACTAATATACAATCATCCTTATATGATGCAATATAGCTTCTTTTAATATGACTATTATTAGTATCATATTCAACTGATACTAATCCTTTATTCATATCTAATATTCTTTTGTAATTATTAAATTCCTTTATATCATGCTTAATCATAAGATATCCAGCCATAGAATAGATTGCTTCTCCCTTAGGATTAGGCATTAATCCTATAGAAGCAAGCTCCTCTGCCTCTTTATATTTATTATTTAATAATAATTTCTGAACCCTCTTATAATTATCATAATAATCCTTAGAATATCTCTTTCTATTTTTCTTACCTAACCAAAATGTATTTTCATTAAGAACCAATTTATCCTTTAAAGGATCTCCATATATCATAGCACCTATATGACCATTACCAATAGGTAATGCATCATTAAATCCTAATTTATTCTTTTTAGATACATCCGCAAAAAAATCAAATTCTATTTTACTCATGAATAACACCTCTATTTTAAACTGATTCTTTCAAACCCAATAATCATATAAATTAAAGTAGGAAATAATATTCTCTTTAATTGAGATGACTGCCTTTAATTCATATAGCTAACTCTCCTTATCACTTAGTAATATTTTATCATAAGAGCACATTAAATAAAAGAAACATATAGCTTTATAAAATAATAAAAAGATGTTTATAAACACATTCCTTTTTTTGTGTCTACAAACATCTTATCATTTCATATATTTTCTATTACTATATTTTCTATTGTTTTTATATTAATGATTTTATTTGATTTATTTAGCATTCAATTTTCTTCTATTTATTTAATATTATTAGGAGGAATTATAGGTATTATATTCTTTTCCATAAGTTAATCCTCCTTTTACCAAATAATAGCATTTTATGCTTTATTAATAAAATAGAAAAAATAAAATCAACTTAATATAATTTTTAATATACTTAATTATTTAAATTATTAACCTCTACATCTAATATATTAATATTATTCCTCTTTAACAAGAATGCATAAGCAACACATGACACTATACTATCAAATGCATTTCCAATACCAAACATCAATGCTATACCTATTAGCGAAGGTTTGAAAACACCTGTTACATATAATATAAAGCAAATACC
>SVAZ01000005.1 GCA_015059145.1 Erysipelotrichaceae bacterium
CCATTAATGTATAGACAACAGTCCTTAAATCAATTACAATATTAAATTAATTAGTCCAACTTTTGGGGTTCAGTACAATAATTTAGGGCTTATTTTTTATTTTGTTCTTGTATCGATTACAAAATCAGCTTTAGTTATAGGTTCTCCGAATCCACTATCAATACCGATAGTAATAAAACCATGCTCTTTAGCTATAGAAAGATATTTATCAACATCCTCAAATAGCACAACCTCATTAGGGCTAGCAGTTTCTAAAATATCCATAATTTTCTTATAATAATCAGATTTAACAGGGTAGTCTTTATTACAAAAGAATGAGTTATATTCATTAAAATAGCTGTATAATCCCCATTTTTTTAATATCTTAATCGCTACACCTTTATTTTGTGCTGATACTAAGAAGAATCTTATACCAAATGAGCTTGTTGTTAAAACCTCTTTAATAAAGTCAAAAGGCTTAGATTCATTTAAGATAATCTTAAGTGCAAGCTTGGCTCTTTTTTTAGAGTATTTTTCTTTGTTTTCAATAGTGATATTATAATCAGCCTCTATCTCTGATAAGAAAACCTCTTCAGGCTTACCAAGATATGAAAGAATATGCTCTCGATCTACCTCGATTCCATATTCCTTTTTTAGGATTTCATTGTGAGCAACCCAATGTAATCTTTCAGTGTCTGCAAGTGTACCATCTAAATCAAAGATAAAGCATCTTTTGTACTCCAACAATTCCTTTAATACATCATCCATAAATTTTCCTCCTTTTATTAAAATTTATTAATTATTCAGTTGTAATCTAAATATTAAAATATTAAAAGTAATACCTTATATTTAGTATAAAAAATGAATAGTATTTTGTAATTATATTTTACTCGATATTTTAAAATATGTCAATCTACATAGCATTCTATATAAGGGCTCTATTTATAAAATTGGGAAAAGTTATCTTTATTTGTTTTTTATGCAACTTTAATAATTGAAATATGATTTAATAATTGCTATAATAAAATTACATTTTATAGTATGGAGGAAATTATGAAAAAATATAGTGGTATTTTTTGGATTGTAGGTCTATGTGCTTTCGTTGCTTTAATGTGTAGCGGATTTGTTTGGTTATTAGGCTTAATTGGTGTTTCTTGGAGCTTCTTAGGAACATTACAAATGCTTGCTAATATTGTATTAACTGTTACTGCGGTTATTGCTGGATGGTTATGGATTTCATCATGTGGTTTCAACAAAACATTAAGATTAGTATTACAAATCCTATTCATCATTTTTGCTGTATTAGCTATTTGTGGACATATTGGTATAGGTCTATAATAATAATCCCTCTAATGAGGGATTATATTTTTTATTTTTTAAAATAAATGTTAAATATAGTTTGACATTAAAATTGTAGTTTGATATAATAATCTCGTTCACGTAAATGGCCCTGTAGCCAAGTGGTAAGGCACGGCACTGCAACTGCCTGATCGCTGGTTCAAATCCGGTCGGGGCCTCCATATTTGAACGTAAGAAAGTCTAGGTTTTATCTAGACTTTTTTAATTTTCTTAATATGGAACTTGGCGACCGCATTTGTATGTTGTATAATATAAGTGGTGGTATATATGAAAAAGAAAAAAGATGAATTATTTTATATAAATATTTTTTTGTTGATATGTCTAGCGTTTCTAATATTTTTATGTGTCATGGTTAATTTACATTAATTTTTAAAAATTGAATATTTATATATTAAAGAGTTTGAAAGATAACTCTTTTTTGTTTGTTAGGACCTTAATAATATTGTGTCGATATCTTTTTCGTATATTTTCGAAATATTTGTTAAAAATAAAGTATGAGGTGGAAATTATGAATAAGAAGGAGTTTTTGATGGAACTAGAAACCCATGAAAACGAAAACAAAAGATTAGAGGAAATTAGGGATTTTAATAAGGTTAGAAATAATATAATTAAAGGATCTAAAAAATATAATTATGAGTACTCTAAGGAATTCTATCTAGTTGAGCCTCAAGCAGCGAATGATTTGTATAATCAAAATTAAAAAATGAGGTGATATGATGAAGAATAAGGTTACTTGTCGTCCTTGTAAGGAACAAAATAATTGGGAAATCGAGGATGAAAACGGAGTAGTACAATCTAAGCATTATCAAACAAAAGCTGAATGCGTTTCTGCAGGTCAAAAGATTGCAGAGGAATGTGGCTGTGAATTATGTGTAGAGGATCAAGGAGATTCTAATTCATATAGTAATTAATTTATTTGAACCCTTATAAAAGGGTTCTTTTTCACCTTTCACTTAATATCAAAATGTGATATAATTAAAGTGTTAATGAAGGAGCGATAATTATGAATATTTTTAAAAGAATATTTTGTAGAATTTATCAAAAATGTTTCCATATTGCAATTCCTTTGCTTCCTTATAGAATTCCAGTAATTCTTGAGAATGAGGAGGAAATTGTATCTGTTTTAAAAGATAAAAATATAAATTCAGTTTTAATTGTTACAGATAAGGGTATAGTGTCTAATGGTCTTGTTTCTGCACTTGAAGAAGAATTGACTAAAAATGAGATTGAATATGTATTATATGATAAGACTATACCTAATCCTACTATAGAACTAGTTGAAGAGGCTAGATTAGAATATATAAATAATAAATGTAGTGCAATAATTGCTTTAGGTGGAGGCTCTCCAATAGATTTAGCGAAGGCTTGTGGTGCTAGAATAGTTAAGCCTAAAAAGTCCGTACAAAAAATGAAAGGCTTGCTTCATATATGTAAAAAGCTGCCACCATTATTTGCGATACCAACTACTGCAGGTACTGGGAGTGAAACTACGCTTGCATCTGTTATTACGGATGAGAAGACACATTTTAAATACCCAATTAACGATTTCTCATTAATTCCACACTATGCAGTGTTAGATGCAAAGCTAACAATAGGTCTTCCTAAAGGTTTAACTGCTACAACTGGTATGGACGCACTTACTCATGCTGTGGAGGCTTTTATAGGTATGTCAACGACAAGGAAAACTAGAAAGCTAGCTATTGAGGCAGTAAAGCTTATTGTTAGTAATATCAAGGAATGCTACCATAATCCTAATAATTTAGATGCTAGAAGAAATATGCTTTATGCATCTCATTATGCAGGTATTGCTTTTACAGTTAGCTATGTTGGTTATGTTCATGCTATAGCACATTCATTAGGTGGAAAATATAGTATCCCACATGGTCTTGCAAATGCGGTTATTTTACCAATTTTTTTAGAGGAATATGGTAAAAGAATATATCATAAGCTAGCAATATTATCTAGGGCATCTTATATTGCTTCAAGTGAAGATAATTATAAGAATGCGGCTTTAAAATTTATAGATTGGATATATAAAGCTAACGAGGAAATGGGAATACCAAGACGCTTATCAGGGATAAAAAAAGAACATATAGAAGAGATGTCTGGTCATGCTGATAGGGAGGCTAATCCACTATATCCAGTTCCTAGATTAATGAATCAAAAGGAGCTTGCAAAAATGTATGAGAAGGTAATGGAATAATGGAATTTGTAAATATTTTAGAAAAGCAAAGGGCGTTCTTAAAAAGTGGAACTACGATAGATTATAAATATAGAGTCAAATATTTAAAAAAACTAAGAAGTGCTATTTTAAACTATAATGATAAAATATCAGAGGCACTTCATTATGATTTGGGTAAATCGGTAACGGAAGCTTATATGACTGAGATCGGACTGGTATTAGATGATATAAGATATCAGCTTAAGCATTTAAAGAAAATGGTTAAACCAAGACCTGTTAAAACACCTGTTGCACAATTTAAAAGTAAAAGCTTTAGATATCCATCACCATATGGTAATGTACTAATAATTGCACCATGGAATTATCCATTTTTACTTTCTTTGGGTCCATTAGTTGGTGCAATTTCTGCAGGTAATACTGTTATGCTAAAGCCTTCTGAATTTTCTGAAAAAACTAGTGCTGTTATAAAGGAAATGCTTGATGGTGTTTTTGAAAGCGAATATGTATATACAGTATTAGGTGATTCAAAGGTTGCTGAGGCATTACTTAAGGAAAAGTATGATTATATATTCTTTACTGGTGGTACAAAAATAGGTAAAATAGTTTATAAATGTGCAAGTGAGAATTTAACTCCAGTAACTTTAGAGCTTGGTGGTAAGTCGCCTGTAATAATTGATAAGACAGCTAAAATTGATTTAGCAGCTAAAAGAGTTGTGTTTGGGAAGTTTTTAAATTGTGGCCAAACATGTGTTGCGCCTGATTATATCTTGGTTCATAATAGTGTTAAGGATGAATTTATAAATCATCTAATAAAATGGGTTAAGCATATGTATAAGGATGCTCTGATAAATGATCAGTATGGTCATATTATTAATGAAAGGCATTTTAATAGATTAGTTAGCTATATAGAGAAGGACAAGGTGGCTTTTGGTGGTAGAAGTGATATATCTAGTTTGAAAATAGAGCCTACTATTTTGTATCCTGTGGATAAAAATATTAAAGCAATGCAGGAGGAAATATTTGGTCCTATTTTACCAGTTTTGACTTATGATACTACTGAAGAAATGCTAAATATAATTGAAGAGCATAGAACACCACTAGCTTTATATTTATTTACGACTAATAAGGAAATGGAAAAAAAGATATTATCAAGTGTTTCATTTGGAGGTGGCTGTATAAATGATACTATTATTCATTTAGCAACTTCTGAAATGCCATTTGGTGGAGTTGGAAATTCTGGCATTGGTGGTTACCATGGTAAGTATAGCTTTTATGAATTTAGTCACTATAAGTCTATAGTTAAAAAGGCTAATTGGCTTGATTTACCTATGAGATATGCTCCTTATACAAAGGGTAAGGAAAAGATGATTAAAAAGTTTTTGAAGTAGTATAGCATTATTGAAAAAAGGTTAGTATAAGAATATAATATAACTGTATTCTTAGGAGGCGTATTTATGATGAAATATACAAAGTTACAAACTAAATTTGTTGAAGAAATTCAATCAAATATAACTATCTATAAACATAACAAAACAAATGCAAGAATTTGTACTATAGAAAATGATGACAATAATAAGGTGTTTTCAATTGCCTTTAGAACACCACCAATTAATAGTACAGGTTTAACACATATATTAGAGCATTCAGTTTTATGTGGAAGTAAAAATTATCCTGTAAAGGATCCTTTTGTAGAGCTTTTAAAAAGCTCATTAAATACTTTTTTAAATGCATTTACTTTCCCGGATAAAACAATGTATCCTTGTGCTAGTCAAAATGATAAGGATTTTAAAAATCTAATGAGTGTTTATATGGATGCAGTATTTTATCCTCAAATCTATAAGCATGAGGAAATATTTATGCAAGAGGGCTGGCATTATCATATTTTAGATAAGAATGATCCTATTACATATAATGGGGTTGTATATAATGAAATGAAGGGTGCATTTTCTGATCCTGAGCAAATTTTATTCCGTTCAGTAATGCACTCACTTTATCCAGATACTGCTTATGGATATGAAAGTGGAGGAGACCCAAAATATATTCCGGATTTATCATTTGAGCAATTTAAGGATTTCCATCATAAATTTTACCATCCATCTAATTCATATATTATGATTTATGGTAATTGCGATATGGAAGAAAGAATGAATTGGTTAGATGAAGCATATCTAAAGGATTTTGATGCGATTGATTTTGATACGACAATCAAGTCTCAGGATGCTTTTAAGAATCCAAAATATCATGTTGAATATTATCCAGTAGCTAAGGATGAAAAGCTAGATAACAAAACATTCTTATCTTATAACCTAGCTTTACCTACAACACTTGATACAAAGCTAATGATTGCATTTAGTATTTTAGTTAATGCTTTGTTTGATATGCCAGGTGCTCCATTAAAGCAAGCATTGATAGATGCTAATTTGGGTCAAGATGTTCAAACCTTATTTGATGATGGATTATTGCAGCCATTGCTTACAATTATGGTTTATAACTCTAATAGTAATAAAGAAAATGAATTTATTAATTTAGTGAATACTAAGCTAGAGGAAATTGCTAATAATGGATTAAACAAAGAAGTGCTATTATCATTGTTAAGCTTTGCTGAATTTAAAGCTAGAGAAAGATTGTTTTCTTCACGTATGCCACAGGGCTTAGAAATTCAAATGACATGTCTTGCTTCATGGTTATATAATGATGATGAACCTTTTACTAAATTAGAGGTTTTAAAATATTATTCTGAATTAAAGAATGAAATTGAAAATGGCTACTTTGAAAATATTATAAAAAAATATTTTATTAACAATAACCATAAGAGTTTTGTTAAACTAGAGCCTTCCCATACTTATGCTGATGAGACTAAAAAGGCATTAGATGAGAAGCTAGCACAATATAAGAGCTCTTTATCTAATTCAGAATTAGAAGCTTTAATTGCTAAAAATAAAGCTTTAGAAGAATATCAGTCTGCTGAATCTACACCAGAAGAGATTGATACATTACCTAAGCTTAAGCTTGAAGATATAGATTCAGAGCCAGAAAAGTATAATTGCGAATTGATCAGTGGTAAATATGATACGATCTTTAATGATTATTTTACTAATGATATTGCTTATGTTAATTACTATTTCGATATATCTAACTTAAATAAGGAAGATGTATTAACTACTCAGCTTTTCTGTGATCTATTTAAAAATGTTTCAACTAATAGCATGTCATATCAAGAAATAAACCAGTTTATTTTGAAGAATACTGGTGGTATTAATGCTGCAATGCTTACAACAGTTGATAAGGAAAGAAATACTAGCTTGAGATTAAGGCTATCATATAGTGCAACATCACTTAACATTTCAAAAGCTAATGACCTACTAGTTGATATAATTAAAAATTCAAACTTCAAGGATGAAAAGAGATTGTATGAGAGAATTTGTGAGGTTAAGCTAAATAATGAAATGAGTGTCTCATCTAAAGGGCATGTATATGCTTTAATGAGAGCTGGATCATATTGTGATGCTGCTGCCTACTATTCAGATTTAATTGGTGGATTATCTTATCTAGATTATCTTACTAGCCTAGTTAATAACTTTGACTCTTTAAAAGAAGAGCTTATTCCTAAACTTGAAAATATATATATTAGTTTATTTAGTAAGGAAAACTTTTTATTAGGATTTGCAGGAACAAAGAAGCAATATGAATCATTAAAATGCACTTTTGATGATTTCTACAAAATGCTTAATGATAAAACTAATTATGAAAGAAGTGTTCCAACATATAGTAAGCTTAATGAGGGTATTAAAACACAATATGATGTTAACTTTGTAGCTAGGGCAGGCAAGTTTGATCAACCATTTGATGGTGCGTTATTAGTTTTAAATAATGCTATTAGCTTAAATTATTTATGGATGCAGGTTCGCGTCCATGGAGGAGCTTATGGTTGTAATATGCAAATAAAACCTTATGGTTATCTAGGCTTAACTAGCTATAGAGATCCTGAAATAAAGCGAACAAATAAGGTATATGATGATGTGGTTGATTTTATTAGAAATTTAAATCCTACAGAAGAGGAGCTTTTAAAATTTAAAATAGGTGCACTAGGCTCTTTAGATGCAGTTATGCATGTTAAGGAAAAGTCTATAGTTGCACAAACACAATATTTATCTGGTTCTACATATGAAATAAGAAAGAAGTATAGAGAAGAGCTAATTAATGCTACTAAGGAAAAGCTTAATTCATTTGCTCCTATTTTCGAAAATGCACTTTCTCAAAATAATTTATGTGTTATTGGCAATGCTGATAAAATAAGCGATAATGTCGACATGTTTGTATCCATTAGAAGCTTAACAAAGTAATATAGCATTAGGTGATTACATGGATGAAAAAGATTTAATTGAATTAGAAAAGAAAAATAAAAAGTTAAATGAGGAATATGAGAAAATAGAATCAAAGAGAATCAAAAAGAACCAATATGATGAATATATGGCTCCCATTAGAGAAAAAAGAAAAATAAAAAGAGAAGAGCACAGAATTATTAATAATCCTCCAGTAAGGTCTTTACTTGAGGAGATAGGTAATTCTGTGACTCATGGGGTTGGATTTTTATTAGCGACAGCTGGGTTTATAATATTATTGGTAAATTCTGATACTGGTCTTAAAATTATGGCGTCTGTTTTTTACGGCATTAGTATGATGCTTATGATGCTAATGAGTTGCTTGTATCATTCTTTCAAATCTGGTTCTAGGGTTAAAAGACTATGGAGAAGATTTGATTATTGTGGTATTCATTTATTAATTGGCGGAACATTCGCACCTATTTATTTAGTTTATGTAACACAAACTATTAATTTAGCTTTAGGTATTGTTTTGTTCTGTGTGCAATGGGGATTAATTATTACTGGCATAACATTCATATCTATATTTGGTCCAGGTAGAGTAAAGAAGTTGAATTTTATTTTATTCTTTGCCATAGGCTGGAGTGGGATTATGTTTATTCCTTCCTTCATAAAAAATAATTTAAATTTATTATATATGATTTTAGGTGGAGGCTTAGTATATACATTAGGTATGATACCGTTTGCCAAAAAGGGTTCCAAATGTGCTCATTTTATTTGGCATTTCTTTGTTATTGCTGGTGCTTCAGTTCAATACTTTGGTATATTATTCTTTTTATATTAAGAAATAAAGGATTTGGTGAATTAGCCAAATCCTTTAATGTTTTTTAGAAATAGATATTTATATTTGGGCATATAATTTATAGGTGATACTCGTGAAGAAGGTTATTACATATAATATATGCTTATTTTTAATTATAGGAATTGGACTTGTAATGATATTTTCAGCCTCTATGATATGGGCAGAATATAAAACTGGTAATGAGTATTATTATTTAATTAGACAGGGACTATTTTTTATTGTGGGATTGATTGGTTTCATAGTGGCTATTAAAATACCCTATACATTTTGGGAAAAACAAGCAAATAAAATTTTTATTGTTTGTATTATTTTATTAATTTTAGTATTGATTCCAGGTATAGGTTTAGTAAGAGGTGGCGCAAGAAGCTGGATTGGCATTGGAGATTTTTCTATACAGCCTGCTGAATTCATGAAGGTTGGGTTTGTGATATTTACTGCGAAATTTCTTGCTAATAATGAAGGTATAATGAGAAGTAATAAATATTTTTATTTATATATGTTAGTTGTTGGTCTTATATTTGGATTGATATTACTCCAACCAGATTTTGGTAGTGCAATAATATTAGTATCTGGTGTAGTGCTTATGTTATTTGCTGGAGGAATTCAAATAAAAAATATTGTTATAGGTGGTTGTGTTGCAATAGCTGGAATAGCGGCGATGATATTAATAGCACCATATAGATTAGAAAGAATTCAATCCTTTTTAGATCCATGGCAAGATCCTTTAGGTTCTGGATTTCAAATAATACAAAGCCTATATGCAATATCACCAGCAAGCCTTTTTGGCTATGGTTTGTTTAATAGCAAGCAAAAATACTTTTATCTTCCTGAGCCTCAAAATGACTTTATCTTTGCCATTATCTGTGAGGAGCTTGGTATAATAGGAGGACTAATAGTAATCCTATTATTTGCAGTATTAATATATATTGGATATAAATTATCTAAATCCTGTAAGGACCTTTTTGCAAGCTATCTTTCATTTGGATTCACTTCGCTTTTAATGGTTCAGGTATTTATTAATATCGCAGTAGTAATAGGCTTAATACCTGTTACGGGTGTAACCTTACCTTTTATTTCATATGGTGGATCATCACTTGTAATATCTATGTTTATGATGGGTATTATAGTAAATATAATGAGGAATGCAGATAAGGATTTAGATTTTGAATATAAAAAAGAAAAAAAGTTAAAAAAGTTTAAATTACCTTTTTTAACCAAATTTTATAAAAAACATAGTGATAAATAGTTAATTAAAAAAATAAAACACTTAAATAGAATATTTTTGAGAAAAACGACTTAATCAAGGCGTTTTATCGATTTGACAAGTTTAAAATATTAATTATAATTACTGTTGGTACAATAGTACTGCAGGAGGAAATGATGAACAAAGAGCACGTGAAGGAAACGATGGACGTGTAAATTAAGGAGGAGGACAAGATGGAATATCTTGTCGTGATGGCGATAATATTAGTTATTATTGTCATCATACTTGATGGTCGCCGTAAAAAGTAGCCATTAGGTAACCTTAATCTATCGTTTATCGTTTCTGAATGCGAAAAAGGTAGGACTGCCATCCTACCTTTTTCATTTAACCTTAATCATTCGTCTATCGACACTTATATTATATGCGATGATTTGATATTAATCAAGTGAAAATGAAATTAGTTATAATGTATATTAAAAGAAATGATAATTTAATTATAAAAATATAGGATGATAATGATGATATCATAAGAATATTTCATTACGATAAATATGTTAGTGAAAGATATAAGTAAATAGGATATATAATTGATTATTAGAAAAGACCATTTTAAAAAAACGCAATTAAAATAAAATATAAATAAGTGGAAAATAGTGTATTAAGAGCATTTATTAATCATTATTTTGTAAGAAGTATAGAAAATTTTAAATTTGAGTTTTATTATGGTATAATTATAAAGAAATTATTTTATAGGTGATTATATGAACAAAAAATATGTGGCAATTATGCTAGCAATATTAAGTTACCTACTTATTACGTTAATGAATCATTTGTAAGATTAATTCCGTTTAAAGATCATATTAATGTAGAGGCAGCTGCAATACTTAATTATAAGGATGAGCTATCTGATTATAAAATCACACCAAAGGGTATGCTGCAAATTTTTATAAATCAAGATATTCCATTTGAAATGTTGAATATGGTTTTTGTTGATACTTTGATTAATTAGAATTTATGGAGGTATAATGGGTTGAAAAAGATTAGATACATTTTTATGCTGATTATTATCAGTTTGGCTACTATCACATTGAGTAGCTGTGATATGTTTAATGGTTTAATTGGTGAAAATAATAGTGAAGAAAATTTTGATGAAGAGTTAAAAAGTTCTACCGGTAAATGGCTTTTATTAGATGATGAGGATACGTATTTTATTTTTGATGGCTCAAAAAATGTAATGTCTTTTACTTATTTTGAAGATGGTATTTCAAAATTTAATGGTACATATAGAGTTGTTTTCAAAGGATTAGGAGAAAAGGTAATAAATCCATTAACTTTTATAATTACTAGAAGCGATAAGGATAAGGAAGATTGGTTAGGGTGTTATGTTGATGATTTCACATCTGAGTTTACCCAATTTACTATAATGGTAGAAGAGGAAGATTTGGGTATGATAAGTGGTAACTTTTATACTCATATATATAGAATAAGTGAATTGCCTTATAAAAAGGGAACTTATGTTTTAGAGGGAAATGCTTATAAGAATGAGGCAAACAATTATATGTGTGCTGATTATCCTTATATTCCAAGTGGTACTTATTCTTTAGAAACTGGAGAAAGCTTTACTTTTTCAACAATAAAACCAGCGTTGAGTGAATTGTTCCAGTATAGTAATGGTAATACTATTATTGAGGGGACATATGTAATGGCTGAGGATAAAAAAACTATTTATTTATACATAGAACATGATCCATATTCAAAGATTACTAAAGAAGATGAAGATAAGTATGATGTTACATTTAGTATGTATTATCCACCTGATTTTTATCTGCGTGGTGACTTTACAAATGAAGAATATATATTAATTACGGATTTATATCATCATACATATAGTCTAACTACTATAGAAGATTCTACATGGGTTTTTGGAGAATATAGCAAATCTGATAATCGAGGTTAAGTGTAAAAGGTTAACTACTATCACTAATTTTGTTATAATTTTCTGCGGATAATAAGGGAGTAGAAACCTATTTATGGAATGTCCTTATCAATACAGTGTGAATTTTAAACTTCAAGACTTTTATCACCAAGTGATAGGAGTCTTTTCTTTTATATTTTATATTGTTTTAGGTTGGAGTAATTGGCTATGTTTTATTTGGTCAAAATATAGGTGCATGCGTGACTGCGCTTATTTCCTCATTAAGTGCAAATAGATGTGCAAAGCGTAAAACTTTAATTCGTTTCATGTTTATTATAGGTACGTTAATATTTACAATAATTTGTTAGACAACAAACTTTAGAGAGATTAATAATTAAGTTAACACCATACAACACATCACGGCAAATTTAATATGCATACATTGTTTAATATAGCTGAGTGCTATGCATCTATCGAATTAATTATAAATTATACGCTTTACTAAGAATTTAAAACTTCATTTTCCTAAAAAAATAATGTATAATAAAAGTATAATTTAAATTGGAGGTTTATTTATGAGTTTTTTAAAAGGTAAAACAGCTATTATAACTGGCGCTGGTAAAGCAGTCCTAAGTGATGGAAGATGCGGTTCTATTGGTTATGGCATTGCCACTGCATATGCTAAGGAAGGTGCTAATTTAGTTATTACAGGTAGAAATGTAGCTAAACTTGAAGGTGCGAAGCATGATTTAGAAGATAAATATGGAATTAAGGTATTAGTAATTGCTGCTGATATAAATGAGAATGCTGATAATGAGGCTGTAGCTAAATCAGTTGCTGAAGCAGCTATGAAGGAATTTGGCAGAATAGATGTATTAATTAATAATGCTCAAGCATCTGCTTCGGGTGTACCTTTAGCTGAGCATACAACTGAGCAATTTAACCTAGCAATGTATTCTGGTTTATATGCAACTTTCTATTATATGAAGGCTTGCTATCCTTATTTAAAGGAAACAAAGGGATCAGTAATTAACTTTGCATCAGGTGCAGGATTGTTTGGTAACTTTGGCCAATGCTCATACGCAGCTGCAAAGGAAGGTATTAGAGGTTTATCTAGAGTCGCTGCTACTGAATGGGGACGAGATGGTATTAATGTAAATGTAATCTGTCCATTAGCTTGGACTCAACAATTAGAACAATTTAAAAATGCATATCCAGATGCGTTTGATAAGAATGTTCATATGCCACCTATGGGTCATTTTGGTGATGCTGAATTAGAGATTGGTAGAGTATGTGTTCAATTAGCAAATCCAGATTTTAAGTATATGACAGGTGAAACTTTAACACTAGAAGGTGGTTTAGGTCAAAGACCATAAATTTATAAATTTTTAGGGCAATATGTAAGATATTGCCCTTTATTTATAAAAAAATAAATAAAATTTTGACTTTTTGTTACTTTATGTTATAATTGCTAGGGTTTATTAGGTTTTAAAAATTTTTAATAGAGGTATTATTATGCGTGATTTATCTAAAATTAATTTTTTTAAAAACAAGGATTTAACACATGCTTATGATAATTTGACTGGTGTATTATCAAGACAAATAATATATGATTATGTTGATTATTTAGTAGAATCAAATACATCTTTTACTTTGTTTTTTGGAGACCTTGATTATTTCAAAAATATTAATGACACACATGGTCATTTGAAGGGTGATGAGGTTTTAATTAAGGTTTCAGAGGCTATCAGTAATACCTTTTCAGAGGGTGTTGTTGGTAGATATGGAGGAGATGAATTTATTTTTGTTGTTGAAGATGTTGTTGACTATGATGATGTATGGCAGATTTCTAGGAGAATAAGATCTTCAGTAGATAAGCTAGAGTTTACTTTTTTTGGACAAAAGGATACATCTAACATTGTTACATTAACACTTGGCATATCAAGATATCCGATTGATGCTTCAACTTCTGAAGAGATTTTTGAAAAGTCTGACAAGGCTTTATATCGTGGTAAGCTTAAGGGTAGAAATTGTTTTATAATATATAATCCTGAATTACATTCGAAATTGAATCCTAATTCTCCTGATTCGATGATTACTGCAGATTATATGGTTAATCATTTGTTTAATCTATTAACGGATTTAAAAAGTGGTAAAAAGAATTCACTTAAAAAGGCGACTATGTTTATAAGGGAACAATATAATATTGATAGAATATGTTTCCAGGTTGGGGATGAAATTGAATATGAGTACGGTAGTGGCATGTTATCTAAAGCTACATATATAAATTCTAAATATTATGAAGACATCATTAGTAACAAGGATATGTATTTTGTTATGAACAACCGTAGCCATTTAGAAAATTTTAACCAAGGATTGTATGACATTCTTATGGAACAAGGCATTAAATCTATGTATATTTGCAAATGTGCTTCAAATAATGGTAATTATGGTTATTTAAGAATTGAAATGAATAGAGAAAGAGTTTGGACAAGACAAGAAAAAGTTGTGTTTATTGTGTTGGCTAAGCTATTTACCTTGTTGAATGATTTTAAAAAGCAATAGGTGAATTATGCTTTTTAGTATTAGCTTTTTTGATGTGGTTGTTAATATAATCAGTGGAATAGCAATGATTATATTTATTATTGCATCAATGATTAAATCTAAAAATAAAATTTTATCCTGGCAATGTATTGGGCATATGATTTTTGTTTTTGTAGAAACAATGACAAAGGCATGGTCTAGTATTGTTCAAGAGGTTATTGGTATTACTAGGAATTTACTTACAATCACTAAAAAAAACACTAAGGTAATTAGTATTTTGCTAATTATTCTTGGAGCAGTTATAGGTGTTGCAGTTAATATTATATTTAAACCTAAGGATGCACCATGGTTTGGTAGCTGGGTTGGATATTTACCTGTTGTTGCCAATCTTGAGTATTCGATTATAGTTTTAAGAAAGAATTCAACTGTTAGAACAATTAAACTATCATTTTGTATTTCATCAATATTATGGGGTTTGAACTTTTTATTTTTAGGTGTATATGTATCTGCGATTTTAAATTTCATTTGTGCTATAACTGCATTAATTTCATTTTTTAAATTTAAAAACAATATGAATATAGAAGAGGAAGAGGTTAAAGAGAATTAACCTCTTTTTTTATCTTTTTAATATATACATTTATTGGAAAATAAAGTATAATTAAATTAATGAAAAGCGGTGATAGAATGGACTTTTATATTGGACTTGATTTAGGAACTTCAAGTGTTAAAGGAGTTGTATTTGATAATAAAGGTAATGTTGTTGAAACCTATTTAGAGGAATATGATATTATTTCAAAAAAAAGTGGCTATGCTGAGGAGAATCCGCTTGTTTGGTTTAATCAAACTATAAAGGTTTTAGCAAGCATAAAGGATAAATCTAAGATTAAAGGCATAGGTATTTCTGGACAAATGCATGGGCTTGTTATTTTAGATAAGGATGACAATGTTTTAAGAGATTCGATTATTTGGTGTGATAATAGAACAGATGTTGAGGCAAAGCTTATAGAGGAAAAGATTGGTTTTAAAAGATTAAAGGAAATTACAGGTAATATAGCAATGCCGGCTTTTACTTTAGCCAAGCTATTATGGGTTAAAAATAATGAACCAAAAATATATAATAAGATTGCTAAAGTAATGCTTCCAAAAGATTATATTGTTTATATGCTAACTAAAAATCATTGTGCTGATTACTCTGACATTTCAGGGACTCAAATTTTAGACATAACGAATTATGACTATTCTAACGAAATTTTAGAAAGCTTTAACATTCCTAGAAATTGGTTTGGTAAGCTCGTTGATAGTAAGGATATTGCAGGATACCTTACTGCTGATATTGAACAATTAACAGGACTAGAAAATGTATTTGTTTGTGCTGGTGCTGGTGATCAAGCTGCTGGCGCTATTGGTAACGGTATCATTTCTAGTGATGATGCATCGATTGTTTTAGGATCCTCTGGTGTTGTATATTCTCCTATTGATGAATTATATATTGCGCCAAATGGCGAGGTTCAAACCTTTGTTAGTGCTAATGAAAAGAAGTATCATGTTATGGGGGTTACTAATGGCTGTGGTACTTCACTAAAATGGCTACGCGATGAGATGTTTAATATTGGGTATAATGAGATGACCTCACTTGCAGGTGAAATATCTGCAGGTAGTAATTCATTATATTATTTACCTTATTTAATGGGCGAAAGAACACCTATATTAGATACATATGCTAAGGGAGTTTTTTTTGGAATTAAGAATACAACGTCAAAGGGTGAGATGATTAGAGCTGTGATGGAAGGCGTGGGCTATTCTATAAAGGATTGCTTTAAATTAATTAAAGGGAAAAAAACTAATGTCTTAATTAGTGGTGGAGGCGCAAAATCAAAATTATATAGAGAGATAATTGCATCTATGATTAATCATCCTATTATTCAAATTAAGCAGGATGAGGGTGCTGCGCTAGGAGCTGCAATTTTAGCTATGGTTGCAGGAGGTGAATATAAGTCTATTTCTGAAGCATGCAAGGCTATTATTCAAATTGATAGTGTTACTAAGCCTATTAAAGAATGGGTTGATTTATATGAAAAATGTTATAATATATACAAAAAAATATATATAAATACAAAAGAAATTTTTAAGGAGATATAAGTATGAGTTATTTTAATTTTGAAAAGATTAAGTATGAAGGTTCTAATTCAACAAACACATTAGCATTCAAGGAATATAATGAGGATGAGGTTGTATTAGGAAAGCCTATGAAGGAGCATTTAAGATTTGCTATGAGCTGGTGGCATACTTTATCATCATTTGGATCAGATCCTTTTGGTGGTGAAACAATGAGCCGTAGCTGGATTAAGAAGGATGCTATAAAAACTGCAAAGGCAAAGGTTGATGCTGGTTTTGAATTCATGCAAAAACTTGGTATTCCATATTTTTGTTTTCATGATAGAGATTTAATATCTGAGGGTAAGGATTTGAAGGAAACTAATGAATTGCTAGATGTTATTTCAGATTATATACTAGAAAAGATGAAGGCAACTGGTATTAAGTGCTTATGGGGTACTGCTAACTGCTTTAATAATAAAAGATATGTGCATGGTGCTGCTACTAGCTGTAATGCAGACGTGTTTGCATATGCTGCAGCACAAATTAAAAAAGCAATCGAAATTACTAAGAAGCTAGGTGGAGAAAATTATGTATTCTGGGGAGGTAGAGAAGGTTATGAAACTCTTCTTAATACTGATACAGAACTTGAGTTAGATAATTTTGCTTATCTATTAAAGCTAGCTAAGGATTATGCAAATGAAATTGGTTTCAAGGGACAATTTTTAATTGAACCTAAACCAAAGGAGCCAACTAAGCACCAATATGATTTTGATGTTCAAACTGTTTTAGGTTTTTTAAGAAAGTATAAGCTAGATAAGGACTTTAAGATGAATATTGAAGCAAACCATGCTACGTTAGCTGGACATACATTCCAGCATGAGCTTAATATCGCAAGAATAAATGGTGTTTTAGGATCAATTGATGCCAATCAAGGCGATATGCTATTAGGCTGGGATACTGATCAATTCCCTACAAATATTTATGATGCAACAATGGCCATGTATGAGGTTATCAAAAATGGTGGTTTAAATAGCGGTGGATTAAACTTTGACTCAAAGGTTAGACGTGGTTCATTTACTGATGAGGATTTGGCAATTGCTTATATAGCAGGAATGGATACTTTTGCAAAGGGCTTAAAGGTTGCTGCAAAGCTATATGAAGATAAGGTTTTAGAGGAGTTTGTTGCTAAGAGATATTCATCATATAATAGTGGTATTGGCAAGAAAATTAGAGATAAGGAGGTTAGCTTTAAGGAACTAGAAAAATATGCATTAGGTAATTGCGAAATTACCAATGAATCAGGTAGACAAGAAATGCTAGAGTCTATCATAAATCAATATATCTATAAATAAATTTAAAATAGAGAAAGGAATGAAAAATATGAATAAATACGTAGGTACAAAAACTGAAAAGAATTTGTGGGAAGCATTTGCAGGTGAATCTCAAGCTAGAAACAAATACACTTACTTTGCATCTGTTGCAAAGAAGGCAGGCTATGAGCAAATTGCTGCTATTTTCTTACAAACAGCAGAAAATGAAAAGGAGCATGCAAAGCTTTGGTTCAAGGAACTAGGTGAGCTTGGTGATACTGCTCAAAATTTATTACATGCTGCTGAAGGTGAAAATGCTGAATGGACTGACATGTATGAACGAATGGCACAAGACGCAGAGGAAGAAGGCTTTACAGCACTTGCTGCAAAGTTCCGTGGTGTAGCTGCAATTGAAAAATCACATGAGGAAAGATATCGAGCACTTTTAAATAATGTTGAAACTAAGCAAGTGTTTGAAAAGGCTGGAATTGTTATGTGGGAATGTAGAAATTGTGGTCATTTAGTTGTTGGTACTAAGGCACCAGAATTATGTCCAGTATGTAATCATCCTCAAGGCTTCTTTGAGGTTAGAAAAGAAAACTATTAAAAATTAAAGGGGTTAGCCCCTTTTTTCTTGTTTTTTATTTATATTAGTATTATAATAAAAACTGCTTATGGGACCCTTAAGGGCCTAAAAAGAAAGGAAATAAGAATATGAAAAACAGTTTACAAATCAAAAGACTAGTAGGTATTGCTAGTCTGGCAGCAGTTGTAATTGTATTACAACTTATTGCTACTTATCTACCATTTACAAAGCTATTTGGTGGAACAATAAGCATTACGCTTGCCCTAATTCCAATTGTCGTGGGAGCTATTTTATATGGCCCTGCAGGTGGTGCGATATTAGGTGCAGTAATGGGAGTTATGGTTATTGTGGATCCTTCAACATTAGGTGTGTTTATGCCACATAATCCAGCAGCGACTATTATTTTATGCTTATTAAAATCTTCAGCAGCAGGAGCTGTTGCAGGCTTATTATTTAGAGTTCTATATAAAAAGAACTTCATTGTTGCAGTTATATTAGCAGCTATATCTGTGCCAATTATTAACACTACGTTATTTACTATAGGTGCAGTATTATTCTTTTCAGATATTTATGGTGCTCAGGGATTCTCAGCCTTTGGTGTCATTATCGGATTAATTTGGGTTAATTTCTTGATTGAGATGGCCGTAAATTCAATATTATCTCCAGCTGTATTACATATTGTTAGAGTTGCATCTCGCAATTATAATATTGGCTGTACTTTTGATATTGAAGAGGATGAAGTATTAGAGGAAGCAAAAGAAGAAATTTAGAATAGCAAGGTGATAATATGATTTTACTTATTGATGTTGGTAACACTAATATTGTGTTTGGCTTTGCAGAGGAAAAAAATCTGGTTCAAACATTTAGAGTTAAAACTTTAACTGATAAGACATCTGATGAATATTATCTATATATTAAGCCTATGCTTGATTCTTATATTATAGATGATGTCATTATTTCATCAGTAGTGCCTGTTGTTACAAGTGCATTATATAAGGTGTTTAAGAAATATTTTAATATTGAAGCTAAAGCATTAGGTCCAGGTATAAAGACTGGAATTCAATTAAAGGTTGATGATCCTAAGACTGTAGGTTCTGATATTATTTGTGATGCTGCTGGTGCTATGGCATTTTATGATGAAGCAATTATAATTGATTTAGGCACTGCCTCTAAATATATTTATGTCAAAAATAATGTTTTTTTAGGTGTAAGCATTGCGCCTGGTGTTGCAGTTAGTATGAAGGCAATGATTTCTAGTGCTGCATTATTACCACAAGTAGAGCTTGTATGTCCTAAAAAGGTAATAGGAACTAACACAATCGCATGTATGCAATCTGGTGTTATTTTTGGAGCTGCATCACAGGTTGATGGTATGATTGATAGAATAATGGATGAGATTAATAATCATGATATTCCTGTAATTGCTACAGGTGGTTTATCTGGATTAATAACTCCGTTATGTAAGCACAGCATCGATAGAAAGGATAATCTAACATTGTTAGGCTTGTTAGAAATATATAATAAAAATTTGGTAGCATAATTTGCTACCTTTTTTAGAGGATTAATAATGATTGGATATTATATATTAGCTGTTATAGCATTAATATTAATTATAATTTACATAGGTGCATATAGGTTTCATTCGGCAATTTTTGGTAAAAGATTTGATGTGGATCCTAAGGTTAGATATTATACTAAGGAAGAATTTAATTTGAATTCTATAGATGTTGAATTTAACTGTGGAAAGGAAATACTTAAAGGAAGTATATTTTCATATGATAATCCAAAGACCAATAGAATTATTGTATATGCACACGGTATGTGGTCATCTACAAAGGCTTATATGCAGGACATTGAATATCTATGTAGAAATGGATATCTAGTATTTGGATTTGATTATATTGGTACCGATTCATCAACAGGTAAATCCATAGGTGCACTTTCAAATGGATTAAAGTCACTAGATTATGCAATTAGTTTTATAAAGGAAAAATATAAAGATTATAATATTTATTTAGTTGGGCACTCTTGGGGTGCACACAATAGTATAAACGTAACTAAGTATCATACTGATATTAAATGCGTTGTTGCCATTTCTCCATTTGTTACTTTGAAAAGATTACTTAAGGGAATGGTACCTAAATGCTTATGGTGGATGATAGGCTTTATCAAGCTTGTCGAATTTTTCAAGGTTGGAAAATACGCTTTATCGAATAGTAAAAAGGCTCTAAAAAAATTTAAGGGTAAGTCTTTAGTGATTCATTCCAGAGATGATCATATGGTTAATTACAAATTAAATACTTATTATCTAGAAAAAACATGTACAAGCACAAGTTTTTTAATTTTAGATGGTCATCAGCACAATCCTAATTATACTAAAGATGCTGTAATTGAGCTTGCTAATTATCTTAAAAAGCTCCGTAGCCTTCCTGTAGATGAACAGGATTCATTTAAAGAAGAAACAAATTTTCATCCTCTTGGGGAGCTTGATTTAAATGTTATGAATAAAATAGTTGAATTCATAGAAGAATAAGGTGTTAAACCCTTATTTTTTTCTTTTATTTCGAGGCTACAAATGGTATAATATAGATGGTGATTTACGATGATTTTACAAAAGACAGAAAGAATTAATTTGGTAAAGCTTAATGGTAAAACTACGCCCACAAGCTTTACCAAGGAACAAGAGGATTTATTAAAGGAATATTATAAGGTTGAAAGTGAATATCGTTATGCATTACGTGAAATGTCTGCAAAGCTTGAAAACCTAGATGATTACTGTCAAAGTAATTTTGACCATAATCCAATTCATCATATCGAATCTAGAATAAAGAATCCAGAAAGTATTTTAGAGAAAATGACAAGAAGAGAATATGATATGGACTTTGAATCTCTAAGAAAAAATGTATACGATATTGCTGGTATTCGAGTTGTATGTAATTACATTAATGATATTTATCAAATCATTAATTTACTACAAAAACAAAAGGATTTAAATGTCATTTTAGAAAAGGATTATATTGTAAATCCTAAGGATACTGGATATAGAAGCTTCCATATAGTATTTTCAATTGAAATGTATTTAAATGATGAAGTTAAAAATATACCTGTTGAAATTCAGTTTAGAACACTAGCGATGGATATGTGGGCTTCTCTTGAGCATGAGCTACGCTATAAGAGCTCTAATAATTTGTCTGAAAAGGATAAGAAGAATTTAAGAAGATATTCTGATGATTTATATAATGTTGATTTAAATATGCAAAGAGTATATATTTCAGCAATAGTAGGTGAATATGATAATGATTGATTTTGATGCTTTAACAAAAAAATACAATAAATTAGGAATTCCTACTCCTGCTAAGAGATTGATAAAAACTCCGGAACAAATTGAAGGGATTAGAAAGGCTGGGATTATTAATACTCAGGTGCTTGATGAGGTGGCAAAAAATATTAAAGCTGGAATGTCTACTGAGGATATTAATATCATAGTTCATAATAAGACTATCGAACTAGGTGGTATACCAGCACCCTTAGGCTATGAGGGATTTCCTAAAAGCTGCTGTACCTCAGTAAATGACGAGGTTTGCCACGGGATACCTTCAGAGGATTGTATTTTAAAAAACGGAGATATAATAAATGTAGATTGTACTACAATTTATAATGGGTACTATGCTGATGCCTCTCGAATGTTTTGTATAGGACAATGCAGCAATGAAGCTTTAAATTTGGTTAAGGTTTGTAAGGAATCCTTAGATTTAGCTGTGAAGGAGCTAAAGCCTTTTTCTAGATTAAGAGATATTGGATATAACATTGAAACTCATGTTAAGGCTAATGGATATTCTGTAGTTCATGAAATAGGTGGACATGGTGTTGGTAATGACTTCCATGAGGAGCCATTTGTTTATCACTTTGGTAAAAAAGGCACTGGTATGGTGTTATTTCCAGGTATGGTAATTACTATTGAGCCAATGGTTAATGAGGCTTCTAGGCATGTGTTTTTAGATGCTGATAACAATTGGACAATTTATACAGAGGATGGCGGATTATCTGCTCAATATGAATATACTGTATTAATTAAAGAGGATGGTATAGAAATATTAGCTTATTAAAGGGATGATATTATGCTTATTCACGATGGAGCTTTAAAGGCTTTAAGAATTTTAAAATTAAATAGCTTTGAAGCATATATAGTAGGTGGTGCCGTAAGGGACCACTTTTTAGGCCTTCAATCTCAGGATATTGATATTGTTACAAATGCTAAGCTTCATGAAATAGAAAATATCTTTAGTGATTATAAAATTGTTAAATATAAAAAAGGACACACCTATGGAGTATTGATTAACAATATGTTTGTTGAAATATCTACCTTTGATGGTGATAATATATATGAGGATTTAATGAATAGAGATTTTACTATTAACGCAATAGCTTACAGCTTGGATAATGGATTTGTCGATCCGTTTAATGGTATAGAAGCTATTGAGGATAAAATACTAAAATCACCTAAAGCATTTGATGAAATGATAGCTCATGATCCATTAAGAATATTAAGAGCTATTAGATTTTCTATTTCATTAGATATGAAAATATCTGAGGAATTAAAGGAAGCATTAAATAAAAATGCTTATTTACTTGAGCAGGTAAATAAGCAGCGCTTTACAAAGGATTTAAATATTATTTTAGAATCTAGTAAACCATCTGTCTATATAAGAGATTATTTTGAGGTTTTTGCACAAATTTTTAAACCACTACGTGAATGCTATAATTTTCAACAGCATTCTAATTGGCATCATTTAGATGTTTTAGAGCATACATTAGCTGTATTAGACTATACAAAGCCTAATCTGGTATTAAGGCTTACAGCATTGCTCCATGATATAATGAAGCCTAGTGCGTTCACATTAGACTCTAATGGAATTGGACATTTTTATAATCATCATATTTTATCTAAGGATTATGCTATACAAATATTATCAAAGCTTTCATATTCAAATGAAGTAATTAATAGAGTTGCTAGATTGATATATTATCATGATAGAAGTATGTCACTTAAGAAAGCATCTTTATTGAAATTTCTAAATAAAGTTGGAGATAAAGATCTTGATTTATATTTTGATTTAAGAAGGGCAGATATTACTGGACAAAACCCTAGCTTGATTTATAGATTAAATGATATAGATAAAATTGAAAAAATAATTAATGAATATATTAAGAATAAGGAGCCTTATAAATTAGCTAATTTAAAAATTGATGGTAATCATTTATTATCTATGGGATATACTCAGGAAAGGATAAAGATCATATTAGAGGATGTGTTAAGCAAGACTATAAGTGGTCAATTAGCTAATGAAAGAGATATATTAATTAAATATGTGACTGATATCAAAAAAAAGGAATTACAATGAAGTAATTCCTTTTTTATATGAAAAATAAAAGGTACATAGAATTATGTACCTTAGTAGCTAAACTGGTGGGCCCCTGGAGACTCGAACTCCAGACCCACTGATTAAGAGTCAGTTGCTCTACCAACTGAGCTAGGGGCCCGTTTTGCTTACTGCAATAACAATTATATCAAATATAAATTTTAAGTCAACAACTTTTTTAAAAAAGTTATAAATTTTTTTATTGTTCATAAAATAATATAGGTGGTTTTGATGAAGGTAAATAAATTGTGTCGAAGATTAGGGTTACCTCTTGCTATTTTTAATCATGATATATTTCAAATTACTGATGATAGTAGAAGCTGTATTGAAAACTCTATTTTTTTTGCAATTAGTGGTAGCAGGATAGATGGACACGATTTAATTGATAAGGCTATTGATAATGGAGCGGCCACAATATTTCTAGAACATAAGGTTAAGGAAAGATTAGGAGTTAATTATATATATTGCCATAGTACTAAAAGGTATTTGGCTATAGCTTTAAAGGAATATCATAAGTATGCTACTAAAAGGCTAAAGATAATAGGTGTAATTGGAACTAATGGTAAAACTACAACTTCTACCTTAATTTATAATTATTTACAATTTATAAATTTGAATTCTATGCTTATTGGATCTAATGGTTGTTATGCAAAGGACTTTTATCATCAGCATGAAAATACTACTCCAAAGGCTACTGAATTATATAGCTATTTTGAGTATGCAAGAAATCATAAAATTAAATATATAGTCATGGAGATTTCTAGTATTGCAGTTAGTGAGCTTAGAGTATTGGGGATAGATTTTAATACAATTATTTATACTAACTTTAGTGAGGATCATTTAGATTATCATAAAACAATGGATAGATATTTATTTGCAAAGCTTATACCTTTTTATAAGCTTCAGGAAAATAAAAATGTTATTGTAAATTTAGATGATAAATTTAGTGAATATGTTATTAAGCATTCGACGGCAAATATTATTGGATACTCAATTAGGAATGAATCTAAATATAAGGTTAGCAATTTAATTCATAATGAATATGGTATGGAAATGGATATTAATAATATACATGTAAGGAGTAATCTTTTAGGAAGGTTTAATGCTTATAATATATTGCCTTTGTTTTCCTTGTGTGAAGCATTATCAATTTCAAGCACGTGCATTCCAGAATTTTTGAATCAATTTAAGCAGGTTGATGGAAGAATGAATGTCTTTGAGTTAAATGGAAGAAATGTTATTATAGATTACGCTCATACAGAGGAAGCAATTAAAAGTGTGATAAAAGTGGTTAAAGAGCTAGCAAAGGGAGATATTTATATTGTATTAGGCTGTGGTGGTAATCGTGAGCGAGAAAAGAGAACTAAGATAGGGAAGCTATTGGATAATGAAAAATGTATAAATATTATTACAAGTGACAATTCTAGATTTGAGAATCCAGAGGATATAATAAATGAAATACTTTTAGGTTTTAGTCAAAGACCTATAGTAATTATAGATCGTAAGGAAGCTATTATGTATGCGTTAAATAAATCAAAGGAAAATGATTATATTTTAATTTTAGGAAAAGGAGTAGAAAATTATTTGGATATAAATGGTAAAAAGGAACCTTATTCTGATTTGGATGTAATCAATGAATATAGAGGATGATTGCCTCATAGAATTAAGTGGTGATTCTTATGAGGTTATTAATTCTTTCATTATTATCTGTTTTTTTATATTCACTTTATATTAGAATTTTTAAACGAGCTAAGCAATATGAGAGAGAAGAGGGCTTAGAATCACATAAAAGAAAATCAGGTACTATAACAATGGGTGGTATAATATTTATAATGCTTCCATTGTTTTTTATATTCTATGATTCTAAAACTACAAGCATTGCTATAACAATTTTCTTATATGGCTTATTAGGCTTTGTAGATGATTTATTAATTATCATTAAGAAGAACAATAAGGGTATACATCCAAGCCTGAAGCTTTTTATTCAAGTTATTATTGCAGCAATCTCTTTTCTTTTCTTTTTAAATACAGGAATGAAAACGCAAATTACAATCTTTAATCATCAAATTGATATTAAGTGGATATATGGTATGATGATGTTATTTGTATTAACATCATCAACTAATGCCTTTAATTTAACTGATGGAGTAGATGGATTATGTAGTGGCCTTGCTTTAATAATGTCTTTAGGTTTTCTATATATAGCCTATAAAAAGGGTGAATATAGCATTATGAGTATGATTATAGTCATTATGATACCTTTGTTTGTTTTTTGGTGCTTTAATTATCCCAAAGCATTTTTATTTATGGGTGATACTGGTTCATTATATTTAGGTGCATTCTATGCAATGCTTGCTGTATATTTAGATTGTCTATTCCTTTTTATTATTATGGCGGCTTTATTTGTTTTTGAGGTTATATCTGTTATAATACAAGTGTTTTATTTTAAGAGAACCAATGGTAAAAGAATATTTAAGATGACTCCATTTCACCATCATTTAGAGGCAAGTGGATTTAAAGAAATTTCTGTAGATTTAATATTTTATTTAATTCAAATTATATTGGTAATTTTTGTTATAATTATTTATTGATAATTCAAAAAAAATGTGCTATTATTTTTATAGCTTAAGGGAGTAGTCGGCGAATACGTGATAAATCAACATACTGGAGTAAATCCTGGTTTATCTTAATTGACAAGACTTAAGTATAGCATAGGGCTATACTTTTTGTCTTTATCTAAGGTATGCTTTATGCATACTATTTTTTTATTATTAGGAGTGTATGTATGTTCTGGATTGTACAAAGTATATTATTGAGCTTTTCATTAGCTATGGATGCAACTGCAGTGTCTATGACTAATGGTTTGGTTGAACCACAAATGAAGAAAAAGAAGATGCTATTAATAGCAGCTATGTTTGGAATCTTTCAGGGTATTATGCCACTTATAGGATATTTATGTGGTAGTATTTTTGAAAAGTGGATTGCTAATGTTGTTCCAATTATTGGTTTTATTATTTTATCATTCATCGGTGGTAAAATGATTTATGAAGCGATTAAGCATGGTGATGAGGAGAAGAAGGACTTAACCTTAAAAGTAATTTTAATTCAAGCCGTTGCTACATCAATAGATGCTTTGACAGTAGGAATTGTATATGTTGGAAGCCCTCAGGTAGAGGTTTTCACCACATTCTTACTTATTGCTGTTATTACCTTTATATGCTGCATTTTCGCGATTTTGATTGGAAGGAAATTTGGAGATAAGCTTTCAAATAAGGCTGAAATATTAGGCGGTATAATTTTAATTTGTATAGCCTTAAAGATATTGATTGAATTTTTAATTAATGTTTTATAATAGCACCAAATTTGGTGCTATTTTTCATTTCAAATATCATATAATTTCATGTGGTGATATTTATGAAGATGCTATTACTTGGTAAGGGTGTTGCTAATAACGGATGTAAAAGACTTTTGGATAAGCATCATATTTCCTATGACTATTTGAACATAGATGAGCTTTCTAATTTTGATTATGATTATATCGTAAAGTCTCCTGGAATTACTCTACACGATGAAGTTTTTAAAATGCTAAAGGGAAAAATAATTTCTGATATTGAGCTTGCTTATATTTTAGAAAAACCTTATATAATTGGTGTTACTGGATCTAATGGCAAAACAAGTGTAGCCTCAATGCTTGGGCATATTTTATCATACAAGTATAATGTATGCGTGTGTGGAAATATTGGATATAGTGTATGTGATGCTTTAGTAGACAAAAATGCGGATATGTATATTGTAGAGCTTTCTAGCTTTCAGCTTGAGACGGTTAGTAATCTTGATTGTAATATTAGTATAATTACAAACATTTCGTTATGTCATTTGGATCATCATTTATCAATGAATAAATATGTTAATGCTAAGCTTAATATATGTAAATATCAGGATTATTCACATTACACAATATATAACCTAGATAATCCTTATTTAAAGGATATTTCAAAAATCACCATGTGTAAGGCTATTGGATTTTCATTTGATAGCTCAATAACTAGAGTATATGTTTTAAATGAGTATATTTACTATAAGAATAAGCGTATATATAAATTGTCAAAAAATGAATTAGCCTATAGACATAAAATAGAAAATTATTTAGCTGTTTTAACTGCGGTTTCATTGTTAGACTTTAATATGAAAAAAGCAGCTAAGCTGCTAAGGAAGTTTAAGGATGTTGAATTTAGATTAAATAAAATATCTGATTATATTTATAATGATGCAAAGAGCACTAATTGTGCTTCTACTAATGCTGCGCTTTCAGCACTTGATAATGTTCATTTGATATGTGGAGGCTATAGTAGAGGAATAGAAATATATTTAGATAAATCTAATTTAGAAAAAATAAAATATGTTTATGCATATGGTGAGTCTAAATATGAGGTGAAATTTTACTTTGAAAACCTTGGTATAAAATGCTTCATTTTTGAAACGTTAGAGGAAGCATTTAGAAGTGCATATATTAAAAGAGATGGAACAGAAAATATTTTATATTCTCCTATGTTTGCATCATATGATCAATATAGTAGCTATAAGGAAAGAGGAAACGAATTTAATAATGTATATTTTAAGCTAACAAAAAAATAGGGATAAACCCTATTTCTTAAAGTAGTCGCTATGCTCATTAAAGTAGTCTGACATAATCTTATTTAATTCATTAGCTGTTTCCTTGATTGTCAAGGCTTTATTTCCTAAATCCTTAATATGATAAGGTGGAAGTATATTGTATTTTATGCATGGCTTTTTTCTTCTAAATAGCTTTCTTAACCCACGTGGCTTATGATAAGTAATAACAGAAGGAATAATAGTAGCATTTGCTTGATAAGCATAATGAAATGCTCCAGGCATGAATTCTCTTATATGATCACAAAATGGTACTAGTGCAGCTTCAGGGTATATTAGTATATTAAAGCCTTGATTTAAAGTAGTCACTGTATCCTTATTAAATCTTTTAAATAGTTTTGGATCCTCTGGAATTGGTACAGCACCACCAATTCTGAAAAATTTAGATACAATTCCAAAGCCTAAATTAGATTGAAGAGTAGTTACATAAATTTTTTTAAAAGGGATTGATGTTAATATCATAAATACATCAAATGGATGTGTATGATTAGAAATTAATACAAACCCTTTTTGTTTTTTTAAATTCTTTTTGCCTTTAACCTTAAAACCCCATACGAAGAAATTAGGTATTATAATTATTAGTTTTACTAGCCATACTAATAATCTAGTGATAGATCTAATGACTATACCCTTACGATAAAATTTATAATTATCTTTAAGCTTTACTTCTTTAGGGTGAAAGCCATTGTCATATGTATGAATATTTTCTTGATTTTGCATATTATCACCTTTTTTCTATTAAATTATATTGTTTTTTAATGATTTATTCAATAGAATATGATACAATATGCTTGATTTTAGGATGGTGATTTCTATGAAGGTGATATTAGGATTATCAGGTGGAGTTGATAGCTCTGTAGCATTAAAGTTGCTAAAGGATGAGGGCTATGATGTGGAAGCAATGTTTATGAGAAATTGGGACTCTGCTACAAATAATGACTTTTTAGGAAATCCTGATATTGATGAGGATGTATGTCCTCAAGAAAAGGATTATCAGGATGCAGTCAAGGTTGCAGAAGAATTGGATATAAAATTAAATAGAGTGGATTTTATAGGTGAATATTGGGATACTGTTTTTACTTATTTTTTAAATGAATATAAAAAGGGTAGAACACCAAATCCTGATATTATGTGTAATAAATATATAAAGTTCAACGCCTTTTTAAAGCATGCTTTTGATTTGGGTGCCGATTATATAGCTATGGGACATTATGCAAGAGTCAGACATGATGTGGATAAAAGCTATTTGTTAAGAGGTGTTGATAATAATAAGGACCAAACATATTTTCTTTGTATGATAAGTCAAGCACAATTAAGAAAATCATTATTTCCAATTGGTCATTTAACTAAACCAGAGGTTAGAAAAATAGCAAGTGACAATAATTTATATACCGCAAATAAAAAGGATTCTACTGGTATTTGTTTTATTGGTGAACGTAATTTCAAACAATTTTTACAAAATTATTTACCTGCTAAACCTGGGAAAATGGTTACGCTAGATGGCAAGATCGTTGGTGACCACGATGGTTTAATGTATTATACTATAGGTCAAAGAAAGGGCCTTGGTATAGGTGGATCTAATGAATTTGGTAATGAAGCATGGTTTGTGTGTGGTAAGGATTTAGAAAAAAATTATTTATTAGTAGGCCAGGGTCATGATAGTGAATATTTAATTTCTAATAATTGCTTTGCAAGCGAATGTAACTGGATATGTGATAGACCAATTGAGGGAAAAAAATATACTGCTAAATTTAGATACCGTCAGGCTGATAATGATATTACTATTAAATATTTAGATGATAACAGAATTCAGGTTTTATATCTTGATGGAGTAAGAGCTGTAACCCCAGGACAGGCTGTAGTAATTTATGATGGTGAAATCTGTATGGGTGGAGCTATTATAGATGATGTTTATTATAATGAGGAGAAGAGAAAGTATTAATTATGGAAAAGGAAGTTATTGTTGGGTATATTTCAAACTACATATATACAAGCAATGACTCCTTATATAAGGTTTGTAGGCTTGTTACCCAAGATGATGATGAAATCATTATAGTTGGTAATTTTCCTAGGCTTGAGGATGGTTTGAATTATGAGTTTGTTGGTGTAATGAAGGAGCATCCAAAGTATGGTGAGCAGTTTTTTGTTGAGTCTTATGCCAAGAGTCAGAGCTTTACTAAGGAGGGCTTAATTCATTATTTATCAAGTGAGAAGTTTCATGGTATTGGACCTAAGCTTGCTTCAAATATCGTTAAGGAGCTTGGACTTGATTGTATAAATATTATTTTAGATAATCCAGATGAGCTTGATAAGGTGTATGGCTTAACAAAGGGTAAAAAGGAAATTTTAATTGAAACATTAAAAAATAATTATGCATCTGAACAGGTTTTTATTAGGCTTTATGGCTTCGGATTAACTTCTAAAATGATTCATAGATTATATGAATATTATGGAGATAAGGCTGCTAATATTATAGAGGAAAATCCATATTGCTTAATATCCGATGTTGAAGGCTTTGGATTTAAAAAGTGTGACGCTTTGGCAATAAACCTAGGTTTTTTATTAGATGATCCAAGAAGAATATGTGCAGCCATTACATATACTCTTACTTTTATTTGTTATCAATATGGGTATACCTTTGTTACAAAGGAGCAGCTAGTTAATTCAGTTAAAAATTTGTTAGGTGAAGAATCAGTTGTTTCAAACGAGGTGTTAGATAAATGTATTGATAAGCTAGTTTCAGACAATAAGCTTATTATTGAGGCTGATAGATATTTTGAGCCTAATTTATATAGAAGTGAAATAAAGCTTTCTGAAAAGCTTATAAAGCTAAATCAAACAACTGGTGAAAAATATGCTGATGATAAGATTAAGGAGGCGCTTGATTTTGTTGAGGCAAATATGAGCATTTCATATACACCTTTACAAAAGGAGGCTATTATAAATGCCTTATCTCATAAACTTTCAATTATAACTGGTGGACCTGGTACTGGTAAATCAACCATACTAAATGGGATTTTAAATATTTACGCAAGAGTAAATAATATGTCAGTAGTAGATGATAAGATGCAATATAAGGTTTTATTAGTTGCTCCAACAGGACGAGCCGCTAAAAGAATGATGGAGATTACTAGATTTAAAGCTTCTACTATCCATAAGGCTTTAGGCTATACATATGATGGTGGCTTTGAGTTTAATGATGCCCATTTACTTACCTATAGCCTTGTAGTAATTGATGAGGCATCAATGGTCGATATAGAGCTAGCCTGTAAGCTATTTACAGCTTTACCTAATACCTCAAGAGTTATTATGGTTGGAGATGCAAATCAGCTGCCCTCTGTAGGTCCAGGTAATGTTCTACACGATTTAATGAAATCTAAGCTTTTTAAGACTACTATATTAAATCAAATAATGCGCCAAGCAAGTGATTCTAATATTGTTTCTTTGTCACATATGGTTTTATCTGAAAGTATTCAATATAATATCTTTTCTAGTAGAAAGGATATTTTCTATTATAATTATGAGGCTAAAAATATTGCTGATGGTATTTGTAAGATGCTAGACAATTTCATTTCATCTGGCGGAGATTTATTTTCTGATATACAAATTTTAATTCCTATGTATGCGGGGGTTGCTGGTATAGATGCCATCAACGCAATTATCCAAGAAAAATATAATCCTGAAACTGAAAAGTTTATTAAAAGAGATGAGCTTTTTTTTAAGAAGAATGATAAGGTCCTACAGCTAAAAAATGATAGTGAGCTAGACATTATGAATGGTGATATAGGAAAAATTTTAGATATCACTACAATAAATGATAAGGATGCATTGCTGATCGATTTTGATGGTAGAGTCGTAACATATTATGCGAAAAATTTAGAAAACCTAAAGCTTGGTTATGCAATATCAATTCATAAATCGCAGGGTAGTGAATTTAAGAACGTTATTATGCCTATTCTTCCAAGCTATCAAATAATGCTAAAAAAGAAAATTATTTATACAGGAATTACAAGAGCTAAGGAGAAGCTAATTATTTTAGGTAAGCTTGAGTCTCTTGATAAAGCAATTCATACTCCTGATTATCAAAGACAAACGACACTATATCAAAGGGTTGATAATGATAGTATTATCGATATTGGTATTAGAATATTTGATTCAAGTATTCCATTTGATACTTTTGGAGAATATGATATGGAAGGTATTACACCATATACATTTATGAATGACTAATTACACCCACAAGGGTGTTTTTTCTTTTTTAAAAATTAAATAGTGAAAAAATAGTGAAAAAATAGTGAAATTATGATACAATATAATTGAGGTGGTAAAGATGATTAAGGTTACAATAGATAATGAAATATTAAATTTGATTTTAAATATTGAAAAAAATAAAGAGTTATTAAATTTAATCTCTTTACCAATATCACTATCTAATAGATTTAGGAAAAACACAAAGAAGAGATCTTCTTATGCCTCTAACAAAATGGAAGGAAATCCATTAACTTATGAACAGGCTAGTGAGGCTATAGAGTCAAACAAAAGACATTTTCTAAAACCAGAACAAGAAATAAGAAATTATTTTTTGGCTTTGGAATATCTTGAACAAAAGCTGTTTGTAAACGAAGAAATTTCGATTGAATTAATTTTAAAGGTTCAAAAATATATTTGTAGTGGGGCCTCCGGTGAAAAAATTGGATTAAGAGGAGAAATGCCACCAGGAGTTCTATTTGCTGTATGGGACCAAAAAACAGGTCAGCCAGAATATATACCACCTCAATTTGATGAGGTGCCACTGTTATTAAAGGAATTGGTTGATTACTTAAACCATTCGGATGATCATCCTATTATTAAGGCTGCAATAGCCCATTATCAATTAGTTACTATACACCCTTTTGAGGATGGTAATGGTAGAACTGCTAGAATTATTTCTAATTATATCCTTTCTTTTTATGGATTTGGATTTAAAAGTATAGGCTCATTAGAAGAATATTTTACTTATGACATAGAGGAATATTATTCATCCTTACAAATGGGGCTTCCAGCATTATATTATGATGGTAGAAATGAGCCGCCACATCCTGAAATATGGATAAAATATTTTTTGAAAGTGTTTAATTTATATGCATCTAAAGTAGTAAAAATCGCACAAATGGAAACTAATGAAGATTTTAAATTAAGAATTGCATATCTTTCAAATAAGGCTAAAAGGTTTCTTGAGTATCTTAAAAATAATAATATAATTTATTTCACTCCTGTTGAAATGGCAAATTTATTAGGTGTTACAAATAGAACTATTATTAATTGGTGTAGTGAATTATCTACTAACGGCTTTGTAAAGCCTATTATAATAAATAAAAGAATTAGAAAATATGAGGTTTATAAATAAGTAATTATTTCCTATGTATTATTTGAATAATAGGAAATAATATAATTGGGTGATAAAAGTGAAAGGATTATGTATGGTAGCTTTAGGCATGGCTTTAGGTTACGTTTTATGTGATTGTAAATGTAAGTCGCCTATGGTTAAGCAAATGATGAAAAAAATGAATATTAATTAATAAAAGAGCCTTATTAGGCTCTTTTTTAATCGAAATATATTATATTATTTTCATTTTTGTCTAGTTTTAATATAGCTGTTAAATCAAGTTTAAGTATCTTGCATATGTTTTGTAGCTGAATGAATGATGGCTCCTGCTTGCCGTTTTCAATTCTATTATATGTAGATTGCTTAATTGGAATCATAATGGCAAATTCCTTTTGTGTATATAGCATTTTTTCTCTTTTGTTTTTTATTATCTTTGCAAATTCCTCAAATCTCATATTATCACCCTCATTTATAATAATAGCGCAAATGTTCTATTTTTTTTTAATTGAAAATATTTTTTTGACAGATAATTTCTATTTATTTATTTTTCTTGATAATAATGAGGCTTTTTGGTATAATCTTAATGTTATAAAGTTACTAAATAAGCTAGGCTTATAGGAGGTATAAATATGAAAAAAATGACATCTAGTGAAATTAGACAAATGTGGTTAGATTTCTTTGCATCAAAGGGACACAGTGTAGAGCCATCTGCATCATTAGTACCAGTTAATGATCCAACATTATTATGGACTAATGCGGGTGTTGCACCACTTAAGAAATATTTCGATGGTTCAATGGTTCCAGAAAATCCAAGAATCACTAACGCACAAAAATGTATTCGTACAAATGATATTGAAAATGTAGGTAAGACTGCTAGACATCATACATTCTTTGAAATGTTAGGTAATTTTTCTATTGGAGATTATTTTAAGAGTGAAGCAATTGAATTTGCAATGGAATTATTATTTGATGAAAAGTGGTTTGGATTTGATAAGGATAAAATCTATATGACTTATTATACAAATGATACTGAAGCTAAGAAGTGCTGGTTATCTCATGGCATTAAGGAGGATCATTTAATTCCTCTTGACGGAAACTTCTGGGAAATTGGTGAGGGTCCATGTGGTCCTGATACTGAAATGTTCTATGACCGTGGTGAGAAGTATGATAAGCGTGGTAAGGAATTATTAGAAAATGATATTGAAAATGATAGATTTATTGAAATCTGGAATATTGTATTCTCTCAATATAATTCTAAAGAGGGTGTAGATCGTAAGGATTATAAGGAATTACCTTCAAAGAATATTGATACTGGCTGTGGCTTAGAAAGATTATGCTGTGTTATGCAAGAGGTTGATACTAACTACGATACAGATTTATTTGTTCCTATCATTAAGAAGACTGAAGAAATTTCAGGTGTTAAATATACAGGTCAAATGGCATTTAAGGTAATTGCTGACCATGTTAGAACAGTTACATTTGCGGTAGCAGATGGCGCTACATTATCAAATGAAGGTAGAGGATATGTTTTACGTAGAGTATTACGTAGAGCTTCTAAATATGCTAAGCAATTAGGCATTAATAAGCCATTTATGGCAGAGCTTGTTGATGTTGTAATTTCAATAATGGATCCATTCTATCCATATTTAAATGAAAAGAGAGATATTTGTCGTCAAATTATTACTGCTGAAGAGGAGAAATTTTTATCAACTTTAGCATCTGGTGAAAAGAAGTTTGAAGCAATTGCTGAAAAGGCTAATTGTAAGATTTCTGGTAGTGATGCATTTATGCTGTATGATACATATGGCTTCCCTTTAGAGTTAACAATTGAATATGCAGAGGAAAATGGCTTAACTGTAGATGTAGAAGGATTTAAGGCTTATCTTTTAGAACAAAAGGAGAGAGCTAGAAATGCTCGTAAGGATGAAAATTCTATGGGTGGGCAAAATGAAGAATTCCTAGCATTTAAGGAGGAATCTAGATTCTCAGGATATGAGGCTACTAATCATAAGAGTAGGGTTATTGCTGTATTTGGTAATTCAGTAGTTTTAGATGAGACGCCATTCTATGCATTCTCTGGTGGTCAATTATGTGATAAGGGTACTATTGATAATGTTAAGGTTTTAGATGTTATTAAGATGCCAAATGGTCAGCATTTACATGTTTTAGAAAATAATCCATTTAAGGTGGGAGATATTGTATTTTCAATAGTAGATACAAATAATCGTGATTTAACTAGAAAGAATCACTCATCTGCTCACCTATTACAGGCTGCATTACAATCTGTTTTAGGCTCACATGTTCATCAACAGGGTTCTCAGGTTGGTAGTGAGTATTGTCGTTTTGACTTCAATAATTATCAAGCCTTAACTGATGAGGAGATTCTTAAGGTTGAGGATTTAGTAAACGAATATATTAAGGCTTCACATAAGGTTGATACAAAGGTATTACCTATTGAAGAGGCTAAGAAGCTAGGTGCTATGGCACTATTTGGTGAAAAGTATGGAGCTAGTGTTAGAGTGGTTGATATGGAGGTTTCTAAGGAATTCTGTGCAGGTACTCACGTTGCTAATACAAAGGAAATTGAAGGCTTCGCTATTAACTCAATTGAATCAATTGGTTCAGGTACTTTCCGTATTACAGCCTCAACATCTGTAAATGCAATGGATTTTGTTAAGGCTACATGTGCAAACGTTCAAGCTACATTAGATGCAGTTGTATCTAAAGCAAATGAATTAGTTGCTCAAGCTAATGCTGAAGGTATAAGCTTATCATTTGGTTATTCAGCTAGAAATATTGAAATATATGGATATCGTTATATTCTTGCATTACGTAAAGAGGTTGCTAGTGCACAAGCTGCCTATAAGGAATTAGAAAAGGAATATAACAATAAAAAGAGTCAAAATGCCTTAAGTGATTTAAGTAAATTTGATAGTCTTATTGAAAATGGCAAGCTGTTTGCTAAGATAGAGGCTATGGATACTAATTTAATTAAGGATATGGCTACAGCATTAAGAAATAATAAGAACTTAGATGTTGTATTATTGGCATCTACTGATGCAAACAAGGTTACATTTGTTTGTGCAGCTAAGGGTGATTATGATGCATCAGCAATTGTAAAAGAGGCTACTAAGATTACTGGCGGTGGCGGCGGTGGTAAGAAGGATATCGCTCAAGCTGGTGGTAAGGATGCATCTAAGGTTGATGAGGCTATTAAGCACTTAAAGGAAGTAATCTAATGAAATATATAGGGTTAGATTTAGGAAGTAGAACACTAGGTGTTGCTATTTCTGATGCAATGGGAATGCTTGCTCGTGCATATGAAACATATCGTTTTGAGGATGACAGGTATGATTTAGCTATTGATTACACAATAAATCTTTGTAATAAAGAGGGTGTAAAAACAGTAGTACTTGGGTATCCTAAGCATATGAATGGTGATGCAGGTATCCGTGCTCATATTTCTGAGGATTTTAAAAAGGAGCTAGAATCAAAATCAGATATCAAGGTTGTTTTAGCTGATGAGAGATTAACTACTGTTATAGTTAATAGAGCTATGATTAGTGGTAATGTTAATCGCAAAAATAGAAAAGAAAAGAAGGATGAAATGGCTGCAGTAGTCATTTTACAAAATTATTTAGATAGACTTTCATTTTAAGGAGGAAATAAAAATGACAGATCGTACAATTACTTTAACTATGGAGGATGGTTCTGAGGTTGTATGTGATATTTTATTCACATATTATTATGAAAAAACAAAGAAGAATTATGTAGTTTTCCAGGTTCGTGGTTCTCAAGAGGCTTCAGCTGCAACATATAATCCGACTGACGGTGGTAGTGGTCAATTAGGTAAAATTGAAACTGATGAAGAATGGGCAATGCTAGAGGAGCTATTAATGGATTACTCTAATAATTTAGATGATGAAGAGGGCTGTGGTGGAAACTGCGGTTCATGTGGCGGTAGCTGCGGTGAGTGTGATTGCGATGGAGAATGTGACTGCGAGTAATTTGTTGAATTTAGAATTCGATGAATTTGATTTAGAACTTAAAAAGTATGCACATGAAAATAATGTGCCGATTATATTTGATGAGGGATTAGCTTTTTTAGAGGGTATTATTACTTTAAAAAGACCAAAAAGAATATTAGAAATTGGTACTGCAATTGGTTATTCTGCAATACGTATGCACAAGGTTTGCAGTAGTGAGATATATACTATTGAAAGAAACGAGCTTATGTATAATAAGGCGTTAGAAAACATTTCTAAGGCTAATTTAGAAGATCATATTCATGTTATATACTGTGATGCCTTAGAGGCTTTTGAATTTGTCAAAAATTTAGAATTTGATATGATTTTTATTGATGCTGCAAAAGCACAATATTTAAAATTCTTTGATTTGTATACACCACTATTGTCTAAGCATGGTGCAGTTGTTTGTGATAATATGCTTTTTCATGGCTTAGTAGAGGATAGTGAGGGCTATCAAAATCAAACTAGAGCAGTAAGAGGCTTAATTAGAAAGCTTGCGAATTTCCACAAGGCTTTACTAGAAAATAAGGACTATAAAACATCAATATATGATATTGGTGATGGAATGTCTATTTCAGTTAAGAAATAAGAAAGGACTATTATGAGATTAAAGGGTATTATTCATAGTGTAGAAGTTAATACAAAGCTTATTGGCATTAAGCAAAATAAGAGAATAATATTCTTTTATTTTCAAAATAGTCAAATGAATATATTTAAAAGATATTTATATCCTGGTAACTGGATAGATTTTGAATATGATGAAAATAGATTGATTAAAAAAAGCGGTAAAGACGCTTATACTGTATCCTTTGTATATAACTTATCATCCTTAAGTAAGCTACATAAAAGGGTTTATTATGATAAGACATCTTTAAATGATTCATTATCTAAGTTTTTAAAGTCATTAGGTAATGTTATGTTTTTAGATTTAGAAATGACTATGCCTAGCTATAATTTTAAGGGTAAGGGCTTTAAACCAGAAATGATTCAGGCAGGTTTTATAGTTTTAGATGGTGAAGGAGATGAAATTTGTAGATATTCAAATTACATCAAGCCTAAGCTTGTATCTAAGCTATCAAAAAGAGTAGAAGATTTTTTGGGAATATCTCAAGAGGTGTTTGATGCTAAAGCGATCAGCTATTCTCAATTTTATGAGGACTTTGAGGAGGTTCTAGATAACTATAATCCAGCAATTTTAGTATATGGAAAAAATGACATAATTGTGGTTAATGATTCATATACTATTAATGATATGCCTTCCTTAAAGGAAAAGACTAGATTCATTAATTTATGTCAGCTGATTAAAAGCCACTATGATTTAAGAAATGATCCAGGATTATTTAAGCTTTATAAAATATATTATGATAATGATGATGTTCAAATTCATGATGCCTTTAATGATTCTTGGGTTACCGCAAAGGTATTTAAAGCATTTAAGGATGAGGTTAATCTAAAGACAAATAAAGCTGAGGTTTTAAGACGAGAATTGGATTAATTGATTCAGGTAATGGCGGTTTATATTACCTTAAAAAATTAAATAAAGAAAATGATTATATTTTAATTATGGATAAAGCATTTTTTCCATATGGTAAAAAAAGTAAGGAGTTCTTATTGAAAAGAGCTCTTTATTTATCTAAATATTTAAGTGTTAAGGTTGATAAAATAATTCTCGCATGTAACACACTATCTTTAATAGTGCTGCCTTTTTTAAGGCTATATTATAAAAATGTATCTGGAGTATTTGAGGAATTTCTGCCATATATAAATTCTAATACTGCGATACTTGGTTCTAAACAAACCATCAGGATTTTAAAAGGAATTTATCCGAATAATAATTTGATTGATGGTACTAGCCTAATATCAAAAATAGAAAATAAAAAAGACTACAAAGAAGATATAGCTAAAATAAATAAAAGGATAGAAAGTAATTCTAATCTTATTCTTGCTTGTACACATTTTTTAATATTAGATGATAATGTATTTGCTATATTGGCTATTAAGAATAAAATGAAGTGAGAGTTCCATCTCACTTTTTCATTTGAAAAATACTAATATTAGTTATATAATACTTATTGATATTTATTTTACTAGATAGGAGGTATAATATGGAAAAAATAAGAAGCCTTAATGACAAGGCTTGGTTTGAAGAAGTATTTTTAATAGTGCTAACAATTATATCTCTTTTAGCGTGGAAGTTTAATTCTACAATAGGAATGGTTTTTATTTCAGTAATTGCAGCTACTGCACTTATTATTTTTAATGATTTTAAATATGTTATTCCGTCTGTGTTATTCTTTATATTTTCAAATAATGCAGGATTTAAAACAGATGAGTTACCTATACCTCTAATTATATGTGCAGTTATATTAATTGTTGTAATGCTAATATTTTTTATTAGAAACAAACCTAATTTTAAGAATATAAAATCAGTTAGAGGAATAGCATTATTAAGTATTTCCTGTGTTATTCCTATATTTTGGCATAATATAATTCCAGAAGGTAAGGAAGTATTCTACTTTTTATATTTTGCATATTTATTATATCTAGTTGTTTATTTATTCTTTGCATCAGCGCTTAATAAAAATTCATTTAGAATGCTAGTGTTATCAATGGGATATTTAGGAATCATGCTGGCTGGAGAATGTGTATTAAGCGTAATTTCTTTACATATGCAAACTCCAGACGGAAATATTTTTAGTTATTGGTATTATGTTGGATGGGGCCTATGTAATGAGGCGGGTATAATTATGTGTGTAGCATTACCATTTGTATTTATACCTCTAGTTCGTACAACTGAAGTATCAAAAATATTAATTAGTTTATTTAAATTTGCAATAATTGGTGTCGGTATGGTTTTAACAGGAAGTAGAGGGACTTTGCTTTTTGGAATACTTGAGATTTTATTATTAGGAATTTGGAGTTTTATTTTTTCTAAGAAAAAAATGGTTTTAGGTATGTCATTCTTAGGATTAACTATTGCAGGAGTTTTATTACTAATAATTGCATTTAATGTTAAGGAGCTTGTTAACGATTTTAGTTCGGAGTTTTCTAATTTCTTTTACGATAATGGTAGATTTGAAATATGGCAATGGGGCTTAGATGTATGGCGTAAGGATTTTGTTAGCATGACATTTGGTATGGGACAGGTTGCTGAAATTAGATTTATTGGAACATTTAATGGTTATGAAGATGCAAATGTGGTATATCATTCAACAATTTTCCATTGTATGGCAACAATGGGTAATTTAGGTTTAGGCTTTTTAGTGATGCATTTTATTGATAAATATAAGCAAATTTCCAAATTAAGTAAGGACATTATGGGTTTAATGCTAATTGGATATATTATGGTAGATTTATATGGAATGATTGATAATACATATGGAATGTATTATTATATGATTCCTCTTATGATAATAATGGGTACATTAGAAAGAGTTAACAAAGAAGATACTATTGATTTATTTTAAGGATAACGATTAGGTTATCCTTATTTTATTGTAAAAAATAATTTAAAATGGTAAAATTAAATAAATGTTGAGGTGGAAATATGATTTTATTTTTAAAGCCTTATTATGAAGTTAAGCCTTGGGCAGGTAAAGAATTAAATAATATATATGATTGTCCCGAGGGAACAGGTGAGGCATGGATAGTATCAGGCTATAAAAATAAATCATCAATCATTTCAAACGGGGAGTATAAGAATAAATCATTGAGATGGCTTTGGTATAATCATCCAGAGCTTTTTGGCGGCTTTGAGGATAAGGAGTTTCCTTTACTTTTGAAGCTTATTTCATCTAGTGAGGATTTAAGTGTTCAGGTTCATCCAAATGATGATTATGCCATAAAGAGGCATAATCAGCTTGGAAAGTTTGAATGCTGGTATATTCTACCTGAAACAAAGGCTAAATCTTGTACTAGTGGTGTTGCTGTAAAGAATGCATTTGAATTAAAGAATGTTATTAAAAACGGAACACTTAAGCAGTATTTATATGATAAGCCCATAAAGCCAGGAGATCTTGTTGTAGTAGAGCCTGGCACAGTACACGCTATACATGGTGACACATTTGTTTTGGAGGTTCAAGAATCCTCTAATCTTACATATAGATTATTTGATTATGATAGATTACCACGAAGAGAGCTTCATTTAGAGGACTCTTTAAATGTTATTGAATATAATAATAGTAATACCATGACTCTTGATTTTAAAAACGAGAATACATTTAAAAATTCACACTTTAACTTGTATAAGCTTTTAGTAAATGGTAAGAAGGCCTACGAAAACAAGGGATTTGAAATATTTTATGTATTGAATGGCGAAGGCAAAATCAATGATTCATTAATTAAAAAGGGTGATGCTTTTATTTTGACTAGTGAAACTGAAAAAATAGTTTTTTCAGGAGCTTTAGAATTAATTGCTGTAATACCTAAACCAAAGGCTAAGGAGAGATTGAGAATGAAAAAGAAGGCTCTTATTACTGGAATTGTTGGACAAGATGGTTATTATTTAACTAAGCTTTTATTGTCTAAAGATTATGAGGTTCATGGTCTTGTTCAAAATCAATCACAAATTTTAAATTCTTATTTGAAGGAGTATTTAGACAATTCAAACTTCTTTATTCATATTGGAGATATAACTGATACTTCAAACGTTAATAAGGTGCTTGACAATATTAGACCAGATGAAACTTATCATCTTGCTAGTCAATCACATGTTGATTTATCCTTTGAACTACCTGAATATACTGCACAGGTAAATGCTTTAGGTACATTAAGATTATTAGACGCAATCAAGAATAGTGAAATTAGGACTAAGTTTTTTAACATGTCAACAGCACAATTATTTTCTGGAGAAGTATCGCCACAAAATGAAGAAACTAAATTTGAACCAATTTCACCATATGCTGTAAGTAAGCTATATGCGCATCATATCGTTAAAAGCTATAGAGAAAATTATAATTTATTTGCAGTAAATGGAATTTGTTATAATCATGAATCTTCTAAAAGAGATGAAAGCTTTGTATCTAAAAAAATAGTAAATGGAGTTATAAAGACTATAGAAAATGATGATTACATCCTTAAGCTTGGCAATTTAAATGCAAAGCGTGAATGGGGACATTCAGAGGATTATGTAGAGGCTATGTGGCTTCAGCTTCAACAGGCTATGCCTAAGGATTATATTATTTCTACAGGTGAAGCTTATTCTGTAAGGGATTTTGTGACTAAAGCATTTAATAAAAAAGGAATTTCAATTAAATGGATTGGTCAAGGTCTAGATGAAAAAGCAATAGATGAAAAAACAAATCGTGTTTTAGTAGAGGTATCTCAGGAATTTTTACGTCCAAGTGATGCTAAGGTTTTAGTTGGAGACTCTTCTAAATTTAGAAAGGATACTGGATGGAATCCTAAATATGATATAAATAAGCTTTTAGATTCAATGTTTGAAGGTGAATAAAATGTTAACTTTTTTAATTATGGCTGGTGGTAGTGGTGAAAGATTTTGGCCATTATCAACTAGAGAAAAGCCCAAGCAATTATTAAAGGTTTTTAATGAAAAATCTTTAATTAGGCTTGCGTATGAAAGAATATTACCACTTGTAGATGAAAAACAAATTTTTATTGCTACAAATGAAATACAGCTTCCTGCACTAAAAGAGGACTTAGTGGAATTAGATGATAGTAGAATAATTATTGAACCAGCATTTAGAGATACAGCAAGTGCTATTGCCTATGGTTCAATGATGATTTCAAAATATTATGATAATCCTACTATTTGTGTGCTTGCATCAGATCATTTAATTATGGATGAGGAAGCATTTAGAAATGTTATTAAATTAGCAGAAAAAGAAGCATTAAATAATAACATTGTAACATTAGGAATTAAGCCTACATATCCTGAAACTGGATATGGCTATATTCAGGTAAATAATCCGAGCTTAAATGTTCCTACTAAATCTTTAGGATTTAAAGAAAAGCCTAAATATGAAATGGCAGAGGAATATTTTAAGAGTGGTAATTATCTATGGAATAGTGGTATGTTCATTTTTAATTACGATGTAATTATGGAAGCCTTATGCAAGTATAGTAAAAATCATTATGATACAATTAATAAAATCACTAACTTAGTACCTAAAAATGAGGGTGTAATTACCGTGAATAACATTAAAGAGATATTTATGGAATTTGAAAAGAAATCTATAGATTTCGCTGTAATGGAGCATGCTGATAATATTATGGTTATTCCATCATCATTTGGTTGGAATGATGTAGGCTCTTATACAGCCTTTGAAGATTTGTTTAATGCTGATAAGAATGGAAATGTCGTTAATAATAGCATTGTTATTAGCGTCGATTCAAATAATAATATAATTGTTTCTATTGATAAATTACAACGTATTTCGCTACTTGGAGTAGAAAATATGATTGTGGCAGTAACTAAAAAAGAGATACTGGTTGCAAAAAAAGATAAGTGTCAGGATATAAAAAAAATATTGAAGGAATTATAAAATGTAAAGCACACTGAGCAAAAAAGTAAAAATTGCTCAGTTTTTTTGTTTTGTAAGTGTTTTTATTTAGTGTTTTAGTTGTAAATTGATGTCTTAAATGGTAAAATGATAGAAGTAGATATATGTCTATTTTTGAAAAGTATATATTATATATATAAATTTCGAATAAAGGGGTTTAATTATGGAAGTTAAAGAGCCAATTATTATAAAATATAGAAAAAAACCAATATATGCTATATTAAAAAGACTTATGGATTTTTTTTGTTCATTATTAGGTTTGATATTATTATCATGGTTAATGCTTATAATAGCAATTTTAGTAAAGTGTACTTCAAAGGGACCAGTTTTTTATGTTTCTCAGAGAGTTGGAAAGAATGGAAAACTATTTAAATTTTATAAATTTAGATCTATGCGAGTTGGAGCAGATAAAGAATTAGATGATCTTTTGAAATATAATGAAACTCAAGGTATTACATTTAAAATGAAGGATGATCCTAGAATTACTAAGTTTGGCAAGTTCCTTAGAAAAACTAGCTTGGATGAGCTTCCTCAATTATGGAATATTTTAAATGGAAGTATGAGTATTGTTGGACCTAGACCAGCAACACCTAGAGAGGTTGAGCAATATAATGATTATCAACGTCAAAGACTTATGGTTAAGCAAGGATTAACTTGTATTTGGCAATGTAGTGGTAGAAGTAATACTACATTTGATGAGCAGGTTGATATGGATTTGAAATATATCAATAAAAGAGGATTCTTTTATGATATTTGGCTAATAATAAAAACGTTCTTTGCGGTTTTATTTGGAAAAGGAGCGGAATAAAATGGGTAAAAAGAAAAAAAATTTCACCCTTGAAAATGCGAAAATATGTATTCCAACCTCTTCAGGTGGACATTTAATGCATATGGTTCTTCTAGAGAAGTTTTGGAAAAATAATGATAGATTTTGGGTTACCTTTAATAAGGTAGATGCAAACAGTATTTTAAAGGATGAAAGAAAATATTATTGTCATTTTCCAACTAATGGAAGTTATAAGAATTTGATTAAAAATTTCTTCTTAGCTTGGAAAATATTAAGAAAGGAAAAGCCAGATGTTATTATTTCTACTGGTGCTGCAATCTCTATTCCTTTCTTTTGGCTGGGAAAGAAGTTTTTTAAGTGTAAATGTATTTATATTGAGGTTTTTGATAGAATCGATAAAAATACTAAATCTGGTAAATTTTGTTATAAATATGCCGATAAATTTTTTGTTCAATGGGAAGAGCAATTAAAGGTTTATCCAAAGGCTATTTGTTTAGGTAGTATATTTTAATTTGGAGCTGATATTATGATTTTTGTTACAGTAGGTACACATGAGCAATCTTTTAATCGTTTAATCGAAGAAATAGATAGATTAAAGGGTGAAAATTTAATAGAGGATGAAATTATAATTCAAAAGGGTTATTCTACATACATTCCGAAGTATTGTACTTCATTTGATTTGATTCCTTATGAAGAGATGCAAAAGTACCAAGAGGACGCAAGAATCATAATTACACATGGTGGTCCTGCAAGCTTTATTTATCCTTTGTCTATTGGAAAAATTCCAGTAGTTGTTCCAAGACAAAAGGTATTCGATGAGCACATAAATGATCATCAATTAGAGTTTTGTGAGCAAGTTAAGGAAAGAGGATTTTCTATAATTTTGGTCAAGGAGATTAAGGATTTGTTAGAGGCAATTAATAATTATGGTAATTGTACTATTAATTATGAATCGAATAATGAGAAATTTGTTAATGAACTAATTAAACATACAAAGGAATTATTTATTAATGCTGAAAGTTAAAAGTAATTTTTTATACTACATTCCCTTTCTAATGATGTGGGGATTAGTTATATTACCTAAAAGTTTTCAATTAGTTTTATTATTGGGTATTACTGCTCTTTTATTTTTAACAAAGAGAATAAAGTTCAATAAAATATCAATTTCTTTAATTATTATTGGGTGTATACATATAATAAGCTCATTACTCAGCTTTTTCTTTTATACCCATTTGCCTGAAAGATTATTTGCTGCCTTTAACCTTGCTATTGTTTGGATTATTGCAGGCTTACTGTATTCACTATATTCATCAAAGCTTGATTTAAATAGGAGAATTATTTCTAATATATGCATTGCAAATATTTTAGTAATGTTTGTATTAGTCATAGTTTATTTCTTATTTTCAAAAATGAATATTTATGATATTACTATTTTTTCTAATGAACTTATATCCGATGATTACATTAATGGAGATAAGGCATATAGATTTGTTGGATTTACTGAATATTCTAATTTGGTGCCAAGCTTTATTTTGTTAAATCTAATTGGAGTTTTAATGGATAAAAGTCGAGGTAAAATTGCTGCTATATTAGCAATTTTAGCCATAATACCTATATATTTTTGCCGTTCTAGATCTGCATTATTAGCTTATTTGATTATAATTGCAGCATTCGTAATTACTAGAAAGAATGGGTTATCGAGGGGCTTAAATATAATTATTATTTCAATGTTAATTATAGTTGGAGTATTATTTTTTGTATTTTCAGGCTTGTATTTAGAAATATATGATACTATTATGAGTATTGTAAATATGAGAGAAGGAAGCAATAATACTAGAATGAGCATCTATTTAAATAGTATTGAAATGGCTTTATATAGAAATCCATTTATTGGTGTAGGAATTAAAGATTATGTCAATGGTTTTCCATTGGGTTCGCATTGTACATATATAGGTGTTTTCTTTAAAACGGGCTTAATTGGTTTAGGTCTATTTATGTTTATTATTTTATTATTAACGGAAAAGATTTTAAAATCTAAGGAAAGTAGATTTGTAAAATTTATATTCTTATATTTTGCTGTATTCTTCATTTTTGAAGACTTGGATGGAGCTAACTGGTTAATTACTATGTTCTTTACATTCACAGCTTATTATTTGAATTCAAATAAGGAGGTAAATACGTGTGAGCAATACGAAGGTTATGATAATAACACACAAGGATGTTAAAAGAGTTAAATTAGAAGGATATGAATATATGCAGGTTGGTTCTGCAGATAATATTCCTAATGCAATGAGAGATAATACAGGTGATAATATTTCTCAAAAAAATAGCCACTATTGCGAGCTTACTGCACAATATTGGATGTGGAAAAATTTAGAATGTGATTATGTTGGATTAGTTCATTATAGAAGATTTTTTATTACTAAGAAATTTGAGATTTTTAGATTCAATTATCTTAAGAAAAATAAAATAGAGAAAATCATGAACAAATATGATTTTATACTTCCTAAGAAATATAAGTGTATTGAACCAACTGTATATGAAAATTATAAGAAACATCATTACGCTAGTGACTTAGATGTTATTAAAGATATTATTGCAGAAAAGTATCCAGATTATTCTGATGCATACGATTATATAATTTATAAGCAAAGAAGATTATATACTCGTAATATGTTTATTGCTAAGAAAGAATTAATGAATCAATATTCTGAATGGTTATTTAATATCTTATTTGAATTGGAAAGTAGAATAGATATTTCAGATAGAGATAGCTATCAACAAAGAATATATGGCTTCTTATCTGAAAGATTAATTAATGTTTGGCTTTATAAAAACAATTTAAAGATTTGTGAAAAGAATATTGCATTTACTGATATGAACCCACTTAAGGATTCATTTAGAAGAATTGGCTCAAGCCTTTACACATTTTTCTTTAGTAGGAGGAAATGATAATGTACGACTACATAATTGTTGGTAGTGGTTTGTATGGCGCTGTTTGTGCATATGAGCTTAATAAATTGGGATATAAGTGTCTAGTTTTAGAAAAGAGAAATCATATTGCAGGTAACATTTATACTGAGGAAATTGAAGGAATAAATGTTCATAAATATGGTGCACATATTTTCCACACTCATGATAAATTCATTTGGGATTATGTTAATCAATTTGCTGATTTCAATAATTATGTAAATCAGCCAGTGGCTAGATATAAAAATGAATGCTATAACTTGCCATTTAATATGAATACATTTACAAAGCTTTGGAATGATGTGTTTACACCTGAAGAGGCAATGGCTAGAATTGAAGAGGAAAAGGCTGAATTTAAGACTGACAATCCTAAAAACTTAGAGGAGCAAGCTATAAATCTAGTTGGTAAAACAATTTATGAAAAGCTTGTTAAAGGGTATACAGCTAAACAATGGGGAAGACCTTGTACTGAGCTACCTGCCTTTATTATTAAAAGGCTACCTGTTAGATTCACATTTGATAATAATTATTTTAATGATAGATATCAAGGTATTCCAATTGGTGGATATACTAAAATCATTGAAAAAATGCTAGACGGAATAGAAGTGAAAACAAGCACAGATTTCTTTGTAGAAAAGGAAAAATATCTTGCTAGCGCTAAAAAGATAATTTATACTGGAGCAATTGATGAGTACTATGAATATTGTTATGGTGCTTTAGAATATAGAAGTGTTAGATTTGAAAATGAAGTTTTAGATAAAACAAATCATCAAGGAAATGCTGTTATAAATTATACAGAGTATGATGTTCCATACACTAGAATTATTGAGCATAAGCATTTTGAATTTGATACTACTAGTCCGAAAACAGTTATATCAAAGGAATATTCTTCGACTTGGAAACTTGGTGATGAACCTTATTATCCTGTTAACAATGATAAGAATAATGAACTTTATTTAAAGTATAAAGAATTAGCTGCAAAAGATTGTAAGGTAATTTTTGGTGGTAGATTAGGTCAATACAAATATTATGATATGGATGATGTTATTGCTTCTGCCCTTGATATGTTAAAGGAAGAAGTAAAATGAGTTTGTTTGAGATAGTATTACCTACATATAATAGAAGTGAAGCAGTTAAATTTTTGTTAGAAAAATATAATAAATTTTTTGGCTTTTATGATTTTGTATTAAGTATTCATGATAGTAGTACAAATGATGAAACTGAAAAATTGGTTAAAAGTAATAGCTTTTATAACAAGGGCATTCAGTATTACCGTTATCCATCTGAATTAGATGTTGATTCAAAAACTTTGATGTGCTTGAAAAACTCAACAGCTAAATATTCAATGCTAGTTGGAGATGGATGGATTATTAATGTTGACAGCTTGTTTAATTCTAAGTTGTTAGATGAGAATTTTGATATATTGTGTTTATATGATAGTAATATCAAAATTTATAGAGAGTATTTCAATAAAAATATAAAACATAAAAAAATATATGATTCTAAAACAAAATTTTATGAAGATAATTTCTGGTATTTAATCATGTATGGATCTTCAATTGTTTCAAGAAAGGTTTTAGACTCTATTGATGTTTTAGATCTTTGTAATAAATATAAAGAACTAGGCTTTATTTATCCTTCATCTTTGGTTGAATCGAATGCAGAAATTTTAACGGCTGATTCATTAAATTTATTAACCAAAAATCCTCATAAGGGTGAACCTGGGTGGATGCTGAAGAGGGATGCTATAAATACTTGGACAAGGAAATTTATTTTAAGCTTTGGAAATATGAATGATTCATATTTGCCAGAAGATACTAAATTAAAAATTATTAAAACTACTGGTAAAAGAACCGGCTTTTTAACAATTAAGGGTTTACTGATTTTAAAATCAAAGGATAATTTTAATTTTAAAATTTATAAGAAATATAAGCAATATATCTTACAAACTAAGGCTTGTAGTAGGTTATCTATTTTTATGATTAATCTATTTCCAACCTTTATATTAAAGATAATGCTTTGGTTCTTTAAAAAAATATTTAGATAATATAAGGAGTTGCTTAATATGAAAGTTGTAATATTAGCAGGTGGATTAGGAACTAGAATTAGCGAGGAATCTCATTTAAAACCAAAACCAATGATTGAAATTGGAGAAATTCCAATTTTAGTTCATATTATGAAAATTTATGCTGCACAAGGATTCAATGAATTTATTATTTGTGCTGGTTATAAGCAGCATGTTATAAAGGAATACTTTGCTCATTATTTCTTATATAATAATGATGTTACATTCAAGATGGCTTCAAATGAGAGAATTATTCATAAAAAGTCTGCTGATGATTGGACTGTAACAGTTGTTGATACAGGCTTACATACTCAAACTGGTGGTAGGGTTAAGAGAATTAAGGATTATATTGGAAATGAACCTTTCCTTTTAACTTATGGTGATGCAGTTGGTGACATTGATCTTAAGAAATTGATTGAATGTCATAGGAAGTCTGGAAAATTGGGTACAATTTCATGCTACAACTTTGGGCAATCTAAAGGTGTAATTGATTTAAATTCGGATGGTACTATTAATGCATTTAGAGAAAAGTCAGATATGGATGGAGATTTAATCAATATTGGTTATATGATTATGGAACCAGAAATTTTTGATTTAATATCTGGTGATGAAATGCCATTAGAGGATTATCCTATGAAGAAACTTGTTGAAAATAATCAACTTAATGCTTATTTACATAATGGATATTGGCAATGTATGGACACTTTAAGAGAAAAGCAAAAGCTAGAAGAATATTGGAATTCTGGGAATGCTCCTTGGAAAATTTGGGAGGATTAAGCCTATGCTAGATTTATCATTTTATAAGGATAAGACAGTATTAGTTACTGGACATACTGGTTTTAAAGGAACATGGCTTTGTAAGATATTGATTAATAGTGGAGCTAAGGTTGTTGGTTATTCTTTACCTAGCCCAACTAATCCCAATGTATTTTCTCTTTCTAAGGTAGAAAAAAATATGATTTCTATTATTGGTGATGTCAGAGATTATAAAAAACTAAAAAAGGCTTTTGATAAATATCAGCCTGAGGTGGTTTTTCATTTAGCTGCTCAGCCAATTGTTAGAGAATCATATAAAAATCCTGTATATACATATGAAACTAATGTAATGGGTACTGTTAATATATTAGAATGTGTTAGAAGCTGTAATTCAGTTAAAAGCTTTCTAAATGTAACTACTGATAAGGTTTACTTAAATGATGATATCCCTGACCATCCATTTTTAGAAGATGAGCCATTAGATGGATATGATCCTTATAGTAATTCTAAATCTTGTAGTGAGCTTGTAACTCACAGTTATAAGAAGTCTTTTTTTGCTGATTGTAGATGTGCTATCTCAACAGCACGTGCTGGTAATGTTATTGGTGGTGGCGATTTCGCTAGTGATAGAATTATTCCAGATTGTGTTCGTGCTATTGAAAATAAAACTGATATAATAGTTAGAAACCCTCATTCAACTAGACCATATCAACATGTTCTAGAGCCTTTATATATTTATTTATTAATTGCTCAAAAGCAATATGAAGACATTAAATTTGAAGGCTATTATAATGTTGGTCCGGATGATTGTGATTGTGTTAATACTGGAGATTTGGTTGATATGTTTTGCAAAGCTTGGGGAGATGGTCTTAAATGGATTAATAAACATGATGGTGGTCCACATGAGGCAGCATTTCTAAAGCTTAGCAACCAAAAGATTAAGGATGTTTTTGGATGGAAGCCAAGATGGCATATGAACGAAACAATGAACAAGATTGTTGAATGGACTAAGGTTTACTTAGCAAATCCTTCCCTTATTCCAGATGAAATGGATAAGGAGATTAATGAATTTATGGGTGAAAATATATGAAAATTAGAGTTGCTGACTACATTGTAAATAAAGTTATTGAAGCAGGTGTTAAAACTACATTTTCTGTAGTTGGGGGCGGTGCTATGAATTTAAATGATGCTTTTGGTCATGCTGAAGGAATGAATGTCATTTATAATCATCATGAGCAGGCTTGTGCTATCGCTGCAGAAGGCTATGCTAGAGTAAATAATGAAATGGCAGCTGTTGTTTTAACTACTGGACCTGGCGGCACTAATGCTTTAACAGGTGTAGTTGGTGCCTATGTTGATTCTGTGCCTATGCTTGTTATTTCTGGACAGGTTAGATGGGATTCTTTTTCCCTTAGTACAGGTCTTAATTTACGTGCAATGGGTGATCAGGAGTTTAATATTGTTAGCGCTGTAAAAACTATGACTAAATACGCAGAAATAGTAACTGATAAAAATGATATTCGCTACATTATTGAAAAGGCGATATATTTAGCAACACATGGTCGTATGGGTCCAACCTGGGTTGATATCCCTGGAGATATTCAATCTGCATATGTTGATACTGATGAATTGAAGGGATATGATTATTCTGATGAGGTAATATCAAAACCTTCTGATGATGAAATTTATCATATTATAAATAAAATTAAAGAATCAAAAAGACCTGTTATTTATGCTGGTAGTGCAATTAGATTATCAGGTGCTTTTTCTAAATTTAAGATGCTAATCGAAAAACTTAATGTTCCAGTAGTTTGTGCTTGGAATTCAAGCGATGCAATGGAATCTGATCATAGACTTTATGCTGGTAGACCAGGAAATTTTGGAGATAGAGCAGGAAACTTTGCTGTTCAAAATAGTGATTTAATTATTTCACTTGGTTGCCGCTTAAGTATAAGACAAACTGGATTTAATTATAAATCATGGGCTCCTAAATCATATGTTATTATGGTTGATATTGATGAGAATGAATTAAAGAAGCCAACGCTTCATGTAGAATATCCTATTTGTGCAAATGTAAAGGATGTTATTGATGATCTATACAATAAGGTTAAGGATTCAGATGTCATTTTTGATAATAATTCTTGTTGGATTGAGCAATGTAAGGATTGGATGGAAAAATATCCTGTAATTAAACCTGTACATTTTGAACAAAAAGAATTAGCTAATGCTTATGCAGTTATTGATTTGCTTTCTAAAAATATGCCTGAGGATATGATTACTATTTCAGGTAATGGTACTGCATGCGTAGTAGGAGGACACGGTTATACAATTAAAAAGGGTACAAGATTTATTGAAAATTCTGGTATGGCATCAATGGGATATGATTTACCAGCTGCAATCGGTGCATGCTTTGCTAATGGTAGAAAGCCTCTTATTTGTTTAACTGGTGATGGTTCAATTCAAATGAATATTCAGGAATTACAAACTATTATTCATCATCAGCTTCCTATTAAAATAATTATTATAAATAATGATGGTTATCATTCTATTAGACAATCACAGTCTAATTTCTTTAAGGGTAAGCCATTATGTGGTGTTGGCAAGGATTCATTAGATTTAAGCTTCCCAGATATGGAAAAGCTTGCTTATGCTTATGGTTTTAAATTCTTTAGATGCAAAACTAACGATGAGTTTGCAAAATATATGGATGCTGATTTTAAATATGATGGACCTCAAATATGCGAGGTTATGGTTGATAAGGTTCAATATTTTGCACCTAAGGCTGGTTCTAAAAAACTAGAAGATGGTTCGATGGTGTCTGCACCACTTGAAGATTTGGCTCCATATTTAGATAGAGAAGAGTTAAAAGAAATAATGTCTATTTCGGAGGACTAGTATGAAAAAGGTTGTTATAACTGGTTCAACTGGTATGATCGGTTTGGCATTAACTAAAATTCTTATTAAAGAAAAAGTTGAATGCTTATTGATAGTTAGAAAAAACTCTACCAAATTAGATAAAATTCCAAATGATGATTTAATCAAGGTTGTTGAATGTGATTTAAATGAATTAAAACAATTAGAATATCCAGAGTCTGATTTTGATGCTTTTTTTCATTTGGGTTGGGATGCGACAATTGGTAATGGTAGAGATAATGTCTATCTTCAAAAAAATAATATTGAGTACACTTTAGATGCTGTTGCACTTGCAAAGAGGCTTGGTTGTAAGACTTTTGTTGGAACTGGGTCTCAAGCAGAATATGGAATAAAATTTGAAATGCTTACAGCAGAAACTCCATGTGTCCCATTGACTGGCTATGGTATTGCGAAGTATTCTGCCGGAATGCTGTCAAGGTTATATTGTAATCAAATTGGAATTAAGCATTGCTGGGCAAGAATATTAAGCATCTTTGGTGAAAATGATAATCCTAATACTTTGATATCTTATGTTATTAATTCATTAAATAATGGTATATCTCCAATGGTTACTAAATGTGAACAGGATTGGGATTATTTATATGTAGATGATTGTGCAAATGCATTAAAGCTTATTGCTCAATTTGGTATTAATAATAAGGTTTATCCAATAGGTAGTGGTAGGACTAGAAAACTTTATGAATACCTAGAGGATATAAAATTAGTATATAATTCTAATATCGAAATTGGTTATGGCAAAAAGGATTATAATCCTAATCAAGTAATGTATTTGTGTGCTAATATAGATGAGTTATCTAATGATACTGGTTTTACACCGAAATACTCATTTATAGATGCCATTAAAAAAATTAAGAATAATAATTAATTAGTATTTGTTTTAAGAGGAGTCAATGATGGAAAATAAAGGCCGAAATCTTAAAAAAAATTTCATATATAACTTTATAAGCCAGGTCTTAACCTTGATTGTGCCTCTTGCTACAACACCTTATTTAGCTAGAGTTCTCCATGAAACTGGAAATGGGCAAATAAGCTATGTCAACTCCTTAATAACTTATTTTGTGTTATTTGCGAATTTGGGTTTTAATGTTTATGGTCAAAGAGAAATAGCTAAAATTAGAGATGATAAGAAAGCTAAAAGTAAATTGTTTTTTGAAATTGTAATTATAAAAGCATTTTTGTCCTTCTTATCATTGGCTGTATTATTTACAATATTGTTTACTGTTGGCTATGGTGAAAAATACAATATTTTAGTATTGTGTTCATCATTTCAAGTTATTGCAGTTATCTTTGATATTCTATTTTATTATCAAGGTGAAGAGGATTTTAAATCCATTGCCATTCGTCAAATTATTATTAAAGCCTTAGGTATGGCAGGAATTTTTATTTTTGTTAAAAATGAAAGCCACACATGGGTTTATATGTTATTATTTTCTTTAATAACATTATTCTCAAATTTGATAATGTGGCCAAAGGCAATTAAAAATATTGAAAGGGTAAAATTAAAGGAGCTTACATTTAAGGAAAAAATTAAGCCAACTTTATTAATCTTTTTACCAACATTAGCTGTTACAGTTTATTCTGTTTTTGATAAAACAATGATTGGTCTTTTTTCTTCGAATCCGGATTTTGAAAACGGATGTTATGAGCAGGCATATAAAATCAATAGTGTAGCTTTAATATTTATTACTGTTATTTCACCGATTTTAATTCCAAGAAATGCCTATGATTATTATAATGGAAATATTGAATCATTTAAGAAGCATATCAATTTTGCATGTAATTATGTATTCCTTTTAGGAATACCACTTATTGCAGGCTTTGCAGTTTTATCAAATAATCTATCATCATGGTTTTTGGGTGCTGGTTTTGAATCTGTTCCATTATTATTAATTATTATGTCTGTTAGATTTCTTGCTTCAGGCTTTGGCGTTATTTTTGGTGATCAAATATTTATTGCGATTGGCAAGGAAAAATTTCCTACCATATCTACAATTATTGGAGCACTAGTTAATGTTGTTTTAAATTTATTATTAATTCCAAAATTCGGAGCAGTAGGTGCAGCTATTGCCACTGCAGCTTCTGAAATTGTTGTTACAACTGTTTTAGCTACTTTTGCTATTAAATATAAATATTTTTCATTAAAACAAAGCATGATTATGTCATGGAAAAATGTTGTAGCTGTTGTTCCTATGGTTATATGTATTTATTTTTTGAATAATTATTTTGATTATAGTATATGGTCTTTTATTATAATTGCAGTGACAGGCGCAGCTATATATGGTATAATGTTGCTAGTTTTAAGAGATAAGTTTGTTTTCGAACTTATTAGAAAGCTTTTAAATATGGTTAAATCTAAACTAAAAATGAGAGGTAAAAAACAAATGAGTAATACAAAAGAACAAATTATGGAGCTGGTAAAAAAATATTACAAAGAGAATCATGTAAAGGGCGAATACAAGTCTGGTGATAAAATTACTTATGCAGCTAGAGTATATGATGAAAAAGAACTATTAAATTTAATCGATTCTTCATTAGAATTCTGGTTAACTAGTGGTAGATATTGTGATGAATTTGAACGTAATATGGCTAAGTATTTAAATATTAAGCTACCTGTTTTATTAGTTAATTCAGGTTCAAGCGCGAATTTGATTGCATTTATGACATTGACATCACCTCAATTAGGTGAAAGAGCCATTAAGCGTGGTGATGAGGTTATTACAGTTGCTTGTGGTTTCCCTACAACTGTTACTCCTATAATTAATTATGGTGCAATTCCTGTATTTGTTGATGTTACTATACCTCAATATAATATTGATGTAGAAATGCTGGAAAAAGCATTATCACCTAAAACTAAGGCAGTTATGATTGCTCATACATTAGGAAATCCTTTTGACTTAAAGGCTGTTAAGGATTTCTGTGATAAGCATAACTTATGGTTGATTGAGGATAATTGCGATGCATTAGGTTCTAAATACACTATTAATGGCGTTGAAAAATTTACTGGTACAATTGGTGATATTGGTACATCAAGCTTCTACCCTCCTCATCATATGACAATGGGAGAAGGTGGAGCTGTATACACTACTAATCCAGTTTTATATAAATTAGCTAAGTCTTTTAGAGATTGGGGCCGTGATTGTATTTGTCCTTCTGGTGTTGATAATTTCTGTAAACATAGATTTGATGGTCAATATGGAGAATTACCTAAGGGCTATGATCATAAATATGTTTATTCTCATTTTGGATATAATTTAAAGGTTACTGATATGCAAGCAGCAGTAGGTGTTGCTCAATTAGAAAAATTCCCTTCTTTTGTAGAAAAAAGAAAGGAAAATTGGAAACGTTTAAGAGCTAATTTAGAATGTGTTTCAGATAAATTAATTTTACCTGAAGCTTGTCCAAATTCAGATCCATCATGGTTTGGCTTCCTTATTACATGTAAAGAGGGCATTTCTAGAACTGAATTAACTAAGTATCTTGAGGATAAGAAAATTCAAACAAGAAACCTATTTGCAGGTAATTTAGTTAAGCATCCATGTTTTGATGAAATGAGAAGAACAGGAGAAGGCTATAGAGTTGTTGGTGATTTAAGCGTTACAGATTATGTAATGAATAATACCTTCTGGATTGGTGTTTATCCTGGTATGACAAATGAGATGATTGATGATATGGCATCTGCAATAAAAGAATTTTTAAATAAATAATTAAATGAAAAACCTCTAGATTTAATTCTAGAGGTTTTTTTACATTATTATAGTAAATGCTATATTCCAATATTTTTCAATTAAATATATCATTTTTTTATATATTATGATAAAATGAAATTAATATATGGCTATAAAAAACTATATAAATTATTAGGAGGAATAAAATGAGAAAGAAATTATTAGTGTTTTTATTTTTAGGTTTCTTTTCATTCTTTTTGCTTCTTGTGGGAAAAGTGCTTATGATATAGCAGTTGACAATGGCTTCCAGGGAGATGAAAGCGAATGGTTAGATTCAATTAAAGGAGAAAGTGGCTCTAAAGGAGATAAAGGTGATAAGGGTGACAAAGGAGATGTTGGAGATTATGAGGTTACTCAAAATTCTCAAGGTCTAGATTTTTATCTTTTTGATGATGACACATACGGAGTAGGAGTAGGTAAAGCAAAATATTTATCTAGTATTGAAATACCTGAGAAATATAATGGTAAAAATGTTACTAGAATTGTAGAAGAGGGCTTTGCTTATTCTAATGTTGTTGATGTAAAATTACCAAGTACAATAGTAGAGATTATGCCTTGTGCATTTTATAATTGTTCATACTTGGAATCTGTTAGTCAAGGCGATACAAAATTTGAAATTTTTAATGTAAATGGATATACTAACAAATTAGGTAATATAGATGTCGGTGAAGGTGCCTTTGATGAAACTCCATTTCCATCTGTTGTAATTAGTGATGGAGAAGAGGGAACTGAAGCATTTGTAGAGGTATATAATTGTGATGATGTTGAAACTCTTACATTTGACCTGTCTTTAAATGATAATAGCTATATTAATACTCATGAGGTTCTTATATTAACTGATGAAAATCATTATACAGTAGATTTTGGAGCCTATGGTTTATTTGAAAAAGTAAATGTTAGCTTCGATAATACATTAGTTGAATATACTAATGTTGGTATAACAGCAGAAGAATATAATATTAGTTTTTTAAATGGTACGTACCCTGTTTTAGTTTATTCATTAAAGATTGATGAAATTACTCAAGATGGAGAAATTCCTACTTTTGTATATTTGGAAAGAAACGCAGCTTATAATTGGCAAAAGCTTCCTGAGAATGTATATACTATTCCAACTGTATCAAAGGAAAAATCTATTATGGGTGATTTCCATGAAATGAGAAATATATATTCTGATTATATTAAGACTTTATATGATTTAAATCCTTATTCAAAGTTTAATTTTTATCTTGTTGATAATTATTGTGAATTATTATTAGAGTTTGCTTATGCTAATAATATTCCTGAAGAAAATTGGTCTGCTACTTTACTTAGTGATGGTGCAGGTACAGCATTCTTCTTATCTTCAACATTTGGAGTTGATAATCCAAGTGATAAGTATGATGATATGGTAGATAACTGGGAAGATTTAAAAGAGGCTGTTGCTGATGGCAATTACTCAAATACATTAGTACATGATGAGACTATTTATCCTGCTGATGAAACTCAATATTCTATATTAAGCAGATATGCTTATGTAATAGATAAGGCTCAAGATAATGTTAGCTGGTGGGTTAATAGATTAAGAGTAGGTGAAAACCTTTCTGCTATTAATGCTAAGGATCCAACTTTTGCCGCTGATATCGTTGCTACACCTACTTCATTCTATACTAATAATTTATTAGCCGCATTAGACGAAGAGGGTAAGCAAGCATTTAAGGAACTATATCACTTTAGTGATGAAATGTTTAGTTATGCTGAAGAACAAAATAAGAAGGTAATGGTTATTTTAGGTACCGATTGGAATGGTGAAAAATCTAGCTTCTATGATTATATTAAATTAACTATGGATTTCTATGGTGATGGATATGTTTATTATTATAAGGGTCATCCTGGTTTTGCAACCTCTAATTTCCCTGATAGACAAACAGAACTAAATACATTAGCAGCAAATGGTTATGAGGTTTTAGAATTAGACTGTTCAATTGCTGCAGAAGTAATCTTGTTCTATAATCCGGATATTTATTTATGTGGATGGCCTTCTTCAACGTTTGATTCTGTAGAATCAGAATTGATGGCATGCTCATTGTTCAATTGTACATTGGCAGGTTCTACATCTTATACATATGCTGATATGATTGATATTTTCATTTCAAATTTAACTTCATCTGAATATAATGGTATTACATTAAATTCAGAACATGATTATTATTTGATTGAGTATAATAATTGTGATGATTATTCTCATCAGGTTGAAAATTACAATAAGCATGAATTTGCTATATATGATTCAACTATAAATTCAATGAAATATTATAAGATGGAAGATAGTGTAGCAGTTGAGGTTACTGCTAGTGGTGAAGCTATAAGTTAATAACTAATTTAATTAAGGGATATACAGGTATTGTATATCCTTTAATTTTTTGTTTTAAAAATTGACAAAATTCGATTTTGATATTATTATATATATATAGTTGTTTTACGGGTGAGTTGTATGAAAAATGTTTTAGAATATTTAGAAAATAGTGCATATGATTCCAATAAAGGTGTGATAGAAGGTTCTTCAAAAATCTCCTATATGGATATTATGATAAATAGTAAAAAAATGGCATCCTTTTTATATGGAAAAACTAAGATGCGTAAGCCTATCCCTGTTTTTATGGATAAGGGAGTTCAATGCTTATGTTCGTTTTTTAGTGTTCTATATTTAGGGTGCTTTTATGTTTTAATAAACCCTGATTTACCAATTGATAGAATTAATAATATATTGTCTACTTTGAATTCATCATTAGTTATAACTAATGATAAATATAAAGATAAAGCATTATCTATTTTTAAAAATCTAGAAGTTTATGCGATTGAAGAAATGATTAATTTTGATATTCATGAAAATAAATTGAGTGAATTAAGGATTAAAATGATCGATACTGATCCAATGTATGCTAATTTTACCTCTGGTTCAACAGGAGTTCCTAAGGGAGTTTTAGTCTCTCATCGCTCAGTTATTGATTTTATTGATGTTTTTACTAAGCAATTTAATATAACTAGTAATGATAGAATTGCTAATCAAGCACCTTTTGATTTTGATGTTTCAGTTAAGGATATTTATTCGGCTATTAAAATGAATGCTGATCTTATTATAGTTCCTAAGGAATTGTTTTCTATTCCTTCAAAGCTTTTAGATTATTTGTGTGAGCATAAGCCTACTGTTTTAATTTGGGCAGTTTCTGCTTTATGCTTAATTACAACATTTCATGGTTTGGATTATAAAACACCTACTAGTATAAATAAAATTCTTTTCTCTGGTGAAGTAATGCCATACAAGCATTTAGCTCAGTGGATTAGTCATTTACCTGATGCTATATTTGTAAATTTATATGGTCCTACTGAAATTACTTGTAATTGTACTTATCACATTATAGATAAGACACGAGAATATACAAACGGGTTACCAATTGGTAAATCATTTGATAATGAAGAAATTATATTATTAGATGATAATGATAATTTGATTGAACATGATAATGTGACAGGAGAAATCTGTGTTAGAGGTACAGCACTTGCATTAGGATATTATAATAATAAGGAAGAAACAACTAAAAGGTTTGTCCAAAATCCAACAAATGATTCGTATATAGATTTAATATATAGAACTGGTGATTTAGGATATTTTTTTAACGATGAATTATTCTTCGCAGGCCGCAAGGATTTTCAAATCAAATACTTAGGTCATAGAATTGAACTTGAAGAAGTGGAGAATTTGATTTGTAATATTGATGGGATTTCTAGATGTATATGTAGTTTTGATTATGAAAGAAAAAAACTTTATGCATTTTACATGGGAACTTTAGACAAAAAAGCCTTACATGAAAAAATTAAGGAAAAGCTTCCTATTTATATGATTCCTTCAAAATTGGTTCAAGTTGAAAATTATCCTTTAAACAAAAATGGCAAGGTTGACCGTAAAGAATTATACAAGCTGTTAGGAGGTAAATAGATGATGGATATTTCACGTATATATACTAGTCCTATGTATGTTTTTGATGTAAGAGTACTAAAGGAAAGAATAAGATTTTTAGAAAATGGATTTAGTGGTATGGGATTATGTTATGCCATTAAAGCTAATACCTTTATTATTTCTTATATTGCAGATAACGTCAAACGATTCGAGGTTTGCTCACCAGGAGAATTAGATATATGCTATAACCAAAATATACCATTATCTAAGGTTGTTGTATCTGGTGTTTTTAAGGATCGAAAAGTTATAGAAAATGCAATCAAAAATTATCCGGAAATTGGATTTTATACGGTTGAATCTATTGGTCAATTACAATTATTAGATGAATTATCTTCTAAATATAATAGAAATTTAAATGTTTTAATAAGACTATCTAGTGGCAATCAATTTGGTGTGGATTCTAATCAAGTGTATGACATAATAAAAAATAGAAATTGCTATTCGAATTTATGCTTTAAAGGATTAGAATATTATTCAGGAACTCAAAAAACATCACTTAAAAAAATTGAAAAGGAATTATTTAAAATTGATGAGCTTATATCAAAACTATCAAATGAACTTGGTTATACTGTAGAAGAATTGGAATACGGACCAGGGTATCCTGTTTCTTATTTTGAGGGTGAAAAGGATTTTGATGACGCAAAATATCTAGAGGAATTAAAAGAGCTTCTAAATAATATGAATTTTAAAGGTGATATTATTCTTGAGCTTGGAAGAGCTATAGCTGCAAGCTGTGGTACCTATTACACTAAAATAGTTGATATTAAGGAAACTAATGAACAAAATATGGCTATATGTGATGGTGGTATGAATCATATTGTTTATTACGGACAAATGATGGCTATGAAGAAACCTTTTTTTGACATCATACCATCAAGACATGATAATTTCAAAGTTTGGAATATTTTTGGCGCTCTATGTAGTGTTAATGATATTATGATGAAACAGGTATCATTAGATATAAAACAAGGAGATATATTAGCTTTTAAAAATGCTGGTGCTTATTGTATGACTGAAGGTATATCATTGTTTCTAAGTAGAGATTTACCTAAAATATATATAAATGATAATAATAAATTTATAGTTGTTAGAGATGAATTAAAAACATCTATATTAAATTCAATGATGGGAGGTGTAGGTAATGGAGAGATTGATTGAATTGTTAGAGGATTTAAATCCTGAGGTCGATTATGAAACTTGTACAGATTTAATTGATGGACACTATTTAGATTCATTAGCAGTTTTAAGCTTAGTTGCTGATATTGAGGAAGAGTTTGATGTGGTTATTCCTACTGTTGAGGTCATTCCTGCAAATTTTAATTCTGCACAAGCTATTTATAATATGATAGTTCGTTTACAAGAGGAGGAGTAATATGAATTCGTATATGAATCCCGCCTTTCTCTTGTTATTCCTTCCTTTAGTAATTATTATATATGCAGTCACTAAACAAAAATATCGTTGGATTGTATTATTGTTAGCGAGCTTAACATTCTTTTGTATATTAAGTGCGCATTTAGTTATTTATATATTAATTACGACATTAATTATTCACTATATTGGTATATGGTTAACTCATATTAAAAATACTTGTAATAATGAATTAATTGAAGTTCCAAAAGAAGAAAGGAAAATAATTAAAAGTAAATATCAAAAAAAAGAAAGATTTGCTGTTGCATTTGGTGTTTTATTAATTTTATCTATTTTGATAGTTATGAAATATACAAATTTCTTTTTACAAAATGTTAATTCACTATTAAAGGTTTTACAAAACGATTTTAGATTTAAATGGGTTAACATAGTGTTACCTATTGGAATATCCTTTTACTCACTTCAAGCCATTTCATATATGTTTGATGTGTATAGAGGAAAAATAGAGGCGGATCAAAACATTTTTAGGCTATTGCTTTATTTGAGCTTTTTTCCCCAAATTATGGAAGGCCCTATTGCTAGATATAGTGAAACGGCACAAAAGTTATATGAGGGTAAACAGATTGAGTACAATAATTTATGTCGTGGTGTACAAAGAATAGCCTTTGGTGTAATGAAAAAGGTTTTAGTTGCCGATAGAGTTAATATGTATGTCCAAGAAATTTTTATGAATTATTACAACTATGATGGTGGAATGATATTTCTTGCGGTGATATTATATACAATTCAGTTGTATATGGATTTCTCTGGAATGATTGATGTAGCAATTGGTATTGGTGAGATATTTGGTATTAAATTACCTGAAAATTTCAAACAACCATTTGCATCAAAAACTATATCTGAATTTTGGACAAGGTGGCATATTACATTAGGCTCTTGGTTTAGAGAATATGTTTTCTATCCGATATCGTTATCTAAACCAATTAAAAATTTAACCTCAAAGACTAGAAAAAGATTTGGAAATTATTACGGCCCAGTACTGACAGGCGGAATAGCGTTATTTGTTGTTTGGCTCTTTAATGGTATATGGCATGGTGCCGCTTGGACTTTTATATTTTTTGGATTGTATCACTTTTTCTTTATTTTGATGGGGAATTTGTTTGAACCATTAGTAAGAAATATATGTACTAAGCTACATATAAATAGACAAGCTAAATGGTATGTGTGCATGCAAATTATTAAAACTACAATAATTGTTATATTTGGTGAATTGTTCTTTAGAGCAGTTTCTATGAAGGCTGGTATAAACATGTTTGTTAGAATCGTTAGACATTTCAGTTTTGATAATTTCTCGGCAATTCCTAGTATGGGCTTAGCATTATATGATTTTATTGTTATAGGCGTCGTTCTAGCTATTGTCTTTATTATTGGCTGCTTGAAAGAACATAATATAAATATCAGAGAATTAATTTCTAGAAGAAATGTTGTTGTTAGATGGTCGATTTATTTAATATTAATTTTTTCTATAATATTGTTCGGAGCTTATGGAATTGGATATGTTCCAATTGATCCGATGTATGCTAATTTTTAGGAGGACATTATGAACAAAAGAATTATTGCAATTAAAATTTCTATGTTTTTTGTCATCCTTATTTCAATATTTACATATCTATCAGTATTGGTTTATCCTAAAGACAATTATAATGAATATGAGTGGAATACTATTTCACAAAAGGGAATTATAAGTGAAGCTGATAATACAATTGATTTAATTATTTTAGGTAATAGTGAAGCTGATACAAGTTTTAATAATATTGAATTATATAATGAATATGGTATTACATCATATGGTCTAGGAAGTCCAGCCCAAAAGGTGTATGAGTCCATTGATTATTTAAATCTGGCTCTAAAGAATCAACAACCAAAATATGTATTAATCGAATGTAATTTCTTATTTTCAAAAGCAACTGATATAGAAATTACAAATAATAATTTTAAGAATGTTTTTCCATTGTTAAGGTATCATCATAGATTATTTTCTTTAACAAAAAAGGATTTTCTTTTCCAATATGACTATTCTTATAATAATGTTATGAAAGGATATAGATTCCTATATGGGAGTAATCCTCCGGTTGATATGTCTGGATATATGCTACATAGTTCAATTTCTGAGCATGTTCTTAAAGCGAATGATAAGTCATTTAAAAAATTAATATCTAAATGTAAGCAAAATGACATTATACCTATATTGTTTAGTGCTCCATCTGTAAAGAGCTGGAGTTATTCTAGACATAATGCAGTGGCAAATTATGCAAAGGAATTTGATATTGAATATCATGATTTGAATCTGGACAATCCTATAAATATTGATTGGTCTACTGATACAAGTGATTATGGCGAGCATGTTAATTATTTAGGTGCTAAAAAAGTTACTAAATATTTCGGTGAATATTTTTTAAATAAAGGCTTGGTATCTCATAAGAGCGAAGAAGGTTATGAAAAGTGGGATGAAAGTTTTGAAATTTATAAGGAACAAATGTGTGAAATTGGCATTAATGTATACGAATGAAGATTAACTGGTAAAAAAGATACTTTCATTAAGTATCTTTTTTTTCATTTATGAATATACTTCCATGTAATTAATTTATATTGGGAGGAATTATGAAATATTTTGGTACTGATGGAATAAGAGGGGTTCCAAATCAGCTTTTAAATGTAGAGTTTTTAATTAAACTTGGTAAATCTTTAAATTGTTTGGATTCAAAAGAGGTAGTCATAGCTACTGATACTAGAATATCTAAGGATATGATTACGTCAGCTATTTCAGCTGGTGCTATGTCTATGGGGCTTAATGTTAAGCTTGCTGGTGTAATATCTACTCCAGCATTAATTTATTATTCTATGAAAAAACAAATTACAGGTGTTATGATTACCGCAAGCCATAATCCTTATATAGATAATGGAATTAAGATTTTAAATAAAGGAATTAAACTGAATAAAGAAGAAGAGTTGAAAATTGAAGAACTTATTGATAAACCTCTATTAGAAGATTCAGAAATTGGTAAATTAGAATATGATAATAATTTAAAAAAAGATTACATAGATTTTGTTTTAAATAATGTAGTTAAAACAAATAAAAGGATATGTATTGATTGTGCTAATGGTTCAACTACATATACAGCATTGCCAATCTTTAAGAATGTTACTGATGATTTAGTTATAGTAGGTGCTAGTCCTGATGGATATAACATAAATGAGGGAGTTGGTTCTACACATATTAATTTTTTAAGAGATACAGTAATTAATAATAAATGTGATATTGGCTTTTCATTTGATGGTGATGGAGATAGAGTGATTTGTGTTGATAATAATGGTAATGTAATTGATGGAGATATGATCATCTATTTAATTGCTAGATATTTAAAGAAAAACAATAAGCTTAATGATAATACTGTTGTATTATCTATTATGAGTAACTTAGGATTGATTAAGAAATTAGTGGATAATGGAATTAGTGTATATGAGACTCCAGTAGGTGATAAGCATATTTATGAAGCATTAGAGGAATTCAATTTTTCTATAGGTGGAGAAAATAGTGGACATATTATTATCCCTAATATATTGCATACAGGCGATGGTGTTTTAATTGCTATAATGCTTATTAAAATATTAGAGGAAACTGACACTAATATGTCCGATTGGTTTAATGATTTAGAGATGTATGCAGATAGAATGATTAATGTTAGTGTTACTAATAAGAATGCAATTTATGATAATGAGATACTATATAAAAGAATTGACGAGATTAAAAAAGAATTAAAAGATGATTGTAAAATTATTGTTAGACCATCCGGAACTGAGGAAAAAATAAGAATATCTGTAATGGCTAAAGATATTGATCTTGTCGATAAATATATTGAAGAACTAGCATTAATTGTTATGGAGATGGCCTAATGAATCATGCTATTATTTTAGCTGCTGGTAAAGGAAGTCGAATGAAGACAGATACTCCTAAATGTGCAGTTGAATTATTTAAAAAGCCAATGGTAGAGTATATAGTAGATGCCTTAGATAAAATAGAGATAGATAAAAAGATTTGTGTAGTAGGGCATAAGAGTGAGGTTATTGAGGGAATCTTAGGTGATAGGGTTGAATATGCATATCAGGATGTTCAGCTTGGTACAGCAGATGCGGTTAAAAGAGCAATAAGCCTAATATGTGGCGATGGTTATTCTCTAATACTTCCTGGTGATACTCCCTTGATCGATGATGAGATATTAGCTGGTATTACACGTTATCATAAGGAAAGTAAAAATGATTTTTCGATAGGCACAATTTATTTGGATAATCCAACTGGCTTTGGAAGAATCATAAGAGATGGTACAGGTAATATTGCATCAATAGTTGAAGAGGTTGATGCCACAAATATTGAAAAGGACATAAAAGAGGTCAATACAGGAATATACTGTATAGAAAACAAAATGCTTATAGAGACTCTACATTTGATTAGGTGTAACAATAATAAAAGTGAATATTATTTAACAGATTTAGTTAAGCTTTTAGCTTCTAAAGCTAAGGTAGGATCATACTTAATTAAGGATACTTATAAGGTTATGGGAATTAATGATTTATATTCATTATCATTAGTAGAGGAAAGCTTAAAGAGAGTAATAAATAAAAAGCATATGATTAATGGTGTTACAATAGTGAATCCTGATACTGTAATGATATCACCAGATGTTAAGATAGAATCAGGTGCTATAATATATCAAGGCTCTATTATTATGGGAAAAAGCTATATTGCTAAAGGATGTCATATTGGACCATATAGTGATATTATGAATTCAATAATAGAAGAAAATTCAATATGTAGGCAAAGTGTAGTATATGATTCAATTATTAAATGTAATGCAACTGTTGGCCCATTTGCACATTTGAGAATGAATTCTATTGTAGGTGAAAATGATAGAATTGGTAATTTCGTCGAAATTAAAAAATCAACACTTGGAACTAAAACTAATGTTGCACATCTTACATATATTGGAGATGCTATTTGTGGAGATGAGGTTAATTTTGGTTGCGGTACAGTGACTGTAAATTATGATGGAAAGAATAAATTTAAAACTAAAATAGGTAATAGAGTATTTATAGGCTGTAATAGTAATTTAATTGCGCCTATAAATATAGGTAGTGATGTTTATATAGCTGCTGGGTCAACTATTAATCAGGATTTGATAGATGAGGATTTTGCTATTGCTAGAGTAAGACAAATAGTCAAGCATAATTATTCCAATAAATATGGATATAAAAAAAGTAAATTATAACATTTTTTTGTTATAATTTTTCCTTTACAATTATTTTTTATTAATATATTATAAACTTGGATGGTGATACTATGATTCAACAACGAAGTAAAGAACTATTTAAAACAATAAGTATATTAATAGTTATCCTTTTTATTTTTTGCCTATCATCATGTGATGATTCAAATGTAAATTTTATATTTCATTCATTAAATGATGAAATATATAATGCCCAAACTATGGATTTTGAAAATATTGATTCACTTGAATTGCCAACTCCAAATAAAGAAGGTTATATTTTCGAAGGCTGGTATATGGATAAGGATTATACTATTTCATTTGATACTAAGGAAGTTGAAGAGGATGCTGATGTTGTTGAATTATATGCAAAGTACAAAATAAAAAAATATTCAATAACTAAAAATATACTGTATGAACAGTTGATACAGGAAGTTGAATATGATTCTAAGATTGATTTAGGAATTCCTACAAAGGAAGGCTATACATTTGAAGGTTGGTACATAGATGAAGATTATACTAAAAAATTTGATTATTTTTATATGCCATCAAAGGATATAACCGTCTATGCAAAGATGAATGAAATGAAAAGTTATACTGTAACGATCAAGAGTAATATTGATGGGGCATTAAATTTTACTGGAGCAACGTTGCAAGTCATAAATTCTGGAAATCCTAATTTTGCAAGTGTAGAAATATCTTCAAATTTGGGATATGAATTTTGCTATTATGAAATTGATGGTGTCAAATATTCATCAAATGTCATAGAAATTGAAATGATAAATTCCAATGTTGAAATTTTAGCAGTGGCTGATTATGCAACGTATGAGTTGCCTATTGTTAATATCAATACTAATGATGTGGCTATCAATTCAAAAACTGATTATACGGATATGAGTTTTAGTGTTGAAAATTGTGATAGCGAGTTAGAAGAAGTAACTGGTGGTATCAGATTAAGAGGGAATTCTACTATGGGCTATGCAAAAAAACCTTATAGAATTAAATTTGATAAAAAACAAAGCTTATTTGGTTTGGAAAAGGCAAAAAGCTGGGTTCTTTTAGCTGATTATTTAGATCCTTCTGGATTACATAATTATACTGCGTTTAATTTGGGTTTAGGTGCGGATGGATTATCCTTTACACCAACTCCTAACAAAGTCAATGTTTATTTAAATGGTGAATTCGTTGGTTTATACACTCTTTGTGAACAGATTCAGGAGAATGAGGGAAGAATGAACATAGAAGAAGATATTACTGAGGATATGGTTCATTTGAAAGATTTTAATTTCTTTATTTGTATGGATGCGAGTGTTGTTTCGGATAGTGATGCTATTTTAGATGAAACATACTTTTATTTGGAAGATTATGATAGATATATTGAATTGAAATATCCTGAAAAGGATGCTTTTGTTAGTGAACAACAATTTGCTTTATTTTTCGAAGAATTAAAAGAATATGTTAATTACCTATTTAACATTTTTGCAACCAATGATGTTGAACATATAAAAGAAGAAGTAAATATGAATTCTCTAGTTGATTATTTGATGATTGATATTATAATGGGAGAGCACGATCATTCTTATAAATCATTTAATATGTATTATACTAAGTCTTCAAATGATCTTAATGAGTCTGGAAAATTGAATTTTGGTCCGATTTGGGATTATGATTGGTCTCTAAACACACCTTGGACTGGTATTCCGAATCTAAATTATGATATTGATGATTCAATTAATTATACAAATTTATTTTACCAAAGTGTTGCCAATGTGCCAGAATTCTATTGTTTGTTGATGGAAAGATATAAGAATTTTGGTTCAATGCAGTTGGAAAATATTATTACAGAATTATATTGGATTGAAGGTGATTTAAAAGAATCTTTTAAATTGAATGCTGAAAAGTGGTATGTTTTTTTTGATGAAAAAATGACGGAAGAGAATATTAAATTTTTAAATAAATATTTAATGCGTCGAAAACAACAATTAGACAAATTATGGATTGGATAATGGTGATACTATGATTAGAAATAAAAATTATACTTTGATTAGAAATAAAAATTATACTTTATATAATGGTGTAGAGATTCCTATGATTGGGTTTGGTACATGGCAATCAAAGGATGGAGAAGAAGCATATAATGCTTGTAAATGGGCGTTGCAATATGGCTACAGACATATTGATACAGCCTATATTTATGGTAATGAGGGCAGTGTAGCTAAGGCTATTAAGGATTCAGGTATAGATAGAAAAGAAATTTTTATTACTACGAAGCTACCTGATTATATCAAAACATATAATGAGACTATTGAGTATTTTAATAAGTCATTAGCGAATTTAGAAACTGATTATTTAGATTTGTTTTTAATTCATGCTCCTTGGCCTTGGGCTAATGTAGGTAGTGATTGCACGTTAGGAAATATTGAAGCATGGAAGGCAATGATTGAATTATATAAGCAAGGTAAGATTAGAGCTATAGGTGTATCTAATTTCCATAAGAAGGATATTGAACCTTTAATTGAGTCTACAGGATTTAAGCCAATGGTAAATCAAATTAGATATTTTATTGGTAATCGTCAGGATCATATTACAGATTATTGTCAAGCTAATGGCATTTTAATTGAAGCATATTCTCCAATGGCAACAGGTGAAATGCTTAAAAATGAGGAAATGCTAAAGCTTGCAGAAAAGTATAATACAACAGTACCAAAGATTTGTATAAGATATTGTATTCAAAAGAATACATTACCTTTACCAAAGTCTGTAACTGAAAGTAGAATTAAGGATAATTTAGATGTTGATTTTGAGATATCTAATGAGGATATGAATTACTTAGATTCTTTGTATCACATCGTTTCAACAAGACCATTTAGAGATTAACTTTATATATAATATAAATAGGTGTATGAGCACCTATTTTTTTATTTATGAAAGAAAATGGAAATTTTTAAAAAAAGGCAAAAAATATGTTGACAAAGAAGTTGTAAAGTGGTA
>SVAZ01000006.1 GCA_015059145.1 Erysipelotrichaceae bacterium
AAGCCCTGTCCAATATAGAACAGAGCTCTCATTTAAATAACTGGCTTTTTTGTGTCTACGAACTATTGACTAGTTCAAGAAATGGTGTTTTTTGTTTTTATTAATTTAAAAAATACAATTCTAATCCTAGGCTTTGATCTATTTTACCAGATTTAATCTTATACTCTAATTCATTTAATGAGCTTAAATTTTTCTTAATAGAATCTAAATTAGTTGACTTTGCATTTTTCACTAAATAATAAGCTCTACCAGAGGATATTCCAAATATAGCTGCAATATCATTACTGCTCACCTTAGAATTTAATAATACAGTAACATTATACAGCTCCTGAAATTTATTTATAAGCATTGAAACTAAATATGATGCTTGAATTGATTGGAGCTTTAAATCCTTAAAGCAATTAAAAATCCTTTTCTTATCATTATCTAGTACTGCTTCTATTAGCTCATAAACATTATCATCAAGAGGTGGAGCTATTAACAATTTAATATCAGCCTCTGTGATATTCTTATCCTCATTCTTATAGCATTTAAGCTGTGACAAAATTTGCTTAAGGCTTGATAAATCCTCCTGATAGCTAACTAATAAAGCTAATGCTTGATTATCTATAGTAAAGCTATCCTCACTAAGATTTTTTTTAATATACTCATCAATAGGTATATCCTTAAGCATTATGCTAATCATTGATGAGTATTTTTTAATTCTTTGTAAATTTTCATTATTATGATTAAAGTCATCTGAAAATAAGAAAATTATAACATTTTCACTATCTCTATCATTCATAGCCTTAACTAGCTCATTTAAAGACTTATCTGATGCATCGGAAAGCTTTGCGGCTCCGCTAATAACTACAAACTTTGGACTATCAAATAATGACACAGTAGTGATTTCATCAATAATAGAATAAATACTATCATCGTTTAAATCATAATTAGAAAAATCAAAATCAAGGCTAACACTGCTTTTTATCTCTTCAATTTTATTTTGTGCTGCCTCCTTATCATCAGAGACAATAATATAATTATAAGCCATAATCTAATACCAATCCTTGGTACTATTATATCACAATTCATCTACTGTTGAAAATACAAAACCCTCTTCTTTTAATGATATAATAATATCCTTTAAATCAACCATATTATCCTTACCAACAGTATGCATTAATATAATGGCACCATTATGTATTTTACTCATAACCTTATTATAGCTGTAATGATTTCCATTATATTGATCCTTATTCCAATCAACATAAGCTAAAGACCAAAAAACTGAAACATAGCCATTATCACTCAAAAGACTTTGACTTGCCTCTGTATATTCACCTCTGGGAGGTCTTACATATTTAGACATTGAAACATTAAACATATTGTAAAATTCATCCTCTAATTTCTTAACATCCTTTAATATCTCTTCATTAGATGATTTAGTAAAATCCTTATGAGAATAGGTATGATTACCAATAATATGTCCCTCATCAATCATTCTTTTTACTATTTCAGATGAAGACTTTAAATAATGCCCTGTAACAAAAAAAATAGCCTTTGTATTAGTTTCCTTCAACGTGTCTAGCACTCCACTTGTATATCCATTTTCATATCCACAGTCAAATGTTAAATATACCCTCTTATCATCCTTACCTATACAATAACCATTATTCTCTGTAATGATGGGATCATTGCAATTAGGTCTTTGGTACTTTTCATTTTTTCCTACACCATAGCCTTTTGCTGATATAGGAATACTTATTAATAGCATAAATATAAATATTAGCATAATTTTTCTTTTCATTATATTAGCCTCCAAAATTATTCTTTATCAAATAAAAAATTAGATACTTCTATATTTTTACAATTTAAGTAAATACCTACTAATATTCCTATTATGGCTATATATAAATAAAATAAAAAAACTATAAAGAATGACAATATTCCATAAACTATTTTAAAATTTGAAAAAATATTTAAATATACTAAAAATAATCCACTAAAAATTATTATATATAAAAAGCTAAATAAAACTCCTTTAGTTAGCTTTTTAATTGAATATCCTCTTAAGGCAATTCTATTTAGTAGATAAATAAATAATAGTATTATAAGAAGCATCAAAATATAAATAGCATTACCTAAAGTAATCCTTAATATATAAATTCCAATCGTAATAATAAAAACCAATAATAGCATTAAAGGCACTAATATTAAGGCCTGAATTCTCTTACCAAACCTATTATCTACAGGCTGCTTAGTAATAAGCTCACAGGCCTCTAAAAAATGATAATAAAGGCTTGAGGAGGAATAAATACTAGTAGCTAATAAAATAATTGACGAGGATAAATTAGAATGATGTTCAAACAAATAAATTAATATTTCCTTTAATAGGCCATCCTCTATATAGCTATTTAAAACATCCATAACGTTTAATGGAAAATAAGAAAATAAAGAAACAAATAAAAATAAATACGAACCACCATTTAATAAAATAAAAAAGCATAACGCTCCTGATAATGTAGGTATCTTTGTACCTACAACTAAATGATAGATTTTTGTAATCCTACTCATTGTATCACCAGTTATATTATGCTTTAAAATATTTACTTTAATCGATTGTATTTAGCTGTAATCTTTAAAATGTATTCCTTAAGACCATTTGTAAAATCACTATCAAGACACCTATAGTTCCAATTTCCACCCAATGTAGATGGGGTATTCATTCTACCCTCACTATCAGATAACCCTAAGTAATCCTGTATAGGAATTATACAATATCTAGAGGCTTGCCTCATACAATACTCTATTATTTTCAAATTAGGTCTATCAGTAAATTTTATTTTACAAATAGAATCTACTAATCCCTTATAATCAGCATTTAGCTCATTATAAAAAGACATAATAGTTTGATTATCATGAGTACCTGAATACATAATAGTATTTTCCTTAAAGCCCTTTTTGATAGGTGCATTAGCCCCGTCACCAAGCTCAAATTGGAAAATATGCATTCCAGGATAACCACATTTATCTAATAGTTCAAAAACATCATCAGTTAGAAAGCCTAAATTCTCAGCCACTATTTGGGCATTAGGAACTGACTTTTTTATAGCCTTAAATAAATCATATCCAGGTCCCTTAGCCCAAACTCCATTTTTAGCATTAACATCCTTAAATGGAATTTTATAATAGCCAGCAAAACCTCTAAAATGATCTATTCTTAAAATATCAAACATTCTTAGTGAATGCTTAACTCTTCTAACCCACCATGAATAATTATCCTTCTTCATTAAATCATAATTATAAAGGGGATTACCCCAAAGCTGACCGTCCTCTGTGAATTGATCAGGTGGGCAGCCTGCAACATTAATAGGGTTTAAATAATTATCTAATTCAAAGTATTCAGGATTAGCCCAAACATCTGCAGAATCATATGCACAATATATTGGCATATCACCCATTATTTTAATACCCTTACTATTAGCATATTTCTTTAGCTTTTGAAATTGCTTAAAGAATAAAAATTGATTAAATTTATGAGCTAATATATATTCACTAAATTCGTTAGTAGCCCATTGAATTGAATTCAAATTCTTATATTTAAAATCATCATACCATTCATTCCAAGCCTTATTATTACAATATCCCTTTAATACCATATATAAGGCATAATCATCTAGCCATTCCTTTTCCTTATCAATAAATTTAATAAACTCCTTCTCATAAGGAGCTCTATTATTAAATGCCTTAAATAGAATATTAAATCGAGAATTAAAAAGTTCATTATAATCTACTCTTCTACCAATATATTCATTAGGTAAATCCTCTTTATCTAATAATCCATCCTTAACTAAAGCTTCTAAGTCAATAAAATAAGGATTAAACGCAAAGCTAGATAAGCTTGAATATGGAGAATCACCATATGATGTAGGGCCTATAGGAAGTATTTGCCATATTGATTGACCTGTTTCATCCAAGAAATCTACAAAATCATAGGCCTCCTTACCTAATGAGCCTATTCCATATTTATTAGGAAGAGATGAAATATGAAGTAAAACTCCTGCTTCTTTCATTATTTCATCTCCTCCTTTATTTCATTTAGCATTTTAACATCCTCTTCACTTAAAGGATAATCATCTAATAAATCAGGTCTTCTTAACAATGTCTTTCTTAAGCTTTCCTTTCTTCTAAATTCATTAATAAGCTTATGATTACCGTTTAATAAAACATCAGGAACCCTCTTGCCATCATATTCAACTGGTCTAGTATATTGGGGATATTCTAATAATCCAGTTGAAAAGGAATCATCAGCATGAGATTCCTCTCTAATCGCATCATTAAGTAATCTAATAACACTATCTGAAATAGCCATTGCTGGTATCTCACCACCAGTTAATACATAATCACCAATAGAAATCTCATCATCAGCATAATCCCTAATTCTTTCATCAAAGCCCTCATAATGTCCACATATTAAGACAAGCTCCTCAAGCTTAGAAAGCTCCATAGCAACACTTTGCTTAAATACTCTACCCTGTGGAGTCATTAAAGCAATATGTGATACCTCACTTGTATTATCCATTATAGCTCTATGAACAACATCAACAGCCAAAACCATACCAGCTCCGCCACCACATGGTGTATCATCAACATGCCTATGCTTATTTAATGAATAATCTCTAATATCAATAATTTCCACACTACATACGCCCTTTTCTATAGCTCTTTTAATAATTGATTCATTTAAAAAGCCATCGAACATATTAGGGAATAAGGTTAAAATTTTTATTCTCAAAATAATCCCTCTATTTCCTTAACAACTATTTTATCATTTACATCAATAACAAATTCCTTAATAAACGGAACTAATACTCTTTTACAATTAAATAAAACAACTAAATACTCAGCCTGAGGCATCTCTCTAATCTCAACTACCTTACCTCTAGCCTCTCCAGCTTGATTAACAACCTCTAACCCAATTAAATCACTATAATAATATTCACCCTCAGTTAACTCATCCTTTCTATCTAATTCACTAACATAAATATCATTACTATGATACTTTAATACTAAATTAATATCCTGCATACCCTCAAAAGCTACTAAATAATAAGCACCAAAAATAGATGCCTTTACTACCTTAACCTCTTCATATTCACCATTATGTAAAATATATAATCTACTACCCGTATAAAATCGATCAAAATCAGATAAAGGCTTAACCTTTAAATCACCCTTAATACCATGAGTTGTCATTATATGACCACACTTATAAAACTTCATATATGTCACTCCTTTAATACAAAACACTATAAAATAATTATATTATAACTATTCTTAAAATACAAACTAATAAAATAAAGCGAATCAAATTGATTCGCTTAACAGACTGCTGACTTTTGTCAACAGTCTGAAAAACGCACCTTGAGGTGCGTTTTACTTTAATCAAGCTTTGTTATTTCAGCCTTTAATATTGATAGTAAATAGATATTAATATCCTTATCCCATTTACTCTTTACATATTCTTTATAAATGCCTAATTGTCTTATATATTCAGGGCTATCTACATTAGACAGCTTATAATCGATTATATCAACATGATCATCATAAACCACTAATAGGTCGATGATGCCGTGATATTCATCATTATCCTTATTAAAATAAAACTCATGCTCATGATATGTTTTAGCATTACTTATGCTTTTAAATATATCATGAGATAAAACCTTATTGATTGTATCCTTGATAAAGGAATCGACTGGAAGTGCATCAATGTTAGGATTAGAAAAATCTAACGCTTCAAGTGCACTATGAAATCTTAGTCCTAAGGCGATACTTTCCTTAACCTCCTTAGTTGGAAGCTTTAAAAGCTCCTTAGAGATTCTAACATTCTCAAGCTTTGGTGGTAGCTTAGGTATATCATAGGAAATATCTTCAGCTCCTACAAGGTCACTCTTAGCATGCTTCTTTCTCTTATAATCCTCTGTTATACCAGAAGGAAATACTTCTACAGTATATTCATTATAAGCATTTGTATAGGCAAGCATTTCTTGAAATGATTTAAATTTTTTAGGATTTAAATTATTATATTCCTTATCCTTTAAAATTAGAATAAGCTTCTCTCTTGCTCTAGTCAAGGCAACATACAATAATCTAACCTTTTCAGATATATCCTGTGATGAGGTCATATTGCCTACCAGTGTCTTTACAATTGTATTTGATTTACCCTCATCAGCAAATGGGATATATATACCATATTTCATATTAAAGCCACATGTAGCTCTAATATCCTCCTGATTAAAGCTAGAGGATAATAATGGGAAAATACAATAAGGGAATTCTAACCCCTTTGACTTGTGAATAGTCATAATTCTAACACTATCAGAATTTTGAGATGCAAGCTTATATGGAAGCTTTATATCTCCCTCAAACACCTCAGATAAATACGTAGCAACAGCCTTTATATCCATTGAGGCTTGTAAAAATGCATCAAACATTTTTGATATATATTCTAATACTGCAATAGAATTATCAACATCACCAATAAGAGAAAGCTTTTCATAAATCGCTAATTTCTCACATATTTTTGTAAACAGCTGTGGATATGATAACTCATTCATACCCGCAAGGCTATTAATATCTTCTAATATAGGATACTCTTTATTTAATTTAATAAGCTGATAAATATCATTATCCGTATATTCATATAAAAAGCTTCTTGCTAAAGCCGCAAGTGAATGCTTATATTGAATATCATATTCCTTATTTTTCACCTTGTAAATAAGTGTAACTATATTAGAAAAAAGCTTAGGAAGGATAGAATCCTTTAAATCTAAATCAGCTTCTATAGATAAAGGAATTCCTAAGTATTCAAATATCTTTTTAAAGGTAGGAAAGCTTTTAGCCTTATCTATTAGTATTGCAAAATCACTATAGCTTACATCCTTATAGCCATTTCTTTTTAGCACCTTATTCTTAGAAGCAATAATCTCCTTAATCTTATTAGCAGTAATAAATGCTTCTATTTCCTCAGTTGTAAATTTATCATCCTCAAAGCTATATGTTAGTGCTTCTAGATTAAAATCATATTCCTGCTTAAGGTCATCATATGCTTTTAAGCCATAATTCATTTGATGCTCATATGAGTAATTTGCATCACCACATGAATCAGTCATTAATCTATTAAATAGTAAATTTATATTATCTAAAACCTCATGACGTGATCTAAAATTAAATGATAAATCTATTTTATAGCCTCCATCATTTTTAGAATAGCTATCATACTTGCTTTTAAAAATATACGGGTTAGCATTTCTAAATCTGTAGATGCTTTGCTTAATATCACCGACCATATATAAATTATCATTTGCTATTTCACTAATAAATGCCTCTTGAATATCAGAGGTATCCTGATATTCATCAACTAATATTTCATTATAAAAATATTTCAGATCATTTCTTACATCATCAAATTCTCTAACAAGCTTTATGGCCATTTTAGCAATATCAGTATAATCAAAAAGCATTACACTCTTCTTATATTCAAATAATCTTCTTGAAACCTCATCACATATATCAAGTAGGAACAATACGTCATTCTTAATTGATAAAAGCTCTGTTTTCATATCAGCCTTAAAAATATATTTACCAAATACATTGGTCTTTAAATTTTTAAGAATAGCACCACAGGCATCCTTAAGCTCCTTAACTGCTTGTGAAGCCTTTGTGCTTACTCTAGGTAGTGATAATCCTGATAAATATCTATAGAAATCATCATAATCATTGAATCCTTCTAGATCTGAAATAACTACCTCAAGCTTATCAACCAGTGATTGATTAACAATCAAATCCTTATTACATTCCTTAACTAAGTCTGTCAAGGCAATGATTAATTCAGCTACAGATTCCTTTGCATAAATTTCATACTCATCAATCATTCTATCAAGCTTATCCTCGTTATAATATACAGACTCATAGCCTTTTTTAAATGATTCATAGTTTACTATAAGCTCAAGCTTACCAATAAGCTTTTCTACAACATCGACTACATCCTTATCTCCCTGACGAGAATACTTTTTTAAATACTGTAAAAACCTAGCATTCTCAGAATCATAATATTCCTTAAACAAGCCTTCTATTATGCTTCTACGCTTAATCCTAATAAGTGGAGAATCCATAATTGAAATACTTTTAGAAATGCCTAGCTTATAATAATACTTCTTTACAAGCGCAAGGCTATAAGCATCAAATGTAGTAATATAAGCAGAATCTATGTAGGTAGCCTGCTCAAAAAGATTATTCTCTAATAGCTTCGCTCTTATTCTTTCCTTCATCTCCCTTGCTGCAGCGTTAGTAAATGTTAGTACTAAAACCTTGCGAATATCATTACCCTTAAGACAGTAATCTAAAATACGCTCAGACAGCACTGCAGTTTTACCACTACCAGCACCAGCTGATACTATAATGCTAGAGCCCCTTTTATAAATAGCCTCCTCCTGTTCTTTAGTCCAAGCCATTTTCATCACCATCACTTTCCTCTAGAAATGATTTTTTCTCTAGATACTTTAAATTGTCTGTAGTTTTATAGCATAAGTCATAATAGCTACAAAAGCTACAAGCCGAATTCTTACCCTCAATATTCTTAGATAAAATATCAAATGAGCCATTCCTAATTTCCTTGCTAGCATTATTAATCATTTCATCTACTAACGAAATAAGCTCATCCATTTTTTCATTGCTGATAATGTTTGCATTTTTGCTAAAGTCTCCACTTTTTAACGTAGAAAGCTTTGCAATATATGTACTCTTGTTATATTCCGGATCAAACATAGGGATAAGCTCATGACTTCTAATAGTAAAGCCTTGAAGCTTAAAAGCCTTTTCTCTTTGAGCAACAATATCCATTGAATTATCTAAAGCAATAATATTAACCTTTTGTAAATATATACCAATAATATTAATTTTCTTACCCTTAAATTTTTCATACTTGCTCAATAAAAGCATGTAGCATGGTAGCTGTAAATTAAAGCCATCAGCAACATTATCTAATGAAACAACATCCTTGCCAGTTTTATAATCAACAATTACTGCATAAATCTCATCATTAATAATCGTATACATAAGCTTATCAATATAGCCCTCAAAGGTAAATTCGTTAGCTTCATATTCTATATGAACCTCACGTTCAATATTATTAAGCATAGACTTCTCTTCATGCTCACGATTATATACAATTAAATCTCTTAAGACCTCCTCCATAACAGTAAAGTAGAATCGATCCTTAGAATCAGTAGCATTTGATAGCTTACTTTTCTTAGTAGATTCATTAAAATCAAAATCATCATTATAGCTATCCTCTAATACTGCATGAGAAAATGTTCCAAGCCTTGCTGCCATATTAGGCTTAAATTCATTTAGGCCTAATATTCTATCTGCATAATAAGCAAATGGACATCCAAAAAAAGTCTTAATGCTTGAATACGAAATTCTTAATGGCTTTTCACTAAATCTCTCATCAAGTAGCCTTTGATCAATTCTCTTATATGAATTATCAAAGCTATTAAACTTAAGATGACTAGCATCATACTTATTTAAAGCATCTGACTCTTGATTATATTTTACCAGCCTTGTGTATTCAACACCCAACCTAATATCATCCTCAAGCTTAGAATAGCCATAGGCTGCATTAGCGGCTTTAACCTCAAGCTTTAGCTCTATAATACAATTAGAAGGCAAGCACTCCTCTGATGCTATTGATTTTTTATATGAGACAAATATATTCTTAGTTCCTAATAATGTATTCATCAAATTGTCCTTAGATTTAATATTTCTATCAACAGATGTAGGTAATGAAATTAATGATAATTCCTCATCATTTAAATATTCATCGTCCTTATAAACCTTAGGAAGTGCACCCAAATTAAGACCGACAATAAACAAATATTCATCATCACTATAATGCTTCTTAGCTATAGTAGATACCATTTCAGTATATTTTTCTTGCTTGAATCCAGCCTTCTTAAATTGCTCATAAAAGAAAGACTTATAGTCCTTTGGTTTCTTCTCCTCTAGATTATAATCAATAATTAAATTCATAATATATTTATAATAATCACTATTGATATTTAGCTTTTCTAAAATATCCTTAAAGCTTTTCTCTATATCACAAAGCATTAAAAATTCATTAGCTATAGCTAGTGAATTAATATTAGCATCTGCCGGAAGATTAATTGGAATATTGTAGCCTTTTGCTAATCTTCTAAAAATAAAGGCATAATCCTTATCTACATTATTTATATAAATCTTATTTAATGAAACACCCTTTTTATAAAGCTCTGCAATTTCATTATATACATATAAGCATTCCTCATATATATCATTAAATTCATAAACACATGGATTGTATTTATTCGCCTCATTATTAATTTCTATAACCTCTGTATAAGCTGACACTATATCCTTAATTCTTCTAACCTGGACTGTATCATCAATATCTATAAAGCTCATTGGATATTGATTCAATCTGTAAATAAAAAAATCATCTTTATCAAAAAGCCCAGCATCACATAAAAGCCTCTTAGCAGAAGCTAGGCTATCTAATCTAAGACTTTTATATCCTCTATCCTCGATATATGGGATATATCTCAAATATTCCTCTGCCTCCTCATAGCTTAAGCTATATTTATCAACAAGCAAAAATATAGCCTCAGGCTTATGTCTTCCTAATAGCTTAGCCTCAAGCTCATTTACGCTTAAAAATATATAATTTTTGAAGTCCTTATTTTCTCTTATTATTTGCTCCTTCATATAAGAATCACAAATAATAAATCCCTCTTTTAGTTTCATAATTATCAGCTCCTAATCTAATTATATACTAATAAAACAAATAAATCTCGTAATAATTTTGTGCCATTTTTTTTACTTAAACATATATATGTTTAAGTAACTTTTTTTTAATTTTTCTACCTTTGTTTTTATAATAAAGATATATTAGCCATAATCAATGTCTAAAAGAAAAAAAAGAGTCTTTCGACTCTTCTTACTTGCCATCTATGTCTAGATGTATCTTCTTTCCTTCTTTAGAAGCACCAGCGTATAAAACAGTACGAATTGCCTTAGCAATTGTTCCGTTCTTTCCAATTACACGCCCTAAGTCACTAGGATTAACCTTTACCTGATACTCAAGATTTGCTTCAGTTTCATTTAAAAGTGTGATTTCTACATCCTCTGGATAAGCTACTAAAGGAAGAATTAAACTAGCTATTAACTCTTCGAATTTAATCATAATAGCCTCCTATTACTTAGTAATTACTTTGTTTGCTACTAAAATATTTTTTACAGTGATTGTAGGTTGTGCACCCTTAGCTAACCAAGCTTGTACCTTTTCTGCATCTAAAGTAACAGTTACAGGATCTGTTAATGGGTTATATGTACCAACGATTTCTAAGAACTTACCATCGCGAGGTGATCTTGAATCAGCAGCAACAATACGATACTTTGGAGCCTTATGAGCACCGAATCTTTGTAATCTTAATTTTACCATAATATTAATCTCCTTTTTACAATAATACATACCTATTATATCACAATAAAATATGCTGTCAAGTATTTTTTCTTGACAGTTTATTTTTTTATTTTGAGTCCGTTTTAATCAAACAGAATCTTTCCATCCGTTTTATATTTTCATAATTTCATCCTTATTAAATTTATTAGAAATAGAATCCTTTAAATCATTTAAATCATTAGTTAAAAGCTCATCAAGCTGTCTTTCTAATTTAAAGTATTCTTTTACCTCTTCTTTTGAATATAGCTCAGATTTAGCCTCACTAAATTCCTTTTGAATAGAGATTACATCATATTGACTAGGATATTGTCTAGCCTCTATATAACGTGCCTCCCTGTTCTTAAGCCTAACAATAAGGCTAGAATACTTAGAGTCTATAATTTTCTTTAATTCGATTAATCTTTTAAATTCATTAGTGGAACTTAAGTTGTTTACATATTCAATCGCTAGATCCTCCATATGACCCTCCTAAATATTCTATATAAATTATACTTTTAAATAAAAAAATTTTCAATTATTTAATAAGACTTGCTAAAGAATAAATCATATTAAATTTGTTTTTAAATCCTTCAAGCTTATCATAACCTCTTATTTTAAGGCTAGCCTTAGCCTCAGCTAAAAAAGCATTAAAATAAGAGGGCTCATAATATAATATCTTGTACCATCTTGGATGATACCTTAAATACATTAACAAATCCAAATGCTCATAAAGATAGCCCATATAATTCATTAATACCACTCATCAAATCTTTTATCAAACAGTGGATCACCTGTTGATTTTTTTGCTAAAGCTTGCGTTGATGCTCCCGCACCAAATGAACCAATAAGCTCTAAAACCTTTTGAATGCTTGTAACAGTCTTAGTAACCTGATCTGGATTTATCTTCTTAACATATCCCATAATATTCTTAATCAAATCCTCAGTAGATGAATCCTTTTTCTTTACAGGCTCCTTTACCTCTACTTCCTCTTTTTCATCTTCAAAAGCCTCTTCACCTAATAGAACATAATCCTCATACAGCTCCTGCCATGTTCTTTTTTTGGATAAGACCTCTTGCTTTAATAAAGGATGTCTTTTAATAAATTCCTTAAATTCATCTAGTTTAGCACTCATAAATATCAAGCTCCTACTATATTTTATGATTTATTTTAGAGTTTGACACTCTTAAAAAGGCAATTAATAAAATATAAGCTAATATAAATATTATAATAAAGCCTATCATACCTACTATATCAGGATATTCAAGTAATAAGGATATCCTAAATATCGTAGCAGCAAGACCAGATATGATAGCTATAAAAATTGACGATATTATAGATTTAAAATTTTTAAAAAGAATATTTATTTTCGATTTGTTTAATATAAAATACGAAACGACTAAACAAATACCTATAGCTATTAGGGTAGCCATAATAGCTCCTCGATATGAATAACGTGGAACTAGTAAATAATTTAGAACAATTTTGGCAAGCATTCCTATAAATGTAGAAATGACGACATAATTAAATTTATTTACCCCTTGCGATATTCCTATCATAACCTTATAAAAGCCTATAAAAAAAATAAGTATTGAAATATCTGATAAAACTATATACACGGAATCATTATTATAAAAAAAGGTATATAGCTCATAGGAATATATCTTGTAAAGCATGACTATAGGAATTAACAAATAAATCATAATAGTAGTTAGCCTAGTGGCAAGACGCTTAGCTTCATCTAATTTATTATTAGTGCATAATGCATTAACCTTAGGATTAATCGCACCACCTACACTTTGAGCTAAAACTATCGGAATAAATATAAGCCTAATGGTTTCAAACATATACGCTGTATATATATGACTTTCAATACCTAATGAGGAAAGAGTAATCGAATCTATAAGCTGATAAAATGTAAAAAATAGAGTTACAATTCCAAAGGGTATAGCTGTATTTAAAATAGCTGTTATAGCCTTGAATTTTATTTTAGGCTTAAAATAATCTCTTACTACATAAAAAAATAAAAATGCTAAGGCTAGGCTATATGATATAAAATTACATATAAAAATCTTAGTAATTGTAGTATTATCAATATTCTTAGATATATATAAATATAATAATATCCTTGCTATATTTTCTAATAATATAGCTATTGCTGATGGTAGCATTTTTTGATAGCCCTGAATATATCCCTTATAAAAGCTTGTTAATGGATATATAAATAATGATAATGAGGCTATCCTCAAATGATTTAATATAATTGTATACTCCTCATTAGTATATCCATTATATAGTGAAGCTCCTAATATTTTCTCATTAAAAAAATTTAATAATAAGTAAAATATTACTCCTAACACTAAAGAGAATACAGAACCAGTCTTTAACAAATATCTTTTCTTATCATCAACTTCTAATCTTGATATACACTTAGATACACCTGGAATCAATCCAAATGCAGACAAATCTAAAAACAAGGAAAAGGGAATATATGCATAGGTATAAAGATGTAATCCTATAGGCTTCAAATCCTGTGCAAGCCTAAATATAAAGATTAAAGATAATATCTTTCCTCCAACCTGACCAAACCCTAATATCAACGCTCCTAATAATAATTTATTCTTCATCCTAACACCCTACATAGTATTTGTATAATATGCCTCAAATATACATATTTATCCACTTATCATCATACTATTAGTGGGTGATGTTATGTTTAACAAATTCAATAAAAATAATAACAATACAAATTATGATTATTACGAAAACATGCAGCTAAATAGAATCTTCTATGAGCTTGAGGATATAAATAGAAAGCTTAGGAATTTAAATAATAGGCTACATCGTGTTGAAGGCTTTTTAGGATTAACAGTAGACGACAACAAGGAATAGGCGTTTATACTAGCTTTATTGCATCAAGCTGCATAAAGTAATATAGGAGGTGACCCGTATGTATTATCAAAATCCAGGCTATAATTATGGATATGGTTGCTGCATGCCTCAATATAATACTTGCTGCAATAACAACAGAGGTTCAAAAAATGGTTATGCACTTATCCTTGTATTATTTATTCTTCTTGTAATTATCGGAGCTGCTAGATGGTAATTTGTAAAATATTGTGATATAATACCCTCAGGTGATTTAAATGTATTTATCAAAGGATATTGTAAAAGAAGGAAATCAAATATTAAAGAACATATCTACTAGAGTAAATCTACCACTATCTAGTGATGATTTAGAATGTGCAAAAGGATTATATGAATATGTAATAGTTTCAGCAATCGATGAGCTAGTAAAGAAATATGGCATTAGACCTGGAGTAGGAATTGCTGCACCACAGGTAGGAATTAACAAAAGAATGTTTGCCATAAACTGTACTGACTTCTTAGATGAAAAACAAACTAAGTATGCATATCTATTTATAAATCCAACTATTCTTTCTAAAAGCAAGGAAATGGTTTATTTACCAGGTGGAGAGGGCTGTCTATCAGTAGATAGACCTACAGATAATCTAGTAACACCTAGACATTTTCAAATAGTGATTAAATCAGCAATATATGACTTCCAAACAAATAAAATTAAAAATATAAAGATGACATTAACTGGATATCCTGCTATAGTATTCCAGCATGAATATGATCATCTAGATGGTATTCTATATACTGACAAAATGTACTCACTAAAGGATATTACTTGTGATCCTTTATATACAATAGATGAAGATGAGGATGAAGAAATAGATGAATAAGGAGTGAAGAAATTCACTTCTTTTTTTCATAAAAAAAGCTAATCATTTTGATTAGCCTTTTAATCCATCATTAATTTTATTATTTCCTTATCTGTCTCAAGCATACCTAGAGAAGCTAGCTTACCAACATTATGAATGGTGTTTTCAACACCCTTTTTAACAATGCCATCTCCACCCTTAAATTGATTGCCATTAACATACATATGATACCCTAAAATACCAGCATCTACAGCAAGTGCAATTTTTGCAGCACATGATGCCTTAGCTCCATCACAAATAACGCCAGATTCAATAGCTAGTGCATTTACAAGTGTATGACAAATTTCTTTGAAGCCACCACCATGCAAATAAGCAATCGCCGCTCCTGCAGCACAGCCAGCCGCAATAGCTCCACAATATGCAGAAAGCCTACCAATATCAGTCTTAATATGAGTAGTTAATAGATTTGATAATGCTAGTGCTCTATAAAGAGCTTCCTCAGAGACCTTAAGCTCTTGTGCATATACTATAACTGGTATAGAACAAGTCATACCCTGATTACCACTACCACTATTAATAACAACTGGCAAATTACATCCATTCATTCTAGCATCACTTCCAGCTGCCGCATAGGCTTTAGCTTTTGTTTTAATAGAGTTTCCTTCATTATTTAATATTGTCTTACCAATATTTGCGCCATATGGCTTATTTAAGCCTTCCTCAGCTATTTTCATGTTGAGATCAATTTGAGACTGTAAAACATCCTTAATTTTATTAACATCTACACTTTGTGCAAATTCATATATACCCTCTACACTAAGAATATCTCGATTAGTTAACTCACTATTTTTAATGCCCGTGATTTTCTTTTCAAGAATAACATTATTATTAGCCTTAATTAAAACCACATTAGTATGATAATCAGCTATTCTACATTCATATAATCGTCCATTAGAATAGGCCTTAATATGAATATCAAAAATATAATCACTATCAGATAATATTACTTTTATTATATTTTTATTTAAAAGCTCCTTGCATTTTTCTATATCATTATCATTAACCTGTGATATACACTCTAGCTCTAAATCACTATTACCTGCCACTAAGCCAACTGCACAGGCTGCCTCAATACCTCTTAATCCATTTGTATTAGGCACTACTACAGATTTTACGTTCTTAATAATATTTCCTGAAACATACACATCAATTTTTTCAAAAGAGCTACCAATTATTGTTTTGAGAATAGATGCTGCATATGCAATCGCAATCGGCTCTGTACAGCCCATTGCTTTTTTTAATTCTTCATTAAGTATCTTAATATATTCATTTTCATATTTCATAAACTACCCTCTTAGCTTATACATTATTATTCCACCAGCAACACCTACATTTAATGATTCAGTATTGTCCATAGGAATATAAATGTTTTCCTTAATTATTTCCTTAACCTCTGGTGATATTCCATTACCCTCATTACCTAAAACAATTCCTAGCTTAAAGCTGTTTTTAACATTATCAAGCTCTTCTCCGTTTATAACATCAGTACCATAAATTTTATAGTCCTTCAATGTTGGAATAAATTCATTTAAATTAGCATTAATGAAATTAATCTTAAATATAGCACCCTGTGATGATCTAATAACCTTATCGTTATATATATCAACACATCCATTACCTAGAATAATAGTCTTATATCCAAATGCACAAGCACTTCTCATTAATGCACCCATATTACCCGGATCCTGTATAGCATCTAAAATAAGGATATGATCTGATAGATCACTCTTTTCTATCATTTTACATAATCCAATTTCTGTAACAACAGTATCTGTATTTGAAATCTTCTGCATAACTGCTTTAGATACCTGAGTATATCCATCCTTATAATCCAAGCTAAAGGCTTCCTCTAGTAAGCCAAGCTTTCTAGCCTCATCTACTAAATGCTTCCCTTCAATTAAAAATCTCTTTTCCTTTTTACGGTACTTAGCAGTATTAAGCTTAGATAGATATTTTACCTTTTGATTTTCTAAAGATTCAATCATGTAATCACCACGCTTTATAAATATAATATCATAAATCAATAGATAAAAAAAGAATAAAGGCTCTACAATTAAGCATTGTAGAGCCTATACTATAAATTAGTTAGATTGTTGTTTACCTTTATTGAAAAGCTTTTTAGTCATTTCGCCACCGATACGACCATTTTCTTCAGCTGTTGCATTCTTACCTGGAGTAATACCTAATTCATTTGCAACCTCTTGCTTTAAAGCTTCAGTGTCTGTAGTTTGCTTAGCACGTTCAACTGCTTGCTTAGTAATGTTTCCACCAATTGAACCATTCTCTTGACTAGAGTTTGACTTTGAACCCTTGTTCATAGTTGATGAATTTGATGTTGAAGACATTGCAGATGATGATTGGGAGTTCTTCTTATTTGCCATAATTTCACCTCCTTGCAATATTTATGTTTTCCCAAAGAGATGAATTTATACTTTAATTTACAAATTTTTTAAAACGTCTCTAACCTCAAGACCTAGGAACGTTAAATCTAAATCACTATTCATATCAATAGTTATACTATTAGTATTCTCTACAGCCTCATCAACCATAGGCTCAAAATCAAATGCTTTTTCATATTGAATTGCTTTATCAAGCTTTGGTGATGTAGCAGGTGCCTTAGGAACATATACAGTACAGCAATCCTCAAAAGGCTTTATAGATAGCTCGAAGCAATCAATACGCTGAGAAATCTTAATTATGTCCTGCTTATCATAAGTACATAACGGACGAAGAATTGGATAATTAGTAACTGCATTAATAGTATGCATGCTACCTAATGTTTGGCTTGCAACCTGACCAACAGATTCACCATTAATTAAGCACAAGCATTGATTTCTTTCAGCTAGCTTTGTAGCTATTCTATACATCATTCTTCTCATAATAGTAATATTATAGCTTTCAGGAATATTATCTAGTAAAGCCATATGAAGCTCCTTAAATGGAACCATATGAACATTGATCTTATTGTTAGGTGCATACTTAGACATCTTCTTAACTAAATCAATTACCTTTTGTGCTGATTCGATTGAGGTAAGTGGAGTAGACTCAAAATGAACACATTCTATCTCAACACCTTGCTTCATTGCTAAGAATCCTGCAACAGGAGAATCTATACCTCCTGATAGCATTAATAATCCCTTACCTGCAACACCTACAGGGAATCCTCCTAATGCTCTAATTTCAGTATTAAATAAATAGCAGGCATCTCTTCTTAATTCTATATTTAATGTAACCTCTGGATTATGGACATCAACTCTTAATTCCTTGTGATTAGAAAGGACATAACCAGCAACATGCTTTGTAACCTCCATTGATTGCATTGGATAATTTTTATTTGCACGCTTTGTTGTAACCTTAAATGTAGTTGGCTTATTGACTACCTCCTTCATCAGCTCAAGTGAAGTCTTCTTAATCTCATTAAGATCATTATCACACTTTACAACTAATGAATAAGATGAAATACCAGATACTAAATTAAGCCTATCAATTACCTTATTAACATCTTCTTCTAAAAGATGAATAAATATTCTATCATGCTGATATTCAATTTCAATATTTAGGCCTTCCATTTTTACAGCCATTAGCTTATATAGCTTTTGAAGGAATACCTTTTGATTTTTACCCTTTAATGTTAAATCTCCAAATCTTACTAATATTTGATTATATAGCATAGAATATCAACTCCTAATAATAATTTAACCGCCTTATTATAACACAATAAATTATAAAAAGAAATAAACCTTTCTAAATCTTAAATATAATTATATAATAAGCATGAGGTGTTTAAAATGAATAAAACAAATTATAATTCTATAATAAGTGAATTGCCACATTTAATCTGTGATTTAGAATATGAGGTTACTATATTAAGTAACGCTTCTGCATTACTTAATGAGCATTTGGACATTATTAACTGGGTTGGCTTTTATCTTTTAAAGGACAATAAATTAATATTAGGGCCATTCCAAGGCAAGCCTGCGTGTACAACAATTCCTTTAAACAAAGGCGTTTGTGGTGCATGTGCTACAAATGAAGCTACTATCATTGTAGATAATGTTCATGAGTTTAAAGGACATATCGCATGTGATAGTGCATCGAATAGTGAGATATGTATTCCAATTTTTAAGGATAATAAATTCTATGGATTATTAGATATTGATTCACCTATAATAAATAGGTTTAATAACGAGGACAAAACCTATTTAGAGGCTGTTGTAAAAATAATTGAAAAAGCACTAATTTCGGCAAAATAATAATTGACATTGCTTATCCAATTTGTTATAATAACACAGCGTGGGTAAAAAGCAGCAGCTTAAATACCTTAGTAAATATCTTAAAGCACAATAGTTAATTAGTAACCTCCGCTGCTTGTTGGTGAAAGTTCAATTTAAGATATCCTAAGGCTATAAGCCGAACATTTACTCCCATAAAAAATATATTATAGGAGGACATACAAATGTCAAGATTCACAGGATCAAGCTGGAAGGTATCTCGTCGTTTAGGTTATTCTATCAGTGAAACTGGTAAGGAATTAATCAAGAGAAAATACGCTCCAGGTCAACATGGTGCTAAGCGCACTAAATTAAAGGAATATGGTTTACAGTTACAAGAAAAGCAAAAAGTAAGATTTACTTATGGTGTTTCTGAAAAGCAATTCGTTAAGACTTTCGCTGAAGCTGGTAAGTTACCAGGAAAGCATGGTGTTAACTTCTTAAAAGTTTTAGAATGCCGTTTAGACAACCTAGTATATCGTTTAGGTTTTGCTTCTACTAGAGGACAAGCTCGTCAATTAGTTAACCATGGTCACATCGTAGTAGATGGAAAGAAGTTAGACATTCCATCATACCGTGTTAAGCCAGGTCAAACTATTGCTATGAAGGAAACTTCAAAGAACTTAGCAGTTGTTAAGGCTGCTTTAGAGGCTAAGCTTGCTCGTCCTGAATATGTAGCATTTGATGACAAGAAGATGGTTGGTACATTCGTTAGAATGCCAGAAAGAAATGAATTCTTACCTGAAATCAACGAACAATTAATTGTCGAATTCTACAACAGATAATATGTAAAGTAAGGCTTGCGTTATGCAGGCCTTTTTTATTTCTTCTTCTACAATAAAAGGAGACTCAAATGAGTCTCCTTTTAACTATTTATAAGCTTATTAATCTTTTCTAGCTGCTCAGGTATATTTATATGCTGAGGACATTCCTTCATACATTTCTTACACCTCTTACAGTTATTAGGAAGCATAGTTTCCTCTAGCTTAGATATTCTATCCTTAAATTGAACTAAATCCTTATTAATGCCATAAGTGTTAAAAATACTAAATAGCTTCGGAATAGCAACACCAAATGGACAAGGTAAGCAATATCTACAGCCAGTACAAGGAATAAAATCATTTCCTAGAATTTCCTTTTTAGCACTATTAATAATAGACATTTCCTCTTCATTCAATTCCTCATAATTTGTAAATGTATTCATGTTATCCTTTAGCTGGTCCATATTAGACATACCAGATAGGATAACCTTTATATTAGGGAATTTAGCAACAAAGCGTAAAGCCCATGATGCATTACTACTATTAGGTCTATAGCTCTTAAAAAGCTTTTCTGCAGGCTCACATACATTCGCAAGCATTCCACCTCTTACAGGCTCCATTACTACAACTGAGATATCTCTTTTAGTTAATTCATCATATTGCTTCACGCAATCCTGAATGTCAACATCTAAATAATTGAATTGAATTTGAGCAAAATCCCAAGGTAATTCATCAGCTATCGGAATAATATTTTGAGGAGCATCATGATAAGAGAACCCTAAGAATCTAATCTTACCTTCAGCCTTCATTTCAGAAAGGAAGCTATATACATCTAATTTTTTATATATCTCATGTCTTTCTAAATTCATTGCATGGCATAAATAAAAATCAAAATATTCAACCTGACATTTTTCTAGCTGCTCAAAGAAAATTCTTTTCGCATCCTCTAATGTTTCACATTCCCAAATAGGCATTTTATCTGCTAAGCAAAAGGTACTTCTATCATATTTCTTTAATATTTTACCAATAACAATTTCGCTTTGCTTATTGTGATAAGGATATGCTGTATCAAAATAATTAATTCCATTCTTATATGCATAATCAATCATTTCCTCTGTTAATTTATAATCAATCTCGTCAGACCCTTCTAGCTTAGGTAGCCTCATACAGCCCATTCCTAATAATGATACACTTTGATTTCTAATGCTTCTCTTTTCCATAGTACCTCCAACATATTTAAATTATCAAACTATATATACGAATTTAATCTTTATCTTATTATATCATAATGTATTTAATAAAGTAAGACTTCCATAATAAATACTACTAGCTAGCTTATACTGATAAGCCTTATCCATTAATAATTTTAGCTCTAAAGGATTTGACATAAAGCCACACTCCACCAAGCAGGCTGGTATTGATGCCTTATTAAGTAAATAGATATTATTTCTTTTTTGAACTATTCTATCAGTATTATTTAAGTATATTTTAATCGATTCCTGAATTCCTTCTGCTAGGGCTTTATTATTTGGATTTGCCGTACTATAAAAAACCTGTGCTCCGCTATATTTAGAATTACTATATTTATTTTGGTGTATTGATATACATAAAAAGTAGCTACCGCTATTAATCATTTTAAGCCTTTTATTCATATCTGTTCGCTTAACAAACTTACCATCACACAAATCATTTTCATCTTCTCTAGTTAGGTCTGCTATAAAACCATTATCCTCAAATATAGACTTTAGCTCATATGCAATTTCTAAATTCAAATCATCCTCATTAATATTACCAACTGATGCACCAGCATCCATTCCCCCATGACCAGCATCAATTATTACTCTCTTTTCTATATTAGCTATAGATTTATTTGAGGTTATTAATAACGAAAATAAACAAATAATTAAAGCTATCGCTATCAATGCTTTTTTCATAATCTCACCTAATTAAGAATATGAAATAAAAAAAGAAAAATGCCTGAGTATAATCAGGCATTTGTTAATTTGAATTCCTCATAAAAATCTAAAAATTCATATATCCTATGAAGTGGAATGGCATAAGCCTCTTGAAATAAGTTTCCATCTGTATCCTGCTTTACGGCATAATTAATACCAACAAGCTTAAGATCTGAATTAAGCAAAGCTCCACCACTAGATCCTAGGTTTATATAGCTACTATGGGCAAGAACCTCAAAATGTACATCAGATTTTGTGTTGTCAACACTTAGCTCAGGTCCTATTACATAATCTGACATAACTCCATAGGTGATTGTGTTAGGAATTCCACCAGGACGACCTACCGATAAAATATCCTCACCTATATTATAGCCATCAGCAAATTCTATTTCCTCTAAATCGCTACCAAATGGTTTACATTCAAATATTGCTAAATCATAATCACTTCTTTCGAAAACTAGCGTTGCCACATTACAATTTCCCAAGTAATCATATGCAAAAAATCTTATGTTATTAAAGCCATAGCTTGGTAAAGATAAATGACTATTAGAAAGCAAATAATACCTATTATCAGTCATTTCTAGAATAACTCCACTTCCCCAGCTATATCTTGTTAGAAAGCGATTAAAGTATTCTATTTTAATTCCCACGTGTGACTTTAATCCACCAGCTTGCAGGATGGCATTAATTTTATCCTGATCTAAGGTATACTTGCCATAAATAGTAGTATCTTCGTATATTTTTTTATTGAAATTAAATTTAGTCACATATTCCTCATCCTTATACCAATTGTCAAAGATATAATTATTTTTTTCTACTAATTCTGGCTTTGAAGTCTTCTTTCCTTTTTCAATTTCAATAGTAATTGGATCGCCAGCATTACCATAATCATATGTTATAGAAATCATCTCAGATGGTTCATTAGAGCTGTTACAAGAGGAAATGGAAAAAAATAGTAATATAAAAAATACTATCAAAAAAACTATTTTACTCCTCATCTTAAACTTCATAGCACCGTACCATCCCTTAATTATATTATATAAATAAATGATATACCTTTCAAGAAAAAAAAGGAAGAATTCCTTCTTCCTTAATCTAAATTACTTTTTTGATTTAATATATTCATCAATACCTTGTGCAGCTGTCTTACCAGCACCCATTGCTAAAATAACTGTTGCAGCACCTGTAACTGCATCTCCACCAGCGTATACGCCTTCCTTAGATGTAGCTGCAGCCTCATTGACAATAATACCTCCCCAAGACTCTGTGTCTAATCCTGGAGTTGTAGCCTTAATTAATGGGTTAGGGCTAGTACCTAAAGACATAATTACACAATCAACCTCTAAATCAAATTCGCTATTTTCTTTAACAACTGGACGTCTTCTACCAGAAGCATCAGGCTCACCTAATGTCATTTCAACACACTTCATAGCTGAAACAGTACCAGTTTCATCACCGCTAATTGAAATAGGATTTGTTAATACCTTGAAGATAATTCCTTCCTCTTCAGCATGCTCAACCTCTTCGTGTCTTGCAGGTAATTCCTCCATACCACGACGATATACGATATATACGTTTTCAGCACCTAAGCGCTTAGCACATCTTGCAGCATCCATAGCTACGTTACCTCCACCGACAACTGCAACATTCTTGCTAATCTTAATTGGTGTAGTGCTATCTGGCTGATAAGCCTTCATTAGGTTTACACGAGTTAAGAACTCATTAGCTGAATATACACCCTTAAGATTTTCACCAGGAATATTCATAAACTTAGGTAAACCAGCACCACTACCTACGAATACAGCCTCAAAGCCATATTCATTAATTAATTCATCAATAGAAATAGTTCTACCGATAACCATATTTGTTTCAACCTTAACTCCTAAAGCCTTAAGACCATCAATTTCCTTTTGAACGATTGCCTTAGGTAAACGGAATTCAGGAATACCATAAACTAAAACACCACCAGCTAAGTGTAATGCTTCAAAAATAGTAACCTCATAGCCTAATTTTGCTAAGTCACCAGCACATGTTAATCCTGCAGGACCAGAACCAACGATAGCAACCTTATGTCCGTTAGACTCAGGCTTATTTGGAGCCTCCTTAGCATTTGCATTGTGCCAATCGGCAACGAATCTTTCTAATCTACCGATACCTACTGGCTCACCCTTAATTCCTCTTACACATTGTCCCTCACATTGTGATTCCTGTGGGCAAACACGACCACATACTGCTGGTAATGATGAAGACTTAGAAATAACATTATAAGCCTCCTCAAAGCGTCCCTCAGCTACATGTGCAATAAATTCAGGGATGTGAATATGTACAGGACATCCACCCATACATTTAGGATTTTTACATTGAAGACAACGCTTTGCCTCATCTATAGCAATATCCTCAGTATAGCCTGTTGCTACCTCTAGGAAATTTTTATTACGTACATTTGGATCCTGTGAAGGCATAGGATTCTTCTTTAAGCTCATATTAAATGCCATGATTACTTAACCTCCTTCTTATAAAGGTTACATGCTTCCTCACGAGCATGAGCCTCAAATTCAGTATAGCTTCTACCACGAGACATTGCCTCATCGAAGTCTACCTCAAAACCATCAAAATCTGGACCATCAACGCAAGCGAACTTAGTCTTTCCACCTACTGTTAATCTACATCCACCGCACATTCCTGTACCATCAATCATAATTGGATTCATAGATACAACTGTCTTTATATTAAATGGCTTAGTTGTTGCAACAACGAACTTCATCATGATAAGTGGTCCAATTGCGATAACCTCATCATAATTTTCACCACTCTCGATTAATTCCTTAAGTGGAGCTGTAACAACACCCTTTTGTCCATAAGAGCCATCATCAGTCATTAAGAACAATTTATCGGATACAGCCTTGAATTCATTTTCAAGAATTACTAAATCCTTATTTCTAAAGCCGACAATTGAGTGAACCTCGCAGCCTTGCTCATGAAGCTTCTTAGCAACTGGGTAAGCGATAGCACAACCAACACCACCACCTACAACTGCAACCTTCTTTAATCCTTCAGTATGTGTAGGAACACCTAATGGACCAACAAAGTCTTGGATGTAATCACCCTCGTTAAGTGAATTTAAATGAATAGTTGATCCACCAACGATTTGGAAAATAATTGTTATAGTTCCCTTCTTTCGATCATAATCAGCTACTGTTAAAGGAATTCTTTCTCCCTTCTCATCAACTCTTAAAATGATGAATTGACCTGCTTGTGCCTTCTTAGCTACAAATGGAGCATCAATTTCCATTAATGTAACTGTAGGATTTAAAGCAACCTTTTTTACAATCTTAAACATTCTTTTATCTCCTTTATTTCTTATTGATTGACATAGCAACCTTATATAATGAACCAAATAATGCGCCAGGCTTATCAAAGCATAGCATTCTAAGCGAATGCTTACCCTTCCTTATTAAAACCCTATCTAAAGGTTTTATTTCATAGCTCTCACAGCCATCAATTTCTAACAAGGCAGTCTCAGATGCATCTGATAGCATCAGAGTAATGATTTCCTCATCATCATATACAACTGGTGAGAAGGCTTTAAATTGTGGACTTATAGGTGTTAATACAAAGCATTTTGTTGAAGGTAACAGCAATGGACCTCCACAGCTTAAATTATAAGCTGATGAGCCTGTTGGAGTAGATATTACAACACCATCGCAATAAAACTTATTTTCAGGCGAATCATTTATTTTTGCAGTTACACCTAAAATTTTACGAGATGCACCTCTACGCAAGGACATATCGTTATAAGCAACTATACTCTTTGAATCACCATTTTCAAAATATATAGAAATATCTAGAACACTTCTATTCTCTATTCGATATTTCGATTTTGTGATATTTAAAATATAATCCTTATAGTCCGATAGCTCAGCATATGCTAAAGCCCCAACCCTTCCAAGATTGATACCTAAAAATGGAATAGCGTATTTTGCATACCTTCTAGCATAATTGATAATAGTTCCATCTCCACCTAGAATAATGGAAACATCCATTTTTTCAAGGTCCTCATCTGCTACCATAAGGCAGCCATCAATCAGATAATTCTTATCCTCAACATAAACCTTAAAATTATTTTCTAGAAGAAATCCTATGACCTCTTTACCAATTATTGCATCAGTATCCTTCGTGCTATTCACTATGAATAATGCATTCATAATTTCCACCACTCAAACCTTTTAGCATCTATTAGGACACCTAAAGCCCTAACATAACTATTATACTATTATATAGTATATTTGTAAATATTACATAATTCATTTTTGTCTAAATATGTTTTAAATAAATGACTGAATGAGGGCTCTCATTCAGTCATAAAAATTTACTTCTTATATGCATTTGAAATTAAGGCTGCATCACATAACGCAATAGCAAGGCATGCCTCTAAAACTACCATAGCTCTTAATATAATAGCTGCGTCATGTCTACCCTCAATTATAAGCTCCTCAACCCTTCCATTTTTAAAATTGAAGGTATCCTGAGCTACACCAATTGAAGGCGTTGGCTTAACAAATACTCTAACATCTATATCATTACCATTAGAAATGCCACCATTTATACCACCATTATTATTAGTCTTAGTAGTGCCGCTTTCATTAATTATACAATCATTAAAGCTACTTCCATTTAATTTAGCACCTTCAAAGCCTATACCAAATTCAACACCCTTTACTCCACCAATAGAGAATAATAAGTGTGAAATTGTAGATTCTAAAGAATCAAAATATGGCTCGCCTAATCCTACTGGAACATTTTTAGCCTTAAGTGAAACAACACCACCAACACTATCATGTGCTTCAATTACCTTATCTAATATCTCATTAAATTTAGTAGTATCAGTGCATCCACCTAAATTAGCAAGCTTAGTTTCAAATTGTACCCCATCAAGCATCTTCTTTGCCACAACACCTGCAGCAACTATACCTAGTGTTAAACGTGCAGAGAAATGTCCACCACCACGATAATCATTATAGCCATTATATTTTTCATGAGCTGTATAATCTGAATGTGATGGTCTTGGATGATTCACTAAATTTGAATAATCCTTGCTTTTAGTATTAGTATTTAAAAATCTAAGTAATACAGGGGCACCTGTTGTTAAATCATTAAATACACCAGATTCAATAATAATTTCATCAGCCTCTATTCTTGGAGTTGTACCCTTACCACCAGATTTTCTTCTTATTAAATCAGCCTTAAAATCCTCACTAGTAAGATGCATACCTGGCTTAACACCATCTAATAATATACCTACACCAGCACCATGGCTTTCTCCAAAAATACTTATTCTAAATAATCTTCCGAAGCTATTCATAACATCATCTCAATTCTTTTTAATAAATCTTTTACCTCATTGCTATAGCATTTATCCTGCCATATTTCTTCAGCCTTTATTGCTTGTCCTACAAGCATAAATAATCCATTCATATTAGATTTAGCATCAGCTAAAAGCTTAGTAACTCTAGGATTAAAAATAATATCAACTACATTTTTAGCTTTCTTTGTGATCTTTTCATCAAGTGGTGATGCATCAACATTAGGATACATCCCAACTGGAGTTGTATTAACAATTAAATCAATATTTCTTTTAGCTAATTCATCATATGTAATTGTATTATCATTTTTTGGATTTCTAGATACATATAAAGCATTCCCTCCTAAATCAATTAACGCTTTATATACAGCAAGTGATGCTCCACCTGTACCTAAAATATAACAATCCTTATTTTTAACCTCAACCTTGTAATAAACTAATTCATTATAAAATCCATAATAATCAGTATTAAAACCAACAATCTTACCATTGATGCTAGCAACAGTATTTACACTACCTATGGCCTTCGCCTCAGGAGAAATTTCATCTAAATACTTGATAACCTCAACCTTATAAGGAATTGTTACATTAAACCCTTGAAATTCGCCCATTCTTAGCTTTTTTATTGCATCAGGAAGCTTATCCCTTTCTACCTCTAAAAGCTCGTATGTGGCTTCAATTCCCATATCCTTAAATATTTCCTTATGAATCATAGGAGAATAGCTATGAGATAGCTTTTCACCTAATAAAGCATACCTTTTCATTACTTGATCAAATCCTTTTGATAATCCTTAGAGGCTGTTAGCATTCCTTCAATAAATGTTAAATAATATTCCTCTAATTCCTTATTATTTAAAATCTTTAAATTCTTTTCCTTTAATAAATTCTCTCTTTTTTGATCTAAAATAGGAAGGTTGTTGTCGCTTTTATATTCTGCAACCATTTTTGCAGCTTCCATTCTTTTAATAAAAAGCTCAATCATTTTTGCATCAACATCATTAATAATTTCTCTTGCTAATTCTAGCTTAGTCTTCATAAGTAACATTACCTCCAATAGACTCAAATACTTCCCAGAAATTAGGATAAGACTTAGATACACATTCTGCATTTATAATCTTAATATCTCCGGTTGACTTAAGAGATGCCATCGCAATAGCCATAGCTACTCTATGATCATTATGTGAATCAATAACACCACCAGTAAGCTTATCTACTCCTGTTATAATCATTCCATCAGGATTTTCCTCTATCTTAGCACCTAGCTTAGCTAGCTCATCCTTCATACAAGTGATTCTATCACATTCCTTAATTCTTAATCTAGCTGCATTTATAAATTCAGTAACACCACTAGACAAAGCCGCTAAAACAGTAAGAGCAGGTCCTAAATCTGGTGATTGTGCAAAATCAATTACACAGCCCTTAGTTTGAACCGGATAAGCCTTTAGCTTATCGTCCTCAAACGTAATTTTACCACCTAAATCTAAAACATCCTGAATAATTTTCTTATCACCCTGATGAGAATCCTTATTCATTGCATGAAGAGTAATATCAGCACCTAATGTGTCAGCCACTAAAAAGAATGCTGATTGTGAGAAATCACCTTCAATTGTATAATCAGCAGGCTCATAGCTTTGATTACCCTTTATTATAAAGCTCTTATAATCAACATTTTCTATTACAATACCAAATTTTTTTAACATATCTAAAGTCAAATCAACATATCCCTTAGATTCTAAATTTGTAGTAATATTTATAACACTATCACCATTTAATAATGGCAGTGCATATAAAAGACCAGTTATAAATTGTGAAGAAATATCTCCTCTAATATTAAACTGTCCTGGCCTTAAGCCACCATTAACCTTTAAAGGTAAATAATCCTCACCTCTAGAATACTCTATTCCCTGATTATCAAAGATTTCAAAGAAAGTATCTAATGGTCTTTTACATAAATGATTTTTTCCAGTGAAGGTAATAGGCTCATTTACTGCTAAAGCAATAGGAATCATAAAACGAATTGTAGATCCAGATTCATTTGCGTCTATTACATCATCTACTCTTTTAACATCACTACCAATAATCTCTAAGTGATCCTTATATTCAGTTATATTAGCACCACAGGCTCTCATTGCACCAATTGTAGCTTTTATGTCCTTAGAATATAAAACATTAGAAATAATGCTTTTACCTTTAGCTAAGGAAGCAGCAATAATTGCACGATGTGATAAGCTTTTTGATGGTGGAATAATTACATCCCCACTTAGCTTACCAGGCTTAATTATAACATTCATTAAAATCTCTCCTTGATTTCCTCTTCTGTAAGCTTATAGATAACACACTTCCCAAGCTCAGTTAGGAAAATAAAATTAATTGTTCCAGCAATATTCTTTTTATCAAACAATATGTCCTTTAAATATTCCTTATAATCATAATGCTCGATTGGTAAATTATAAAGCTTTAATACCTTTAAAATATCATTATAGCATGACTTATCAGTAACACCTAAATCAACACCCATATTTATTGCCATAAGCATACCAATAGCTACTGCTTCTCCATGCTTATAGCCATATTTAAGCTCTATTGCATGACCAAATGTATGTCCAAAATTTAAAGTCATTCTTTCCTTTAAATCAAATTCATCAAGCTCAACAACTCTCTTTTTAACAGTTAAGCTTTCATAAATAATATCCTCTGTAATCTTAGGCTTATTATCAAGCATCTTTAAAAGCTTATAATTTCCTATAGCTCCATGCTTAATTAACTCACCCATACCATTATTAAATTCTCTTTCATCTAATGTATCTAATGTTTTAGGATCAATTAAAACCATAGAAGGCTGCTTAAATGCCCCCAATATATTTTTTCTACCAGCAAAATCAATACCAGTTTTACCACCAATAGATGAATCCATTTGACTTAATAATGATGTAGGTATACCAACATAAGGAATACCTCTATAAAGCGTTGCAGCAACAAAGCCACATAAATCACCAATTACACCACCGCCTAAGGCAAGTAATAAATGGTTTCTTTTAATGCCCTTTTCAATTAGCTGCTCACATACTGATGCATAGGTAGATATGCTTTTAGATTCCTCTCCATTTGGAATAACAACATAATCAACATCAAAATCATTTCTTAAAGAATCTAAAGCCTGATTTAAATATAGACCCTCTACCTTATCATCAGTAAGAATATATATTTTCTTATTTTTATAAATCTCTTTAATATAAAAAGAAAGATGGGAAAGTAATCCATCTTCAATTATAATTTTATAAGCACTGTTGCTTAGTTTTATTTCTAGCTGTCTCACTTTTCCATCTCTTTTCTAATTTTAGTTGATGATATAAACAATTCCTTTAATGCTCCCTTATCATTTGATATTAAAGCGTCCTTAAGCCTTGAAAGCTCAAGCTCAAAGGAATTTATATGCTTAACTAAATAATCCTTATTTTCTAAAAATAACTCACTCCATAAATTTTCATTAATCATCGCAATTCTTGTTAGGTCACGATAAGAATCTCCAATGAAATTCTTTGTGTCCGAATCGTGATCGCTATTAACTAATGAAACTGCAATAGCATGAGTTAATTGACTAGTAAATCCAATCATTTCGTCATGGCGCTCATAATCCATTAACGAAATTCTAAAAAAACCCAAATCAACACCTAAACCTTTAATAACATCTACAGCATTTGCTGGAGTACTATCAGATGGAGTAATTAAAAAATTAGCCCCTTCAAAAATACATTCCTTAGAGTACTCAATCCCTATTTTTTCTCTACCAGCCATCGGATGGTGAGAGCAATATACTGCAGGGTATGCAAGCCTTTCAGCCTCTTTAATAAATGATGACTTAACGCCACAAACGTCAGTAATAATTTGACTTGGCTTGAAGTATTTATTATTATCCTTTAAAAAGCTTAAAATAGCCTGTGGATAAATAGATAATACAATGATATCTACGATAGGAATAAAATCCATTGCATCCACGCTTCCATCAACTATATAATTATTATCCCTAGCATAATTTATAGAATTAATATTTGTGTCGCAGCCATATACCTCATGGCCCTTATTGGATAATCTATATGCATAAGCCCCACCAATGAGACCTAAGCCAACTACCAATACCTTCATAATTACTTCATCACCTTATCAACAATTGGAGCAATTAATTTTAGCTTCTTCATCATATCATCAAATGCCTTTGGCTTTAAGCTTTGAGCACCATCACACAACGCATGCTCAGGATCATTATGAACCTCTACTATAATACCATCAGCACCTACCGCAAGTGCAGCTTGACTTAATCCCTCTACCATACTCCATTTTCCTGCAGAATGTGAAGGGTCAATCACAACTGGTAGATGTGATAATTCCTTAACTGCTAATACTGCAGATAAATCAAGTGTATTTCTAGTGTACTTCTCGAATGTTCTAATTCCGCGTTCACATAAAATAACCTTTTCATTTCCGCCAGCCATAATATATTCAGCAGCCATTAACCATTCTTCAATAGTTGCAGATAAGCCCCTCTTTAATAAAATTGGCTTATCAATTTTTCCTAAGGCTTTTAACAAATGGAAATTTTGCATATTACGTGCACCAACTTGAATTATATCCACATCCTTAACAAATTGTGGGATCATATCCTCACTCATTATTTCTGTAATAATTGGCAAGCCGGTTTCCTTTCTAGCCTCCTTTAATAGCTCTAAGCCCTCTAGCTCTAAGCCTTGGAAAGCATATGGCGATGTTCTTGGCTTAAAAGCACCACCTCTTAATATATTAGCACCACTAGCCTTTACAGCATTAGCACATTCTAAAATTTGATCATGGTTTTCTACACTACATGGTCCAGCCATAACAGTGAAGTTCCCACCACCAATTTTAACTCCCTTAACATCAATAATTGTAGGGTCAGGGTGGAAAACCTTAGAAGCCTTTTTATATGGAGATTGAATTCTTGTAATTTCACCTACTGCCGGATTAGCATATAGTGCTCTTTCATCAATTTTTGATGTATCACCAATAACACCTAGTACCTTAAATGTTTCACCTGAGACATCCTTAACCTGTAATCCCATGTTAATTATCGTTTGTTTTAATCTTTCAAATTCCTCAACAGTAGTATTTTGCTTCGCTCTAATAATCATTTATCTCACAAACCTTTCAATTTATCTAATAAATTTTTTATAATTCATTATTATATCACAAATCAACAAATATTCAATAAAAATACAAATCAATTACTTGTAAATAAAACCAACACCTATAGTATTTGGGCCAAGCTGATAACCAATTGCAGGAGCTATTGGGAACATCTTAAGCTTTTTAAATATTGGGTTTATTGCTAGTAGATCCTCCTCTAATAACTCAACATATCTAGATGATTTAGATGTATATAGTAAAAATGGTATTATTTCTCGATCATCATATTCAATATCAAGTAGCTTTAATAGCTTTTTATAGCCTGGAAGTCCTCGTTCATTTTCTAGTGTTACAAGTTCTCCATTTTCTAAAACCTTAACCTTACCCTTTTTATAATTCTTATTAAACGCTAGCCTTGATTCATTATATTTGTGCGTGAAAAAGCATATAAAATGATTCTTATTAATAAAATCTAATCTTTTAATAACATCATCAAGTGATGCACCCTTAGTAAACATATTATTTGCCTCAATAGCCATATATGCAAGTGGATATAATATCGTATCAGCATTGTATATATGACATAAAATATCCTTATTTTCAGATATCGCAATTGATATCGAAACATAAAGATTAGAAAAATCCTTAGGTGGAATTATAAATAAAACCTGTTCATACCCTTGCTTCTTGGCTTTTTGAATGCTATCACTAATATCTGAATAATTTTTAAACTCAGTTCTAACACGAGCCTTTTTATCCAATCTTATTCTATTATAAAAGGCATCAGTTGAAAAATCTATATAATCCTCATATTGCTCCTCATCAGAAAAAATTATCCTAACAGGAATAGGACTAATATTACTATTGTGTGAAACATAATCTATAGCTGAATTACTGCATACAAAAATCTTAGTCTTCATAAAATCACCCTAATAGAAATTATAACACAAAAGAAAATAAATCCAAAACAAGTTTGGATTTATTCTTTATTATTATATTGGCTATCATACATGTCTCTATATTGTAAGCAGTCTCTATATAGTGATTCGTGTGTACCTTTTCCTACAATCCTTCCACTATCTAATACAATTATTTCATCTGCATTTTTAATAGTTGATAATCTGTGAGCAATAATAAACGATGTTCTATCCTTTGCGACAATGTCCATCGCATTTTTTATTTTAGCCTCTGTATCACTATCAATATTTGCAGTAGCCTCATCTAATACTAATATTTTAGGATTTCTAAGAAGTATTCTTGCAAACGCAATTAGCTGCTTCTCACCTAAAGATAAATTATCACCCTTAAATGTTATAGGCATATCTAATCCATATTCTGTCTTATTAAGCATATAGCCTGCACCTACAGCGTTTAATACATTGATAATTTCTTCATCAGTATATATATCCCTTTCCATAGTTAGGTTTGTTCTAAGGGTACCTGCGAATAACGCTGGTGTTTGTAATACAATACCTAGGTTTCTTCTATATGATGCCTTATTGTATCGCTTAATATCAACACCATCTACTAATAGCGATCCCTCTTGATAATCGTTATATGCAAGCAATAAATTCATCATAGATGATTTACCGCTTCCGGTATGACCAACAATACCAATAGTCTTTCCAGCCTCAACATGAAGTGAAACATCATCTAAAACATATTTATTATCAACATAAGCGAATCTAATGTTTTTAAATTCAACCTCACCCTTAATAACATCTGGAGCATCATCTCCATCTAATGTTCTAGTATCATTTTCCTCATCGATAAATAAGAAGGCTCTAGTAGCACCTACCATCGAATCCTCAAGCTCATTTAGATTTTGGAAAATAGCATTAATAGGATTAATCATCTTATCTAGGTTTTCACTAAATGCTGATATTAAACCAACTGTTAATATTACTCCACCCACCTCTAGTGATGAGAAGCCTAGGAACATCAACAATGTAATTTCGGCTGCACGCTTGATTAAAGATAGAAGCTCCCAACCAAAATAAATATTAATAGTTGCTGCCTTTCTATCATTTTTCACATAGGTATTAACCAAGTCCTTATAATCTCCAAGCATTTCTTCCTCTTGATTAAAGTCCTGAATAATTAAAGCTCCTGAAATAAGCTCATTAAGCTTACCTGTTATACGTGAGCCAGTTTCTCTTGTTTCTACAAAATATTTATGAACCTTTTTGCGATATAATGTTATCCATAATGATAATATTGGAATTAATGCTAATATTAATAAGCCAAGCTTTGGCTCTAATATAATAACACCAACATATACAATTGCAATATTTAATAGTGCATTAAATATAGAAAACATTGTCATATAGAACACTCTTACACCAGCACTATCATTTGTAATTTTCGCAACTATTTTACCATCTGGCTCTAATGAATAATAATCTACAGCTAGGTAATTGATTTTCTTAATTGCATCCTCACGAACTCTACGCTCGATATGCATACCTGTTAAAGTATGAATGTATTGATAAATATATCTGAATACTACAATTATAAAAATAATTACACCATAAATTATTAATGCCTTAACAATCTTAGAATATTCACCTAAAGGTAAGAATTCATCTAGGATTGCCTTTGTTATAAACGGAGTAAAGGCAGATAATACCGCAACTATTAAGCTACTAATAATAGTTAGGATAAATAACCAAAATTCCTTTTTTAGATAAGGAAGAGTCTTTCTAAACAAAACCTTCTTAGTAAGATTTTCGTGTCTTGCCATACTAATCAGCCTCCTTATCTTTATTCATTTGTTGTGATATAAATTGGTCGTGGTACCAGCCACCCTTAGCCATAAGCTCTGAATGTCTACCTCTTTCCACAATACTACCATTATCTAAAACTATGATTTCATCTGCATGCATTACAGCAGATAATCTATGAGCAACAATAATGTTAGTTTTCTTAGCTCTATATTTTTTAAGTGTATCAATAATATTAGCCTCAGTCTTACCATCTACTGCTGATAAGGAATCATCTAAAACTAAAACATCTGAATCCTTAATAAACGCACGTGCAATTGAAAGACGTTGCTTTTGTCCACCTGATAATGTAACACCATATTCACCTACAACAGTATCTAATCCTTCTGGTAGATTAACAATATCCTTTTTGAAATCAGCAAGCTCAATTGCCACCTGAACATCCTCATCAGTTGAACCAATGCTACCTAATGCGACATTTTCCTCAACTGTTCTAGAGAACAATACATGCTCCTGTGGAACATAGCCTACTCTACTTCTAACTGTCTCCTGTTCAAAGCTTTCAATAGGCTCGTTATTAATAAATAAGGTACCTTCACAAATAGGACGCTGTCTAACTAATTGCTTTACAAGTGTAGACTTACCACTACCAGTATGTCCAACTATTCCTATTGTTTGACCTTGATTAATTGTTAAATTAATATTTTTTAAAACGTCTGAGTTATCTCCATCATATCTAAATGAAAAATTCTTAAATTCAATCTTCTTAACATTATCAAGCTCTCTTGCATCATCATTATCAATAACTGTACTTTTTGAATTATAAACCTCATTTAATCTATCAGCAGAAATTAAAGACTGATAGAAATTATTTAATAAATTACCAATATTTGTTAATGGCGATTGGAATAAATTTAAATACATTACAAATTGAATTAGCATTGCAATAGTAAAGGCTTCTGAATCTAAATAATAAAAATAAGCTCCTAAGCCATAGCAAACAATTGTTGATATGGCAGCAATAGATTGAAACATTGGTTGAAATATTACATTGATTTTTAAATTCGCATGCTCTACCTGATATGCAGCCTTTGAATATTGTAGATTTTTTCTATAATTCTCCTCTTCCTTTGAAAAGGCTCTAATAGTTCTAACATTAGTAACACTTTCTAATACCACATTACTTAGCTCAGCATGTTTCTCTCTAACAAATTTCCAATTCTTTTTTACCTTAGCTCTTAAGAAGAAATTTGCAAAGAATATTAGCGTTAATGGTAGGAAGCAGCACACTGCTAATATAGGATGGATTAAAATTAATGCTATAAAGGTTACGATAACCGTTAATAGCTCATATAAAATATTTAATAGTCTATTACCAGCACTAAATTTAACAGTCGCAATATCTCCTAAGGCTCTAGATAATAAATCACCTGTTTGAAATCTTTCAAAGAATGTTGCATCCTGAACTAGGATATTTTCCATATATCTTAATTGAAGCTCTCTGTATACTGTAGTAGTTAATCTATTTTGTGATAGCCTTCTACTAGTTGAGGCTAAATACATCGCTAATACTGTTAATATATAAGGTATCAAAATTGTAAATATTAAGAACTCATAAGTAATCGCATTATCCTGAATACCCTGAGTAAGCCTTGCAATGATTGTTGCCGGTATTAAATTTATAAATGGGATGATAAAACTAAAAAATAGTACAAGAATATATCTGTACCAATGCTTCTTTACTATCCACCACATACTTTTAACAAAGCTCAACATAATATCACCGCACTTTACATTTTTTATTATATTCCAATTAAAATATTTGTTAAGGAAAAATTAACACAATAAATAAAAGAAGCCTCAGCAGCTTCTTTTACTTTTTAATAATTCAATTTCTTCCTTATATCCTTCAATTTCATTAGGAGTTTCTAAATAAAATGGAAGGCTTTTAAGCTTTGGATGATTAATGATTCTTACTATTGCATCTAACCCAATAGTACCCTCTCCTATTTTCTCATGTCTATCCTTATTAGATGCAAATGGCATTTTAGAATCATTTAAATGAATTGCCTTTAGCTTATCTAATCCAATAATTCTATCAAACTCATCTAGCACCTCGTCTAGATTATTTATTATATCATAGCCCGCAGAATAAACATGACATGTGTCTAAGCATACACCAAGCTTTTCCTTATAATTAACCTTAGAAATTATTTCTGCAATTTCTTCAAAGCTTCTACCTATCTCAGAGCCCTTTCCAGCCATAAGCTCTAATACGATTGTAGTTTTCATTTCTGGATAGATGATTTCATTTAATATCTCTACAATCTGATTTATACCTACATCAACACCTTGACCTGTATGACTACCAGGATGAAAATTATATAAAGCGTTAGGGAAGTTCTCTAAATTCTTAATATCATCTCTAAAGCACATTCTTGCGAACTCTCTAATATCTGGATTAGATGAGCAGGCATTAAGAGTATATGGAGCATGGCATAATAATCCTTCTATATTGTTCTCTTTAGCATATTCCATAAATCCTTCAAAATCCTTTTGATCCCAAGCCTTAGCCTTTCCACCCTGTGGATTCCTAGAGAAATATTGATATGTATTTCCACCTATTGAAATTATTTCCTTAGCAGCCTTTAAAAAACCATTAGAAATAGATAAATGACAACCTATTTTAAACATACATTATACCTCATGATTATAATCTTTAATATGATTTTATCACAAACAAAAAAAGAATAAAATAAAAAAATGCCTTGCATTTTCATGCAAAGCATTTTAATTAAATATTACTTGTTTGGATATTCAATCTCAGATAAACGCTTGTAGTTAGCATAACGCTTTTGAGCATCCTTAAGGTTAGTCTCGAATAAGCATTGAGCCTCTTCAGGATTTGCCTTAACTAATTGAGCATAACGACCTTCATTTAATAAGAAGTCATTATACTTAGTCCAATCTGGCTCCTTAGAATCTAATTGCATTGGATTCTTGCCTTCCTTAGCTAAATCTGGATTATATCTGAATGTTGGCCAGTAACCACATTCTGTAGCCTTCTTAGCCTCCATTTGGCTCATGAATAAGCCCTTCTTAATATTGTGAGCAATACATGGAGCATAACAAATAACGATTGATGGACCATTATAAGCTTCTGCTTCCTTTAATGCCTTAATAACTTGATTTTGGTTATAACCATGAGAAACTGTAGCTACATATACATGTCCATAAGACATTGCGATAGAAGCTAAATCCTTCTTGAATGTTGGCTTACCAGCTGCAGCGAACTTAGCGATAGCACCTGTTCTAGAAGACTTAGATGCTTGACCACCTGTGTTAGAGTAAACCTCTGTATCTACAACCAAAATATTAACATCTTGGTTATTAGCAATAACATGGTCTAAACCACCGTAACCGATATCGTAAGCCCAACCATCACCACCGATAATCCATTGAGAAACCTTAACTAGGTAATCCTTTAATGATAAGATTTCCTTAGCATATGGAGCATTAATAGCCTCCATAGCACTAACGATTTGTGGAGCTAATTCCTTAGTTACTAAGCCACTGTTTCTATTTTCAATCCACTTAGTACATAAGTCAGCAACCTCAGCAGGCATTGCATCCTTGTTAAGAGCCATTACAGTTTGTAATCTGTCTCTTAATGTTTCAACAGCCATTCTCATACCGAAGCCGAATTCAGCATTATCCTCGAATAATGAGTTAGCCCAAGCTGGTCCGCGACCTTCAGCATTTGTAGTATATGGTGAAGATGGATAAGAACCAGAGTAGATTGATGTACAACCTGTAGCATTAGCTACCATCATTCTATCACCAAATAATTGAGATACAGCCTTAACGTATGGAGTTTCACCACATCCACCACAAGCTCCAGAGAACTCGAATAATGGTTGAGCGAATTGTACGTTCTTAGCATTATTTAAACCAGCAACATCACTCTTGTATGTTACATTGTTAGCGAAATAATCAAATACACCATGCTCGTTATTAGCACGAGATTGAGCCATTGTATGGCTTACTAATGCAGGAGACTTAACTGGATTACCATCAGCATCCTTCTTAGGCTTACCTGGACAAACTGTTAAACATACACCACAGCCAGTACAGTCTAATGTAGAAATAGCAAGTGAATACTTATAACCCTTGAATCCTGTTGCCTCTAAGAATTGAGCCTCCTTAGGAGCATTTGCAACCTCTTCCTCTGTGCATAAGAATGGACGGATACATGCATGTGGACAAACAAATGCACATTGGTTACATTGAATACAGTTATCAGAAAGCCACTCAGGAACATCAGTAGCTACACCACGCTTTTCGTATGCAGCAGTACCTTGAGGCATATGACAGTCATCACCAAACTTAGCAAATGTAGATAATGGTAATGAATCACCCTTAATAGCATTAATTACGTCAGCAATTTCTCTTACGAATTGAGGACGAGACATATCCACAGTCTTAACCTCATCAGTTAGGTTAGCCCATTCAGGCTTAACTTGAACCTCAACAAGTCTATCGCCGCCCATATCAATTGCCTTATGATTTTGATCTACTACATCTTGACCCTTCTTAATATAAGTCTTTGTAGCAAATTCCTTCATATGTTGCTTAGCTTCTTCGAAGTCCATGATTTGTTCATTTAGTTTGAAGAATGCAGATTGCATAATTGTATTAACACCTAAACCAGCACGGAATCCACATTCTCTTGCTGCTGCATTAGCAGCGATAATGTAGAACTTAGCATTCTTTTGAGCTAATAATCTCTTATACTTGTTAGGTAATCTATTTTCGATATTATCCTTATCAACAACTGTATTTAATAAGAATGTACCACCATCACGTAAACCATCGATCATATCGAACTTATCTAAATAAGCATCTAATGAACAAGATACAAAGTGTGGTTGGTTAACTAAGTAAGTTGAACGAATTGGCTTCTTAGAGAAACGTAAATGTAATCTTGTAGAACCACCTGACTTCTTAGAGTCATATGCTGCATAGCTTTGAGAATAGAAATCTGTATAGTCACCTACAATCTTAGCAATGTTCTTACATGCACCTACAGTACCATCTGAACCTAAACCGAAGAATAATAATTCTGTAGTTGAAGGATCAGCTACGTCGATAGCTGGACCTAAAGGTAATGACTTATTATCAATATCATCAACGATACCAACAACGAAATGATCCATTGGTTCAGCCTTTTCTAGGTTAGTAAATACTGCATGGATGCATTGAGGAGTTGTATCCTTTGAAGATAAACCATAACGACCACCAACAATAATTGGAGCGTTCTTCTTTCCATAATAAACTGATTGAACATCTAAGCATAAAGGCTCATATAAAGCACCTTGCTCAATTGTTCTATCTAATACAGCAATCTTCTTTGCTGTTTGAGGCATAGCTGCTAAGAACTTAGCAGTATCAAATGGACGGTAAACATGAACCTTTACCATACCAACCTTTTCACCCTTTGCTGTTAAGTAATCAATTACTTCCTCAGCACATTCAGTAACAGAACCCATAGCAACGATTACTCTTTCAGCATCCTTAGCTCCATAGTAATCAAATGCCTTATATGTACGACCTGTAACCTTACCGATTTCAGCCATATAATATTCAGCTGTATCTACAACATTTGTATACTTCTTAGCTTGTAACTCTCTAGTTTGGAAATATACGTCGTCATTTTGAGCAGTACCACGAGTCTTAGGATGAGCTGGATTTAATGCATCTGCTCTAAACTTAGCTACTGCTTCTCTATCTAATAATTTATCAAATACTTCATAATCAACTGGATGAATAGTATTAACTTCGTGAGAAGTTCTAAATCCATCAAAGAAGTGTAGGAATGGAATTCCAGTCTTAATTGCAGTTAAGTGTGCAACACCTGCTAAATCCATGACCTCTTGAACTGAACCAGCACATAGCATAGCAAAACCAGTTTGACGACAAGCCATAACATCTTGGTGGTCACCGAAGATTGCTAATGATTGTGCAGCAATTGTACGTGCAGAAACATGAATAACACCTGGTAAGCATTCACCAGCAATTTTATACATGTTTGGAATTTTTAATAATAAACCTTGTGATGCAGTATATGTAGTAGTTAATGCACCAGCTTGTAAAGATCCGTGTACTGTACCAGCAGCACCAGCCTCAGATTGCATTTCAACAATCTTAACAGGCATTCCAAATAAGTTTTTCTTTCCTTGAGCAGCCCATTCATCTGTATACTCAGCCATTGGTGATGAAGGAGTAATAGGATAAATACCAGCTACCTCTGTGAAGGCATAAGATGAATATGCAGCAGCATAGTTACCATCTATGGCCATTCTTTTTATTTCTTTGCTCATTTTTTTCCCTCCTAATGAGTTATATTTCCATCATTTCTTATTATAAAACTTTTGACAAAAATAATCAATAACTTAAGCACCTAAAACAATTAAAAAAGGAATGATAATTTGTGTTTCATCATTCCTCTATTTTTATATTCTACATTATGCCAAAATTATTAATAATAATTCAGTTGAATCACCCTTTGTAATCTCATGTGATCCAGCAGCGATTGTAATTGTAAGTACTCCATCTGAATTAGCAGTATAGCTAGTATCATCAATTTTTATTCTCTTTGATGGAGCAGTTATTACTAATGTTATTGTCATTTCTTTATCAGTGGTAAATTTTATAAATGTTGAGCCTTCTAGCTTTAAGGCTTTAGTTAATACATAATCTCCGTAGGTAAAATCATAAGTCTTATCCTTCATATTACCAACAATAGTAAAATATTCATTACCATTGTTTTCAAACTCAGAAACATTATAAACAATTGATCCCTCTATAACAGATGAGCTATTACCTCCTGTAGATTCCTCTTCTGTAGAATCTCCCGGATTATCACTATTAGCCTCTTCTCCTAAGATTTGAACAATACTAGATTTATAATTTGCAATCTTAGATTTTAATTCTGCTATAACCGCATAATTAGAATCCTCAACAGCATCATCAAATTCATATTTTAAATCTCCACCATTGATACGACCAGCATATGTCATTACCTTTTCCTTAGCAACCTGTGGTGTATCTACAGTATATGCATAAAAATCTGAAGCAGTATCAAAATTATTATAAGCTGTTCCGCCAGCAACAGTAATAACAGTTGATGGGATAACCTCATCACGGCTTGAAGCTAAATATGCATCAAAGCTTAAATTAGATGAGCTGTAGTAAATAACCTCATTCCCACCCTCAATATGATTACCATAGGCTTTAATAATTCCTCCATCCTCACCACTAAAAGTTCCTTCTCCTAAAGCGTCTGTACCTTGCTTAGATGAAAGCATTGGATTTTTACAATTTCTAAAATAATTATTTTCAACGAATATAGAAGCACCTGTAGTGGCACCAATACCATACTTCGCATTTCCATCGAAGAAATTATTATAAACATGAACTGTACAAGTTCTTACACGTGGATGTCTAGAATCAGAATGATCATACCAATTATGATGATATGTTATTTTATTATCCACTGTTTCTGCCTTCATTCCTTGTAGATTAGATTTACCTGAATCCCAAAAATGATTATAGGAATGAGTGACATATGTAGATAACTTAGTATCTAACGCTCCATCACCCTTTACTTGGTCTGCATCACTACCTGCATCTCCGTAAAAGAAATCACAATTATGAACCCAAATGTGATTATTTTCTTGTTGTAAACCTATGTTGTCTCCTTCTTCACTATTACAATTCATAGTTGCAAGATTTCTAACCTCTACATTAGATGAGCCCTTAATTCTAATACCAAAGCCATTAATTACAGAATCCTCACCAATACCCTCTAATGTAATACCATTAGTAGCTCCATCTATTAAAAGGTCTCCCTTTTCTAATACAGATGGATCTGTAATATTACCAACAAATCTAACACACAATGGTGTAGTAATTGTTTTTTTGTGTGCAGCAATGATATTTTGAACTCCAGTAAATGTTGTTGTTCCAGAAGTCAACGAAACTGAGTCCTTAGTCTTTTGTGTAACATAAATAACATTAGCATTACTCCTTAAGCTTCCATCATTGTTGTATGCGCCTGAAGATGTTCCATCTACAAAGGCATAGCCTGATCTATCATGAGCTGCAACGGTTACGTTTGCAGTTGCAGCATCACTTCCCTCTCCATCATCAAAAACTGGAGCAATTTTTAAAGTGTAATTTCCAGCTCTTAATCCAACCACATCGGCTCTTAAATGATCTGAATATAATCTAATTAATTGAGTATCTATTTTAGAGTAGCTTGAAGCATTCTCCTCTTTATAATAAACATTATAGCTAATTGCAGAGCTAACACCTGTCCATTCAATATAAGCACTCTCCAAATGTCCCGCACTGCGCTTAATGCTAATTGAGCTAGATGAGTTAACACTATCCCATACAGGATTAGATGGTGTTACCTGCTCATTAGAATCACCTGCTCCTGTACCTTGATTACCAGAATCATTTGTAGATGTGTTTTCGTCATTGTTTAAATTGGAGTTATCAGTCACTGGAGTGCCTGTCTCATTTGAATTACTATTATTATTTTCTATCTCATTGTTATTTATATTATCGTCGTTATTATCCTTTGGACTATCTTTAGTATCGCATGATGCCATAAAAAATGCCATCAATAGCATAATACCTCCAAAAAGTATTCTTTTCATTTTCATTAATTTCTCTCCTTAATTTGCATATCTTTCAAACGTCAACTTAGTAACCTTAGTTTCCTTGTCTACAGAAGCTGAGCATATATAATACAACCCAGGCTTTAAAACTACTGATCCAGACTCATGTAGCATAATTTGACCAAATTCAGAAACTACATAAACATTGTGATCAGCATCTGTTGTACCTGATGTCGCATTTAAATTAACCTTAGCATATTCAGATAATCTAAATGTAATACCTTGTCCCATAAATCTACCTTTATTAGCATTAGTATATAATATGCCTGTATCACTTGATAATGACGCTTCATAAGCTCCACTACATAAATCAACTGCAGTAGAAATGCTGTATTTATTTGATTGAATGCTTGCATCTCTAGCTGCTTGATTAAGAATCGTTCTATAATAAGAGCCTGAAAATTTCAAGCATTCCTCTCTAGCTACCATTGGTATTGTAAGATAACAATCAGACACCTTATTTATAGTATCAAAATAAAATACCTCAGGATTAGTATCAAAATTTGAATAATCTATATCATTATATGCACAGCTGTTTTCTACAGCTGTTTCTCTATTAATATATATCATTTTTGATGTATTTGATTTAAGACATGCTAGATATATATTATTAAACATCTTACCACTATTTGATTTACCATCACTAATCTGCTTGCAGCCCTCATAATAGTTTCCTTCTGAAAACATATATGAATCTGCACGCAAGGAATGAACATATCCTAATTGTGTTATACCGTTGGATAAGTCACCATATATATAATTATTATAAAAATGGAAATTTGCTTTTCTCAATAATGGAATACGCCCTTCGCAATTATACCATATATTGTGATGGAATGAAATATTATATTGAAGTGATGTATCACTTGAACCAATTAAATTAGATTTACGACAATACTCATAATAGCAATAGCTCATAGTATAATATTGACCGCGTTTAAAGTCACAAGCTCCGTCTCCATAGAGTTTATCATTTTCCACAGGATTTTCACAATATCCAGCAAAGAACGTACAGTGATGAATCCAACAACGCTCTACTGGAGCAACAAGAATATTATCATTCTGTTGACCCTCCATCCCTATTGCATCTTCTGGATAATTTTTGAATGTTAAATTTCTAACCTCAAAGCTCTTCCCATATACTCCTGTTGTATCATCACATATAAAATGAAAGCCCCATCCCTCAATTATTGCATCAAAGCCTACACCCTCTAATGTAACATTCTTTAAATTCTTCATTTTAACCATGTGGCCGTTTTCTTCTACTGTTCCACCCTCATGTGAAGAATTATATGAGGTTGCACCCTCGGGTGTTGTTACAGTACCTATAAACCTAACAACAACTGGTCTAGAAATACTACGGAAGCCTAAATCTTTCCCAGTTGGGCTATATGTGTTACTGCTTGATTCAGCATTAAGTGTACCATTTTCATTTTTCACACACATTGTGTATTGAGAATTATTTAGCCACCAGCCTATACCTGAGGCTTCTTTATTATACCAGCTATTAGAAAAATAATTAGGAATATTAAACATATCTAAGTCATATTCAGCACATACATCAGTCATAACGGTATTCTTATTTTCCTCTGTCACATAAATAACTATAGCATCGTCCTTTAATGTGCCATCATCGTTATATGCACCAACACCATCACTGTATTTAAAATGAGCATATCCAGATCTATCATATTCAACTACATTAATTTCGCAAATAGCCTTCCAGCCTTCCATTTCAGTAGAATCAACTACTGGAATTAGCTTAACATCATAATCACCCTTAGCTAAGCCAAATAAATCTATTCTTGTGGTAGTTTCCGTTAATTGTCTTACATAAAAATCTTCTTTGTAAAGCAATTTATAATCAGTATCATTTGTACCCTTTATATATACATTAAATGAATCAGCATTTTCGATATTTATAAATTCAAAATAAGCAGCTTCATTTAATCCACTAACCTCAATAAAATTAAACTCCCCACTTGTAACTACATTACCTGTACCATTTTTTAAAAGCCCTTCAGTAAGACCTAAATTAGTTGAAGCGATTTCTTCCACCTTTTCCTTATCAGTATCATCCTCTATTAAAGCATCATCCTCAACGTCAGGCTCTTGTGGAGCTTGAACATCCTCCTGTATTTGATTGTCATCCTTATCTGCTTCATTTTTATCTTCTTCTACATCACCAGTATTTGGCTTTGTAATATCTTCAAATCCATTATCCTTCTTACATGAAGCAAGCATAGTAGTAGATACTAATAAAAACACTAAAACTATGCCAATAAAAAATCTTCTAAATTTCATACAACTCACCCTGTAGTTTTTTATGGTACTAATTAAAATAATTATATTATATTATATTTTAATATATATTATTTACATAGTCAATTAAGCAGCTATAATAAATCATTCGTTTTCCAACAGGATATACATTTCATTTTCTAATAATCTTTTTAAATAATTAGATGGTTTATCAAGCGGGCGCCTATATTCAAGAGTATTATATCCCAGTAAATACATTACATACTTAATACCAATAGGAGATACCTCAGCATACATGATTCTAATAAGATTAAACAGCCTATAAAACATCTCTTTGCATAGAGAATCATTGGTTTTAAATAACTGTATTATTTTTCTGATGTCACTAGGAAATGCATTTCCTATAACATTAATTACACCACTTGCTCCTAAATAAAGAGATAGTAGCATTGTAGAATCATCACCACTATATAGCTTAAAATCATCATTAATAAAATTAGCTATTTGCAGCTGATATAAAAAATCGCCTGAGGCTTCCTTTATTCCTACAATATTTCTATGATAAGATAATGCACTTACCACATCAATGGGAATATTCATACTAGTTCTCTTGGGAACATTATAAATAACCAAAGGCTTCCTTATATGATCAGCTATATACGTAAAATGCTTTAAAAGTCCAGAGGTATTTGTTTTATTATAATATGGATTTATAGCTAAAAAGCAATTTACATCAAAATCATCAAAAAGGCCTGCTAATCTTACAGCCTCCTCAGTAATGTTTGATATTATTCCTACCATTATATCAATCTTTTTATAAACTCTTTCATAAATAAATTTTACAACGCTAACCTTTTCATCATCACTTAGTGCTTCGGCCTCTGCAGTTGTGCCAAGTAATAATAGTCCATCTGTGTTTTTTTCCAGATGAAGACTACATAGTCTATCCAGTTCTTTAAAATCTATTTTATTATTTTTAAATGGAGTTATTAACGCAACAATACTTCCATTCATAAAAAATCACACTCCGTTTTATTGTATGAGTGTGATTTAATATTTGCTATTTATTTTTCCTTCCAGACTTGATTAATTCCTCTTCCATTAGTTCTGGATTTTTAAGTGCATAATCCTGATGGTATTCCTCAGCCTTGAAAAAAACTGCATTAGGCAAAACAGGAATACGAGCACTCTTATTATACTGCTCCTCCAGCTTACCCATAACCTCATGAGAATAATAAATGACAGTTTGATCATCAGAATAAATAGCACATGTATAATTGCTACCTCTATCAATAAATTGCCCCTCAGAATCGAACGGATCAATTGTATCAAAATAAATATCAATAAGCTGAGTCGAAGAAATTACATTGCTATCATATTCAATAAGGATACCCTCTTTAAATTTAGTTTTACCTGCTTTAACATCCTCGTATGTTGGATTAATAGTATCCCCACCAACAAAGCCACTCAAAACCCTACGAACTCCATCATATTCATAATACGGCTTTGCCATACACCAAAAGCAGCCTCCCGCTACTAATAGGCTTCTAACACTATCAGACATATATTCAACCTCATATTTAGAATTACCGTATTTATAGCCAAGGCTTGAATAAGTATGATTAGAAATAGGATTATTTTTGTCTACATATAGATAAGGTGTCTTTCCATCAAACAAAATATCCTTTGAAATTTTACCTACCACCTTTTTGGCATAGCCCTTAGATCTAAATTTTTTCTTAGTATAAACATAAGATATAGAGCATATAGTTTCATCTTCTCTAGTTTTTCTAGCTATTGAAACAATTTCATCGTTTTCCTTCACACAATAAAAATTAAAATAATAATCGTCGACCAAAGACTTTATACCACTAGCATCAGCACGTCCTAATGCCTCTAATGAAAACTCCTTGCATAAGCTATATAAAGCCTTCTTATCCGTAGCTGTACAAGCCATAACATCAGTAGTATCAATATCTGCACATTCATCAAGATACATTATGTCCATAGACATATTAACCTTATGACTACCACCCATTCTAGCTTCATAATGCTTATAAAATTCCTTATAAATATTCTGAGTTGTTAATACAGCTTGAAAAAATAAATTATGATCACAAATAACATCACAGGCTTCCTTACATAATGATACATCTCCAAATAACAAAAGATTATATGGATAGTATTGACATAATAGCAAAGCCTTATTATTAGAGTAAACCTTAATCAAATAGTTTTCTCTAGTAAAGCCATTCATTTTCCTTGCATTAGTATAGAAAAATGAGGTATCAAGGATATTTTTATTTAATATATCCTTATTCTCTTTTAAAAACTCTAAACCACTTGTATATATCTTAAACATAAATATCCTCCTTTCTAAGAAAAATAAAGAGCCAGGAGCACTGGCTCTTAATTCCCTTTCTTAGTTAAGCTTTACAAACGTTCTTTGCTAATTGGCCTCTATCGCCATTCTCAACCTCAAAGGTAACCTCTTGGCCCTCTTCTAATGACTTATAGCCATCAGCTACAATTGCGCTAAAATGAACAAATACATCATTACCCTCTTCAGATACAATGAATCCGTATCCCTTTTCAGCATTGAACCATTTTACTTTCCCTTTCATTTTTAATACCCCTTTCAAACCTCTTAATAGTTAGTATCGAACTTCCTATTATGTAAATTATACAATAAAATTGAAAAATCTACAATATTTTTAACACAAGAAAATTAAAATAATAAACCCCCTATCACTAGGGGATTTTTCTAATTATTCTTTTCTGATCTTACCTTTGCATCATATTTCTTACGTTCAACAGTATCTAAAATTTTCTTACGTAAACGAATATTCTTTGGAGTAACCTCTACAAGCTCATCCTCATTAATAAACTCTAAACAAGCCTCTAGCGTTAAAACTCTCGGTTTCTTTAAAACAACTGTTGTATCCTTATTAGAAGAACGAGTATTTGTTTGCTGCTTTGCCTTTACAACATTAACAGCTAAATCTAAATCCTTATTAGCCTCACCGACAATCATACCCTCATATATTTCCTCACCTGGAGAGATAAACATACTTCCTCTATCCTCAAGCGCGCCTATAGAATACGCAGTAGATTGACCCTGAGCCATAGAAACTAATACACCAGTATTTCTTTCACCAACGCTCACGCTTTCCATTGGGCGATAATCCATAAAGCTATGATTGATAATACCATATCCTTTTGTTAATGTCATAAAATCAGTGTTAAAGCCTATCAATCCTCGAGATGGAATATTATATATTAATCTAGTCTGAGTTTCAGTATTAGTCATTGTTTCCATACTACCATGACGGTTACCCATCATTTCAATAATAGATCCAGCACATTCACTAGGTAAATCAATAACACAGTATTCGTATGGTTCACATAAAACGCCATCAATTTCCTTCATGATAACTCTAGGTCGAGAAACCTGAAATTCATATCCCTCGCGTCTCATATTTTCAATTAATATACCTAAATGTAATTCACCACGTCCTGATACAATCCATTCCTCTGAACCAGATAATCTTTCCACCTTAAGAGACACATCCTTTTGTACCTCTTTAAAAAGTCTTTCCTCGATTTTTGTTGCGGTTACAAGCTTCCCATCCTTACCACAAAATGGAGATGTATTTGTACCAAATGTCATTTGTACTGTAGGCTCAGAAATATGAAGCTTTTCTAAAGCCTCCTCTTGGCCCTGAGTACAAATAGTTTCACCAACAGAAATATCTGGCAAACCAGCTACCGCCACAATATCTCCGGCATATCCTTCATTAATTTCAATTCTTTCTAATCCCTGAAATCCATAAAGCTTTTGTACTCTAAATGATTTAATGCTACCATCAAGCCTACAGCATGAGACAGACTCACCAAGCTTAATAGTACCTCTTGTAATTCTACCAATACCAATACGACCCACAAAATCAGTATAATCAAGTAGTGCAGGCTGTAGCTGTAATGGCATATCATTATCCATTTGAGGAGCAGGGATATGCTTTATAATCATATCTAACAACTGATCCATTCCAACCTTTTGAGTTGATAAATCCATTTCAAGTGAGCATGTATTATTTACAGCTGATGCATAGCACACTGGGAAATCAAGTTCATCCTCATCACAGCCTAAATCTATAAATAGCTCTAGCACCTCATCAATAACCTCTAGTGGTCTAGCTGATGGCTTATCTACCTTGTTAATAACAACTATAGGCTTTAAATGAGCTTCGAATGCTTTCTTTAAAACGAATCTAGTTTGTGGCATTGTGCCTTCATAAGCATCTACAACTAAAACGACACCATCAACCATCTTCATAATTCTTTCTACCTCTCCAGAGAAATCAGCATGACCTGGAGTATCTAAAATATTAATCTTTGTATCCTTATATTTAATTGCGGTATTCTTTGCTAAAATCGTAATACCTCTCTCACGCTCTATAGCATTAGAATCCATTACTCTTTCTTGAACAACCTGATTATCTCTAAATGTATGAGAGCTTCTTAATAGCTTGTCTACTAATGTTGTTTTACCATGGTCTACATGGGCAACAATAGCTATGTTTCTAATTTCCATAATACACACCTTCACTTTTCCAAAACAAAGTAATTATATCACTATAATTTGCTATTTAAAACAGAAAACGTTATTTTTTTCTTTTATATTCCTTTATAGGTAAAACAAGTGCATAAACCATATCATGCTCATTTTTCTCATATTGCTTTAATATCATATCTAGATATGAAACTGCACCATTTACTCTTTTGATTGTCGCTTCCTTTTTCAAAGCCTTAATAGATGTTATAAATAACGGATGATTAGAATTATCTAAATAATCCAAATATGAATACATACTTTTGTTCTTATTTAAAAATCTATATAACGAAGAAATATACATAGGCGTTTGCTTGAATGTTTCAACCTTGTATTTTGATTTATACACGAGCTCATATATTTTGATAAGCTCTAAGCCTATACAGTAAAATATTACGTTCTTTTCCTCCATAGTAGCCGCCTTATAATTAACAAGCTTATCTATTAAATCCTTTCTCCATAAAACTCTATGCTGCTCCTTCTTAGAATTAGGATATAGCTTTTTATATTCCTTAATAAAATTATCAAACGATGCTAAATAATCTCTATTCATATAATAGTCATCAACCACTACCGAAATATAAGCCTCTAATGATGTTTTATTTTTATCATTAGCCGCAAGCTTGTAAAGCTCATCCAGTAAAGAATTAGCCTCCTGATAATATGATTTCAAAATATCAATAACATTTATTTCCTTTTTAATTACGTCATCCTTTGTATAGATATCGTAGGAAAATGTTTGTGGAGTAATAGACTCATTATCTAAAATACAATAAGCTAAAGTATCACTATCAAATACACGATTAGAAGGATGACCAACAACATCATTTCTTATATATCTCAATTGTCTTAAATCCTTGTTATTATTAATATTAATAAAGCTTTTACTCTTAGTTAAGGATAAAGCTAAAGAATATAATGAATCTACTGAAACAAACAATCCCTGAAGAAGTGCATACAGCCTTAGAATATTATCTCCGACTGAATGCTTTTCATTAGCCCATTTAAAATAACTCTTTTGAATTTCATTAGTCGTTTCTAAAGCACTAATAGCTGCAGCCATAGAATAATTCTTTATGCTTAAGTAATATTTAGAATCAAAGCGTTCTATTCTTCTTTCGTTTTCTTTAATTATCTTATCCATAATTCCTCCTTAAAAAATAAACACACGAAAACTCGTGTATTTATTTATTGATACTTATTAACTAAATAGCTAATAAATTGAGCAGCACACCTTCCTGATAAAGAGCCATATTTAAGCTCCCACTTGCTAGCCTCTTGAATTAAAATGCTTTCTTCCACCTTAATATCATTCTTATTAGCAAGCTCCTTTACCATAGCTCTAAACTCCTTAGGTGATAATGAGCTATAGTAGATTTGTAAACCAAAGCGATAAGCCAAGGAAAGCTTTTCTGCTTGAGTTTCGTTACGATGTAGATCATCAGCTAAATTATCTATAGATGTTTCCTTAATTAAATGTCTACGATTAGATGTAGCATAAATAACTACATTATTTGGCTTAGGCTCGATTCCACCCTCAATAATACTCTTTAAGTATTTATATTCAATTTCATCCTCCTCGAAAGATAAATCATCCATATAAATTATATAATGGTATGGTCTAGCTCTTAAGGTATGTATAATCTTAGATATTTCCTCCATTTGATGCTTATATACCTCTATAATTCTAAGGCCTGCTGCATAATAGGTATTTAATAATGCCTTAATAGATGTTGATTTACCAGTACCTGATTCACCATATAATAAAACATTATTACATGGCTTCCCATTAATAAAGCATTCTGTATTTTCAATTAATAAGCTCTTTTGATAATCATAACCAATTAAATCATTAAAGCTGACATCTAAAACATTATATATTGGGGACAATACTCCATCTTCAACTCTAAATGCCTTATAGATAGCCATATCAGCTAACCCTTTTGTTTTATAGAAATTTAAAATTGAAGACTTAAATGTATTAATATCCTTAATATCATTTTTTATTTCATTAACTATCTTTGAAATATCTGTAGTCCTTGTACAATAATCAAAATTCTCTATTTCCTGTAAATCAAGCTTATAGGTATACATTTTATAATAAGTCTCTAAATCAAAATCAACTAAATTAAATGTGCTAGCATTTATATTTCTTTCTATACTTCTAGTATAAGCATTATCATTAAACATTAAGGAATAAATTAAAAATGATTGCCATATATTACCAGTGAAACCATATTCTATCGCTAAAGAGCACAATGATGATTTAAAAGTATTAGCCTTATAACTATTTTTAAATTCAATCCAGTTATTACATCCATCTAAAAATATAGACATTATATCTTTATGTATTACATTATCAAACAAATAAAACATAATCATCACCTCTTAATTACACAATAATTATAGCATTCATTTAAAAATTTATAAATGATTAAAAAAAATAAAATAAAAGACTTTCAATTCCTTTACTAAAAATGTATATAATGATATAATAGAGTTAATAGTTTCGATTGTAAAATAATTAATAAGCAAAGGAGATTTTAGTATGTCATCAGAAAAACACAATTTACTCTTAATTATAGGTCGTCCAGGTTCTGGAAAATCTAAATTTCTTCACAACTATTCTAAGGACAAGGGAATACCTATTTTAAATCTGGACAACATTTTAGGCAAGCAAATTCCAGAAGGAAAGGATGCTAATTATGTCTATGAATTTATTAGAGGATTTTTAGCAAGCTATAAGCCTCAAGAAATTCTAATCGATAAAAAAACTATTTTATACCAAAAGGATACTGATATAGATCTATTAGACTTCCTAAAGGAAATATCAGCAAATAAAACAGTCATTACAACTTGGACTGGATGGACTGAAAACAACAAGCTTATCCATGTATGTGAAGAGCTTGGCACTACAGTCGAATATCCATTAGACTCAATTAATTGTCAATATATGGAGCTTAAATAATATGAAAGAACTAGTATTACATCAAACACAAGACAAAGAAATAAATGAAGAAGTTAGGATGATTGTCGAAAAGGATTATATTTCAATAATTGATTGCGAAAATCAAAATGATCAAATCAGTTATAATGATGAAATAAAATATACTAGTATTATGAAGGATAATATAGCGTTAATAAGATACGAAGCAAATCATAATACTCAAAAAAAAATTAATGCTGGTCTAATAGGATTAGGAATACTAATATTCTTAATTTCAATATTCCCATTCGTTTATGAATTAATTGGCTTAGGTATAGCACTTCTAATAATAGGTATGATTTTGATAATCGTAGGTGGATTGACTACTAGGAGAGGTCATACAACTAAGATGGGAAATTTTAAAATCATTAATTATCAAGATGAAATAATATATTCAAAAAATATAATACTAGAACAAGAGCAAATTAATGAAATCATAACATCAATTCATCAAGAATAATTTGGCTACTTGGACTGGATGGACTGAAAACAACAAGCTTATCCATGTATGTGAAGAGCTTGGCACTACAGTCGAATATCCATTAGACTCAATTAATTGTCAATATATGGAGTTAAAATAACAAATGCAGCTTAGGCTGCATTTTTTTGCATATAAAATTAAAAAATGACTATCCCTCACGAATAGTCAATCTATTAAATATCAAGCAGTAAATCCGGCTTAATAATCACTTCTATATGGCGCATCCAAGAGGACTCGAACCCCTAACCTTTTGATCCGTAGTCAAACGATCTATCCAATTGATCTATGGATGCATGTATATTAAGTTGACGGTTAAAAAAAATAATGGCGGTCCGGACGGGACTTGAACCCGCGATCTCCAGTGTGACAGACTAGCATGTTAACCACTACACCACCGGACCATCCGTCAACGCTTGTTTATTATAGCATAACAATAAATCATAATGCAAGTCTTTTTATTCTTTTTTTGCAAAAAAATATTCCCCTAGATTTCCTAGGGGAATTTTAATTATTTATCCTTTGCTATCTCTTTAATAGCTGTAACTGTAGTTGCTAAATTTTGCATATCTGATGGAACAATAATCTTTGTTGCTTGACCATCTGCAACCTTTTGCATAGCTTCATAGCTCTTAAGCTTTAATACTGCCTCAGTAACATTTGCTTCCTTTAAAAGCTTTAAACCTTCTGCTTCTGCTTCACGAGTAATTTTAATACCCTCTGCTTCAGCTGTTTTAACCTTAAGAATAGCTTGTGCTTCACCCTCAGCCTTACGAATCATTGCTTCTCTATCAGCTTCAGCTGTTAAAATTTGAGATTCCTTCTTACCTTCTGCAAGTAAAATTTGAGACTTCTTTTCACCTTCTGCTAAAAGAATCTTTTCTCTACGCTCACGCTCAGCACGCATTTGACGTTCCATCGCATCACGGATATCCTTTGGAGGTAAGATATTCTTAACCTCTACACGATTAACCTTAATACCCCATGGATCTGTAGCCTCATCTAAAATTGAACGCATCTTTGTGTTAATGATATCACGGCTTGTTAAAGTTTCATCTAAATCTAATTCACCGATGATATTACGTAATGTTGTTGCAGATAAATTTTCAATTGCTGAAATTGGATTTTCAACACCATAAGCATATAGCTTAGGATCAGTTACTTGATAGAATACAATTGAGTCAATTTGCATTGTAACGTTATCCTTAGTAATAACTGGCTGTGGATCAAAATCCTTAACCTGCTCCTTCATTGAAACAATGTAAGCAATCTTATCCATAAATGGAACTAAGAAATGGAAGCCTACACTCCATGTAGCGTGATAACCACCAAAACGCTCAATAATATATTTATTTGTTTGACGAACAATTCTAATTCTTGAAATTAAATAAGCTACTATTACTAATACAATAATACTTGCAACAACAGCAACTAAAACATATGTACTTTGACCACTTAAAAACATTTTCTTTTCTCCCTTATTCTTCTATTTTTTTAACTACTATTTTATTACCTCTAAGAGTAACAACCTCTACAATGCTACCCTCTTCAATAGCTTCCTCTACATCCTCCATAAGGACTGCAGAATAAACAATACCATTCACCTTTATTTCACCAGCGTTATACTTTGTTACTTCCTTATCTAACTTAACTCTCTTACCTACAAACTCATCAACATTTGTATGTCTAATTGCTCTTTCAGTCATCTTTTTAACTAAAGGACGAGTAAATGCTAAGGCAAGTAAAGAAACAACGCTAAAAATAAGTATTTGAGCCCATATTTCTAGAGCAAATGATGAAACAAGTGCTACTAAGGCTCCTACAGCGAACCATATAGACACAAATTCCTGTGTCACAGCCTCTACTATTACCGCAATAACAAATATTGCTAGCCAAATCCATACCATCATTTCCTACATATCTCCCTTCATATCAATTATGATAGCTTTCTTTTTGTCATCGTAGGTTGCATCATATCGAATATAATCCTTTTTAGGCACAACCAAATCAAATGTCTTACACACATATTCTACCATAGCTCTTGAGCATATTCTAGCATATGTCTTAGAAATTGATATTGATAACAATGATGTTTCAGGAATTTCTCCACTTAATGCATAGTCCTTATTTAATACAAAGACATATAGCTTTGAATTTTCCTTATCTATTCCAACACGTGCCTTATATCCATCTATAAAATATTTCAACATGCTTTTATTAAAGGTTATATGATTTTCATAGATAGATGCTGTACCCTTACAGGTATCAATGTCAAAAAATTCAATCATAATATACCTCCTTCTTTACTTATATTATATGACAACATTTTAATAAATTCAATATAATTCATAAAAATTTTTTAAAATTTTAAGAAATAAAAAATGGATTAAAAAATCCATTTATTATTTAACTATAAAGGTTTTATCATCATCAAAGTCTATAATTCTATCCTTATATAATCCACCATAAGCACGTTTAAATGCCTTTCTACTCATCCTGAATATCTTTTCAATATCCTCTGAGCTTGACTTGGCAGTAAGCTTCATGATGCCATGATGCTCATTCATATAATCTAAAATTATTTGTCTATCACCATCAATTAGATTTTCCTTTAATGTATTCAGCGTTCCATAGCATTCACCGTCTAAGTTCTTAGTTATTATTACACTAATTTCTTGACCCAATCTATAGCTTCCTCTGAATTGTGAATTTGGAACGAAAACATACATGTTATGTACAGTAATAATACCTAATCCCTTTTCAGCAATTCTAATTACATTTCCTAATACCTCTTCACGCTCAGCATATTGAATATTTGCTTTTAGCTCTTTAATTTCAAATCTGTTTAATGGCTTACCAGTTAAAATATTACCTTTAACCTTTAACCTAATAAATAACTTATCACCAGCCACTGGCCAAAGAGCTTCATCAAATGGAAGATAGTCCTTTGATATTAAAATATCCTTAGGCGTATTTATGTTAACAAATACACCAACACCACTCATAACCTCTATAACCTCGGCATATCCAGCCTTTGAAATAGTCGCAGTTGGCTCCTGTTGTGTTGCTGTTAATCTTTTTTCCTTATCTGAATATATAAATACTGATAGCTCTTCATCAGCAGCTAATTCCTTTGTAGCTTGCTTAAAGTGCATTAGTACCTCTTCCTTACCATCAGTAAGCATATATCCTAAATCAGATTTTCTTATGACTCTTAAGGTATTATAATCGCCTAATTTAATCAATTACGATCACCATCCTTATAATTTCTATCAGTTTGCTTAAGATACATTTCTTTTTTTGAATCAAAGCTATTTGTCTTTTTCTTTGATTCAAACTTCTTAATTAGTTCCTTCTCCTTCTGTGTCAGGTTCTTCATTACCCATCACATCCTTTTCAAAATTTATTTGCTTAATACCCATTTCCTCTAAAACCTTAATAATTCTATCAATATTGTCCTCAGTTGTAAAGGTGTCAGCAATACCCTTATGATAATGGATTTCAATAAATCTTTTATTTCTATCAAATAAAGTTAAAGTATTATTAAAGCTCCTTACTGTAAATGCATATGCTTCCATTATTCTTAAATCAATGCTAAAATCTTCCTTTGGCTGAAGGCGTCTTAAAAATAAAGATAGCTTTTGGAAGTGAAGCATAGTTTTATTCATGCTCATAACAAAATCAGCTTGACCCTCATTATATATCTTACCCATATTTCTTTTTAAATAAACTATGCAAGGCTTAACACCCTTAAGCTTGCCAGTATTTCTTAATTCCATAATTATTCTTCTACGTTGCATAATATATACCTCGGTTAGTATTATAACATACATTTTAATTTTTTTAAAAAAGTTTGACAAAATATTTGACAAGCGCTTTCATAAGTGCTATTATATAAGTAGAAATTGACTTTTCAAATAATCTCTCCCAAAAAAGCGAAAAGGGCCAATCATTTGATTGGTCCTTTTCGTTATTTATTTTTTAAGTTATCATTTAAGCTTTTTAATAGCTTATATAAAACCTTATTAACAGGAACATCGATACCCTTTGCCTCAGCAAGCTTAATCAATGTAGGTGAAAAGCTCTCTAATTCATTATATTCAGAATTATAAAAATCCAATGTCAATGATGTAACCCTATCAGATGTGAATGCTTCACATCTTTTATTTGTTTCTTTTAGATCATCTTCATCAAGCCCTATATTATACGCTTGTGAAACTATGTATACCTCTTTAAATATATCACTCATTAATTCCTTTAATAACGGATGAGACATATCCTTATATGTAGCATTGCATAAGGCCGATATTTGATTAATTCCCATATTGAGCATCCACTTAAGCCATACTCTTTTCTTCATAGACGGGTATATCATATGATTTACATTGTATTGAGTTAATAAACGATCGATTTGTAATAAATATTCCTTTATAGGCTCATTAAACTCCTCACCAAATTGAAGATTAATGATTCTACTAGTTTTTAAAACATTATCCTTTTTGTTAGCCTCTACATTTATTACACCATATAAGACATTATTATTTTTAAAATAATCTTGAAGGATATCATGAGCCATAATACCATTTAGAAGTGGAATAATAATAGTATCCTTAGAAACAAATATTTCTAAATCCTTAAGTGAAGACTCTAGCTGATAATTTTTCACACAAACAAAGATTATATCAGGCTTTATGCTAGAGGTATAATTTGGATTAAACCTCTTATCATTAATAATGATTCCATTTTCCTTATATCTAGCTATTCTATTTTCATCCGCTAATATATATAAATCCTTATATCCATATAATTCATTTAATAGTGCGCAGCCAACTGCCCCCATCCCAAATATTCCAATCCTCATATAAACCTCCAAAATGGTACAGCAATAACTGTACCATTTTTTTAAATTATAAATTTGCAATAATTGCGTTAGTTAATTCCTTAGTAGTAGCACTACCACCTAAATCCTTAGTTAATGCCTTACCATCATTTAAAGTTTTTAAAATAGCGTCAGTAATTTTCTTACCAATTTCCTTCTTGCCCATATGATCAAGCATCATAACTGCAGCCTGAAGTAAAGCAATTGGATTTGCGATACCTTGACCAGCAATATCAGGAGCTGACCCATGAACAGCTTCAAAAATTGCAACATCCTTACCTAGGTTAGCACCTGGTACTAATCCTAATCCACCAACTAAACCAGCAATTAAGTCAGAGATAATATCTCCATAAAGATTTGGAGCAACTAATACATCGTACTTTTCAGGATACATTACTAATTGCATACACATATTATCAATAATCTTATCATCAAATGCGATAGTAGGATATTCCTTTGCAATTTCTCTAAATCTAGCTAAGAATAATCCATCTGTTTGTTTAAGAATATTTGCTTTATGAATACAAGTAACCTTCTTACGATTATTTTCCTTAGCATATTCAAAAGCATATCTTATAATTCTATCAGTTGCAGGAACTGTAATTCTCTTAATGGCTTCAAAGCCATTTTCAATTTCATGCTCCTCACCAATATATAAATCCTCTGTATTTTCTCTTACTGTAACAATATCAACATTTTGATATTTAGAAATATTTGCAAAAGAATATGCAGGTCTTAAGTTTGTATATAAGTCAAATGCTAAACGTAAATTAACATTTACTGAACGGAATCCTTTACCAACTGGAGTTGTAACAGGACCCTTTAAAGCCACCTTATATTTCTTAATTGCTTCTAAAGTTTCAGCAGGAATTAATTCTCCACACTTATCATAAGAAGTCTGACCAATATCAAATGTATGATATTTTAAATCAGCACCAGCTGCATCTAAAATGCTGCAAACGGCCTCTACTATTTCTGGACCAATTCCATCACCTGGAAGTAAAACTATATCTGTCATTATTATTTCTCCTCTTTTCCTACATATTTTGTTGCAGGTCTTACAATCTTATTACAATATAATAAATTCTCAATATCGTGAGAAATCCATCCCACAATTCTCGCGGCTGCAAAAATTGGAATAAATAAATCACGTGGAATGCCAAGCATTTCATAAATCAAGCCTGAATAAAAATCAACATTAGCACAGCAATCCATGCCCTTCTTTTCCTTTAAAGCCTTAAGTGCAAGCTTCTCAAATCTATAATAGAATTCAAATTTCTTTAGATTCTTTTCCTTAGCTAATGCTTCTGCTTCACCTCTTAACAATTCACATCTTGGATCAGAAAGTGAATATATTGCATGGCCTATACCATATATTAAACCAGTTTGGTCAAAGAATTTTTTATTTAAAATCTTTTCAATTATCTTATTAATTTCATCATCAGTAGCATCTAAGCCAATTTCATTTATAACCTCATTCATCATATCAAGGTTAGCCATATTAGCACCACCATGACGCGGTCCCTTTAATGATGCCATAGATGCCGAAATCATTGAATATAAATCTGTTAATGTTGATGATACTACAGTACCAACAAACGCAGAGTTATTTCCACCACCATGATCAGCATGAACCATTAAGCATGTATCTAAGGTCTTTGCCTCTAAATCAGTAAACTTACCATCATTACGTGATAAATATAAGACATTTTCAGCAAAAGAATATTCCTTCTTAGGGAAATGAATATGTAATGCATCATGATCTAAATAATGAGTTTTAGCTTGTAATGAATATGAAATAATTGCAGGCATTTTTCCAATTAATGAAATAGCCTTTTTAATTAATTCAAATGGCTCAATATCATCTGGATTTTCATCAAATGAATATAAAGATAATATTGATCTTGATATATGATTCATTAATGATTTAGATGGATTCTTTAAAATAATATTTTCTAAAAATCCTTCTGGTAAATCATATTCCTCACTTAATAATTCTCTAAATTCCTTAGCTTCAGCCTCATTTGGATAATGACCAAATAATAATAGGAAGCAGGTATTTTCATAGCCAAAATCATCACCACACATATTAGCAACATCAGCTATATCAATACCACGATAATATAAGTTACCCTTCTTAGGCTGCTTAACATTATCAACTACAGTATAACCTGAAACCTCACATACCTTTGTAAGGCCTACAAGTACTCCTGTTCCATTATCATTTCTTAAGCCACGCTTAACCTTATATTCATCATATAGGCTTGGCTCAATAAATCCATCCTTAAGAAGCTCTTGAAATTTTTTCTTTAAAAAATCTCCCATACTTTCACCTACTTTATAATTATTTTTATTTTATATAAAGTGTTTTGATTACCTTTTCTTTTACTTCATAAACATGTAAATATAATTTTTTACCTTTAGATAGTAAATAATAAATTAATTCATTATCAATATCTACTAGATTAGAAATATCAATTGTTTCTAATCCTAATAAATAATAAAAATCACTGGTGCTATTACATATATCTTTAGATGTTATTTCATATATTCCTTCTTTTAAGGAATTATGATAATAATTCTTTTTTATATAAAAATCAGCTATTATATTTGCCAAATTTTTATCATCAATATTTAATAATAATTCTATAGCATCATTTGTTAATCCACATAATGACAGCATATATTTATTGTTTGATTTATGAACTATAATTTTTTCAAATAATCCTTTAACAAATAATTTTAATTCTTTAAATTCAACTTCATTACACTCATAATTATATACAAATGAATCACCATGTAAATAACATGAACCTAATATAAAATAAAGATATTTATATTTTTCTAAGCAACAATCTAATTCTTTTATTTTACGATTTATAAAAGAATACCTAGCTACTACAAAATCCTCATTATTATTTAATATATTAAAATCATTTTCTAATTTTGTAATTTCTAATTTCATATAATTAGAAGGTATTTAATAATCCACCGCAATTAATAAGGCTTAATTCTTCTTCAGTTAAATCACATGAAGTAGCATATTCCTTATTCTTAGTCTTATTAATTACCTTAATATCCTTTTCATTCCAAACAACTTCAATTTCATCTAATAAATCAGCCTCAATAGCAAGCTCAATAGGTAAAATACCAAAGTTAATTAAATTCTTCTTATGAATTCTAGCAAATGATGCTGCAATAACAGCCTTAATTCCTAAATAACGAGGAGCAATTGCTGCATGCTCTCTTGAAGAGCCTTGACCATAATTAGAACCAGCAACAATAACACCAGCTCCATTATCTAAGCATCTTTGAGAGAATCCCTCATCAATATTAGAGAATACGAATTCAGAAATCTTTTCAATATTACTACGATAAGGTAATACCTTAGCACCTGCAGGCATGATATGATCTGTTGTAATATTATCCTCTAAAGTAATCATTGCCTTAGCAGTAAAGCTATTACCGATAGGTGCAAACTTAGGAATTGGCTTAATGTTTGGACCCATTACAACCTCAGATGTAAATGTTGGCTTATATAATAAGCTATCACACTTAGGATATTCAACATCTAAAGAGAAATCATTTAATTCCATACCAAGTGGTGATGAAATATAACCGTTTACTGCAGATAATGCAGCAACCTCAGGAGATACTAAATATACCTTAGCTGAGTTTGTACCGCTTCTACCATAGAAGTTACGATTAAATGTTCTAAGTGATACTGCATCAGTTGCAGGTGATTGACCCATACCGATACATGGACCACATGCTGATTCTAAAATTCTAGCACCAGCCTCTAATAATACATCTAAAATACCATTCTTTGTAATCATTTGTAATACTTGTTGGCTACCAGGAGCAATTCCTAAAGACACATCCTTATGAATTCTCTTACCCTTTAAAATTGAAGCAACCTTAACAAAGTCATAATAGCTTGAGTTTGTACAGCTACCAATTAATACTTGGTCAACCTTAATATTAGCTAATTCCTTTACTTCCTTAACTGCATCTGGAGAATTAGGACAAGAAGCAACTGGCTCTAGCTCTGCTAAATCAATTGTAATATTTTCATCATATTCACAGCCCTCATCAGCACTTAATTCTACGAAATCCTCTTCTCTTGATTGTAGCTTTAAGAATGCTCTAGTTTGCTCATCTGATGGGAATACTGATGATGTAGCACCTAATTCAGCGCCCATATTACAAATAGTTGCACGCTCAGGTACTGTTAATGATTTAACACCCTCACCATAATATTCAATAACCTTATTTACTCCGCCCTTAACTGTCATCTTACCAATTAAGTAAATGATGATATCCTTAGCTGATACACCACCGCGAAGCTTATTTAATAGCTTAACACCAACTACCTTTGGTCTAACAATTGAAAAAGGCATACCAGCCATTGCGCATGCAACATCTAGTCCACCAGCACCAATTGCAAGTGCTCCTACACCAGAAGATGTAGGTGTATGTGAATCTGATCCTAATAGAGTCTTACCAGGCTTTGCAAATCTTTCTAGATTTACTTGATGGCAAATACCATTACCAGCCTTTGAATAAACAATACCATATTTATCTGCTACTGTTTGTAAGAACTTATGATCATCTGCATTCATAAATCCATTTTGTAATGTGTTGTGATCAACATAGCTTACTGATAATTCTGTCTTAACCTTATCAATACCAAAGCTTAAAAACTCAAGGTATGCCATTGTACCAGTTGCATCCTGAGTTAATGTGTGATCGATTTTAATACTCATCTTGTTGTTTTCTAAATCTTCAGATACCTTATGTGCATCTAAAATCTTATAAGTTAATGTTTTCTTCATGTTACGCCTCCCAAAATCATTATCAAAAGAATTATATCATATATAATTCAATAATCAAACAAATATAAAAAATAAAAATAGCATAAAACGCTTAACAAGCAATTTTTATGCTATTTTTACACTTAAAATTTAACTAATGCGTAAAGCTTCTTACCTCTACGTAATACTACGAATCTACCTTCAATAGCGACATCCTTAGAAATCATAAATGCTTCATCAGTAACCTTTTCACCATTTACTAATGCTGCACCATTTTTAATAAATTCTCTTGCTTCTCTCTTACTTGATGCAAGCTTAGCTTCAATTAACGCATCTACTAAAGTCATATCATGACCCTCAATAGAAGGTAATTCACTAAATCCCATTTCAATTTCATCTGCAGTTAATGCTTTAATATTTCCACTGAATAAAGCCTCACTAATCTTAATAGCTTGATTATAAGCAGTTTCTCCATGTAGGAATGTAATAACAGACTTAGCTAATGCCTTATGAGCTTCTCTTAAATGAGGCTGAGTATTATTCTTTTCCTCTAATTCTTCAATTTCCTCCTTAGTTAGGAATGTTAAGAACTTTAAGTAATCAATAACCTTAGAATCCTCTGAATTGATAAAGAATTGATACATTTCATATGCTGATGTTTTATTAATATCTAACCATACAGCCTTACCATTTGTCTTGCCAAACTTAGAGCCATCACTCTTAGTTAATAATGGCATAGTAAATCCATAAACCTCTTTTTGAGATTTCTTTCTACATAATTCAATACCAGCTGTAATATTGCCCCATTGATCTTGACCTGCAACCTGTAATGTAACATTCTTATTTTGATTTAACCACCAGAAATCTAATGCTTGCATAATCATATAAGAGAACTCTGTATATGTAATACCAGCATCTAATCTACGTGCTACAATATCCTTATTTAGCATGTAGTTAACGTTGAAGAATTTACCAAAATCTCTTAAGAAATCAATAAAGTTTAAATCCTTACTCCAATCATAATTATTAACAACCTCACAACCAAATAAATTAGTTAATTGGCTCTTTAAGCATTCAAAATTATGATTAACTGTTTCATAAGTAATCATAGGTCTCTCACTATCTGGCTTTGGATCACCAATAAGACCTGTAGCGCCACCAACTAATACAATTGGATTATGACCAGCATCCTTTAATCTCTTACAAATTAAAAAGCTTGAAAAATGACCGATATGAAGTGAGTCTCCTGTAGGATCTGTCCCAATGTAAAAAGTCATTCCTCCTTTATTTAGCTTTTCTCTTAATACAGGATCTGACACATCCTTAATTAAGCCTCTCCATTCTAATTCCTCATAAATACCCATAATAAATCTTCTCCTTTTCTTAATGAAATAAAAAACGCCCCTAGAATAATCTAAGGACGAAATAATCGCGGTACCACCTTAGTTCCATATAATAATATATATGGCACTCAATAAAAGCTTTCTCATAGAGTGTATTTCATATATTATCCTATACTTGTTTTCACCAACCACAAGCTCTCTAAAATATAAATAATATACTACTTAATATCTAATCATCGAAATATTTATTTTGATTCTCTTTCCACAACCTGATAAGGTAATACAACCTTACTAGCAGTAACCTCTTCATGCTTCATATACTTTGTTAGAAGTCTCATTGATACTGCTCCTATATCATACACCGGAGTATCCACACATGTCAAGTTAGGACGTGATAAAATTGCATATTTAGTGTTTTGAAGACCAACGATAGAAATATCCTTTGGAATATCAAAGCCTTGCTTAATTGCTTCATTCATAAAGCTAACAGCAATACTATCTCTTACAGAAATAACACCATCAACATCATAGTTCTTCAAAAACTCCTCAAAATGTAGCTTGTTAACAGCAACATCTCCACTTGTTCTAAATACTAATGGCTCTAAGCCAGCCTCCTCCATTGCCATAGAATATCCCTTAACCTTGTGGCTATTAACTGAATATCTACGAACAGTTGAAAATAGGTATACCTTTTTTCTACCCATTTTTAGAAGCTCCTTAGTAATTTCATAAGTTGCCTTTTCATAATCTATACTAACTGATGGGATGTCCTCACCATATAATACATTACATAAAACGATAGGTATTTGAGCATCCTTAATATGATTCATAACCATTTCCATTTGATCATGGTCAAGCTCATCATTTAAAAATAGAATACCATCAACCTGCTCTGCTACAACTGCGCGCATAGTTTCCTTAATATCCTCATGCTCACTCATACTGAAGATTTTAATGGCATAATCATATTTTTTAGCGATATCAATAATACCACCTAATAATTGTGAAGTTGATGCACGTGATACATCAGCCATAACAATTCCTACAGTAGTACTTCTTCTACTAGCTAGACCTCTAGCTATAGCATTAGGACGATATCCAAGTTCCTTGATAACCTGTAAGACCTTATCTCTAGTTTCAGGATTTACCTTCTCAGGATTATTCATAACGCGGCTAACTGTTGCTAAAGAAACCTTAGCAGCACCCGCTACATCATAAATTGTTGTATTAGCCATTAGATTCACCTCGCAATATTAGCCTAATTATAACATAATGAAAGCGCGTTTTCAATAGATTAATGAAATCGTTTTACATGCTAAGACTACACTTTTATCTTATTTTTAATTTCTAAAAAAACACCATCAATGTCGCCTGCTCCAGCATATAAATAAACAGTATTAGGCTCTAAATTTATATTGATTGCATCAAGCTTTGAAATACATGTATATCCCCAAAATTCATAAACCTCATTTTCAATAGTTTGATTTAATCCCTCTCTAATGCTTGTAAATATGCTTAATAGGTAACATGAGTCAAATAATTTTAGTGCACTCTTAAATTCACTTTTTAATGATATAGTTCTAGAAATAGTATGAGGCTGAAATATGCATATTATTTTTTTATTAGGATATTTTAATTTGATGCTTTCATATACACTTTTAAGCTCTGTTGGATGATGAGCGTAATCATGAATAACTACAGAATCATTTATGGTAAGCTCATCCATTCTTCTTTTAGGAAGCTCTAGCATTTTAATTCGATTATCTATTTCATCATCAGTAATTCCTGCAAGCTTACATACTAAATATGCACCAACGAAGTCATATGCATAATGCTTTCCTAAAAAAGGAATTGTAAATGCTCTACCCAAAATAGTAACAAGCATTTTTCCATTATCAATTATATAACTAAAAACTATGTCATTTTCTTTATCTAATCCATATGTTATATAGGTCTTTTTAATAATTTTCTTGGCATTAACATCATCACCATTAATAACTACAATTTTCGATTTTAAAGCTAGCTTATTAAAGGCTTCGATATAATCATCCCTTTTTATAAAGAAATCTGGGTGATCATAATCTATATTTAGTATTAGACAAACATTAGGATTATAATTCAAAAAAGAATTTTTATATTCACAGGATTCAATTATGAAATTAAACTTATCTAATCCACTACCTGTCCCATCTCCAATTAAATAGCTTGAGGAATTATATAAGGTAGAAAGCATTTTTGTTGTTGTAGTTTTACCATGTGAGCCAGCAACACTTATAAAATTATATTTCTTAAAATACCATGCTATAAACCTAGCGTATTCAATGTAATAATACCTCATTAGCTTTATGTATTTAGTGACACTATGATTTATAAATGCATTTCCAATAATATAAAAATAATACGACTTTAATGACATCTTATTAAAGCATTCGACCTTACAATCAGTCAAATTATTTTCAGTATATACATAATCCTCTATATCTACACCTCTTACTATATGTCCCTGTTGTGCTAACAGCTTTGCTAGAGCGCTCATACCAGAACCCTTAATTCCTACTAAATAAAAAATCATAAAAAAATCACCATCTAATCATATGCAGATGGTGTTTATTTTATTTTATTTAATTGTCAAATCCTTGCCACATTCTATACAGGCTGGTCCATTTACCTTGTTCTCATTCCCACAGCAACGACAAATCGCCCTTAACGGCTCACTACATCTTGGACATTTTACATTACCATAATCAACCTTACTTCCACATGTTGAGCATGTAACCATTCTATTTCCGGTAATATTAATAAACGATTTAAAAGGTGAAACCTGATTCTTAGGTCTTATAACATTAGGCTTATCATCATTTTGATATTTCTTAACATATGCTTGTCTTCCTTTGATTCCCTTTACAAGAAAAACAAAAAAAATAATGACTGGCACCAAAAATACTAAAATTAAGAATATCGAAAAAGCTATTTCCCATAAATTAAAATTACTTAAAACGCTAGTAATAAGAACCAATAAAACTATTGTAATAACTACTGTTCCTACAATAGACAAGGTCTTCTTATTCATAAGCATCACTCCCAATTTAATTATACTATAAAAAAATAAAAAGGTATAGTGCGGTAGCACCATACCCTAATATTATTCTTTACCATCCCAGCAATATGTACAAAGCTTACATTCATCAATCTCGCAAGCCTTCTTCAAATCATCTAGACGATTATATCTTAATGTTGTGAAATTTAATTCCTTACGAATTTCATCAACCATTTTAGCATATTTTTCTCCATCAGGATTAGAATATTCCTTAATTAATTCCTCATTAATCTTACCCTCAAGCTTTAGGATTGTTCTTCTTGTAATTAAATCCATCTCTGACTTAGAGCGTGAGAAATTTAAATATTTACAGCTATACATTAACGGTGGGCATGCAGATCTAATATGAACCTCCTTAGCTCCACTTTCATATAAAAATTGTGTCGTTTCACTCATTTGAGTACCACGAACAATAGAGTCATCAATCAGCATAAGCTTCTTTCCTTCAATTAAATCATGAACTGGAATAAGCTTCATCTTCGCAATTAAATTACGCTTGCTTTGGATTGTTGGAGTAAAGCTTCTGCTCCAAGCAGGTGTATATTTAATAAATGGACGAGAAAAAGGAATACCTGAATAATTAGAATATCCTATAGCGTGTGGGACACCAGAATCTGGGACACCAGCAACAATATCAGGCTTTACATCATCTCTCATTGCCATATATTTTCCACAATTATAACGCATTTGCTCAACACTTAAGCCCTCATAGCTTGATGATGGATAACCATAATAAACCCATAGGAATGTACAAATACGCATCTTATCCTGAGGCTTAGCTAATGTCTTAACCTCATTAGGTGTTACAATACAAATCTCACCAGGGCCTAATTGCTTATAGTCGTGATAACCTAAATTTAAATAAGCAAACGATTCAAAGCTTACACAGAATCCGTCCTCATTTTTACCTATTACCGCAGGAGTTCTACCATACTTATCACGTGATACATATATACCCTTTTCATTTAATAAAAGGATTGTCATAGAACCTTCAATAACCTCTTGAGCATATAAAATACCATCAATAAGATTTTCCTTTTGATCGATTAATGAAGCTACCATTTCAGTAGGATTAATATCTCCACCACTCATTTCAAGAAAATGTGATGTACTATGCCCAATTAGCTTCTTTTCAATTTCATCAATATTATTGATTTTTCCTACAGTTGTAATAGCATAGGTTCCATGATGTGATTTAACAATTAGAGGCTGTGGCTCATAATCTGAAATACATCCAATACCTAAATTACCCTTCATATTATGAACATCAGGCTCGAACTTTGTTCTGAATGGCGAATTCTCTATGTTATGAATTGCACGATTAAATCCTGCTTCTCCAAATACAGTCATTCCACCACGTCTAGTACCCAAATGTGAATGATAATCTATTCCAAAAAATAAATCAAAAACACAATCATGCTTAGATGCTACTCCAAAAAAACCACCCATAAATTAAGTGCCCCCTAAATAAAAAATCATTTTAATTATATCATATTTTTTTAAACTTTAAAGACAAAGTTTAAATTTCAAAAATTAATTCCACTGGACAATGGTCAGACCCATATACACCAGTATGTATTTTAGCTTCCTTAATAGAATCTAGCTTATCCTTTGAAACAATAAAATAATCAATTCTCCAGCCTGCATTATTTGCTCTTGCATTAAAGCGATAGCTCCACCACGAATATTCCACCTTTGTAGGATATAAATATCTATAGCTGTCTATAAAGCCTGATTCTAATAGCTGTGTCATTTTATTTCTTTCTTCTATTGTGAAACCAGCATTCCTTTGATTTGAATCTGGATTTTTAATATCAATTCTTTCATGTGCAACATTCAAATCACCACATAAAACCACCGGCTTATCAAGTGATAATAGATAATTTCTTAAATCATCCTCATAAACCATTCTATAATCTAATCTCTTTAATCCATCCTGACTATTAGGAGTATAAACATTAACTAAATAGAATTTATCATATTCACAAATAATAACTCTACCCTCATCATTATATTTACCATCCTTTAGACCATATCTAACACTTAATGGTTTTTCCTTAGTATATACCATTGTACCGCTATAGCCTTTTTTTATAGCACTACTCATATACCTATAATATCCAGGAATATCAACATCTGCTTGCCCTTCCTGCATCTTAGTTTCCTGAATACAAAATATATCAGCATCAATACTATTAAAAAAATCCATAAAGCCCTTTTCCTTACAAGCTCTTATACCATTTACATTCCAGCTTACTAATTTCATATTTACCTCCGAACAAAATTAATAATTTATTTAAAAAATAATTTATTCATCTAGGCATTCGCCTATTTTAACGAAATATTAATATCTTTAGATGCAC
>SVAZ01000007.1 GCA_015059145.1 Erysipelotrichaceae bacterium
GTTAATTTAGCCATAATAAAAACCCCATTAATCTTTCTAGATTTCTCTAGTCCAACTTTTGGGGTTCACATCATATTAGGGCTTATTTTGTTGATATAAATTTATGATTTGATTAATATCTATACTATTTTTATCATAAATCGTCAATACATATTCACATATTTTATCATCATACAAATATACTCTTAGATATGCTTTATCTTTATAAAGAATGAATTTCAATTTAATATTTTCATATTCTCCTTCTTTTATAGGAATTATTATATTTGTTTCAGGACAAATATAATAGGTTACATCTAGCTTAGTATCATATACTCCTTTATTAAAAATTGTAATAAATGTATAATCACTAAGCTCGCCTATTAATGTCTTATGATAATTCCAGTCATCACTTTTATTAATTGTAACTATTATCACATCCATATCATCCATTAAATAGTTACTTATTAAAACTCTTCTACTTTTCTTAGTAAATCCAGTTTTACCCCAAATAAAGAATTCATCGCTTTTTACCAGCTTATGCTTATTAGTCCATGAGTAACTATTCTTTTCAGTATGGCACTTATATGTATGAGTTGAGGCTATTGCCTTGAATTCATCATTTTCCGAAGCATATGCGCTTAACAAGGCCATATCATATGCCGTTGAAATATTATATTCTCTTTCATCTAATCCAGAAGCATTTTCAAATACGGAATTTTTCATTCCGATTTTTTTAGCTGTCTCATTCATTAAATGAATAAACTCTTCACTATTATTTTCACTTAATGCCGAAGCAGCATCATTAGCTGATCTAAGCATTAATGCATAAATTAAATCTTTTCTTTTTACTTTATCATTTTCTTCAAAATAAACTTTAGAGCCTACCTCATTTGTATCATCACTAGTAATTATAACCTCTTCATTTAAATTATAATTTTCAATTACTGTAATAGCAGTTAATATTTTTGCGGTTGATGCAACTAGCATCTGCTCATCATAATTTTCCCCTTCTAGAATTCTTCTGGAATTTTTTTCTATAACTATAAAGCTTGTATTTTTATTAACCGAAATACCTGAGGTTGTAAATAATAAAAACAACGGCATTAATGCAATAAATACATATTTTTTCAAAAAAGAATCACCCATAAATTATATAAAAAAAGAGCTCAAATTATGCTTGAAGCTCTTCTTTTTCATCTATTAATTTTTCTTCTTCAATATTACCTTGCTTTTGAGAATTTTTCTTTCTCATATATTTAACAAGCTGGAATGCAAAAAGTATACCACATACAAACAAGCCTAATCCTAAAAATATATCAAGGAATGGGAATTTACCAGAAGCACCCCATTGCTTATAAACAGTAATCATATCAATATTTAAAAATAATGCGATTACAGAGCCTATAGATAATCCAATAAATATGAAATATACAATGTTTTTATATTTTTCCACAACCATATTTAATAGCTTACCAACTAATGCACAGCCAACAAGGAATCCAATAACTAATGTTAAATAAATAAACAATACAGAAGGATTACTACTAATATAACTGAAATGTAATGAGCTCATAATTGGTATAAAATATCCTAAAGCCATTAACATTGCAGTTGCTGAACAGCCAGGGATAAACTGTGTAGCTGCAACAAGTATACCTAAAAGTAAATAAATAATAATAGATTTAAAGTCAACAGTAAGTCTCATTTCAGGAGCATCATATGTTCCAGCAAAGACAATAGAAAAAATCACCATTAAAAGAGGAACACAAGCTCCTAAAACAATCAGCAAATAATGCTTCGCTTCCATCTTAACATGCTTAACCTCATCTCTAAGCGAAGGTGTAGCACCAAGCATAAGTCCAGCAAAGAGAGACACTATAGCAAACGGAATTAAATCAACTAGCTTTTGAACAGTGAAAAAGCCAGTGACAACACCAATAAGCATTCCTACAACAATAGGTGCAAGGAATAAAATACTAAGCTTAAATTCCTTAACAAAATTAGCTACCGCATGTAAAATCTTCTTATACAGTTTGAAAATAATCATAATAGTTGACCCACTAATACCAGGTACTATTACAGCAAGACCAATTAAAAAGCCTAAAAAGCCTTTTTTAACTATGCCTTCCTCTTCTTTAACCTTATTTTCTTCCATACGATTTCTCCTAAAATAACATATTTATTATATCATAAATAAAATAAAATTAAAAATAAAAATTTTAACCTAAAACGACATCTAATAGCATCATAATAATAAACCCTGCAAAAAAACCAATATTTCCGCTTAAAGAATTAGCATTTGGAATCAATTCATTAATGACAACATAAAGCATAGCACCTGCAGCAAATGCAAGTGAATAAGGCAATATAAAAGCTATCACAGAAACTAAAATTATTGCAGCAATACTAGCAATTGGCTCTACAACACCAGACAAAAAACCATCTAGTATGGCCTTAGCCTTAGTATTATCGTGAAGTGCATTTAATGAAACAATGCTTCCTTCAGGAATATTTTGAACAGCAATTCCTATACTTAAGGCATATGCAGATGTAAGTAGCACAGGCTCCATTGTAAGAGCTGAAGCTAATGCTATACCGACACAAAAGCCTTCAGGAATATTATGAATAATCACAGTAAAACTTAGCATTTTTGATTCATTATTAGGCTTAATAATCTTTAAAACAATAATAAATAAAAAACCCAAAATTATACCTATAATAGTAGGAAACACATTATTTGACATTTCTATCGCAGGTATAATTAAGCTCCATATACTAGAGGCTAGCATAACACCTGCAGATAAGCCTAGCATAAATTTATATAGGCTCATACACATGTCCTTTTTCATAAATATTGCCAAAAGTGATCCTAAGGTAGTTCCAATCAAAGGAATAATAATAATTAATATTGTATTTCCCATCTTATCACCCATATTATGATATGAATGATAAGATTATAAATATAGGCTATAAATCTTTTTTAAGATCTAATACAGTTACACTTTCTACTAAAGGCGTTTGAGGAAACATATCAAATGGAGTTATTGATTTAACATTATATTTTTCCCTTAAAATCTCTAAATCCTTTGCAAGTGTTGCTGGATTACACGAAACATAAATAACACGCTTAACCTGAGTTTTGAGTATTGTGTTGATAAATTCGGCTCCTAATCCTGTTCTAGGTGGATCGCAAATAACAATATCAAATTCCTTACCATCATTGATCATTTTAGGTAAAAGTTGCGCAGCATCACCTTGATAGAATTTTGCATTATTTATTTTATTTAGCTTTGCATTTTCATTTGCAGCTAAGATTGATTCCTTATTATATTCAATACCGATAACCTCTTTAGCCATACGAGCAACATAAAGTCCTATGGCTCCAACACCACAATATGCATCTAATACTCTTTCCTTTTTAGAAAGCTTACATGCCTTTAATACAGTACTATACATTGCTTCTGCTTGTATAGTATTTAACTGGAAAAATGTAGTTGGATAAATTTGATATTTAATATCTCCTAGCATCTCAACTATGTATTTATCGCCCTCTAGGTGATTAGTTTCTTTACCAAAAATTACACCTTGTTTCTTAGAATCATTAAAGTTTTCATAAACAGACTTAACTCCATCAAGCTCTATAACCCTTTTAGCAAGCTCTTGAATTTTTTTACTCTTTTCATGACAAACAAAGCAAACTAGAGCTTCATCATTCTTATTAACTCTTATAACTAAATATTTTAAAATACCTCTGCTGAATTTATACAAATAGCTTGAAATTCCTAATTCATCAGCAATTTTTAAAATTTCTTCATTAAGCCTATTAATTAAGCTCTTATTAACTAAACAATTATCAACAGGAATTAAATCATTCGTTCTTGCCTTAATCATACAAACCTTTGTAGTATCAAATTTTTTAATAGGCAATTGTGATTTATTTCTATAACCAAAGTGTTCAGGTGATTGAACGGTAGCTCTAATTTCAAAAGATCTAGCATCTAATCTAGTATATCTATTTAAAGCTTCAATCAATAAATTTCTTTTGTGCTTTAGCATATTTTCATAATTAATATGCATAACAGCGCAGCCACCACAAGCTTCGTAATAAGGGCATTCTGCCTCTTTGCGTTCAGATGAGATTCTCTTAATATTTAAAGATTTAGCAAAAGCCATTTTATTTTCACATTTAGTAATCATTACCTCATGACCTTCACCAGGAATTGCACCATCAACAAATATAGCAAGCTTATTATAAAAGCCAATACCCTCTCCGTTGATACCTAATCTTTTTATATCTAATATAAATCGATCATCAACCTTCATTACTTCACCTTCTTTACTGAAAAAGACTTAAATACAGCCTTACCTCCTGTTTTTAAACCTCTAGCATAAATACCATATTTACCACCAATCCATCTACCTGGTGTAGCAGTAAATTTATTTTTAAAATAAGTTTTATCAAAGCCTAGTTGATAAATGTTAGGCTCAGTATATTTCATCATAAATTCAATCTCAGAATTTTGATAAATAGAATCAAATAGAATTACATCATTGTCTTGATTGAAATATCCTTGTCTTAGCTGAAGATGATTCTTACCATCTATTCTTCTAAGACAAATATATTGATAGCTTGATCCCATATAACAAAGACCAACCTCATCACCATCGTTTACTAAATCTAAAATACATTTAGTTCTAACAGTAAAAGACTTAAATGCTATTTTAGTTAAAAATAAATTAGGAGTCATATTTAAAGCTTTATAGGCTTTATCATTATGGTATGCACAATATAATGTTAAGCCATCATTCACATCATACCATAAGCTAGTCTTATTAGCAGGAGTTTGCCACATAACAGAAAGCTCTCTACCTTTAAAATTGTCTGATGTTGGAATAGAATAGCTTGATTTTTTATCAATTATATAATCGTGACTATCAAATGGAGTACCACCTAAAAGCTCATCTCTAACATTACCACATAAAGGCCAATCATTTACCCATTTAACGGGCTGTAAATGAACAACCCTTCCATATGGTCCCATATCTTGGAAATGCATAAAAGCCCATTCATCATTTTTTAAATCTATTAATGCACCTTGATGTGGTCCATTAATTTTTGAATCATTTTGTAGCATAACGATTTTTTCCTCATAAGGACCATAAACGTCCTTACTTCTTAAGCAAACCTGCCATCCAGCCTTAACACTACCAGCAGGTGCCATAATATAGAAATATCCGTTTCTATAATTAAATTTAGGCCCTTCAATTGTAGGTTGAGTATTATGTCCATCAAATATTATTTTATAGTCAGTTAGTTGTGTTTTTAAATCAGGAGTAACCTCATATAAGCCTAAAACTGAATTAAAACCAATTCTACTTTTAGCAAAACCTACAACCATATAGCATTTATCCTTATGCCAAATTGGACAAGGATCGATAATACCTTTACCCTCTATCAAGCACCATGGTTTAGACCAATTTCCTTTTTCAATATCATCAGTAGCTGAAACATAAACTCCCTCATCTGGAAATGGAATAATTACATAATATAAGCCATTATGATATCTAATAGCTGGAGCCCAAGCACCATCACCATGACATACATCATTAAATCTTGGAAAAGGAATTTCATCAAAAACATAATTGATAATTTTCCAATCAACCAAATTCTTGCTTTTTAATACTGGAACGCCAGGAGTGTGATTAAAGCTTGAAGCAACCAAATAAAAGTTATCCCCTTTTCTAATAACATCTGGATCGCTATAATCACCTAGAATAACAGGATTATCGTATCTCATAATTAAGCCTCCTACTACTTAAATAATCTTAATATATCGTTATACGTAATTATCACAAATAATATCATCAATAAAACAAAGAAAACATTGTTAATAATATTTTCCACCTTTTTACTAGGCTTTCTTCTAGTAATAGCTTCATAACCTAAGAAGCATAATCTACCACCATCAAGTGCAGGTATTGGTAATAAATTCATAACACCAATATTTACAGATAATAATGCAGTAAATGCAAGCAGTGATAGGAAGCCAGCAGATACATAATTAGATACCAAAGAGAATATACCTACAAAGCTTGATAAATCAGATACACCTACCTGACGTACATCACTAGGTGCAATTAAAAGCTTTAATGTTCTAAAAATCAAAGTAAAGTCATTCCAAAAATTAGCAAATGCGGCACCAATGCCACCAAACAAGCTAAAATGAGTGTCTGGCGATACACCAATCTTTTGTTGTATCTTTTCTATTCTTTGATTTTCTAAAACCTCATTTGTATAAGATTCAATGATTGCCTCTTCTTTTTCACAATCCTCAATTGTTACAATTCCACCCTTTGAAACTGAATAGTATTCAAAGTAAACATTACATAAATTAGTATTAGTGAACTCCTCGATCACAGTACTCCAAGAATCACTAGTAAGCTCAATAACATTACCAGTAATTACAGTACCATTTTCAATTTTATCAATACGCATTTTTGTTAAAACATCACCAGAGGACAAAGGGTATGTACCTTTATTTTTATCATCCTTATATCTGACTGCTAAATTACCTAAAATCAAACCATCTACACCAGTATTATTTTCAGGTGCTTGAATGTTAGATACACCAATTGATGCAATATAAGAAATTGCCTCTAAATCAAAAGATTTTGTTTCACCATCTCTAACTACTTCAATAGTAATCGTAGTTTCAAATTTATTATATTCATTATCTAGTGCTTCACTAAATTCAGTCCAAGTTGTAACCTTATTTCCATTGACAGAAATAATTTCATCGCCAACCTCTAATACTCCCTCAGCACTTAAGCCTGTAGAAATTTCACCGATTATAGTAGAATCATAGTTAGGCACACCTGAACAAAATGCAACAAATATATAAATAATTATAGCTAATAACAAATTCATTAAAGGACCAGCAAATATTGTAATAAATCTATGCCACATAGATTTAGATTCAAAGCATCTATCATAAGGAGTAATTTGCATTCTTTTCCCATTTTCAAAAACATAGAATGCATCTCTTTTAACAGCAAAATATCTAGATTGAATACCATCATCTATCGTAATAAATAACTCTTCATTATTTTCACCATAAATATCTAAATCTATAATTTCACCACGAATTTGACATTCTTTATTTTCATCTAAAACAATTTCTGAAACTAAATCATTTTCAAGATTAATTCCAATCTTTTGTCCCTTCTTAACTAATTCAGAGGATACCTCTTCTCCAGCCATTGAAACAAATCCACCAATTGGAATCGCACGTAAACAAAATGTAGTTTCACCAAATTGCTTCTTATATATAACAGGCCCCATACCTAAAGAAAATTCATGGCATAATATTCCTGCTCTCTTAGCAAAGAAAAAATGGCCGCCCTCATGAATCAAAATTATTAATCCAATTATAAATATAAATGCAATAATTGAAACAATAACTAAGGGAGCCCCCGTTAACGCAAAAAACATTATTCTTCAACTCCATACCTTAACAAAATTTTATTAATAATCATCTTACTAATAGAAACAACGTTCTCTAAATTATATTCTATGTTTTCATAATCATTATTATTAATTTCATCACAAATTATTTTTTCAATAGTTAAAAAATCAATATGATCATTCAAAAACAGATGAACTGCCGCTTCATTTGAAGCATTTAAAACTGCATAGTAAATGCCGCCCTTAGCCGCAGCCTTATAAGCATAATCTAAACATGGAAATCTATCCTTAGACAATTCTTTGAATTCCAAATTTAAATTAAATAGATTTAATGACTCACCTTGGCTATATGCATGAGAAGGATATCTTAATGCATATTGAATAGGAGTGTGCATATCAGCACAACCAAGCTCTGCCTTTATTGTTCCATCATTAAATTCAACTAATGAATGAACAATACTTTGTGGATGTAAAATAGTATCAATTTTATCATAAGGCAAATCAAATAAGAAATGAGCTTCAATCACCTCAAAGCCCTTATTCATCATAGTAGCACTATCAATAGTTATTTTAGATCCCATAGACCAATTAGGATGAGCAAGAGCTTCCTTTTTAGTCACTCCTACAAGCTCACTTCTAGATTTATTTCTAAATGAACCTCCGCTTGCAGTGATAATCAATCTTTTAACATCAGCTTTACTTTCTCCGGCTAAGCACTGTAAAATTGCCGAATGTTCAGAATCAATTGGAACAAGCTTCACATCATTTTCAATTAATAAATCCTTTATTATATCTCCTGCAACAACTAATGTTTCTTTATTTGCAAGACAAATAGTTTTTTTAGCTTTAATAGCTTCAACTGTAGGCATTAAACCAGAAATACCAACTAATGCATTCACAAGAACCTCATCATCATATTTACTATATTTTGCCACCTCAATTAGACCTTCATCACCATATGTGATAATTGGATTATAAGATAAAGAAATTATATGCTCTTTTTTTCTAAAGCATACAATTTCAGGTTTAAATTCTTCAATTAATTTTCGAGCAAGCTCTAAATTTGAACCAACAGACAAACCTATAACTTTAAATTCATCCTTATTGCTTCTAGCAATATCAAGTGTTTGACATCCTATAGAGCCACATGCACCAACTATGTATAAATGTCTCATAAAACACCTACATTACTAACTTTGTAATTTCATCAAAGATTGTTTCAAGTGGTGCCACAATAGATTCAAAATGTAAAAACAATAGGAAAATGGCAGATGTAAATAATGCTGAATCAAATCTATCTAATACACCACCATGTCCTGGAAATACGTTTGAGAAATCCTTAATATCATATGTTCTTTTAAGTTTTGATGCAACAAGATCACCAACCTGTGAACAAATTGACATACAGATAGTTAATAAAACCATGAAAATTGATAAGCCCACTTTAGACATGCTTGAGTAATCAAATACCTTTTCGAAGAAATTTATATTTTCTCCATCATGGAATACAGGGGCAAAATTTGGATAAAAGAATAGGAAGCAAAAGCCAATAATTAAAGCTACTGTTGTTCCACCTATTGCTCCCTCCCAAGATTTCTTAGGTGAAATCTTTGGAGCCATTTTATGCTTACCGAAATTAAGACCAAATACTAACGCAAATATATCTGTAGAAATTGTAATTATTAATAAATAAACAATAAATCTTACACCATAAGCTCTTAATACCATAAATGAACCAAAACAGATACCTATGTATAGGATTTGTGTAAAGCACTTACCAACATCACTAGCATCGAATTCTGGAATTACTATCATACAAACCATTAAACATACTAATACAATAGCAATCATAAAGAACATATCTAATTGGAAATTCCAATAATCTAATATACGATAAATCAAAGTATCTCTACAAGCCCAGAAATTATTAACAACTGAACAAAATAAACCAAAGGTTAACACCATGCATAATATCTTAACACGAAGTGGCATCTTTTTTTCTTTGTCATACATATTAAGCACTTCAAATGTAGCAACACACATCAAAATAACTACTACTATTTCAAACATATCTATTAAGGCAGGAACAAAAATTATAGGTAATAAAATTGCTGCCATCACTATTGCAGTTAAAATTCTTTTTTTCATGAGAAAACCTCCATAATATTCATTTTATAAATGAATAAATAATACAGTACCATTATACCACTATTAAAACAAAAAATCTAGCATATAAACATATACAAAATGCTTAAACTACTAGATTTTATTTATACATATTATACAGACATTAAATCTTGATTCTTACGCTCAGTTATTGACTCGATTTGGGCTATCTTCTTATCAGTCATTTTTTGAACATCATCTAAATAACCCTTTTCATCATCCTCTGGTAAATCAAGCTTCTTAATATCATCATTTAAATCTCTACGAATATTACGGATAGCAACCTTACCTTGCTCCTCCATTTTTCCTACAAGCTTAACTAATTCTCTACGACGTTCTTCAGTCATCTTAGGTAAAATTAGTCTAATTCCATTTCCATCATTTTGTGGTGTTAATCCAAGTGGTGAAGCTAGAATTGATTTTTCAATATCTTTAACTGAAGACTTATCAAAAGGCTTAATATATAATTGATTAGCCTCAGGAATAGTGATTGAAGAAATTTGCTTAACTGGAGTTTGAACACCATAATAATCAACAAAAATAGAATCTAATAAAGATGCATTAGCTCTACCTGTACGTACTGTTGAAAGCTCACGCTCATATGCAGCGATTGCCTTATCCATTTTTTCTTCGCCCTCTAATAGGACCATTTCTAATTCTTCCATATCATTCTCCTATTCTACTTTTACAAGGGTACCAATCTTTTCACCCTTTACAGCTTTAATAATATTTCCCTTTGTATTCATATTAAATACAATAAGTGGTAGCTTATTATCCTTACATAGGGATGCAGCAGTTGAATCCATAACTGCTAAATTCTTTGCAAGAATTTCAGAGAAAGTTAATTCATCATACATAACGGCATTTGGATTAGTACGAGGATCGCTATCATAAACTCCCTCAGTTTTGTTCTTAGCCATTAATACAACCTCAGCATCAATTTCAGCAGCTCTTAAAATACAAGCAGTATCTGTTGAAAAATAAGGAGAACCTAATCCACCAACAAAAATACATACTCTGCCCTTTTCAAGATGACGTAAAGCACGTCTTCTTATGTAAGGCTCAGCAACCTGATTGATAGGTAAAGCAGTCATAGCTCTAGTAGGAACACCTATATTTTCTAGTGCATCCTGAACAGCTAAACCATTCATAATAGTAGCTAGCATACCCATATAATCTGCTTGAGCACGATCCATACCAAGACCCTCAGCAGTCTTACCACGCCAAATATTACCTCCACCTACAACAATGCCGATTTCAACGCCTAAGTCGTGGACATCCTTAATTTGCATGGCAATTTCCTTAACAGTTTGTGGATCAATACCAGATGAAGTTTCACCTTTTAGAGCTTCTCCACTAAGCTTAAGTAAAATACGTTTATACATAGTCTCAACCTTCTCTCTATTTTTTATTTTCAAAAAACGGGGAGCGCAAAGTCTCCCCATATAAATTACTTATTGAAAGCGGCAGTTTGAGCTGCAACCTCAGCAGCAAAATCTGTTACTTGCTTTTCAATTCCTTCACCAACTTCAAGACGTACGAATGTCTTTACAGCAGCCTTAGCACCATTTACATATGCTTCAACTGTTTGGTCAGGATTCTTAACAAATGCTTGAGATAATAAGCAGCTTTCCTTTAAGCTCTTATCTAAACGACCTGGAACGATCTTATCTGCGATAATTTGTTCAGGCTTTGGTTTAGCTGATGTAGCATTCTCATTTAATGCAGCAGCTAAAATGATTTCTCTTTCCTTTTCAATTTCAGCAGCTGGAATATCAGCCTTTGAAACATATTTAGGATTTAATGCAGCAACATGCATAGCGATGTCCTTAGCAACCTCTGCATTACCATTTTCTAATACAGAAATAGTAACGATACGTCCACCCATATGCTTGTAGGCACCAAATACCTCAGAATCACTCTTAGTGATTTGAGCAACACGACGTAAAGAAATCTTTTCACCAATTACACCAGAAGCTTCTAAAATAATTGTTTCTAAAGTCTTACCATTAGATTCAACAGCTAAAGCCTCTTCAGTGTTTGAAGCATTTGAATTAACAATAATATTACCAACTTGCTCAATTAAAGCAACGAACTTTGCATTTTGAGCAACGAAGTCAGTTTGAGAATTTAATTCGAAAACAACACACTTGTTTCCGTTGATAGCATAAGAGCAAAGACCTTCAGCAGCAACTGCGCCTTCCTTCTTTACAGCCTTAGCAATTCCTCTTTCACGTAACCAAGTTACAGCAGCTTCCATATCTCCATCAGTTTCAGCAAGAGCCTTCTTGCAGTCTAACATACCAGCAGAAGTCTTTTCGCGTAACTCTTTTACCATTTGTGCAGTAATGTTTGCCATTTTAGTATCCTCCGATAATTATTCAGCCTTTGCTTCAGCAGCAGCCTTCTTAGTAGTTTTTTTAGCAGCTGGCTTCTTTTCAGCAGCAGCTTCTTCAGTTGCAGCTTCAGCCTTCTTAGCTGTAGTCTTCTTTGCAGCTGGCTTCTTTTCAGCAGCAGCCTCATCAGTTGTAGCTTCAGCCTTCTTAGCTGTAGTCTTCTTTGCAGCTGGCTTCTTTTCAGCAGCAGCCTCATCAGTTGTAGCTTCAGCCTTCTTAGCTGCAGTCTTCTTTGCAGCTGGCTTCTTTTCAGCAGCAGCTTCTTCAGTTGCAGCTGGTGCAGCAACCTCAGCCTTCTTTTCAACAGCTGCCTTCTTTGGAGCAGGCTTGCTAGCCTTAGCTTCCTTATTCATTGGCTTTTCCTTTTGAATTTCTTCATTTAAATTTACAGTTTCAGTTTCTTCAAACTTCTCAACAACTCCACCGTTAGCTTCAATTACAGCGTTACCCATAACCCAAGTTACAAGTTTAACAGCACGAATTGCATCGTCGTTTGCAGGGATAACGTAATCAACGTCATCAGGATCACAGTTAGTATCTACGATACCAAATACTGGGATATTTAATTTACGAGCTTCTAAAATTGCATTGTGCTCCTTACGTGGATCAACAATGAATAATGCCTCAGGAGTCTTCTTCATATCCTTGATACCACCTAAGAACTTTTCAAGCTTTTCACGTTCAGCAATTAACTTGATAACTTCCTTCTTTGGTAACTTAGCGAAATCACCATTTTCCTCCATAGCATATAAATCTTGAAGCTTTTTAATTCTCTTTCTAATTGTCTTGAAGTTAGTTAAAGTACCACCTAACCATCTTTGGTTAACATAGTATTGATCGCATCTTAATGCTTCTTCCTTAACAGCCTCTTGAGCTTGCTTCTTTGTACCAACAAATAAAACCTTTCCGCCATCCTTAACGATGTTTAATAAAGCTGCATAAGCCTTTTCGATTTCATTTGCAGTCTTTTGTAAATCGATGATGTAAATACCATTTCTAGCTGTAAAGATATACTTAGCCATCTTTGGATTCCATCTGCGAGTAGCATGTCCAAAATGAACACCTGACTCTAATAATTGTTTCATTGAAACTACTGATTCAGACATTTTTCTTTTCCTCCATTTTATTTTTGTTATGTCCTCTGCTTTCTTCAACGCTTGCCTCCATCAATTTCTTGCACACGACGGCCAGCTCCAAAAGCATGTGTATTTTGTGCCTTTGTAATTTTATCATATAATTATTTCTATTGCAATATATTTTATTAAAAACATAAAAAAAGAGTCCAAGTATGAACTCATTTTTTACTACTTTAATGATGATAATAGGTAATCCTCAGTAAACACAAATTCCTTGACTGCTAAACCGTCAAATGCTGTACTTGAGATTACACCATCAGCACATGTTGTTAACTCGTAATACACAGGCATCATAACATAAATCTCTAATACAGATTTACTATCCTCAACATGCTCAACAAATAATGGTAAATAAACTATAGAAACACAATTGTTTTTAACACCATCATTTACATATGCATTATATGAATCCTCAAGATTTATAGAATCAACCCAAGAAGATCTAGCCATAATGTCAAAAGAAACACCTAACTCTTCCTTTGTAATTCCTTCTTTAGAATCAAATACTGTAGAGCAAATTTTAACAGTTTCTTCCTCATAAATGTTTGCTGTAAAAATCAATGGTTTAATTTGTGCATCACGAATTAAATTACCATGAGTCTCAAATTGTTCATCAAGCATTACGTTATAAACAAATAATGTAGAGTGTGCATCATTAGCCATTCTTATATCATAATATTCCTTTTTAGATGTATTAACATCAACAATTCGTACACCATTCTTAGCTTCTTCTAATTTAAGGTCTAAAGCTATTGCTTCACCTGGTTGATCTATTCTCTTAGTATCATCCTTTTTCTTACCACATGATGCTAAAGTTATTGATGCTAATATTAATAATAAAGCTAAAATTTTCTTCATTTTCAAAACTCCATTCTATATAAACAAAAAAATTATAACAAAATAATCAAAAGATTACAAGACAAATAATTTTATTGTTTATCATCTTTAATTCTATTTGCTCTTGGATGAGCAATTTCATATGAGCTTCTAATTGCCTCAAAAGAAACATGTGTATATATTTGAGTGGTCGAAAGACTTTCATGTCCTAAAAGCTCTTGAACACTTCTCATATCTGCACCATTATTTAGTAACGCTGTTGCAAAGCTATGTCTAAGCATATGTGGTGATATATGAAAGGTTTCTCCACAATCATGCACAAGCTTATCTAAAATTTTCCTAACACCAACTCTAGTAAGCTGTGTACCATTTTTGTTCAAAAAAAGATATCTATTTGTTTCATCCTTTGAATTATATAATAGTTCAACTCTAAAGGTAGAAATATAATGCTTTAATGAATCAGCCAGGCTCTCATACATCACTACAAATCTATCCTTATTTCCTTTACCGTTAATTTTAATAGTTCTTTCGTTAAAATCTATATCTTTAATTTTTATATTGCACAATTCGCTAACTCTTAGACCACAACCATATAGGCACCCTAATAAACAATAATTACGATAGCCTAATTTATTATCTAAGTCACACACCTCAAATAACATTTCAATTTCAGATTCCTTAATCATTTTTGGAAGTCTTTTCGGCACCTTAGGCGCGGATACATTCTCAAAGAAATTATTTTCCACAAATTCTTCTCTAAGTAGATAGTTATAAAAGCTCGTCAATGCAGAAAGCTTTCTATGAATTGTTGATGATGCATATTCCTTATTTGATAAATAAGCTATAAAGTTTTTACAAACTCTTTCATTTCTTATTTTTGTCAAACCAGCAGCCATTTTTTCTGTTTGAATAAATTCTAAGAATTCAAGGACATCTAGTTTATATGCATCAATTGTATTTTGAGAGTAGCTCTTTATACCATTTAAATACATTATAAAATCATCAATCAACTCGATATCAGTCATCTAATTCACCTACAATTTTAGTCATTTGCTCAAGTGCTCTTTTAGCATATAGCATTTTCCTTTCCTTTTTCTTATGCTGAAAATCCAAATCATCCATAATACCAAAATTAGCATTCATTGGCTGAAACCCATCACTAGATGCATTACAAATATAATTAGCCATTGATCCCATAACAGTGCTTGACGGCATAACAATTAGCTCCTTATTATTTAAAAATCTATCCATATTAATAGCAGCATATATACCACTTGCTGCAGATTCTACATATCCCTCTACACCACTAATTTGTCCCGCAAAGAAAACATTTGGATACTTCTTAGTTTGGAAGGTTGGATTTAAAATTTTAGGTGCATTAATATAAGTATTCTTATGCATTCTACCATATTTAGCAAATCTACAATTTTCCAATCCAGGTATCATTTGAAAAACTCTTTTTTGTTCTGGGAATTTCAAATGAGTTTGAAATCCTACTAAATTATACATTTCCTTAGCGGCATCATCCTGTCTTAATTGAACAACCGCATAAGGCTTTTCTCCCTGTGGAGTCATTAAACCTACAGGCTTCATAGGACCAAAGGTTAAAGTTTGTGGACCTCTTTTGGCCATTATTTCTACAGGCATACAGCCTTCAAAAACCTTGATTTCAAAATCCTTAACCTCTACACCCTCAGCAGTGATTAACGCTTCATAAAACCTATCAAACTCTTCTTTAGTCATAGGACAATTATAATATGAAGCTATTCCCTTATCATATCTACTTTTTAAATAGACCTTATCATAATCAATTGAATCAGCATAAATGATTGGTGCTTGAGCGTCAAAAAAATAGAAATCATCGCAACCAAACAAATTCTTAATTTCTTCGCATAGGTCACCACTTGTAAGTGGACCTGTTGCGATAATTGTAGGCTTAGTTGTATCAATGCTAGTTACTTCTCCATATATAATCTCTACATTATCTAAACTCTTAATCACATCTGTAATATATTGAGAATAGCCTTCTCTATCAACAGCTAAAGCACCACCAGCTTCAACATGATGTAATCTTGCAGCCTTAATAATTAAAGAATCATACATTTCCATTTCCTTTTTTAAAATACCGCAAGCATTCTCTAAAGAATCACTTCTTAAGCTATTAGAGCAAACAAGCTCACCAAATTTTTCAGTTTTATGTGCTGGTGTCATCTTAACCGGTCTCATCTCATAAAGCTTAATTTTATAACCTTTTTTAGATAAATAATAGCATGCCTCACAACCAGCAAGTCCAGCTCCAATTATATTAATTTCCATAAACCAAAATCCTTTCAACATAAATAATCTAAAAGCTAAAGACTACTTACTATTTATAAATTACTAGCTCCTCAATATCCTTTCTTGAATTATGAGGAACAATCTCCTTTGGATAACCAACTGGCAATAAGCAGCTAATTTCATATTCTGACGGAATATCCAATATTTCTCTAACCATAGCCTCCTTAAATGAGCACACATAGCAGCTACCTAAACCAATAGCTGTTGCCGCAAGCATTAAATGTGTAGCAGCTATAGTAGCATCTATTTCACCATGATCCTTATCATCACTTCTTCTATGCCAGCTTATATTTTTATCATAACAAACAACAAACAATGTTTTTGTGTTAAATAAATACTTTGTGGCTTCAGATAATCTAGCTAAAAGATTAGGATTTTCAACTACATATATTTTTTGAGGCTGATAATTTACCGCGGTAGGTGCTAATCTAGCTGCCTCTAATAAAACATTAATTTCCTCAGTTGAAATCTTGTTAGCCGTAAAAGCTCTACAAGAAAACCTCTCATTTACAACATCAAAATAAGATTTTGAATTTTTTCTTAATTCCATAATAACAACCCCTTTATTCTTTTAAAAATAAATCAGATGAAAGCTCCTCAATAAATGCTTTGATAAAATTTTGTTTTTTTGCCCATAGCTTTTTTGCGAGTGGAGTAACCATAAAATTCTGATTTAAAATATGTGCCGAATGAATATAAATTGAATCTAAGGCTTGCTTATATGAAGTAGGTCTTTTAGCTCCTTCAGCCATAAAGTCCCAAACTAAGCCTAATGCACCCTCCTCATCTAATAAATCAGCCTCTAATAAAATAACCAATTCAATAGGAGTTCCCTCTTCTTTAAGATATGCTTTATGCGAATGCTTAAAAATAAGGTCATAAACTAGGTTTGAAAATTCCTCATCAAAATTATGCTTTTTTGCATACTCCATGAAAATCCTAGCACTAGATTCATTATGCTTATCATTTCTACACGAATATCCTACATCATGAAATATAGCTGCAGTTAAAACTGCCTCTTTATTACAATTAGGACAATCTTCTAAAAGTAAAACACTCCAATTATAAACCCTCTTAATGTGCTCAAATCTATTTCTGAAGCTAAATAAAGGGTTAGAGGATCTAATCCCATTGTTTGAATTTAGTGTATCTTCTACAAACAAAAGCATTTCATCATAATTCATAAATCTCACCCATAACTCTTTTTTATTATTATAGCATGAACTATAATTCATTAAAAGAAAAAGGGTAATAAAAATTTACCCTAATAATATATTTTCAAGCAGATCAATTTTTTCATTATCTGTTTGATTTACCACAAGCGGAACAATGGTAATATACCCCATTGATGCAAGACAAACATCTGTAGTAATATCCTCATCATAAGTGATATCATTTTTAGCCTCCATATATAGGCCTTCAGTATTTTTAACAAAGGTAGTTTTGAATCTTTTAATACCCTGTCTTGCTATTTTTATACCGGTTGATTTATCAATACCCTTTACAGGAAAATTAATATTCAAGTAATATTCATCCGAAAACAGATGACAATCGAATATATAATCCAATAAGCTTTCAAGCTCATTATTTACAATATAAAAGGAATCCACATCAGTAGAAATGCTGATTGATGGAATTCCCTCAATAAATCCCTCTCTTGCTGCAGCTACTGTCGAAGAATAAATTATATCAGTTCCTAAATTTAAGCCATCATTAACACCAGAAACAACTAAATCAAATTTATCATTAAAAATACTTCTAGCAAGCCTAACACAATCCACAGGAGTACCATCTGTCATATAACAGTCTACCCCCTCAATTACATCTACACGCTCAAATGAAATAGGCTTTCTAATATTAATACTATGGCTACCAGCGCTTCTTCCACCATCTGGTGCAACAACTGTAACACTACCATATTTTTTTAATGCGTTGGCTAATATAGCAATTCCATTAGCTTTTATCCCGTCATCATTAGTAACTAAAATATTAAGCATAATACCTCCATAGGTTTTAAAAAGGCGGTTGTTAGACCGCCTTGATTTTTAATTAGATTTTTGCAACACGTACAGTGTCTCTTGCAATCATAACCTCTTCATTTGTAGGGATGATATATACCTTAATCTTAGAATCAGGAGTAGAAATAATTCTTTCATCTGAGAAAGTATCATTTAGTTTTTCATCTAGCTTAACACCTAATACACCTAATCTATTGATTACATTAGCACGTAAATGCTTTAGGTTTTCACCCATACCAGCTGTAAATGCGATAACATCACAACCACCCATATAAACGTAGTATGCTGCAACATAATCAACAATTCTCTTAGCTTGAACATCAAATGTTAGCTTACATCTATGATCTCCATCATTCATACCAGCTGTAACATCGCGAGCATCGTTTGAACGACCAGACATACCTAAGTATCCTGACTTCTTATTTAAAATATTAACAACCTCAGCAGCACTCTTACCTTCTTTTTCGCAAATATAAGAAACTACAGTTGGATCTAGTATACCAGAACGTGTACCCATAGGAATACCCTCAAGTGGTGTTAAACCCATTGAAGTATCAACACTCTTGCCACCATCAACAGCACAAATAGATGCACCATTACCTAAGTGACAAACGATAGTCTTTGTATCTTTTAATGGCTTACCAATTAATTCAGCAGCTCTTTGTGATACATATTGATGAGATGTACCATGTGCACCATACTTACGAATACCATACTTTTCATACCATTCATAAGGAGTTGCATACATATATGCCTCTTTTGACATTGTTTGATGGAATACAGTATCAAATACTGCCACTTGTGGAACATTAGGTAAAGCCTTTTGGAAAGCTCTAATACCAATAATGTGTGCAGGATTATGAAGTGGAGCTAAATCAGCTAAATCCTGAATCTTATTAATTACATCCTCAGTTATTAATGAAGAATCTTGGAAGAATTCTCCACCCTGAACTACACGGTGTCCAACACCTGTAATTTCATCTAAGCTCTTAACGATACCCTTATCAATTAATGTATCTAATAATAATTGTACACCCTCAGCATGTGTAGGTAATACCGGATTAGTTTCTTCCTTCTTTCCATCATACTTAATAGTGAAAATACCTTCAGCTAATCCGATTCTTTCCATAACACCAGATGTTATTACTGTCTCAGCTGGCATTTCTAATAATTGAAATTTAATAGATGAACTACCAGCATTTACTGCCATAATTTTTGCCATTTTAATTTTCCTCACTTCTTTTATTATAATTATTATTTTCAAACCACGCTTCAATTTCCATTAAGGATTTATTAAATTCCTTAACATCCGTAAAGCTTGGTAGTTTGACCATGAAACATTTTTTTGCCTCTATTATTTTCTTTTGTAAAACTATAATAATTTTAGGCTTAACACTTTGGAACATTTGATCAGGCAATTCTACTAGTCCAATAATAGACATTTCCTTTAAAAGCTCCTCTTTAAACTTCTTATCCTTATCGTAATCAAAGAAGTCATTTTCTACAATACCAATCATACATCCATCTTCTTTAATCATCTTAACATAATTTAAGATTGCCTTATATGGAAAATACTCGCCATCATTTTCACTATGAGGCATATCAAATACAACACAATCCATATTTGCTAAATTTAAATTGAATGTATCCTGTAAAAAAATTTCAACAGGTGATGATAACAAATCAGCAAGCATACCTGTAAGCTTAGTCATCCATAAATCATTATCACAGGCGAATAAGCTTAGCTCCTTATCTAAATGGTTTGATATTGTTAACAACAAATTACCAGTTCCACATAGTGGATCTAATATAGATATTTTTTTATTAGGACATAGCTTAGTAATTAAATAAGCCATAAAAATACCTAATGTATCTGGTGTTGTATTACCATTAGGAATACGCATTTCCTTAAAGCCTCTTAGAACTATAGATTGCATAGCCTTTCTTACATCCTCAACAGTGAAATCAACCTCTGCAATTTTATCATAAATACCTTGAAGCTTTTCTACATTCTCAGAATCTAAATCCGTTAGAACCTCTCCAGCTAAAATATTTTTCACTGTCATTTCTAAAAGCTCAAAATATGGCTTATGAAAAACCTCGTATAATAGGTTATTGGATTCATCTAAGCAATCATAAAACAATTCTAGATTATTAATATCCACTTTTTTCATGTTTTCAACACCACCTAAAGTATTATATCAAAACAAACTCCTAAAGTAAATAAACTATGTATCATTTTCATTTAATTTAACCTTAGACAGACTCCATTTAAATCTAAAAGCTAAAAATCTAATAATGATACCTACTCCAACAGATGTAAGTAAATACCAAGGCTCTGTAAAGATTCTTATTTCTTTACTAAGCATTATATCTCGTATTATTCCGCCTCCACAGGCAGTAATAACACCTAATATTATTACTCCGAATAAATCTAGCTTGTTTTCAATCGCAATTAAGGCTCCTGATACAGAAAAAGCAACTGTACCAATAAAGCTCATAATAATTAACAAAATTTCTATATCAATAATCACATCTCCAAATAATTAATTACATCATATGGTGTATCACAAATATTTTTAGCACCTATACTTTCCAAATAGTTTCTACCCTTAAATCCATATCCTACAAAAATACCATTACAGCCTGCATTACATACAGTCTTGTAATCAACATCACTATCACCAATATATGTAAGATTGCTATAATCACATTTATACCACTTACAAATAATATCTAATCCCATAGTTGAAGGCTTTCTTTTGATATCCGGTCTATCACCAATAATAATATCAAAAAAACCATCAAAGAATTTTTTGCATAATAAATCAAGCATACCTTGAGCCTTATTAGAAAGTACAGCCATCTTATATCCTTTATTTTTACAATAGCTTAACAATTCCATAATTCCTTCATACGGCTTAGTATAAACATCAAAATGCTCCATATAATATTTTTTAAAAGCAGCCAAAACATCATCTAGCCTAGATGCATCACCCTTTAAGCTTCTTTCTATAAGCTTTAAAATACCATCACCTATAAAAGCTTTAGTTTCTAATAGAGTAACCTTATTATATCCATAATATTCTAAAGCATAATTACTTGCCTCATTTAAATCCCTTAATGTATCTAAAAGTGTTCCATCTAAGTCAAAAACAATTACTTTTTTATTCATAAGTAACTCCTTGTATAATTAGTAATTCACTTTTAAAATTATACCATAAATGTCTTTTTTATGAAATAATTGGCAATAAATTCACTAAAATTATAAAATCGAATAATTTAATTTTGTGAAAACGTTATTTTTTTAAATTTTCTTTATAAAATTATTCATTTTATAAAATAAATATGTTAAAATATTGCACGTAATAGAAAAGAGGGATATTATGTTTAAAACAAAATATGTTGAAAAGGTTTATACTGACCTTGTAGCAAAAAACAAAAATGAAACTGAATTTTTACAAGCTGCTTTAGAAATTCTAGAATCTTTAGAGCCATATGTTCAAAAGCATCCTGAGCTTGAGCAAAAGAAATTATTAGAAAGATTTCTAGAGCCTGAAAGATTCGTTCAATTTAAGGTAGTATGGACTGATGATAAAGGAGAATTCCAAGTTAATAGAGGCTACCGTGTACAATATAATAGTGCAATCGGACCTTACAAGGGTGGTATTAGATTCCATCCAAGCGTAAATGCTTCAATCATTAAATTCTTAGGCTTAGAACAAACTTTAAAGAATTCATTAACTTCATTACCTATGGGTGGTGGTAAGGGTGGTTCTGACTTCGACCCTAAAGGAAAGAGTGACACAGAAATCATGCGCTTCTGTCAATCTTTTATGACTGAATTATATCGTCACATTGGACCAGACACAGACGTACCTGCAGGAGATATCGGTGTTGGTGCTAGAGAGGTTGCTTATATGTTCGGTCAATATAAGAGAATCAAGAATGAATTCACTGGTGTATTAACTGGTAAAGGATTATCATTCGGTGGTTCATTAGCTAGAAAGGAAGCTACAGGCTACGGCTTATGCTATTTCACTAATGAAGCATTAAAGACTTTATTAAACACAGACTTCAATGGTAAGACTGTTGTAGTATCTGGTTCTGGTAATGTTGCTATCTACGCTAACCAAAAGGCTACTCAGCTTGGTGGTAAGGTTGTTGCAATGTCAGACTCTAATGGTTATGTATACGATCCAAATGGAATCGATTTAGATGTAATTAAGCAAATTAAAGAGGTTGAACGTGGTAGAATCTCTGAATACGCTAACCGTGTAAAGGGTGCTGAATACCATGAGGGTTCAAAGAATATTTGGAATGTTAAATGTGATATCGCATTACCATGCGCTACACAAAACGAATTAGATTTAGATGCTGCTAAGACATTAGTTAAGAATGGTGTTATTGCAGTATGTGAGGGTGCAAACATGCCTTCTACTTTAGAGGCTGCAAAGTACTTCGTAGAAAACAAGGTTGTATTTGGACCTGCAAAGGCAGCTAACGCTGGTGGTGTTGCTACTTCTGGTTTAGAAATGACTCAAAACTCAAACCGCTTAAGCTGGTCTTTTGAAGAGGTTGATGCTAAGCTTCAAGGAATTATGGTTAACATCTTCAAGAATGCTCATGCTAAAGCTGTTGAGCAAGGTAACAAGTTTGATTTAATTACAGGTGCTAATATCGCAGGCTTCGAAAAGGTATGCGATGCAATGTTAGCTCAAGGTATCTAACAATATGAAAAAGTCTTAAATTAATTAAGACTTTTTTTAATTTAAAACATAAAAAAATTGATAAAAAAAGTCGAGTGTTTTGGGAGGAAAAAATGAGATTAAATTTACAAAAGGAATTAGATATTAAAAAATGGATAGAAAGTGAGCGTGCTAAACGAGATTTATGCTCAACATATAACTACTGCTCAAAATGTGATAAAACAAAAGAAAATCCTTGTGCCATTGCATATACCTTATATAACAAAAAGGAAAAACCAAATGTATTATCTTTTCAAGAAAAGCTTGATAATGCTAAAGATGCTACAAAGGATAAATTTAAAGAACTTTGTTTAGAAATTAAAGCAAGTGGTGTAAAGGTACGTATCTGCAAGAAGAATGTTACATTAAGATATAACAAGCAATTAATTGGGTTAATATCATTAACTAGAAACAGTTTAAAAATACATCTAGCAATAGACCCTCAATCTCATAACGAGATTCCAAATATAGATTATAGCTCAAAGAAAACCTACCAGCAGGTTCCTTTTACTATTAAGCTTACAACTAAAAAATTACTCAAGGATGCTTGTGCTCTTGTGGATGAAATAATTGAATCAGAATAGAAAAAACGAATGGATTATCCATTCGTTTTTTTACAGCTCTATTTAGAGTATCTTAAGGGGGAGATACTCAAAGACAAAGAGAAGAGAAATTATTATGTACCTTAATTATACAACACAAATGTAAAGTTTACAATACATTTTTATTCTTTTTTACATTTTGTTTAAAATAGTAATTATAGAACTCTTCTGCAAGCCCACCCTTGGCTACTTCAGCTAATGCTTCTTCTAAATCAAACCAAGCATATGAATCAACCTCATGATTAGGTTTTATATCACCTTTTATAGTCACATAATAATTGAATACTAAGGTATTGCTTTTCTCCCAATACATGCTTTTTTGAAAGGTAATTTCAATAGGCTCAACACCTATTTCCTCCCTTAATTCTCTTACTACTGCCTCTTCAGCCGACTCACCCTTATTAACATATCCAGCAACCAATATATATCGTGGCTTATTGTATTGCTGTATAAAAAGTGTTTTATCCTTATCATCATTTAATACAACCATACTTACTGCTGTATTAAAAATAGGAAATCTATATTGATTACAATTATTACAAAAAGGCACCATACCTTCATGCTCTAAAAATTTCATTTCTAATTTATTACCACATTCAACACAATGCTTCATTTTTATTCTCCTAATTTATCTACAAAGGCCATGCCAGCCTCAAAGCCTAGCTCATAGCCCTCATGTATGTACTTCTTATTTCTTTCAACCCTTCTTACCTTAAATCTTTCATCAGGCTGAACAATCTTCATTAAACCCTCTGAATATAGCTTTTCTGCCTTTTCTCTTTGCTGGTTATAGACCAAATCCTCATTTAAAAGCTTCTCTAACAAAGAAGGATATTTCTTATACATCACTTTATAAAGTCTACCTTGCGCCTTGCTAATTCTTTTTTTTCTAAAGGTAATTGGTTTAGTCAAAACACATACAACCTCATCATACTCATCACTTATAAATCCTAGTGGTAAATGCTCTGATATACCACCATCTAAATATAGCTTATCATCTATATTAACCATCCTACTAACTATTGGCATGCTTGCAGATGCAACAATGCATTTTTCAAATTCATCTTTGCTTTTTTCAAAATATTCACATTGTCCAGTTTCGCAATTTGTAGCACCAACAATAAAATTAGGACCCTTCTTAAATTCCTCATAATTAAATTTTAGATTACAAGGCAACTCCTCAAAAACAAATTTAGATCCAAATGCACTACCAGTTTTAATAAGATTCCTTAATCCAAAATATCGTTTATCTTGTCCATATTCAAAAATAATTTCCTTATTTCGACCAAAATCCTTAGACACATAGTTATATCCACACAAAGCTCCTGCAGATATTCCAACTACGGTATCAAACTCAACATTAGCTTCTAAAAAGGCATCTAATACTCCACTTGTAAAAATACCTCTATAAGCTCCACCCTCTAATAACAATAACCTCTTTTTCATACAAACACCCCTACAAGCCTTATTATAACCTAACAACAAGAAAATATAATTCTACAATTTAGAGAAATACTATTTTCACATTAATAAAGAAAAAAATGGTCATTATAGACCATTTGTTTTTTTAGTATGGTGCCCGAAACAGGAATCGAACCTGCACACCGGAGGTACTAGATTCTAAGTCTAGCGCGTCTGCCAGTTCCGCCATTCGGGCATTTGTATAAAAAGCTTTATTCAAGCTGCATTAATTATTATACCAAACAATTATTAAAAGTCAATAAACAAATACAATTAAATTAAGCTTTTTACAAAATATTTTAAATTACCTTTTTCTTATAACTCTCATCTTAGCACTATGGGCTCTATTATTATTTTTAAGCTCCTCTTCACTTGGTAAAATAGGCTTTCTAGTTACAAGCTCAAAAGGTGCTTCATCATTTATCATGATAGGTAAGCCTTCTATGTTTTCTACCGTAGAAGCCTCCTTAAATACTGTCTTACAAATTCTATCCTCTAGGGAATGGAATGTAATAACAACAGCATATCCATCATTATTTAGCATTTCTAAGGCATCATTAATAGAAACCTCAAAAACTCTTAGTTCATCATTTACAGCTATTCTTAATGCTTGGAAGGTTTGCTTTGCAGGATGGCCCTTTTGTCTTAAAACCTTTTGAGGTAAAGCCTTCTTAATAACATCAACAAGCTCAAAGGTTGTATGAATAGGCTTAATAGCTCTTTCACGCTCTATTGCTCTTGCAATTTGCTTAGAGAATGGATCCTCACCATATCTATATAGTATTCTTACAATATCCTCATAGCTCCACTCATTAACTATCTTTTCTGCTGTTAGCTCTGCAGCCTGATTCATTCTCATATCAAGTGGTGCATCATAATTATATGAGAATCCTCTTTCAGGTATATCAAATTGGAATGATGAAACTCCTAAATCATAAATAATACCATCTATTTTAGTAACTCCTAATTCATTTAAAGCCTTCTTTAAATCAACGAAATTGGATTTTACAAAGGTATAATTACTTCCTATTTTATCTAACCTTTCCTTACTACGCATAAATGCATAATCATCCTGATCAAAACAATATAAATGACCTGTAGTAAGCTTAGATAAAATAAGTGATGAATGCCCACCACCACCTGTAGTAGCATCAACATAAATTCCATCAGGCTTAATATTTAAATGCTCTACTGCCTCATCTAATAATACAGTCTTATGAACGTACTCCATCATATATCTCCTTAAGCTTTTTAAGAATAATAACCTCTCTTTCGACCCATGGGCACATAGTAATATCGTTATTATCCAATATTTTTTGATTATTATTTATTGCTTCATCTAATGTGACAAAAACTAAATTATAGCCATATTCCTTTTCATAGTCATCTAAATTAGTGTCACCAATTTCATCTTTCACATCAACTAAATAGTAATATGATGTATGTTCAAAGATTTCATCATATATCGCAGACTTTCTGATTTCCTTAAATACTGCAAATTCCTTAATAGATTCTACAATAACATCTATTCCCGTTTCTTCCTTGAATTCTCTAATCAATGCCATTTCCTTAGTTTCATTAGGATTAATTCCACCACCCGGAAATTTATATTCACCATATTTATCACTTTTAATTAAAATAATTTTATCATTTTTAAAAGCTATTCCTCTTGATGCTGAGCGTTTATTTCTATACGTAACATTATCATAATTTCTTTTATCCATTATAAATTCGTACATTCACCTCACCCACCAATCACAAATAGTTTACCATATTTTAGTTAATAATTCACTATAAATAGAAAATAGACGCCCTAGCGTCTATTTCTATCAGTAATATTTCGTTATTATTCTTCTGTCTTTTCAGCCTTTGGAGCAACAACTTGCTTACCCTTATAGAAACCACAGCTTGAACATACTCTATGAGCTAAAGTTAATTCACCGCAGTTAGGACAAGTAATCATTCCTGGAACGCTTAAAGCCAAGTGAGAGCGTCTTACTCTCTTCTTCATCTTAGATACTCTACGAAAAGGTACTGCCATGCAAAACACCTCCTACAATAAATCCTTAAGTGAAGCAAATGCAGGATTAATCTTTCTTTCCTCAGGTTCTTCTTCAATATCAGATTCATATTCCTCATTAGTTAAAGACATTGGCTTATTAACAAGTATATTAGTTAATATTGCCTCCTTAGTATCTATGGTTTGTCCTTCTATTAAGAAAACATCCTCAATTGAATCATCAGTAGAGAAAATCTCCTCCGCAATTGTTTCAATAGTATAAGGAACTTCGTCTAGAGAAACTGCATCCTCCATTATAACCTCAATACGAATATTGAAGATACATAGATAAGTGTCAACTCCTCTTTCCTTAATCACTGTATGAACTTCACAAGGCTTAGAAGATATGATATCTTCGAACCCATTAAGCTCTTCTGATAAATCTAATGATTCATCAAATGAATAAGGCATTGCTAATTTCCTTAACTGAGCTAAAGCAAATCGCATAAAAATCACCTCAGCATTTCAATTATATTTTTTTTATATATAAATGTCAAGAAAAATGTTATTTAATATCAAATAATTATTAATGTTTTTTTGATAAACAAGTAATCATTCAAATCTCAACTCTAAATCTACTAACCCTTCATAAAAATCATCCTCATGTGTTACTAAAATAACACTTCCTGGAAATTGATCTATAGCCTCCCATAATTCTGATTTTGAGGCTACATCTAAATGATTAGTAGGCTCATCAAAAATTAGCACATTAGATTTCTTCATTGTCATTAATGCCAATCTTACCTTGGTTTGCTGTCCACCTGATAGCTCCCTCATAGGCTTTGTAGCCAAATCACCTTTTATTCCCGCAGTTGCAAGCACACTTCTTAATTCTCCATCAGTCTTTAAATGATAATAATATCTCAGATAGCTGATTGGGGTAACATTTGCCTCATATTCCTCTTCTTGTGCAAAATAATTTAAATCCGCTGATGGATTCCAAACAAATTCACCACCAAGCTTAGGTAGTAACCCTGTAATTGTTTTTAATATAGTAGACTTACCTACACCATTATGACCTAATATTGCAATCTTTTGATTTTGCTTCATTAAGAATTCTAAATCAGATAATACAACCTTATCACCATAGCCAACACTTAAATTCTTTAGCTTTAAAACCTCTTGACCTAACCCTTTTGAAAAAGGAAATTTCAAATGCATAGGCTCATGATTTTTAGGCTTTTCTAGCTTAGATATTCTTTCTAGCATCTTTCTTCTTGATTGAGCCTGCTTAGTAGTTGTAGCACGTACTATATTTCGTTGAATAAAATCTTCAGTTTTCTTAATAAATTTTTGTTGATTTTCATAAGCCTTTTTATATTGCTCTTCTCTTAATTGTCTTTCCTTTAAATAGGTATCATAAGGCATATTATAGCGTGTCATAACCTTATTACTTAAGCAATATACGCTTTTACCTATTTGTCGTAAAAAGCCCTCATCATGGCTTATTACAACAAATGCCTTTTTAAAATCATTTAAATACTTAGCCAGCCATTCAATATGTGCTACATCTAAAAAGTTAGTAGGCTCATCCATTAATAGCACATCAGGCTCCTCTAGCAATAGCTTTGCTAAATATACCTTAGCTCTTTGACCACCACTTAAATTTTTAAGCGGAGTATCTAAGCCATATTGTGCTATACCTAATCCATTTATCATATTACCTAATGTAGAATTCATTGCATAAAAATTAGATTTATCTAATTCATCCTGAATGCTTTGAGCATAATCTAAATATCTTTCATAATCCTTTTCATCACATTCACATAGCATTTCATAATATTCATTCATTTTTGCCTCCTTTTGTAATAAAGGGGCAAAAACCTCAGTAATATAATCATATATACTAACATCTGTCTTTACCTTTAAATGCTGATCTAAATAGGCATAGCTTATATTATTAAGCCATTCAATTTTGCCAGCATCAGGGATTAAATTTTTCGCTATTAAATTCATAAATGTAGATTTACCACAGCCATTATCACCTACTAATACTATATGATCCCCATGTAATATTCTAAATGATACATCATTAAATAGGTTTTGATCTGTATATTTAAATCTTAATCCTTCTACCTCTAATAATCCCATAAAATACTCCTATGTATTAAAAGCCTAGCATTGCTAGGCCTTTATATTAATTTAATTCCTTATTATGCTTATTGATTATCTCAATAAATTCCTCTACAGTAACTGTAGTTTGAGCTTGAGAGCCATGAACACGATAAGTAACTGTTCCATCCTTAACCTCATTATCACCAATAACTAAAGTATAAGGAATCTTTTGAGTTTGAGCCTCTCTAATCTTATATCCTAGCTTCTCATCTCTATAGTCAACCTCATATCTCACCTGTGCATCATCAAACTTAGCCTTTAAGGAATCACAATATTCCTTATGGAAATTCATATTAACAGGAATAATCTTAGCTTGAACTGGAGTTAACCAAGTTGGGAATAAGCCGGCATAATTTTCAGTAATAATACCAATAAATCTTTCTAAAGATCCAAAGCAAGCTCTATGAATCATAACTGGAGTCTTTTTAGTTCCATCCTCTGCAATATATGTACAATTAAATCTTCCAGGTAATTGCATATCTAATTGAACAGTACCACATTGCCAAATACGATTCATTGAGTCTCTTAGCTTAAAGTCTAGCTTAGGTCCATAGAATGCACCATCTCCAGGATTAATCTTAAAGCTTCTACCTGTTGCAAGACATGCCTTCTTTAAAGCCTCCTCAGCCTCATTCCATACCTCAATAGAGCCAATATAATTTTCCTCAGGTCTTGTAGATAATTCAATTGAATAATCTAAGCCAAAAATAGAATATACCTCATCATATAATTCTAAAATTCTTGCAACCTCATCACCAATTTGGCTTTCCATTAGGAATGTATGAGCATCATCCTGAGTAAATCCTCTAACACGGAATAAACCATTTAAAGCACCAGAAGCCTCATATCTATGAACATTACCTAATTCTGAATAACGAAGTGGTAAATCCTTATATGAATGTAATTCATTCTTATAAACTAAAATTGAACCAGGACAATTCATAGGCTTAACTGCGTATGTTCCATCCTCAACATCAATTGTAAACATATCATCCTTATAATGATCCCAGTGACCTGATGTTTCCCATAATTGTCTATTTAGCATAATTGGAGTGTTAATTGTTTGATAACCCTTCTTCTTATGTAAATTTAACCAGAAATTTTCTAAATTACGTCTTAAGCAATAGCCCTTAGGTAACCAAAATGGTAAGCCTGGACCAAAATCAGAAATCATAAATAATCCTAATTCCTTACCTAATCTTCTATGATCTCTTTTCTTTCTTTCCTCTAAATTATTTAAATGAGTATTTAGTTCCTCTTCTGTAAACCAGCAAGTACCATAAATACGAGTAAGCATTTCATTATTAGAGTCACCTCTCCAATAAGCACCTGCAACATTTAAAAGCTTAAAGTTCTTTAAAACACCTGTAGACATAACATGTGGCCCTCTACATACATCTGCATATTCAGCTTGTTCATAAATACCAACCATATCATCATCAACAGCGTCAATTAATTCACACTTGAACTTATCAGCTGCAAATTTCTTTTTTGCATCAGCCTTGCTCATCATATAATGATTAATTGCGATGTTTTCCTTAACAATCTTCTTCATTTCTGCTTCAATCTTTGGCAAATCCTCTAATACAACCTGTGTTGGAACAGAAAAATCATAATAGAAGCCTTCCTCAATATCTGGACCTACACCAAATCTAGTCCCAGGATATAAGCGTCCCATAGCTTGGGCAAGCATATGTGCACATGAATGGTTTAGTACCTCAAATGCTCTTGGATCACCTTGTAATACTAATTCAACATTACAATCCTCTGTTAATGCTGACTTCATATCTACTAGCTTATCATTAACTACAGCACATACACACTTCTTAGCTAATGAAGGTGATAATTCCTTCGCAAGCTCAATAACTAGCTTCCCACTTTCTAGCTCCTTTACGCTTCCATCCTTTAATGTAATCTTAATCATATTTATTCCTCCTAAAAATAAAAAATCGTCCTATACAAAGGACGATATTATCGCGGTACCACCTTAATTTTAGAAATAAATTCTAACACCTCAAAATCCTTAACGCGGAAAACGGAATAGCATTTCCTCTATTCATCTCCAAAGGTAGTAACATATATTCTATCTAGATATTTTCACCAAGCATATCCTCTCTAAAAGAATCAAATATATATCTTATCCTTTTTCATCAATTATGTTTTAATTATATACTATAATTATTTAAAATACAATATTATCTTGCATATTTTCCACTATCATCCATATTAATATCTAGCATTAATGCGGTTAATCTAGATAATAGCCTATCAGCCTTTAATATACTTGATGGAGCCTTATCTATTGCGATATGGCCTTTTAAGGAATCAGGACCAATGTTTGATGAAATAAACGTAAGCTTATTTTCCAATAATCTATAATTAATAATTGGACCTAATATTTCATCTCTTAGCCATGGAGTCATATTCTCACTGCCAAAATCATCAAGCATCAATACATCAATTGATTTTAGCATATTTAGCAATGATTCAAAACGAGACGAGCTTATCGCATTTTTCAAATCTACAACTAAATCAGGGAAATAAATTAATAGACATGAAATTCCATTTTTCGCAAACTCATTTGCAATACAACCTAATGTATATGTCTTGCCAATAGAAAATGAACCATGTAGATATAGACCATCCTTCTTATTATTTGATTTGAATTCCTCAATAAGCTTTAAGGTATGCTTATAAATCTTTTTTCTGCTTTCCGAATTAAGATTAAAGCTATCTAGGCTTGCTTCTAATATTTTATTTGGTAAATACAATGTTTTAATAAGGCTTTGCTTATTATGTGCTTGCTTATAATTCTTCAACCTTTCACATTCAGTAAATACAAAGTGATCTTCTAAATAATCCATCACATGACCACGATTTGCATTAGCACACAAATCTAAACCACAACAGTTTTTACAATTTGCTCTTTCGGACAAAATCATACTGAAGTCATTTACATTATCTACAGTCACCCTATATTCTGGAAATTGGCTTTGTATATCATCTATGTATTTATTTACTAGTGAATTTTCAAATTTTAATTCTACCTTTTTCATAGTGATCTAAACCCTCCATTATTAGATTCATTATTTGTCGAAGGGATAGAATCCTTCTCGTTTAAAGTTGTTACATATTTTATTGCATCAGCCGTTGTGAACACATTCGCTTTAATCCAAGATTCTGAAGCCTTTTTAAAGTAATTTAAATTAGGTAACTCTCCACTCTTATCCTTTAAAACCTTCATTATCATGCAATTTAATACGCCTCTAGGTAAATCAATATTTGCATAAACATCATTTATAATTTGCAAATACTTCTCAGGGTAATTAGGAACAATATCATCTAAAAGAGATGATGGCGATGTAGTCTCTAGGTATACACTTAATTCATCATTTGAGACAGTAACATCATCCTTACTTACAAGCTTAGGTGCATTCATATTCCTCTTATAAATAAATAGGCTATTAGCTTTATTCTTTAAAAGTCTATAATCATATAAGCCACTTCTATTAATAGAGTCTTGATATAGTCCAACCATTTCAACCTCATCAAATCCATAAACAAATGCTAGTCTACAAATTTGATCTCTAAATGACTTAGTAACACCTGTTTCCAAAAAGTCCTTATTTATTTCCTTTTCAAATGCATCAAAATTAAATTTATAATCTTTTATCTTTATATTCTTATTAGGCTTCTTACCTAATATATACTTAAATTTATCATATGTAATATCCTTATCAATTTGAGAAGAATAAACCTCATCAAAAGATTTAGTTATCATAGTACAATTACTCTTATCAATCTTTTCAACCTTGAAATGATTATAGATAAAATTGAATGTTTCCTCTCTAACCTTTGAATATAAATACAAGCCCAAGGTTGCATCCTTGATGAATGTTTTAGCTGTCAAAGGCGGACATAATGCATATATAAGATCCTTTGTTGGAGACTCATATGTTAACAACAATCCAATACCCTCAAGCTTAATTCTAGCCTTAGTAAAGGCAAGCGGAGTCAAGGAATACATATCAAAGAAATCCTGATGAATCATTTGTTCGCTTTTCAGATTGTTTCTTTCTAATAATGAGCAAAATGATAAATATACCATTAATGCATCACTACCCATTAATGGTGCATATAGTAAAGATACAGTCGCAACATCATCATTTGATAGTGTAAAGCCTGAATAAATATTAAATTTTAAATTACTATCAATTGCCTTTGTTGCCATATACTACTCCTTATTTATGTAAGCTTAAGCCTTTAAGCTCATATTTCTTTTCAATTTCTGTATAAATAGTTTTAATAAATTTATATGCTTTGTTTGTACTACCAAACAAATATGTTGAATCAATGTAAAAATCTATAGATGTCTCCTTAGGATTTTGCATAATGATTTTAGCTGTACAAGTCATATGTGGCACTTCTGAAAAAACCTCACCAAAATCATCATTTATAGATAGAACTGAGTGCTTAAGCTTTTCTAATACACCTAAATATAGTTCTTTAATTTGAGTATATGATGCTTTAAAATAATGAGTTTGAAGTAAATCAATTATTTCATTTTCTCTAGTTTCAACTATTGCCATATAACAATTCTCCTTCTATCTTTTGTAAAATACTTATAGTTTCTGCTCTTGTTTTATTTAAATCTCCACCCGTATCAATAACATAATGAGATCTCTTTTTTTTATACTTTAAATCTAATTGTGATTCTATTTTGCTTTTGGCATATTGTTGGTCGATATCATCTCTAAGCATTAGCCTATTTATTTGAAGCTTTTTATTTAAATAAACACATATAATTCTATCAAACATAAGCTCTAATTTACTTTCAAACAATAAAGGCATTTCAACAAATATTAATCCCTCATATGAAGTAATTTGCTTTTTTAGCTCCTCAATTATAATTGGATGGGTAAGATTGTTTAAAATCTCTCTTTGTAAGGAATCATTAAATACAAGCTGTCCTAGCTTATATCTATCTATATTACCATCAGGTAATAAATAGCCTCTTCCATAATGGTCAAGAATAGCCTTATACATAGGCTTGCCAATTTTAGATGACTCCCTTGCTATTTGATCACAATCAATGACGTTATAGCCACTATCTTTAATTATTTTACAGACTTGACTCTTACCACTAGCAATCCCACCAGTAACACCAATTACATATCTCATAATCTACCTCTGACAATTCTTACAATAATAAGTACTTCTACCACCAATTTTTATTTTATCTAATTTAGTATTACAATTAGGACAAAAATCCTTAGTGTGTACTAAAAGAAAATTTTGATATTCCCCAGTTACACCTAATGATGATGTGTAGCTTCTAATTGTTGTCCCCTTAAGCTCAATAGCCTTAGAAAGAATTATTATACTTTCCTTTACTATAGATTCAATCTCCTCATAGTTTAAGTCCTTACCTAGTCTTAGAGGATTAATTGATGCCTTATACAATACCTCATCTACATATATATTACCAAGCCCAGACAATATAGTTTGGTCTAATAATATAGTTTTGATTGGAATAGTCTTTCTTACTATTTTATCATAAATTAATTTGATTTCAATTTGTTTAGACAAAATAGGATCAATTCCAACCTCTGATAAAGGCTTCGTTGTATAAGCCTCTTCATAATTCTTATAAGCCATCCTACCAAATTTTCTTACATCCTGATAGCATAGCATAAAACCATTAGATAGATAAAATACGACATGAATGTGCTTATTATCTAAACTACCTTTAGGTACATAAAAATATTTACCCTCCATTCTTAAATGAGAAATGAAGGCTCCTTCATTTAAGACAAACAATAAATATTTTCCTAATCTTTCTATATTTATGATTTTTTTACCCCTTATTTTAGAAATAAAATCATCAGTATCACCATCAATAATTGAATCATATCTAACATCAATATCATTAATTATCAAATCTTTAATTTGACCTAAAAGCGTTCTTCTTACGGTTTCAACCTCTGGTAGCTCTGGCATAATTAACACCCATTATTATGATGGACATTTTCATTTTTCAATTTATATGCATCATAAAATGAATCATCATTTAATGGATAGCCTAATGCAACTAGGCTAAAAACGAATTTGCCATCCTTAACATTTAATATTTTATTACTAGAAGTTATTCTATCTTCAAGAGGATAAACACCTATCCAACAGCTTCCTAAGCCTTTAGACGTTGCAGCAAGTAAAATATTTTCTGTGGCAGCAGATAAATCCTGTGGCTGCATATGAGGTGTTGTAAGACCTTCTGGATTCTTACCAACAACTGCAATTAGTGTATTACATTCACTTAAAATCATCGAACCCTTTGATACTGTAGAAAGCTCATTTATAATATCTTGATTATCTACAATAATATATTCTCTAGATTCCTGACGTCTAGCTGAAGGTGCTGCCTCAGCATAACGACAAAGCTCATAAAGCTCATCATATGTAAGCTTTTTATTTAAATCATATTTTCTTACGCTTCTTCTATTTAATATATAATCCATCATTTCACCTCATACCAGTTCGAACCAAATGAATCATCGACAATCAAAGGAACTGTAAGGCTCATTGCGGTTTGCATATTATCTCTAACAATTTTTTGAAGCTTTTCCTCTTCACCATTATAAACCTCAAAAACCAATTCATCATGAACTTGAATTAAAAGCTTACTTTTTAAGCCTTGTTTTTCCATTTCATTATCAACCTTTATCATTGCTATTTTAATAATATCTGCAGCACTACCTTGTATTGGCGCATTCATAGCCATTCTTTTAGCAAATTCCCTTTGCATATATATTTTAGAATTAATATCAGGTATATATCTCATTCGATTCTTCATTGTACGAACATACCCTGTTTCCTTACAAAATTCAATTGTTCCATCCATAAATTCTTTTATTTCTGGATACACCGCATAATACTTCTTAATAAAATCAGCTGCTAAAGCATTAGTGATTCCTAAATCTGTAGCTAGTCCAAATGCTGAAATACCATAAACAATGCCAAAGTTTACAGCCTTAGCACGTCTTCTATCCTCGCTTGTAATCTCAGCCTTATTAAATACCTCTTTAGCAGTCTTACTGTGAATATCTTCTCCACTATTGAATGCTTCAATAAGCTTCTTTACATTTGCCATATGTGCTAAAACTCTTAATTCAATTTGTGAATAATCAGCACTATATAGCTTATTATTACTATTGTCAGGAATAAACATTTTTCTTATCAAATGTCCCTCAGTTGTTCTAATTGGAATATTTTGTAAATTAGGCTCAACTGATGATAATCTTCCTGTTTGCGTTAATGCCTGCTGGAAGATTGTATGAACCTTTTGATCAGGATAAATCATTTCCCTTAAGCCTTGTACATATGTTGAATAAAGCTTTGTTTTGGCTCTATATTCGATTATTAAAGGAACGATAGGATGATAACCAATTATTGATTGTAAAATCTCTATATCCGTTGAATAGCTATTTCCTTTTTTCTTAGGATAAGGAATAGCTAAATCCTCAAATAAAATAGTTCCAAGCTGTTTAGGTGAGGCAATATTAAACTCCTTCTTAGAATGAAAATAGATATCACCCTCTAGTTTTTTAATAGCAGTCTCTAAAGATAGCTTTTGTCTTTCTAGCTCAGCTAGATCAACCTTAATTCCATTAAATTCCATCTTACCTAATACACGAGACAATGGAATCTCAATATCAGTAAGCAATGCTAGCTGTTTTTTCTCCTCAAGCTTACCTAATACATTTTTCTTTAATGAATATAAGCAATTAGCCTTTTTAGCTATATGCTTATAAATAATAGACTTATCAGGTAAAACCTTTTTAGCACCCTTACCATAAATTTGCTCATCATAATATACATCACTATATTCATAGTAATCAGATATACCCTTAAATTCCTCTTTAGCAACACTTGGATTTAAAATATAGGTTGCAAGCAATAAATCAAAGTCAACGCCCTCTAAATCAATACCTAATCGCTTGCATAAAACAAAAGCTCTCTTATAATCAAATATTGCTTTATGATTATCCTTATCAGATAAATATAGCATAAAATCCATACTCTTAAATATTGAATCTGGTTCAATAATAAATGTTCCAATATGATTTTTCATACCAATAGCTATTAGTGGACTACGGTGATAATTATATTCAAATGTTTCAAATATCATAGCTGAATCAGGAACAAGTATTTCCTTAAATCTTACTGGATTATCCACTATCTCATATTCTAATGAATCACTATGTGCTTCAACCACAGCCTGTGGTAATGTAATCTCCTTTAGTAAAGATTTAAATTCTAGCTCCTGGTAAAATGCTATTAACTTTTCCTTATCACACTCTTGACGTTTTGTATCATCAATTGTAACAGGCATATCAAATTCTCTTAAAATAGTAGCCATCTTTTTACATAATAATGCAGACTCATAATGCTCTCTAATTCTTTGCCCATCTGCACCCGTAATTTCATCCTTGTGAGCAATAATACCATCTAGTGTTTCATAGGCTTGAAGATATTTAATAGCCTTCTTTTCGCCTATACCAGGTATACCCGGTAGATTATCACTCTTATCACCCATTAAGGCTTTTAAATCAACAAACTGTGTATGCTTAATTTGATATTTCTCAAAGAATGAATCCGGATTATAATCCTCTAAATCAGTCATACCCTTTTTAGTTAAATGTATTGTAGTATTATCAGAAATCAATTGAAGCAAATCCTTATCAGATGAATAAATATCTACATGATATCCAGCATCCTCTGCTTTCTTTGCCATTGTTCCAATAATGTCATCCGCTTCATATAAAGGCTGCTCATATTGCATAATATGCATTATACTTAAATACTCCTTTATATATGCGATTTGCATTCTAAGCTCATCAGGCATAGGTGATCTACCAGCCTTATAATCTCCCATCCACTCATGACGTAATGTTTGCTTACCAGCATCAAAAGCAACCAAAATATTATCATAATGGTTTTGAATTAAATGATTCATCATTCTTGCGAATGCATAAATCGCATTTGTATATATTCCTTTAGAATTCATGGTTAAATTGCCACTAGCAGCCATACCATAGTATGCTCTATACATTAGAGAATTTCCATCAACTAAAATCATTCTTTTCATAGCTACACATCCTTCAATCGACTATTTATTACTATTATACCAAATTATTAAATTTTTTTTACATTAAAATATAATAAAAGCGAAGCATTTTTTTTGCTTCGCTATTGCTCATGCTCCATAAAATCAAATATTGATAATTGATTTTTCTTTTTAGGTAAATGATGCATATAATCAAATATAGCATGTATATCAGTTTCTATCCCATATACTCTACATATCGAATTAAATAAATTCATTAAATTATTATTGTTAAGGCTATTTGCCTCATAGCTATTCCCATATAGCCTCATATATTTTTCCTTCAAACCAGGAAAATGCTCATCAAGCTTCTTATAAAAATATGCTCTATTTCCATCTCGCAATGTAACTCCCATATTAAAGCATATTATTCCAAATACACCTGCATCCTTACATATTTGTAAAAGCTTTTCAATATTTTCTACCGTGTCATTTATAAATGGTAATATTGGACATAACCATACAACTGTAGGTATTCCTCTTTTCTTACATTCCATCAACACCTTTACTCTTTCTGATGTTGGAGACACATCAGGCTCAATTATTTTACTTAAATCATCATCAAATGTAGTAAGGGTGATTTGAACAACAGCCTTAGCTTGATTGTTTATTTTTTCAAGCAAATCAATATCTCTCATAATCAAATTAGATTTAGTTTGGATTGCAACACCAAAGCCATATTTATCAATAAGCTCTAGCATACCTCTAGTCATCTTTAAATCCTTTTCGATTGGAATATAAGGGTCACTCATTGAACCTGTACCAATCATACATGGAGCCTTTTTATCCAATCTTTCTTCTAGTAAAACTAATGCATTTTCCTTAACCTCAATATCTTCAAATGCATGATTCATTTGATAGCATGTGCTTCTAGAATCACAATATATACAGCCATGTAAGCAGCCTCTATAAAGATTTAATCCATTCTTACCTGACAATATTCCTTTAACCTTAACATAATGCATAGTATCACCTCAACTATTTTAAGTTTACCATTTTTTAATTTTTATTACAATAAAAAGAGTCTTAAGAAAATCTTAAGACTCTTTTATCTTTGTAGGGATAACTATTGGATTTTTTGCATCATCAGAATGTTTATATAAAACCATTGTTCTTCCTATACTTTGAACGAACTCAATGCCAGCCATTTCAAAATAAGCTTCTGCTTCATCAAATGTAACAAATGAGTTTTGTAAAATCGAAATTTTCATTAATTCATGCTTTTTCAAATAATTTAAGATATCATTTAGCATATTTTCATTTAGGCCTTCCTTACCAATTTGAAATACTGGCTTAAGTGAATGTGCTAAACTTTTTAAATAAGCCTTTTGCTTTGGATTCAACATAAATATTCCTCGCTTATATCAATTATTTGAAGGCAAATACCTTCCGTATAATTCTACACCCTAATAAATTAAAAAGCAAGAAAGTAATTACAATTCTGTTAATTCCTCATTTTCCTCTTCTATGTTTAAGTCATCGAAATAATTAATTCTACGTGTTGCTTTATATAATGGCATGAATATCAATGTTCCTAAAATAATTGATAATGTCCCAGTCAGAATAACCGAAGGCATTGTTGAGAATCCCTTAACCAAGGCAGCCTTAAATTCTAATGAATCAATTAGCATACTTAATAATATTTTAGTAATAAATTCTAATACTAGGTTAACAACAACTGAAATAGCTATTGCCACTAAAGCAATCCTATGAACTTGCTTAAGCTTAATTGAAAATACTGCTGCTATAATTAGCAGAATTCCAACTATATATGCAATTATTGATACTAAAATAATATAGCCAGTCGGATTATCATATTTAATTGTAATCATATCTACATTAAATAAAATAATAACCAGTGTGGTAAAAATAATTACTAAAGCACCTAAAATGCTTAAAAAAAGTGGCGCCTTAAAACTATCTCTTTTCCTGTAGAAAATCCTAAAACCGTATCCAACAACAAGACCCATAATAAACTTTAATATTAAATATTTAAAAAATCCATCTACTGAACTATAGATAAATAGATCATATAATCCACAGCCAATTCCTCCAGCAAGGCCGCCCACTAATCCTCCACATAATAAAGCTGAAATAATAACAACAAAATTTCCAAGATGAATCATACCTCCTGTAGGCAATGGAATATGTATACAGGTACCAACAAATGCCAATGCTGCAAATAGCGCAATCAATATAATTTTAAATAAAAGCTTATTTTTCATATATAATGCCTCCCATATGTTACCATTATTATACTCCATTCTGGTTCTATATAAATATCCAGTTTTAATATTTTTTATGGTACCAAAAAAAGATAATCATCTCTCGACAATTATCTCTGTACCTGGCATTAAAAGCTTATATTCATTTATTTTTAAAAACTCAAGTGGAGAAAGGTTATATTTAGATAAAATATCTTCTATCTTATCTCCTTCCTTAACCTGATATTTTTTATGATAATCTCTTTTTTCAATTAACAGCATTTGATTTCCTTCTAGCTTTAGCTTATCAATATCATTATAATTTGTAATATCATTTAAATTCAGATTAAATTTAACCAAAATATCCTTTAATGATTCGCCATTATTAGTAATATAGGTATTACCATTACAATTTGTATTATTCACTGTATTAGGAATAAATAATATTTGATTTGGATAAATAGTATTAGAATACAAATGATTAACACTCTTCAAATCCTCAACCGTTGTATTATGAGCCTTCGCAATCATATATAGACTATCTCCAGATTTAACAACATATTGCTTCATATTATTATAGCTATTGTTATTAAAATAGCTACCTTGCATAAATATCACCCAATACTATATTTATGTTGTTACAAAAATTAAGACTAGGCTTTAGTCCAATTAATAGGCTTAACACCATTTTCTTCTAAAAAATTATTTGCCTTACTAAAAGGCTTTGACCCAAAAAAACCTCTATAAGATGATAATGGAGATGGGTGAGGAGACTTAATTATAAAATGATTTTTATTATTTAAATACTTTTCTTTTGCTTGAGCAGGTCCTCCCCAAAGAATAAATACTATTGGCTGATTAAGCTCATTAAGTTTTTTTATAACATTATCAGTGAATGTTTCCCATCCATAGCCCTTATGAGAAAATGCTTGTCCTTCTCTAACTGAAAGTAAAGTATTTAATAGAAAAACTCCTTGCTTAGCAAGATAATCTAAATTTCCATCCTGCTTAACATCAACACCTAAATCAGATGACATCTCCTTATAAATGTTTATAAGTGAGGGTGGAAGCTTTTCACATAATACTGAAAAGGCAAGACCATGAGCCTGATTAACCTCATGATATGGATCCTGTCCTAATATAACTACCTTTATATCATTTATATCGCATGAATCAAATGCATGAAATATATTTTCATACTTTGGAAAACAAGTATACGTCTTATATTCCCAATCTATTTTATCGATTAATTTAAGGAAATAATCCTTATTTTTTTCTTCATTAATAAAATCATTCCAACTCATATATATTCCTCTCATTCATAATAATTATACAAATAACATAAAAAAAAGTCTAGGATATCCTAGACTTTAATTTATATTACTTTAATTCAGCAAAGTACTTAATAGTACGAACCATTTGGCTTGTATATGAATTTTCATTATCATACCAAGAAACAACTTGAACTTGATAAGTATCCTCAGCAATTTTAGCAACCATAGTTTGAGTTGCATCAAATAATGAACCATATCTCATACCGATAACATCTGAAGAAACGATTGGATCAGTATTGTATCCGAATGAATCAGATTGAGCAGCCTTCATTGCAGCATTAATACCATCAACAGTAACATCAGAACCCTTAACTACTGCAGTTAAGATAGTAGTTGAACCTGTAGCAACTGGAACACGTTGTGCTGAACCAATTAGCTTACCATTTAATTCAGGAATAACTAAACCGATAGCTTTTGCAGCACCAGTTGAGTTAGGAACGATATTAGCTGCACCAGCACGAGCTCTTCTTAAATCGCCCTTTCTGTGTGGTCCATCTAAAATCATTTGATCACCAGTGTATGCATGGATTGTACTCATGATACCTGATTGAATTGGAGCATACTTGTTTAATGCATCAGCCATTGGAGCTAAGCAGTTAGTTGTACAAGAAGCTGCAGAAATAATGTTATCTGCCTTAGTTAATGTATTTTCATTTACACCATATACGATTGTAGGCAAGTCATTACCAGCTGGAGCTGAAATAACAACCTTCTTAGCACCTGCAGTAATATGAGCTTCAGCCTTAGCCTTAGAAGTATAGAAACCTGTACATTCTAAAACAACATCTACACCTAATTCACCCCAAGGTAATTCAGCTGCGTTTGGCTTAGCGTAAATAGTAATTTTCTTACCATCAACAGTAATTGAGTTTTCACCAGCCTCAACAGTATGAGCGTTTTGACCGATTACACCACAGTAACCACCTTGTGCAGTGTCATACTTTAATAAATTTGCTAACATCTTTGGATCAGTTAAATCGTTGATTGCTACAACATCATAACCCTTCGCACCGAACATTTGTCTAAAAGCTAAACGACCGATACGACCAAAACCATTAATTGCTACTTTAATAGCCATAATATTAATCCTCCTAAAAAATTATAATAATTTTTAAAACCATTATTATTTTACCATCTAAAATATTTTTATTCAATAATTTTACGCTCGACACATTAAAACAAAAAGATGTAAACGTTTTATGTAAAATGTTTTACGGAAAGGAAATGATAAATAATGAACTATATACCATACATTTTAGAACAAACTGAAAACGGAGAACGTGGCTATGATATTTATTCAAGATTACTTAAGGATCGTATAATTCTTCTTACCGGTGAAATTAACGATGACACTACTTCTATTATAGTATCACAGCTTTTATATCTAGATTCAATCAGCAATGATACTATATGGATTTACATAAATTCTCCAGGCGGTTCAATTACCAGTGGGCTTGCCATTTATGATACAATCAATTATATCGCTTCAAAGGTTAACACAATTTGTATAGGCATGGCAATGTCAATGGCTGCATTTTTACTTGCCGCAACAACAGGAAAAAGATATGCATTACCTCATAGCGAAATAATGATACATCAGCCATATGGTGGTATGCAGGGTGTCGTAAGCGATATAGATATTCAGGCAAGAAGACTTCTAAAAACAAAGGAGCAAATGAATCAATTACTTGCCATATATACTAATCAGTCAATTGAAAAAATTACAAAAGATACAGAAAGAGATTATTATATGTCAGCAAAAGAAGCTCTTGAATATCACATAATTGACGAAATAATCACAAAAAAACTTTTATAAAGTAAAATTTATGTCATAATATGTTTTTTCTTAGTTTTCTCCACTTGATTTTTCAAAATAAATGTACGATAATATAGTTGTAATTACTTTTTGTGGAGGGTAATATGAACGTAAACAAGGAGATTGAATTTAAAACTTTTATTACTGAAGAAGAATATAACAATTTAATTCAAGAGTTTGAGCTAGATAATAATATTTTCAATCAAACTAACTTCTATTTTGACACTCCTGATACAAAACTTATGGATGAAAAGACTGTATTAAGAATACGTCAAAAGGGTAATAGCTTCAAGCTTACTAAAAAAACTAGAGCTGAGGTTGGTGCCGATGAAACTCATATTCTCATCAATAGAGAAAAAGCTAACGATTTGTTAAATAATGGATTTGATGCCAATGTAATTGGTCTACCATATTTTGTAAAAAATATTGCTCAATTAACCACATATAGAGCTTCTACTCCTTACAAAAACGGCGTTCTATTTTTCGATAAGAGCGAATATTACGGTAAAATAGATTTTGAAATTGAATATGAAGTAAATGACGTTAAACAAGGATATGAGGATTTTATTCAATTCCTTGAAGCTCATAAAATCGCATATAAGGAATCAATTAGAAAAAGCAAAAGAGCTTACGACAATAGAAATTAAAGGACTGTGAAAATTCACAGTCCTTTTTTTACATTACAGTTATAGATATAATAACAGCTAACACAAGCATTATAGCAAAAGAAACCCATAAAATTTTTTGTGCTTCCTTGTATAGCTCATTTTTTTTAACTCTTTCCTTTTTATTTAAATATTCATCCTTAAATCTATATCTTAAATTCATTGCAGCTCGTGTATTTATAAATAATAGAAATGCAAGTGAAGATATTAATGAAGCTATTCCAAATATATCAGCTCTATCAAGAGCCAACACAAGAATTAATGCTATTAAATAGGTAGCAACAATATAAATTGCAATTCCTATAAATATTTTCTTATGCCTTTCAATCATTTACCTCTTCTCCTTTGTAATTAGGATATATATTTTCGATAACAATTGACTCAGTATAGCTTATCAAGCTGTCTTTGCACCAAATAAATTCAACACCTTCAGCACTTGGAGTTGTAAAGCTATCATTAATAAAAAACTTCATCGATTTTAATGCAATAGAAACACAAGACAAAGAATCAGAATAACATGTTAAAGAATTAACTGATGCCTTAGACAAGCCATCAACACTACTAAAATAATAATGTCTATATGTTCCATCGCTCATTTTAATATATCTATTAATATCAGATTGATAATACATAAAGCCTCTAAATTGAACAACACTAATAGGCTTCTTTGTAACAACCTTACCAACAATCGATGGAGTTTTAGACGGATTATCTAAAATATTTAATATGTAATTATATGAATTAGTATTATCTAGGTTTTTAGAATAACCATCATATGAAGAAATTGTACCATTAGTATGACCAGCAGCTACTAAAGCACTTGAAACATAATCAATTATAAATGCATTCTTAAGCCATACCAAATCAATAAAATTAATTATTTCATTTTCGATGGCAAAGCTTTTATAGTCGTCTGATATTGAAAGCTTAATCCTATAATTATCTAAAAGATCTATATTAATATCACCATTATTTATAAATTCAATAATATCATTAAAGTATGCTTTAACTGCATCATTTTGATAAGGGTCTAAAGCATTAGCCTCAGTCTCATTACTAGTGCTAATCAAATCCTCATAATATGCAGCAATAGGACCTAGATATAAATAATTACTATCATATTCCTTAATTGTAGCAAATGTATCATATAAAAGAGGATCAATTGTTAATTCTTCGTTATAATGCGAATTAATATAAGCGATATTAGTTATCTCATCATACATTTTATATGGATTATATAATGTATAAGCTTTTTCAATTGCTTCGCTATATAAAAGAGTTATTTCTCTAGCCTCTTTAGTAGATGAAATATCTGTATTACCTAAATCATAGCTAAACACAAAATCCTCGCTACAATTTATATCAACTGATGGATTAGCTTCAATAGAAGTCCAGCCATCATCCTCCTTAAGATAATTAACTAATATTATGATTGCACAAATAATTACAACACAAAATGATATTATAAACAAAATCACCCTTAGCTTTAAATGGCTTTCATTAATCTCAATTTTTTCAACAGGCTTTGGCGTGTTTTCTTCATTTTTTTTCATATAATCACTCCTTTAAGAATGAAAAGCTTAGTGAGCAATCTCACTAAGCTCTTAATTTAAATAATTAACGCTAAAATTAAACAAATTAGCCAGAAGCCAATAATAGAACCATAAAGAATACATCCATAAATTGTACCCTTTTTAGATGACTTATAGCTTCTATAATATTTAAAGTGCTTAAATAATAAGAACATAATTAAACCAATTAATGGTAGGAAGAATCCAATAATAGTATATAAAACACTACCAGTGTCATGTACAGGTACATCTAATATAGACTCTCCTAAAGCCACTTCCTCTTCCTCAATAGCTGGCTGTTCAACAACAGGCTTCTTTTTAGTCTTAGCCTTTGGATCTACAATAGTAATTGATTTTGGAGCAACTCCTGATTCTCTAATCTTCTTATATTCAGCAATTTCATCTTCATTACCAAATACAAGATGGTTATGACCAATATCAACTAAAGAAGGCTTATTAACACTGTAGTCATGACAAGAACCATCATAAGTAAATAATACCTTGTTTTTCTCTAATTGAGGATCTGGAATAGGAATAGCTGATATTAATGAGCGAGTATATGGATGAAGTGGGAAATCAAACAATTCCTCAGCATCAGCAACCTCGACAATATCACCCTTATAAATAACTCCGATACGATCAGAGATAAATCTAACTATTGATAAATCATGAGCAATGAATAAATATGTTATATCTCTTTCACGTTGAAACTTCTTTAATAAATTTAATACTTGTGCACGAATAGATACGTCTAAAGCTGAAATAGGCTCATCAGCAATAATAAATTCAGGCTCCATAACAATCGCACGAGCTAGTCCAATACGTTGTCGTTGACCACCAGAGAACTCATGTGGATAACGAGTTAAATGCTCTGGTAATAAACCTACCTCCTGGATAATATTCTCAACCTTTTGAACTCTATCTGCTTCATTTTCAAAAAGTTTAAAATTGTATAAGCCCTCAGAAATAATGTAATCAACTGTAGCACGCTCATTTAAAGATGCAGCAGGATCTTGGAATACCATTTGAATATTTCTAATAACCTCTTTATCAGTCTTTCTATCTATCTTACCTGAAATCTTCTTACCCTTATAAAGAATTTCTCCACCAGAGCATTGATTAATACGAATAATAGCACGACCAATAGTAGTTTTACCAGAACCAGACTCACCAACTAAAGAGAATGTCTCACCCTTGTAAATATCAAAAGTTGCATTCTTAACTGCCTTAACAGCCTTTTCGCCTTTATTAAATGTAATATCTACATTTTTAAGTGAAACTAATATTTCCTTACCATTTTTTTCATCAATTGGTCCATGCTCAGGAAATACTGGTTCAACAATAGCTTCCTTCTTTTCTTCTTTTACTTCAGGAGTCTCTAATGAATTTTCTACTGTATTTTCAACAATTTTCTTTTCCTTCATATTGACCTCCTTAAATATTAAATGCCTTTAACAATTTTTCGTGAATATCAGTTATAATTTCAGGCTTTTCAATTTTAGGTGCACGAGGATCCAATAACCATGTTTTGGCATAGTGAGTATCACTAATCTTAAACATTGGTGAATCCTTAAGTGTATCTATCTTTAAACAATAAGGATTTCTTGGTGCAAATGGATCACCTACAATTTTATTATATAAAGATGGAGGTGTACCACTAATAGAATATAATTCTTCACCACGTTGAGATAATTGTGGAAGTGATGATAACAATGCCCAAGTATATGGATGTCTTGGATCATAGAAAACATCTTCGCATGTTCCTATCTCAACAATTTGACCTGCATATAATACAGCGACACGATCAGCAACATTAGCAACAACACCAAGGTCGTGTGTAATGAATACGATAGTAAAGCCAAATTCCTTTTGTAAATCCTTAATTAACTTAAGAATTTGAGCTTGAATTGTAACGTCTAAAGCCGTAGTAGGCTCATCACATATTAAAATCTTTGGCTGACAAGATAAAGCAATTGCGATTACAATTCTTTGTCTCATACCACCAGAATATTGGAATGGATAATCATCAAAGCGCTTCTCGGCGTGAGGAATACCAACCTTTTTCATAAGGTCAATTGCACGAACACGTGCCTCAGATTCAGAACACTTTTGATGCTTAATAATAATTGAAGTAATTTGCTTACCGATTGTAATAATCGGATTTAATGATGTCATAGGATCTTGGAAAACAGTAGCAACTCTAGTACCACGGATTTGTTGCCAATCCTTAGTATATTTAATCTTTGCTAAGTCAAGATTACAATAACCATGAATCATTGCTTCATCTTCTGATCTATATTCAACACGGAAAACAACAGTATCAAACACCTTGTTTAATTCAACAGCATTTGTTAAATCAACACCGTATCTCATTGCTTTCTTTAATGCTGAAATAAGTTTGAAAATAAATTTATATCTTTGAACTGCACCATAACGACCAACAGAAAGGAAAACCTCCTTAGCAATTTGCTCGTTTCTAGCTTTAGTATCATCAGAAATTTCTTGCTCTATCTCTTCAGCGTACTTCGCCTTAAGTAGAGCCATTTTTTCATCGTATTGAGTGTTGTATTCCACATCAGCCTTTAATTCAGCCTTATGCTTAATAACAATCTCTTTACGCTTTAATTCTAAATCCTTAATTTGCTTTTTATATTCTGAAATCTTTTCATTAGCCTCTTTAATTTTTTCCTTTTCAGTACGAGGATCAAATGTTTGCTTAAGATTGAATAATTCTGTCTTTTGGAAATTAGCCTCAGAAATCTTATCATCAATTTCATTAGACTCTTCTTCAGATAAAGCAACCTTAGCGGCTCTTTCAGCCTCCAAAGCCTTAATTTCCTTGAAAGTATTAGAACCAAATTCTAATTTAGAATTCTTATTTAATAGAGAATTAATAATAGAAATCATTTTTAAAGTATACTTATTTTTCTTTACAGATGTTTCTTGTAATTCTGTATCATTTAAAATAATTTCGCCATTACTAATAAAACCATTTGAATCAAGCATACCAGCAAAAGTTTTAGTTAATACTGATTTACCAGAACCAGACTCTCCTACGATAGCTATAGATTCATTTTCATAAATATCCATTGAAACACCACGAATCGCAGTTAATATACGACCACGAACACGGAATTTTACTTCAACATCCTTAAGGGATAATAAAACATTTTTCTTCTTCATGTTTATCCCTCCTACATATGTGTTCTAGGGTCACTTGCGTCACCTAGATTTTGTCCTACAATATATAATACTACAGTAACAAATGATGCAATAAATACTGGAGACCAGAATTCCCAAGGGAATGTTGAGAATGATCCTTGAGCATTTGATATCATTCTACCCAATGATGCTTCCTGTGCTGATAAACCAATTCCGATATAAGATAAGAATACCTCATATGAAATATATGATGGAATTTCAGTAGCAGCCAAAGTAACAATTACTGAAGTTAGGAAAGGTAAAATATTCTTTAATGTTAATCTAAAGATTGGAGTACCTAGGCACTTAGAAGCCATATTGTATTCTCTATCTCTAATGATAATAACTTGTGTACGAATAAAATACGCAATACCTAACCAACCTGTAATAGTTAGAGCTGCAACAAATGGCCAGAAGCCTGAACCAACGACAAATACAAACACTGAAACGAAAAGAATGTATGGTACATTGGCTATGATATTATAAACCTCTTGCATTACAGCATCAACCTTTTTAGAGAAACCCCAAATAGCACCTACAATAACACCAACAGTCATATTAATAACAGCACAAATCAATGCTAAAGATAATGATGTTTTAGCACCATACCATGTGCTATCAAAAATAGATTCACCAGAGGCACCAGTACCTAAAATCCAGTGAAAACTAAAGCCTAGCTTGTCTATTGCAGCAGATGGTGATAAATGTTGTCTTGTAGTATCCTGAATATCCGCAAATGGATTAAAATCAACAATTAGTGGATATATAAACGCAAAAACTACAATAATCCCTAATAAGATTAAAACAATCCAATTTATTTTCTTCTTAAAGAATACTCTAGCAACAGATTTCCAATATGAATATCTTGGAGCTGTAATCTTTTCAGAACTAATAGATGTAGAGTCTACCTGAGAGAATAATTCTTCTTCTGATAGATTAAATTCTTCAGTTAAGTTAAATTCTTCTGCCATTATCTCTTACCTCCACTAGTTTGGAATGAAATACGTGGATCAACTATTGCCATTAATATATCACCTAAAATCATAGATAATACTGACAAGCATGCATAGAACATAGTTAAACCTACAATTACTCCATTATCCTGCTTATTAATTGCGTTTGTTAATAATCTACCTGTACCAGGAACAGCATATACAGACTCAGTAATAATAGCACCTGTAATACAACCAAGAATACTACCTGGAATGCCATGAACTAATGGAATAGCAGCATTCTTTAATATATGCTTTCTAAAGATTTCCCCTTCAGATAAACCACCTGAACGAGCAAATTTTACATAATCTGAATTCATTTGGTCAATCATATATCTTCTTAACCATTTCATTATACTTGCTACAGATGGTAGAGCTAATGAAATCATAGGTAAAATATAAATCAACCAAGGTGGATTAGATGATAAACCAAAGTGATTTGGTAAGCCAAATAGGTTATTACCAAGAGCTGAGAACATAAAAATATATGCAAGAGATGGAACAGCCATAATAAACACTATATAAATAGTTCCAATATTATCTACAAGCTTATCCTTCTTTCTAGCCATAATAATACCTAGCGGTACACCAAGTAAATAAGTTAAAATAGTCGCAATAATACCAATCAAGAATGAATTACCAATCATAGATAATCCGTCATTAACTGGTTTAAATTTATAATAATTATCGCCATATAAGGCCATATTGTATTCAGAAACATCACCATATACATATTGTGCAGAATGTAAGTCATCTGAAGTTTGTGCAATAACACCAGTTGGGAATACCTTTTCCTCAACTATGGCACCACCTTGATTTGAAGTCATTTTTTCTACTAAATCAGCATTTTGATACATAGAATATGATTTACCAATATGTATAGAAATTAAATTTTGATGAACAAACGGGAATTTAGAATCAAAATATAATAAATACTTATGCTTAGTACCATTACCTATTATAGCAGGAGAAAATTTTCCTCCAGCAAGCGGATCGAAGAAAGTAAATTTAATACCTCTATCTTCAATTTCCTCTTCAACATAATGTATAGAATCAATTTGAATTATACCCGTAAAGAAATCCCATAATCTTGAAAATAAGTTTAAATCTCTATAAGCAATTAGATTTTGAGTATTTGCTGAAGTAACAATTCCACCAGTTAATTTACCCTTTAATCTCTCAACCTTATAGCCCTTTTCCTCATAATATTCAGTAAAGTTTTTTACCCATTCCTTTACTATGTCAGAATCCTCTTTTGCAGTTAAACCTAATTCTTTAGCTAAAGTAGCCTCTTCCTCTGAAAGCTTTCCTTCTTCAAACTGAAGATTTATATAATCATTGTATACATCAAATTCAACATAACCATATTTTTCCCATTGTTGGTATTCATAAATGGTTTTTTGATTACCAGATTTTTTTGAATATGCTGGATCGTTAGTAAAGATAGCACTTCTATCTAATAAAGAAAATATCAAAAGCATAACGATTGCAACAACAATTACGATAGAAAATATACCATGTAATATACGTTTTAATAGATATTTTCCCATCATTTTCACTCCTTTTTTTACGAACTATGAGGATGATTAAAGTAAAATCATCCTCATAAATTCGTTATTATTTAAATAATTTTATTTCTAAAATTTATCTTACCATAAACCTATAGTCTTAGTCATATAACCAGCACCTTCACTTAAGAAAGTATCTAGATATGTAGAAGGATCACCATAGTCAGGGCCCCAACCAGAACCATAGAATACATTGTAGTTAGCAGATGCTCCATCAGCAGCACGGTAACCACATGCATAATAATCATCAGTAGTTTCAGCTGGAATTAAGCTAACCTCAACATAGTCACCTAAAGCAGCCTCAACTGATTCCTTATAAGAATTAGCTTGCTTTGTTTGAACTTCAGAAGCAGAGTAATAGAATATATCAATAACAACCTTCTTACCCTTAGAAATTTCAACACCATCAGCCTCTAATTCAGCTAATGCAGTTTCCATAACCTTCTTAGCTTCTTCTGGTTGATACCAACCATTAACGCCATCCTTAACATCTACCTTTAAGCCTAAAGCATCACAGTAGTCTTGTAAAATTTGACCATATTGAGTACCAGCCTTATAAGTCTTATCAACACCACCAACTTTAACATTAACGTCTTCAGTTAATGATACGAAACCATATGGTGTATAAGAGTTTCTTAAAGCATTAAGCTTAAGATCATCACCAACAGATTGAGCATTCCAAGCAGCCTTATCAAATGCATAAGATAATGCTAAACGGAAGTTTCTATTTTGTAATGCAGCATATGTTCTAATAGCTTCATTCTTGCTTTGTTCAGATTGAACAGCACCAGATGGTAATGAATAAGTTTGACGATTTAAGTTATATGCAGCAAAATAAGTAGTTGCAGTTGTATCACTTACATATGCATATGTATCATATAATCCATCAGTCTTAGATTGTGCTAATGCAGTTGAATTTAAACCAACATCACTAATTTCATCATTCTTAAACCAATTGTATGCCTTTAATGCATCCTTACCATCATTGTATAACCAAGTAATCTTAGAAATTTCAATATTACCAGCATCCCAATAATTTTCATTTGCTAAGAATTCGAAGTTTGAAGCATCCTCATAATTATGGATATAGTAAGCACCACATGTTAATACATTTTCTGGAGCTACACCATATGTATAATCAGCAGATTGTGCTGCAGTAGCAAATGCAGCTCTACCTAACTTACCACCTTGAGATTCGAAGAATTCCTTATTTAATGGTTGATAAATATTATATGATAAATAAGTTAAGAAATATGATGGATCACCAATTAATGTATAGCTTACCTTGTTACCATCAGCCTTAACACCAACCTCAGCAAAGTCAGTAGTCTTACCAGTTAAGTACTCATCAGCACCCTTAACTACACCTTGAACTAAGTATTCTAATCCGCCTTCAGCATCTAACATATGTTGGAAGCCTGTAACGAAATCTTGAGCAGTTAACTTATATTCAGTTTTAGTACCATCAGTAGCTTTAGCCCAATATAAATCATCACGAATAGTGAATGTATAAGTGGCATTACCCTTATCATCCTTAGTCTTTGTCCAACCAGATGCCAATGCAGGTACAATTTCATTTTCACCATTGTACTCAATTAAACCATCAACCAAGTTAACTAAAACCTCTGAGTCAGAAGCCATTGATGTAGCTAACCAGTCAAATGTTGCAGTACCTTCAGTATATTGGTAAACGTATTCCTCAGCGAAAGTATAATCCTTTCCAGCTAAATACTCTTTAGCATATGATACAGGATCATATTCAGCAGAACCCTTTGATGAAGTCCACTTGTCTAATAATGCCTTTCTATCAGATGCTTTTAATTTTTCATTTGTAACAACTAGGTTCTTATAACGATATTCGTCAGTTCCCCATAATGCATATGGTGCAGTACGAGGTGCAACCTTAGTTAATGCATAATTACCACCTTGAGTTGTAGTTGGTAAAAATACTGCTGAAGATAATAACTCTGCTTCAGCTTCAGCCATAGCAGCATATCTATAGCTATCTGTTGTTTTTGTTTTTGAATCAGCATATACAGAATCGAATCTTCCTAATGCTTCAGCAAAAATTTCAGAATCTTTGTCAGCAGTGGCTCCAGTTGCCTCATTATATTCTTCATTAGGTAAACCCTTACCACAAGAAGCTAAGCCTAATGTAGCAGCTGCTGCAAGACCAAATCCTGCAAGTCTTTTAAATTTCATAATTATCGTCTCCTTTTTATATTTAATTTTGAAATTTTATACTGATATTATACTATATTTTATTTTATGCAACAAGTAATTTTTTGAATTTTGAATTTTTAACTAACTTTTTTTGTGTATAATATTTGATAGTGAACTTAAAATATTGCAAAAATTGCAAGACAATGTAAAGGCACTTTTACTTTTATTGTATTTTATTCAATTTTTCATTTTTAATATTGAATTTAATTTTTTTTCGATTATAATAGTAATAAGTACTTAATATATTTTAGTTTTAAGCGATTGGTGGATAGTGTAAGCACCAAACCGGTATATTTCGGAAATGGATTATTCATAATTCAATAATTAAAGAGCTAATTTTTAATAATTAGAATTAAGGTGGCACCGCGCTTATTATAGGCGTCCTTAAAAGTATTTTACTTTTTAGGGCGCTTTTTTATATTATTTAACGAGGAGGAATTATTATGCGTATTATTTCAGGAATTCAACCTAGTGGAAATATAACATTAGGTAATTATTTAGGAGCTGTTAAAAACTTTGTAAAGCTTCAAGACAAGGAGGATATTACTGACTTCTTAGTTTTTGTTGCTGATTTACATGCTATAACTGTTCCACAGGATAAAGCTGAGCTTAGAAAAAATATCAAGTCATTAGTATCTATTTATTTAGCTTGTGGATTAAATCCAGAAAAGGTTAAAATATTCATTCAATCAGAGGTCCCTGCTCATGCACAAATCGGTTGGGTATTACAATGTAACGGCTACATAGGTGAATTAGAAAGAATGACTCAATATAAGGATAAAAAGGAGCGTCAGGTTGCTGGTGTATCAGTTGGTCTTCTAACATATCCTTCTTTAATGGCTGGTGATATTCTTCTTTATGATGCTGATATGGTTCCTACTGGATTAGATCAAAAGCAGCATTTAGAATTAACACGAGACTTAGCTGAAAGATTTAACAATAAATATGGTGAAACATTTGTTGTTCCTACACCATTTATTCCAGAGGCCGGAGCTAAAATCATGTCATTAACTGAGCCAACTAAGAAAATGAGTAAATCAGACCCTAATCCAAAGGCTTACATTTCTTTATTAGATGATATTAATGTTATTAAAAAGAAAATCAAATCAGCTGTTACTGATAGTGATGGTACTATCAAATATGATATTGATAACAAACCAGGTATATCAAATTTATTAACTATTCTTTCTTGTATAACTAATACTTCTATTAAGGATTTAGAGGCAAAATATAAGGATTCTAATTATGCTACATTTAAAGAGGATGTAGCCAATGCAGTAGCTAATGAAATTATGCCAATTCAAGAAAAATATAATGAATTAATAAATTCTAAATATTTAGATGAGGTTTTAGACCAAGGTAGAGATTATGCTAATTATTTAGCAAACAAAAAGCTTAATAAAATCTATAATAAAATTGGCTTAGGTAGAAAAAGATAATAAAAATGAAAAGAGGCGAAATTAATTTTTCGCCTCTTTATTCATTATATTATTTAAAACATTTCTACATGGCTTATATAACCATAAAATAGTAATAAAGCTAGATGCTGCTAAAATTATTTCATATATGATATCAGCAATAAAATAATCTAGTGCATTTACATCTAATATTATTACATTTGGTATAATAAATAGCCAAGAATATATAAAGGAAAATAAAATACCCATTAATGCTAATAATAGTGGGGATTCACATTTTTTTAACAAGCTACAAACAACTATAGGAATAATCATCCATCCAATTAGCATAAACGGAAAATACGCTATATTAAAGCTAGCCATAAATAGATTATCTAATATTGTGTGAATAATTACTATTAAGGATGTTCTTATAAATCCTAATGCTTTTGAGTATAAAACCATTAAAAAAACTGTCAATTGAACATTAGGTAAAAAGCTTAAAAGCTGCTCCTGCGCAAATAACAATGCAGCTAATACAGCAATTATAGCCATATCCTTAACTGTAATTCTATGCATACATATTTTCTGTAATTCTTAAAGAAATAATAGTACCATCCTCAAACCTTATATCAGATATTCCTACATCACTCATTTTATCATCTACATAAACACAAATAAATGTAGACCAATCATCTGGAGTTTGATAGCCCTCAATATCCATAAGCATTCCACCTTCGAATACTACATCATCAAACCTTTCTGTGATTAAGCCCTCTAAAGTATCTCCAGAGGCAAACTTTATTCTTTTTTCCTCTATAATGTCACCATCAAGATCAACAAGTTCAATCTCGATTTTTCCATCATATTTAGCTTGATAATTATTATTAATCAAAATAATACAAGCTACTAATATCACCACGGCAACAATTGATGATATGATGGCAATAAGCTTTCTTTGCTTCATAATTTTTTCTATTCTTATAATACTCCAATCGTCCTCAGCAACCTTCATATTTAAGGATAGAATCCTCCTATTTTTTTATAATTTTAGGCAAGTCTCCTGGCTTAGCTTCATCCTACTTTCACCTTCTCAGTTTCCCAATGGTTATCGATTTCGTCCGCCTTACAGTTGCTGGGACAGTCCAAGACTTTCACTTGTGTTCCTTATTAAAGCTATCGCTAGCTACCTAAAAATAATATCCTTACTTCCTTTTATAATTTGTTTTCTTATAATTATTGTTCTTATTAAATGCTTGAGTATTATTACCCCTTGGCTTTATTAAGCACTTCTTATCATATCCAATCAAATCCTTACGATTTGCTTTAACTAAAGCCTCATATACCAAATCATAATTCTGTGGTAATTTATATTGCATTAAAGCTCTTTGCATTGCCTTTTCATGTGGATCACGTGGAACATACACGCTTTCATTATTAAACGGATCAATACCTGTATAATACATACATGTTGAGGCAGTGCCTGGTGTCGGGTAAAAATCCTGAACCTGCTCAGGCATATGCCCAGTATCTCTTAAATATTCAGCCAAATTAATAGCTGCATCTAATGTTGAGCCTGGATGACTACTCATTAAATAAGGTACTAAAAATTGATTCATATCATGCTTTTTATTTAAATCCTGATATTCCTTAACAAACTTATCATATAGCTCTCTAGATGGCTTACCCATTCTAACTAAAACTCTATCATCAATATGCTCTGGTGCTACCTTCAATTGCCCTGAAATATGATATTTAACTAATTCATTAAAGAATTCCTTATTCTTATCATACATAATATAATCATATCTTAAGCCGGAACGAACAAATACCTTTTTAATTCCAGGAAGCTTTCTTGCTTCTCTTAAAATATCTAAATAATCAGTATGATCAACCTCTAAATTCTTACATGGATCATACCCTATACATTCTCTATGGGTACATACACCATTTTTCATTTGCTTACCACAAGCTGGATGATAAAAGTTTGCAGTTGGTCCACCAATATCATGGACATATCCTTTAAAATTCTTATCCTCGCTTATGATTTTAATTTCATCTAATATAGAATCCTTACTTCTAGATTGAATGATTCTTCCTTGATGCATTGTAAGTGCACAGAAATGACAACCTCCATAGCATCCTCTATTAGAAATAACAGAAAACTTAACCTCATCTATCGCAGGCACATGACCTTGTGCCTCAATAAGTGGATGACACTGTCTCATATAAGGTAGTGCATATGTTGCATCCATTTCCTCTCTTGATAATGGAAACTCAGGTGGATTTTGAACAACAAATACATTTCTATATTTTTCAACTAATGTCTTACCAGTAAAGGCATCAGTGTTTTTATATTGAATTTGAAATGATTTAACATAATTCATTTTATCGGCTAAAACCTCATCATAAGATGGTAGCATTACAGCATCATTAGGTAACAAAGACTCATCCTTAGTTTTCCAAACAGAATTTCTTATATAAATAATATCCTTAACATCTAAACCAGAATCTAAGGCATCAGCAACCTGAACTATAGTTTTTTCTCCCATTCCATAAAGTAATAAATCAGCTTTAGAATCTAATAATATAGATCTTCTAACAGAATTATCCCAATAATCATAATGGTTTAATCTTCTTAAAGAAGCCTCAATACCGCCAATAATGATTGGTGTATCAGGATAAAGCTCTCTTAGCTTAGATGAATATCTAATTAAAGCTCTATCCGGTCTTTTCCCCATAACTCCACCAGGAGTATAATAATCCTTGTTTCTTCTTCTTTTAGAAACAGTATAATGATCAACCATCGAATCAATATTACCAGCACACACTAAAAATCCAAGTCTAGGCTTACCAAACAATTTAAACGGCTTAGGATTATTAATATCCGGTTGAGATACAATACATACCTTATAGCCAAAATTTTCTAACGTTCTAGAAATTATGGCAGGCCCAAAGGATGGATGATCAATGTAAGCATCTCCAATAATATATACAAAGTCTGGCTGCTCCCAGCCATATTCCTTCATTTCCTCTATTGTAATCGGTAAAAATGGCATATTATTACCTCCATTCCAAGACATTTTATCATATTTTATATTAAACTTCCACCAAAAGCCTTTTATTTATGCTAAAATAATAAAAGTAAAAAGGAATGATTATTATGAAAAATCTATTAATAGGCATAAATGCTAAATATATACATCCAAATCTAGCAATTAGATTATTAAAAAAGAATACTAGCTATGAGGTAGATATTAAAGAATTTACTATTAAGGATAATTATTTAGATGTAGTGAATTATATTCTTAATAATAACTATTCTACTGTCGGTTTTTCTTGTTACATATGGAATATAGAATTTATTAAAAATATACTAAATGAAATTAAAGATAAAAACATCATTATAATCTTAGGTGGACCTGAGGTAAGCTATAACGCTAATTATTATTTAGAAAATGGTTTAGCTAGCTTCATCATCAAAAATGAAGGTGAGGAAGCCTATGATTTATTACTTAAGCATTTAGATAACAAGATAAATATTTCAAATGTCCCAAACCTATATCATAAAAATGGTTATACATTTGATAAGCTTGTAGATTTAAATAATGCTAAAATGGCATATGATTTATTAGATGATGTTAAAAATAAAATAGTATATTTAGAAACATCTAGGGGTTGCCCATATAAATGTGGATACTGTATGGCTAGCCTAGATAATAAGGTTAGATTTTTCAACATAGAGGAAATAAAAAAGCAAATACTTCTTCTACAAAATAAAGGCGCAAGAATTTTTAAATTTCTTGATAGAACATTTAATGCTAATAAAAATAACTTTATCAGTCTTATAGATTTCATAATTGAAAATCATAATCCTAATAATTCATTTCAATTTGAAATAACAGGAGATTTATTATCTACAGATATAATCGAATATATTAATAAAAAAGCACCAAAAAATTTATTTAGATTTGAAATAGGCATACAATCTACTAATATTGAGTCTAATTTAAGTGTAGGAAGAATTCAAAATAATGAAAAGCTATTTAATAATATAAAATTAATTCAAGATGCCAACATCATAGATCTTCATTTAGATTTAATCGCAGGCCTTCCTTTTGAGGATTATAAATCATTTGAAAACACATTTAATGAGGTATTATCATTAAAGCCAAAGGAATTACAATTAGGCTTTCTAAAGCTATTATATGGTACTAGTCTTTATAAGGAAGCAAATAAATATGGTTATAGATGGAGTGATAAAGCACCTTATGAAATAATTAAAAATGATTTTATGTCTGAAGATGATATCAAGCATATTCATATTGCAGAGGATGCCTTTGAAGCCTATTACAATAAGGGTATAATGCCAAGCTCTATGTTATTAATTATTACAAATGAAGAAAGTCCTTTTAATTTCTTCCATGATTTAGGATTAACGAATTTTAAAGGAAAAGGCTTAGAAAGCTTATTTAAAGCAATAGATGATTTTGTATCAAGCAAAGATTATTATACAGAATTTCATAGAGCTATAATATTAGATTATTTGAAATACTTTAATCTTAAACCAAAGGCATGGTGGAAGGAATCCTGCTCACCAAAGGAAAAAAATAATATAATTAGAGAATTATATGAAAAAAGCATCTTTGACTTATCTCTTAATGATTTGTATAAGCATTCACTAGTAATAAGCTTAAATGAATATTATATAATTGCAATTTATAAAGAGAATTATAAAAATATATATGAAATAAGAAAAGAGGAACTAGTCCGTTAGTTCCTCTTTTTCTTCTTCTAGAATTTCATCACATTTTTCTTCTAATGCTAAAACATTATCAACATTTTTCTTTCTACGCCTAAATATCTTTTTCCTAAATAAAATTATATTGTAAACCAAAAGCATTGCCAACACAATTCCAAGCACTATTAAACAATTAGTAACTGATTGACCAGCAAAGGTCATAAGCAATAATAATGGTGCACCAAATATAATTGCCGGAAGCTGCTGCAAAACTAAATTGTTAGCTGCAGGTGTTTCATAATTAGGATCGATTTCTCTTAATAAAATCATACCTGTTGAAGCAGTACCAGTTAGCATGCCAAATATTGAAAAGAATGCTTCATAAGGATATTCAGGATATATTTTATGGCAAACAAATCTAATATAAAGAAATGTTAAAATTCCACCAATTGAACACATTAATAATAATGGTAATAACAATCCACTCATATCTTGCCAATCAATAGCTGCAATACCTGCCACAATCATAACATCAAAGAATAAACCTGATACTCTACTCATAATATGATTATTTATATATCGATACTTAATAATCTTTTTGCTTGTTAAAATCGCTAATATTTTCTTTATTAGTATTGCAAAAAGCGAGCCAAACAAGAAATTAAATCCCCAAAATAACGGCTTCAAGGTATTAGTACCAAAATTACCCAAGAACTCCTCTGATAACCAAGATAGTCCAAAAATCACAAGATAAGTTATTATATATACTGCAAATATAAAGCCAAGCTGAATTGTAAGCTTATCAACTGATTCTGATAACGGAGCTTCATCCTCTTGATATACATTCTCCTTCATTTCATTAGCTTCATCCTTTCTATTTTCCTGAAGCTTAAGCTTACCTTTTCTTTTTAAAATATTCAAATATACTACACCAACCATGCATGCAAATAGAAAACCAACTGCTGCAATCGATAAGCCAAAGGCAGTACCATTAGTAAAGCCCATGCCTTCATATACCTTACCAAAATTTAGAGCTTGTCCTGTGCCTTGCCCATATCCCATCGGAAGTAAAAGCCCTGCTGCAAAAAAGAAACCACCAATAGAAAAAAAGATTAAGCTAATTATTAAACCTACTGCCGCTTGTACTAGGTACCCATTAACAGTGATAATTCCACTATCAACTATAACAGCTTTATTTTTATTTTTCGCCTTAACTCCAGTTTTAAGTGATAGTGCAATAAAACCAATACCTAATGCATGATATGTTATTATTTCCATAAATTGAGTATCAATCAAATTTGAAATAGCAGGTATAAATTTTAATACAAATATTAACAATCCTGCAATAACACTTGATGGCAATAAGGATTTGTTAATAAATTTGACCTTTCTTCTAATAGCATTAGATAATAAAATGGCTACTAAAATTATAGCAAGCTGAATAATAATTTTCCAAACATTACCATCCCAAAAATTAACTCCGTTATATTCCAATAAAGTCACATTCCTTACCTGCCCTTCTAGCCTTTAAAATATAAAATAAATGCATGTATTTTAAAGTGTTAATCTTTTTATCCTTAAATACCTGATATGTAGTATTACCTACGTAAATATTCATTTTCTTCTTTCCAACTAAAGTCATACCATCTATTTCATCAAAGCATAACTCTAGTTTGTTCTTTTTCATTTCAAATACTAGCCTATCTTTATATAAAGTCATCACACCCTCACCTATATATTTCTTTGATTTATATAGCCTTGGAGTGTAGACATAAACAGGATCAGAATAAATAGCATCATCATTATATTCCTTATTACCTACAACCTCTAACTGATAGTCATACCAATCACTTATCGTTTCAAATTTAAAGATTTCGTTATTAGCCTTTAATCTAAGGCTTTCTTGGTATTCTACCTTAAGTCCACAATTTTTACAAATAACAAAGTTACCCTTTGAGTAAATAGTGTGCATATGTCCACAAATTGGACAAATATATAAAATGCGTTCTAAATATTCAGCGCGTTTTTTTCCCTTGTACTTATGATAGTAATTATAATCATCAACTGTAATTCCATCAATTATAATCTTGTAAAGCTCATCATTATCCATATTTTTGATTTCATCATATGAATATATTTTTTTTATAGAGGAATGAAGTCGACCTCTTCTAATCTTTCTACCCCATCTAGGGTCAGTACCATAGCCACCTTCAATATTACAAATAATTAAAGGCTTACCTAATGCTTTAGCAAGCTTTACTATTGAGTAATCAACATTACAAAGCTTACCGCTTAATGTCCTATTACCTTCAATAAAAATGCAAATGTTGCCATTTTCCTTTGCCACCCTCATGCAATTCTTAATAGCTTGTACATCCCCACTTTTACCCTTTTCCTTAGTAATCGGATTTATAAGCCACTTCAAAAATTTTCCTAAAAAACGATGCATTAATACATCAGCACTAATCATGTAATACAATTGCTCCTTAAATAACATTCCCATATAAAATTGATCCATTGATGTAGTATGGTTACTGATAATTAAGGCACCATCCTTACATGAAATTGGCTTATCATGCGTAGCATTATATTTAATTTTACAAAACGCATTTAAAAAGGGTCTTGCTAAATTTGTTATAAAATTATGTCTTCTTTTTTTCCACATAATAATCATCCTTTAACTGCTAAACTACCTTTTCCCCTACCTTATTATAAAATATTATTTAATCATTGTAAAATATAAAAGGTTTAATTCCTAATTATTTATAGTAATTAAACCTTAATTCTGCTTTAATATATTAACATTTCCACAAACCATGAATATTGCAATAAGCATAAACAGAGTTGATCAATTCTCCAAACACTAAACTAAAACTTGCTTTAGGCTCATCCCCAGGCTTCAAGTATTTAATTTGAATGCCTCTATTAGTTTCAACAGCAATCCATTCAATATAATGAACATCAATCATAGGGTGCTCAACCTCACCCACCATAACATCAACTCTATCTCCTGTAAGCTTATATACGGGAATATGCTTTTCCTTTGAAGCTTCAACAGTTCCAGGAATTATTTCTTGCATATCTACACCACAGCATACAGAATTTGTTTTAATAGAATTTAACTCCATTACAATTTTACCACAGTTGCTACATTTAAAAAATTTATGTTCCATGTTATTCCTCCTAATATTATTATATTCAATTATTCTTTAATTAATATTAAAATCCAATCATTAGATAATTCATTTCTTCTTACTGGCTTAAAAGTAACATTATCAACACACTTAAAATCACCAATATAGCTTTTAGAATTATTTTCAGGATTCATCCAATAGCCAGATAATTTTACTTCAGTATAATTGGATAAGCATAATGTAAAAGCATCACCAGTATATGTATAACATAAAATAAAATCCTTACCAGCAAATACACTTACCCTATCGCATCTTATTTTTTGATTTAAAACATACTCCGGATGAGCACAGCCATTTACATAATCAACCGACTCCATCAATTCCTTTAGATATTGCATTTGTGCTCCTCCAGGAGAATGAAGCGCATCACTCCATGATTCTCTTACCCCATAGTTTCCGTTTTGACCAACATTATAAAATTGAATAATCGCATTGTTCCCATAGGTATGACCACATGCACCTTCAAAAACATCAAAATATGCATATCGCCTAACATGCCTTGCCTCCCAATAAGGCTCACTAGGATTATGAAGCCCTTGAACGACACCTTCATATGATGGTTCACCATCAAGACATGGTTTTTTTATGTCATAGCTAAAATTCTTTATTACATATTTATAAGAGCTCTCTCCGAATGTAGCATCATCCATAGATGATTCATCCTCTGAAATAAAATCCAATTGATCATATCTTCTATGGCCTGATTGAAAAATATTAAAATCCAACCACTCACAATCGTTAAACCATAGATATGATCCCGTTCTACCAAAAGGATGAAAAGAAACTAATCTATCCTTATCTTTTTTCTTAAGTTCTTTACCAAAGGTATCAAAAAGCTCATAATCAAAATCGCCTCTTATATCTCCTCCTAAAATCCAAATAATATTTTCCTGTTTAAAAAAGGATGTTAAGAAGTCGGCATACTTTTTAACATTATTAATGTTTAATAATCCCTGTTTAACCGCATTACCCCAGATAGGAAATAGCGCCATATATAATCCAAGTTTATTTGCATAATCCACAGTGGCACTAACCCTAGACCAAAAAAACATATCACTATAATTCTTTTCCTTATTTAAAACTAATACAGCTTGAATGACATTAAAGCCTAGAGATTTTCTATTTTTTAGATAGAGCCTTATCTCATCATCAGTAAGCTTGTCAAATAATTGCCATGCAGTATCACCAAGCCAAAAAAAGGGGGTATCATTTTCATATAGGTACTTGTCCTTAACTATTATCTGCCGCATAATCGTCACCTTCTATATCAATATTATAGCACAAAAAATAAGATAGGAAAACCTATCTTATTTAAAAGACTATTTAGAATAGTAAGCATTTTCGATATCCTTACGAATTGATAAAAATATATCAACTAATAAAGGTTCAAAATCAGTACCTCTACCATTTTCTATAACCTTAAAGCATTCATCAATCGGCATTGCTTCGCGATAACATCTTTTTTCTGAAACTGCATCAAATACATCAGCGATAGCCATTATTCTTGCACATAACGGAATATCATTACCCTTTAAACCATGTGGATATCCATTACCATTCCACTTCTCATGATGATGTAAAGCTATATTATATGCAATATCTAAATACTCCTTATCATCTAAATGACCAAAGGTATTCTTAATTATTTCTCCACCCTTTTCAGAATGCTGCTTCATTATATCATATTCGTCTGATGTTAATCTACCTGGCTTTTGTAAAATATCATCAGGGATAGAAACCTTTCCTATATCATGCATTGGAGCTGCCTTAATCAGATTGTTAAGATAATCACCTGTTAATATATTTTTATATAGCCCCTTATTTCTAAGCTCACGAGCAAGTAACTCTACATATTTACAAGTTCTATTAACATGGCCTCCAGTACTACTATCCTTATTTTCAATTAGTGTAGCAAAGCCTGAAACCATTTCATTTTGATATTCCGTCATCTTTTTAACAGATGATGATTCGTGGTTTATATAAATTCCAAGCACCAGCACAGCAACTGCTAAGCTAGTTAATAATATATCAACAAAAATCATTTGAATAATTGTAATAACTACTAAAGTAAATAAATATGTAGTAATATAAATTCTTTTTCTAGATTCAATATATTTCCAGCTCTTAAAGAATACTATAATAGTTAAAATAGTGTATATGAATACCATAGCATAGCATGTATATGCAGATATACCCATAGAATAATTACTTATATTTCCAACTTTAAATTCTAACTGATGTATAAAAGCAATAACAATTGTCAAACATACAACAAAAGGAATATAAGCTAAACATTTTGTAATTATTTTTTTTGGTAGCAAACCAGTAGTTTTAAGCATATACACAAACATTAAGAATATTATAGAATCTAAACTTATCAAGAATATTAAATGATATATTTTATTGGCTACATCATTTACAGTATCTAAATTATTTACTGTATATGCAGTTATTCCATCGAATACTAATGATATTAAAGCAACTAAAATAATCAAATCAAATAAAGCAAAGGCCCTCTTATTTTCTTTTCTAAATTTGTTCACATAATATAAAATACCTAAATAAAGTACTACTACAATACAGCATATTTGTAATTTAATATATTCCATAGTAGCACCCCCTCTTTATTTCATTATAGCATATTTATAAAAACTCTACCACAACAAAAATCGAGTATTAGATACGTTTTAATTATATTCGTCTATAATAACATCATTTAATATTAAATTTTTAATTATATTTTCATTAAATCTATTAAGCTTAGCTTTAATTCTAAGATTATCAAACTTGAACTCCTCGAGCGTATATTGATCATCTTGTGCCTTTACATTAAAGTAGGTAGTACATTCACAGTTAGTATTTGATATTGTTATATTTTTAGCGTAAGACATTAAGCATTCCTCTTTATCAATTAAATTAGCAAATTGAGTCCATGGATTTATATTAATAAAGCTTGTAACCTTAGCTTCTACTTGATCTATTAATATCCCCTCATAAAGCTGAGGTGTATCAGGTCTCATCTTTAGCCATAATAAATTCTTACCAGAATTAACCTTAATTCTTCTAACAATAATATTCCTATTATGAATCGATTCAGACCCACATGTTAAGCAGCTATGGCAAAACCCATAAGTAGAGTCCTCAACAATTATTCTTTCGTTAAGACCATTAGAAGCGTCCGTATCAGCGTTAATACCCTTACCACCCTTTAAGGCGACAGCATCATCATTCACCTCAAGATAGCATCCCTTGATTAAAACATCTGTACATACATCAATATCTATCGCATCTGTACTTGGCGCCTTAACTGGCTCTGATGGAGAAGTAATAGTACAATTTAAATATTTAACATGGTTACATTTATAAATATGAGTAGTCCAAAATTGTGAATTAGATAAAGTAACATTAGCAAATAATACATTACTACAATTTGACACATAAACCAATCTAGCTCTTTGTTCATCCTTATTAGTACATTTAGGATTCCATTTTCTTCTATGCCAAAATGATTTCCAAGAATGAAGTCCATTACCATCTATCATGCCTTCACCCATTATTTTAAATCCGTCGATACCATCAGCATTAATTAAAGCAACTAAATAATTACAGGTTTCTCCTTCAATCCTAGTTAGACAAACATCATAATCAGACGGATCATCACTACCCTTTAAAATACCATTTTTACAAATATATAAATTTACACCCTGCTTAAAATAGAGTGATCCAGTCATAAATGTACCCTCAGGAACAACTATGACTCCACCACCATTTTCAAAGGCCATATCAATGATGGCCTGTATTTCATTTGTATAAATCTTTCCATCAGAATAAATATTATAATCAGTTAACACGTATTGCTTACCAAGGTCTTCTAGGTTAGGCACATAATATTCGTAAAACCAATCATCAATCTTACTTCCATCCGGAAAAAATTCTATTTGTTTTGAATTTGTCATAAAAACACCTCCAAGACATTTATATTATGACATAAAAAAAGCCAACATAAAAGATTCGTTCGATTAAAACGGACTCAAAAATATTGTGTACCCAATAAATTGGACTAATTAATTAAATATTATAATTGTGATAAGGATTGTTGTCTATACTCAAGT
>SVAZ01000008.1 GCA_015059145.1 Erysipelotrichaceae bacterium
CCACTTGAGTATAGACAACAATCCTTATCACAATTATAATATTTAATTAATTAGTCCAATTTATTGGGTACACAATACTTCTTCCTAAGTGGTATGTTTTTTTATTTTATAATACTTCTTTAAAAACTCTCAAGGCATTAAGATGCGTTATCTTATCAATTTCCTCATCAGTAAAGCCCTCTTCCTTCATTCTAACTATTAATAGCTGATACATGCTAGCATCCCTTAAACTTATATTAGGATCTATTCCATCAAAATCACTACCTAAGGCAATAACATCAACTCCTGCTAAAGCCTTAATATACTTCATATGTCTAATAGTACATTCTATCGTGTCTTCACCCTTTTTAGGATCATCATCCATAAATTGAGCACAATAATTCATACCCATAATACCACCATTTTTCGCAAGAGCTATAATCATCTCATCTGTAAGATTTCTTACATGCTTACAAATAGCTCTAGCATTTGAATGTGATGCAACAATCGGCTTAGATGATGTATTAATAACATCCCAAAAACCTTTATCTGATAAATGGGATACATCAACTATCATACCAAGCTCATTCATACGCTTAACCATACTAAAGCCAAAATCAGTTAAGCCTTCAGTAGTGTTAGGTGTTATATAATCAGGCTTGCCATCGGCATTAAGCTTGCCATAGTTGTTATGACCCACACCATTGTTAAAATTCCAATTCAAGCATATCATTCTAACGCCTAATTTATAAAACTCCTCTAGCTTTAATAGAGATGATGCAACAACTCCACCCTCCTCTATTGTAAGTATGGCAGATATTTTATTATCATTATTATTATCAATTAAATCATTATAGGATAAAGCTAAACTTAAATTATTACATTTCTTTAATTCTGATGTAAAGGTATCAATCATTTTCTTACATTCTAAATATGGATTATCAACCTCATAATAAATAAACATCGCAAAGCATTGAGCATAATATTTTCCAGCTTTTAGCTTGTTTTCGTCTATTTGAAGATCATTCATTTTTAAGGAAATTTCATTTCCTTTTTTCTTATCATTATGAATAACGCTAATTGTATCGCAATGCAAATCAAATATATTCATTAATAATTCACCCTAATATGCTCTAAAAACTCAGCCAAAGTAAAGCTAGGCATTGTAATAGGCAAATTTTTAGTATTAATTAAATGATCAGTAATTAGCACTCTATCTATTTCCTTAGGAAGATAATAAAAATCATCTATCAAATCATTACCAACCATTATTGCATTTTCCATCCTTAAGCCTAATGTATTAAATATTTCCTCATAGTATTCTTTTTTAGGTTTACAATAGGTACATTTATCATATGTAGTCACATAATCAAAATCATCAGGGCTTAAGCCTGCCCAAGACATTCTTTCAAATGTACATACAGTAGGAAATAATGGGTTTGTCGCTAAAATAAGCTTATAGCCTTTAGCCTTAAGACATTTAACAATTTGATTTGGAATATCTGTCTTATTTACAATCTCAGCAATACCCTTAAATTCATTTTTATATAAATTTTCAAATAACTCTATAGAGTTCTCTATATTTGGATAGTATTGCTTCATACCATTCCAAAATAGCTCCTCGTTAGTTTGACTTCCATCATTTTCAACAATTGAATAGGCTACTTTAGAAAACACCTTCATAAATTCATCAGGGTCAAATCCAAACTCTTTGGCCTTAATATAAATCAAGGCAAAATATTTTTTTAAAAACAAATCCTGATCCATTTGTAAAAGCGTAGAATCCAAATCAAATAGGACTATATCTTTCATATTATTCCTCTTTTTCTAAATATTGAGTGATTTCGCATACATACATAGTATGCATATCACCATTCGGATAATACGTATTTTTAATATTATCAGGTAGCTTTTCATATGGTATATCTATACTATATAGTTTTTTCATTTTTAAGACATATGAAGCCTCTTCAACATAATAGCCATTATAATCTAAATCAAGAGTTGGATGCAAATTAGCTTCCTCAAACTTATTAACATCTCTACCAGACTTTGACCCAAAAAACGACTTGATATCCTTATATTCATCAGATAAAAATGATAAAGTAAAGCTATCACTTGCTTCAGTAAATTTATATGTATGTCTTGATTTTCTTACAAAAACAAAGCCAACATTTTTACCCCATAAAACTCCTAAGCCACCCCATGATACAGTCATACCATTAAATCCATTAACTCTATCACCTGCAACTAATATAGGCCACACATTCCCTATCTCATTAAAAACATTTTTGTTAAATCCTTTAATATTCTTTCTAAGCATAAAAACTCCTCCTATTATATAAATACTAATATGCATGCAACTAAATTATTTAGCATATGTGCGCAAATTGATGCATAAACATTATAATTTGACTTATGATATACTAGGCATAATAATCCACCTGCAGTCGCATAAGGAATACATTGTAATAGCCATATACCAATATTAGACATATCAGATGTAAGCATATGTGGCAATGTAAAAACAACTATAGATAATACATAGCAGGTTACAGTTCCATAGCCCTTAGCCAAAGAAAAAATTGCTTTTCTGTAGATTAGCTCCTCTACAACTGGTGCTAATAAAACAGTTGATATAACCATTGGAACTAAGCCGCCATTATTTAAAATACTCTCAATAGTTGCCTGATTAGTTGATTCAGAAACACCTGGAATAAGTCCAACTAATGAATCAACACATAATGTGATAATTAAAAAACCAACAGCAAAAATTGGAATCCATATAGCATGCTTCCTCTTGTTTTCACCAGTTAAATCCTTAAAGTCTAAAGCAATATCATCTCTCATATAAAAGATTACTGCGACAGTTGCAATTAAATAACCAATCAAATTACCCCAACCCTGAGCCATAGCATTTACCTTTATGTAATCAGGAGTATATATAGATAAATCTGAAGCTGAAAGAGTTTCAATAACAATCATCACATCTAGGTGTTTAGCAAAGCCAAATATAATTGCTAATCCTATAGTTATAAACCCTGCAACTAAAAAAATCATAACTGCATATATAATAATTGCCACAATCTTATTCGGTTTAAAAAAAGAATTTTGTGTTTTTTTATTAACTTCTATACTAGTTTCATTATTCTCATTATTTAAATTTTCGTTCATTATAATCACCATTTTAATTATACTATTTTTTAAATAAGAAAAAAAGATAAAGTTTACACACTTTATCTCTTATGATTTAGGCTTAAATAATATAGCTAAAATAACAGCAAGAAAAATAGTAAATGCAATTCCTCCGCTAGTCTTATCATACATTCCTGTAAATATACCTATAAAGCCTACCTCTTGAGCCTTTTCAAAGCTTGCGTGGGATAAAGAATGACCAAAGCTACAAATTGGAAGCAAGGCTCCTGCGCCACCAATTTTAATAATTTTTTCATAAAAATGATTAAAATCTAATAATGTACCAAGGCAGACAAACATTACCGTCATATGTCCTGTGGTCAGCTTAAATAGATTTTTTATAAGCTCAGCAAGTGCACATATTGCACCACCTATTAAAAAAGCACATAAATATATCATTCTACACACTCCAATTCAATAGCATGCGCAATACATGGAAGTGAATTCTTTTGATTAATCATTGTTGGATTCATTAGCACACCTGTAGCACATAATAGCACTCGTTTAAATTCTTTATTCAAAAGCTTTTTTTTAACATAAGATAGCAATACTCCAGCACTTGTACCAGGTCCACTACCTCCGGCTATAACATTTTGATTTTTAATATCATAAAGTAATAAACCACAATCATTGTAATTATTGACATGACCAAATTTGTTGTTAAGCTCCTTATTAACAACATCATAGCCATATGATGATAAATCTCCTGTTAAAACCAGATCATAATCATTAGGCGTTGTATTAGATTCCTTAAAATGCTCAAGTAGGGTTTCTAATGCTGCCGGAGCCATAGCTCTACCAAAATCAAAGGAATCTGTAAAACCGATATCAATGACCTTACCTAGCGTAAAGCTTGATAATTTAATATTACATCTTTCAGATGTTATTAATGCAGAGGCTGCAATTGTTGATGTGAAGGTTTGCGTATTTTCCTTTTCACCACCATATTCTACTGGATTTCTAAATTGTCGCTCAGCACTTTGATTGTGACTAGATGTAAATACTAAAATGTTATTTATATCATCTCTATTTAATAATAAACCTGCAAGACCCAAGCCTAAGGAAATTGTTGAGCAAGCTGAATAAATCCCAATTAAGCTTATTAAGCTCTTTCTTAATGTATAGCTAGTCGTTGTTAATTGGTTTGATAGCTCTCCTCCAATCGCAAGATCAATATCACTATCCTTTAAATCAAGCCTTTCCTTTAGCATATCTATTGATTGTGTCAGCATATCAATTTCACTATTTTCAAATGATGAATCCTTAAACTCACCTATATAATCTATATATTTCGAGATAGGACCTTCTCCTTCTAATTTAGCACCTAAAACCATACTATCCTTTAAATAGGCATTATCAATTTTAAATCTCATCCTATCACCCAAAATATGTATCTAATAATATTTACTACAATAGCTGAAGCAGTACCTAATACAATAACACTTCCCGCAAGCTTAAGTAAATTACTACCAATTCCTAAAACTAGTCCTTCCTTTTTATATTCCATCGCAGAGGAAACACAAGCGTTAGAAAAACCAGTAATAGGTATAGCAATTCCACACTTAGCAACCTGTCCAATATCATCATAAACACCTATAGCAGATAGAACACCCGCTATTGTAACCATTATAATTAATAAATATAAATTAGCATCTGCTTCATTAAAAAAGTTATATAAAGCCTCTAAAAAAAGCTGTCCTATTAAGCATAATAGTCCACCAAAGAAAAAGGCTTGTAAAAACTTTTTTAGCATTTCTATATATTTTGTTTCATAGCTAACAAGCTTTTTATAATATTCTCTTGTTCTTTGCACAATATCACCAGTAATATTATTACTTATAAAATCATAAATTATACTACCATTTCTTTTCAATATGTAGATGAGTTCCTTCATTTGGCTTGCTGATGACATCCATTTTGTCACTAAACATTTCCATAATTGTAAACCCAAGTCCGCTTCTTTCCTCATCACTTTTAGTTGAAAATAATGCCTCCTTCGCTTTTTCAACATCATCAATACCAATACCACAATCAATAATATCGATGGATATACATGATGAATCAACCTTAATATTTAAATCTATATATTTGTCATCCATATTCTCATAACCATGAACAATCGCATTTGTTACTGCCTCGCTCACTATTGTCTTAACCTCATTTATAAAGGTTATAGTTGGATTGTTATCTACTAGCATCGCACCAAGCATATTTCTAATTACTGCAATATTACATTTCTTCGAAAGAAATGTCATTTTAATTTCATTTTCCATTTTTATCCCCCAATTGCTAACAAGGTTGATTCCTCATTATCTCTAATCCTACATATTTTACATAATCCAGAAAGACCAATAATTCTTTCTATTTTTTGATGAACATTACAAATTGATACATCTCCATTTACCTTTCTTAATTGATGAAACCTGCCAATAATAAAGCCAATGCCTGATGAATCCATAAAATCTAGCTTTTCTACATTAATTAATAAATGCTTAATTTTATAATCATCTATATATTTACTAATTCTCATTCTTAAATCTCCTACCGAGATTTCATCCAGCTCTCCCTTAAGCCTTAATATCAAAGTACTACCCCTTACATACACTCCTACATTTAATCCCATTTTAATCACCAAGCTGATTATAAAATAAAAATTTTTTTAAAAAAACCGCTTCGACAAAACTAGTTATTTATTTCGTATTACACAAATTTACAAAAAATAATATACACAATATTTTGTATATGCTATAATCCTTTTGGTGATTAAAAATGCTTTATAAAAATGAAATATCTAATATATTAAATAAATTAAATATTAAATCATCAGATACATTACTAATACATTCAAGCTTAAAATCAATTGGCAAAATTGAAGGAAAAGCTGAAGGACTATTAGAGGTATTAATGAGTCATCTTTCAAATGGACTACTTATTTTTCCAACTCATACATGGGGATATATAAATAAGGATGAAATGATTTTCGATGTTAACGAAACTCCATCATGTGTAGGAGAGCTTACTAATATCGCAAGAAAAACAAAGGGCTTCTATAGAAGCATGCATCCAACACATTCAGTTTGCGCATATGGCAAAAAAGCCAAATGGTATGTTGACCATGATTTAACGGCAACAACTCCAGTAGGAATAAAAAACTGCTTTGGCATATTAAAGGATTTAGATGCTAAAATAATGTTTATTGGTGCTCCTCTTTCAAAGAACACATTCATTCATGCGATTGAGGAGGAATTTAATGTTCCAGATAGATTTACTGATCATATTTATCATTTTTATTCTAAGAATAATGAAAAGACTATAGAATATAACATGCCAAGGCATTTTTCAAAATATAATGCTCACCTAAGCGAGCATTATGAAAAGCTTTTAAGCATTTTATTAGAAAAAAATATTGCCAAGGAATTCTACCTTGGCAATGCAAAATCATATTTAATTGATGCAAAAAAATGTCATAAGCTAGTATCAGAAATACTTACTAAGGATATTCACGCATTCGATAGCTTTAAGGACATTTCTCATTTAGTATAAAGGAGCACAATATTGTGCTCCTTTTAAATTATTATTCCTTCTAAATGATCCATTTCGTGCTGAATAATTTGAGCAGTAAATCCACTATAGCTTTTATTTCGTTTTCTAAATTCAAAATCTAAATATTCAACCTTTATCTTCTTATACCTTTTTGTAGGTCTGACTCCTTCAAGAGATAAGCATCCCTCTTCTGTTTCATATTCCATTTCCTTTTTTATTATAATAGGATTAAACATGACAACATAATTTTTATTCTCATCCTCAAATATTATTACTTTTTTAGATACTCCTATCATATTAGCAGCCATACCAACACATCGGCTTCTATTAAATTTTAAAGTATCTATCAAATCATTTGCTAAATATAAATCATCTATTGTCGCATCAACAGATTTAATTGCTAATAGTAATCTATCTCTAACTATATTTTTAACCATAACCTTACCTCATATAAATTAAAAGGAATGACCAAGTCATTCCTTATTATTAAATTTCAATTACACTTCCCGTAGAAATATAATTAATTCTATCTCCTAATGTAAGCTTTAATTGCTCATATGAATTTAGACCAGTACAATGTCCTGTATAATAATTTATATTTTCATTTTTAAGCATATATGCTGTAATATTTATAAAATTATTATCCTCTTGCTTATGTCTAACAAGATAATAAAGATGGAAGCCACCTATAACATCCTTAATTTGATATCTAGCAAAGCCCTTTGCCTTACATAAAATGTTAGTTATACCACAATGAGCACAGCCACAGAATAGATATGAATTATGATTATCATTAATAATTAAATTTTGCTCATGAGAAAAATCATCTAGCTTACCCTTCTTAACAGTAAATCTAGAATTAATCATTGGATTAAGATTTTGTCGTTTAACATTAGTTATTAATGTCAATTCATCATCAATAATAAGATTACTATTAACTAGCTCGATTTGTGGATGCTTCTTAAATCTCCTCTTTAATCCTATATTAAATTTAATTTTAAATGCACGGCTATAATGCTTATCAAAGGCATTTTCTCTTATATAAATTTTTGCAGTCTTATTACGTCTTAAAAAGTGCTTTAAGCCACCTCCATGATCTATATGACCATGTGAAATTACAACAGTATCAATGCTTTTAATATCTACGCCTAGCTTTTTAGCATTTTTTATAAATTTACCATCAGCACCTAAGTCAAATAATATCTTATGCTTTGTAGTCTCTATATAAAGACAAAGACCATGCATTTTTTTAAATTCCTTAGATACTCTAGTATTTTCTAAAAGTGTTTTTACAATCATACTATGAGCCCCCAATCGTTACCTATATTTTTATTATAGCAAATTAATTTAATTAATTGTATATATAAATTAAAAAAATATTGAATAAAATAATTTGAATTATTTTTTCACTTGAAAAGAAAAAGGCTCATTAAGCTCGCTAGAACGCTTAAGTTGATTTTGTAGAATTCTTGCAATTCCTCTTCGTATTTCTTCATCAACCTCTTTGCTTACTAAATGCTATATTTTTAGAGATTATAATGCATAGAAAAAACTTTTAATAGGTGAAATTGTAGGTCAATTTCATAAAAAAGAAAAAATGGCTTAATAAAGCCATTTATTTACACAATGGTACCCAAGGTCGGATTCGAACCGACACGATATCACTATCAGTGGATTTTGAGTCCACCGCGGCTACCGTTACGCCACTTGGGCATATATTAGCGACTATTAAAGCCGCTTATAATTATATCATAGTGTATTCTGTAATACAATGAATTACTTTTTATTTTTATGTAATTCAATTGCTTCCTCATATATAGAAAGAATTGCTTGAGCATAATTTTCCTTAGAATATTGCTCAACTGACTTTAATGTATTTGCCTTAATCTTTTTTAATGTTGTAGTTGCCTTAAGCATCTCACTCATTTTTAAAGCCAAATCATCCTCACCATCAAAAAAAATACCATTATAATAATCCTGAATCACATTAGAAATACAATCATCCTTTTGGACTAATAATGGAATTGATGATGCTAAAGCCTCTATATATGTTAGTCCTTGAGTTTCAGATTGAGAAGCATTAACAAATATATTTCCTAATTGATAATACATACCAACCTTGTCCCATTGAACTGCATCAGTAAAGATTACACGATTAGAAATTTCTAGTTCCTTAGAAAGCCTCTTTAGATTATCAAGCTCAGGTCCACCACCAACTATTAAAAACACAGCATTATCATTATCCTTTAATGATTTTGCATATGCTCGTAATAAAACTGGAATTTTCTTTTCCTGTGATATTCTTCCTATATATAGAAAAACAAACTGATTTTTCTTAATATCTAATGACTCTCTTAGCTTAGCAATCTCCTCCTTAGAATACTTGCTAGAACTAAATTTTTCTAATTCAATTCCAGATGGTACTATTCTAGCATCATCAGATAACCCATATACTCTACCCTCTATCTTAGCCTTTTCGGTAGGTGCGATTTCAATAATAGACTGCTTAGAAACAGGTCCAGTAAACCATTTCCTTAATAGAAATAGCATTTGTCGCTTAAAATGCTTACTAAAGAATGGTGAAAGATACTGCAGGTAATCAGCCCATAATGTATGAAGTGTATGAACCATTGGAATATTAAATTTTTTGCTTGCCTTTTTGGCAACCTTACCCATATTATATTCAGTATGAATATGAATAATGTCTAAATTATATTTTTTAACTACCTTTAATGCCCTTTTATGAGTGAATGTATATCTATAATCCTTCAAACCCTTAAAAGGATATTTCCTACCACGTATATTAATTACATTCTTATTACTTAGCTCTTCAGTATCCTTTATATGCTTTTCATCATAGCTTGTAAAAATAAAGCATTCATGTCCTAAATTAGTTAATCCTTCATAAAGCATTTTAATTGATGTGACGACACCACTAATCAACGGATAATATTGATCAGTAAATAACCCTATCCTCATTTTAATTACCTATTCAGATATTTTATCTGAGTCCTCTTCATTAACAAGATTTTCTTCATTTAGCTCTACCACTTTAACTTCTATTTCATTTACATTGGAAGCTGTAGTCTTGTTACCCTTTTCAAATAAAATATACATTATGAAGCCATAAGCTAATATTAGATAATAAGTAATTAATCTCCATAATAGCATAGCGCTTATTGTAACATTATCAGAGTAACCAACTATTAAGCTACTAAACAAAGAGGTGAATGCTAATTCAATTCCTCCAACAGCACCTGGCGTAGGAACCCAGCATGTAATATTTAACGCAAATGAAGTCATCGCAATTACATAGAAAATGTCAGAGTAGTCAAGCTTAACACCAATAGCCAAATAAATAAAGAATGGTATTGAATAATAAATTAATAAAGATATAATTTTTAAAATCAAGGACAATACCAAAGGACCAACATTCTTAGTCATATCCTTAAAGCCCTGTTGTGTTTCAGAAATATAAAGCTTAAACTTTTCTATTCTGCTTCCTAAAAATTTATTTAGGAACTTAATCTTACTAAATAATACCATAATGCCAACTATTGCCTTACCAGCTGTCTTTGTACAGCCTATAAGGATAACACCTAGCATGATAATAAAGTTAATACTAAAGCCTATAAAAATCATCCACATTAGATTAGGAACCTGGCCTTGTATTCTTTTAAAATATCCAATCAAAAATGCACCAAATATTAAATTAATACTAAGCTGATAAGTTAAAAAATTTGATAATAAAGTTGAGGTTGAATCAGAAAACTTCATATTTTTCTGTTTAAGTGCATAAGCCTGAAATGGCTGACCACCTGTTGCGAAAGGTGTAATGCTATTAAAGAAAAATTCAGTTCCTGAAATATACATTGAATCAAGAAAGCCCACCTGCTTACATCTACTTCTAATTAATACTGTAAGGGAGCATTGCATAATAAAGCAATAGCAAAGGAGTATTAATACGCATAGAGCTATATACCCATAATTAGTTTGATGAATTAATACGTTACCTATTTCATTTATATCGCCTAAATTAAATACAAAGATTAAAGCAACAATTAAAAGCACCACAACTAGCATGATATACTTGATTATTTTCTTTTTTGAATACATATTACATTTCGTCTAGATATTGAATACCTAGCAATCTTAATCCTTCATTTAATACTATTCTAACTGACTTCGCTAAAGCAAAGTTAGTGTTTCTAATCTTTTCATCCTCAACATTTATCTTTTCTAATGAATAAAATTTATTAAAGCTTTGTGCTAAAGAAAGTAAATATTTAGCAATAACACTAGGAGCACATTCCTCTGCAGCCTTTTCAATAGTACTCTTAAATTGAGATACCATCTTAACAAGCTCAAAGTAATGAGGCTTTTCAAATAAAGCCGCCTCACAGTTATTTGAATCAAATTCCTTATCTCTTAATATTGAAGCAATTCTTACACCTGTATATTGTAAATATGGTCCAGTTTGGCCTTCAAATTTAACAGATTGCTCAAGATTAAATTCAACATCCAATCCTCTAAAATTCTTTAGATCACCAAAAACAATTGCCGCAATACCAACATATTTAGCAACTCTTTCCTTATCCTTTAAATCAGGATTTTTAGAATTAATTAAATCATATGCAAGCTTAATTGCTGTTTGTAAAACGTCGTAAAGCTTTGTAACATTACCCTTTCTTGTAGAGGCCTTCTTACCATTTGTAAGATATAAGCCAAAGTTTACATGAATAACGTTATCAGCAAAATCATAGCCCATCTTATCGATAAGCTTCTTTAATTGATTAAAGTGAAGCTTTTGCTCGTTACCAACAACATATAAAATTTTATCAAACTTATATTCCTTTTTACGATAGAATACAGCAGCTAAATCACGTGTGATGTATAATGAGCCACCATCACTTCTTTTAATTAATGCAGGTGGCATATCCTCACCCATATCAACAATCTTAGCTCCCTGATCCTCAACTAAAAGCCCCTTAGAATCAAGCTCATCTACAACGGCATCCATCTTATCATTAAAGAAAGCCTCTCCGTTATAAGAGTCAAAATCTATTTCTAACAAATCATAAATTTGTTGTGATTCCTTCAAAGACTCATCCTTAATCCATCTCCATAGCTCTAAATACTCAGGATCAGCTAACTCCATTTTTCTAAATGCCTCTCTTGCTTCATCCTCTAACTCTGGATTTTTTTCAGCCTCAACATGGAACTTAACATAAAGCTCTGTTAGCTTTTTAATAGGATCACTCATAATTTCCTCTTTGTTGCCCCACTTCTTATAAGCAACAATCATTTTACCAAATTGAGTTCCCCAGTCTCCTAAATAATTAATAGCATATGTGCTATATCCACATTTTCTTAATATAAGCTTAAGGGAATTACCAATCATTGTAGAACGTAGATGACCAATAGAAAAGCTTTTTGCTATATTAGGTGATGAATAATCTAATGTAACATTCTTTCCTTTACCAATTTCACTATTACCAAATTCATCACCACTTGATAAGCACTTGTTTATAATTGAAACTGATAGCTGAGCCTTATCAACAAATAAATTAATAAATGCACCTACAGATTTAATATCCAGCACTGGTAAGACAAAACCATTAATAACCTCAATAGCCTCATTTACTAGCTCTGGCATAGGCTTACGCAATGTCTTAACAACGCTAAACATAGGAATAGAAATATCACCTAATGAAGCATTTTTAGGTTCTTCAACAACCATAGATATTTCAATATTATATTTATTTAAATAATAATTTTCTAAACCCTTTTTAAGTTCTTGTTTTAAATGATCTATCATTGTAATCACTCCTTAATTAGATATAAAAACTGTGACTATGTCACAGTTTTTTTGCCTATTCGTTTGTATTTTCCTTTGAAATAAAGAAAGCCTTTTGAATGTACATAGCCCATGTAGAATAATCTAAGCCTTCATATTGTTGTGAATTAAATACTAAAGCACCATTGTGGAATACTAATAATGCTGGATAGCTTAAAACTGTGAATTCCTCAACATCCTTATCCTTGTTAGCATTAATTTCATCCTCAATAGCCTTCTTTTCTAGCTTAAATTCCTCAGCCTCTAAATCCTCTGTTTCCTCTACCCATAATGAAGAATAAATATAAACAGTCTCAATTTCCTCAGCTACTGCAGTAGTATTAATAGTAGAAATATTACTTAATAAAGTACTATTATTAGTTGAGCCATATAATACATATACATATTCTGTATTTGAAATTTCACTTATTAAATCATCATGCTTAATAGTCTTAAACACATTATCATTTGGAAGTGGTGAATATGTTGTTGTAGATGAACCATCAGTTGAATCTGAAGAAGCTTGAGAGTTTGCTAGCTCTATAGCATCATTAATTTCAGCTGTAATCTTCTCGTTATTATTTGGAATTGATAAATAAATAGTAACACCTATAATTGTAAGTAATCCTAAAATTAAGAATACTAGTTCTTTTGTCCATTTAAATTTAACTTTGTTCTTTTTATATTTTGAAGCCATATATCTAAATTCCCCTATCTAAGAAATATTTCATATCATTACTTTTTAAAAGCAATCTTGCCTTATTATTATATCAAAATTAAGCACCTATATCAATAGCAAAAACTCTTTTTTTTAATAAATGTTTTAACCACTTTAACTTAAAATTAAGATGGTAATTATTTCTTAAGTTTTTTATTTGTAATCACTTGAGAAAGGTTTTTTATTAGTATATAATAAAACTATGAATTTATGACGATATCATACAAAGAGGTGATAGCATGAAAGTATTAATTTGTGCAAGCGAGGGAGCACCTTACGCTAAGACTGGAGGTCTTGCGGATGTTATAGGTGCATTACCTGCTGCACTAAAGGAAAATGGTTGTGATGTAAGAATCATTATGCCATATTACAAAAAAATAAAGGCTCAGCAAATTGCTTACTATAAAGGATATGCATATGTGAGAATTGGTGCAAAGATGGAATATGTAGGAATTTTCCATGCAATCCACGAAGGAATTGATTACTACTTTATTGATAATGATTACTACTTCAATAGAGATGGCTTTTATGGCTTTGGAGACGATGGAGAAAGATTTGCATTTTTCGATTTTGCAGTGTTAGAGGCTCTAAGGGTTATTGATTTCTTCCCAGATATTCTACATTGTAACGACTGGCAAACAGGATTAATCCCTTACATATTAAAGGCTAACTACAATTCATATTTTGAATACAATAGAATTAAGACAGTTTACAGCATTCATAACATCCAATATCAAGGAATTTTCCCTATGGATATGATGAATATTTTATATCTACCTTATTCTAGCTCACTAGAATTTAATGGTTGTCTAAATTTTATGAAAACTGCAATTATGGAATCTAATGCTATTACTACTGTTTCACCTACGTACAAGGATGAGGTGCTAACAGATGAATATGGATATAAGCTAAACAACATACTTGGATTAAGGTATTTTGATTTCCAAGGTATAATTAATGGTATCGACATTCTTAAATATAATCCTGAAACGGATTCTAATATTTATAAAAATTATTCTGCTGCAAATGTAACCACAGGTAAAAAAACTAATAAAACCGCTCTACTAAAGGAATTCGGATTAGATACTAAGGATTGTCCATTATTTGGCTTAGTATCAAGACTAGTAGACCAAAAGGGTATAGATTTATTAATGCCTATTATTGATGAGGTTATTAATTATTCAAATGCTAAATTTATTTTGATGGGAAGCGGAGATAATCACTATGAGGCCTTCTTCAATTCTATGGCCTCAAAATATCCTAACCGCTTTAAATGCTATATAGGATACTCAGATGAGGTTGCTCAAAAAATATATGCAGGCTCTGATATATTCCTAATGCCTTCAAAATTTGAGCCTTGTGGGCTGGGACAAATGATTGCGATGAGATATGGTACACTTCCTCTAGTTAGAGAAACAGGAGGACTTAAAGATACTGTAAAACCTTATAACGAATATACCTCTGAGGGTACAGGATTTACATTTACAAATTTTAATTCTCATGATTTAAAGGAAGTAATGTTTCTTGCAATAAAAACATACAATGAAAATAAGCCTGTATGGAAAAAGCTTGTCAAGCAAGCAATGGAAAAGGACTATAGCTGGTCTCAATCAGCATTAGTATACATAAACTTATATAATAAGCTATTGAAATAAGGGGGAAAATTATGGAAACTTTAGCTCTTATATTAGCTGGTGGACGCGGCTCACGCTTAGATATCCTTTCTGAAAAGCGTAGTAAGCCAGCTGTGCCATTCGCTGGAAAATTCAGAATTATTGACTTTGCATTATCAAATTGTACAAACTCTGGAATATTCCAAATTGGTATTTTAACACAATACCTACCTCTATCGCTTAACGAACACATCGGTGTTGGTAAGCCTTGGGACTTAGATAGACGTGATTCCTTTGTAACACTTCTACAGCCAAACAACTCTTGGTACGAGGGAACTGCTGATGCTATTCGTAAGAATATTGAATTCGTTAAACGCTATGCTTCAAAATATGTGTTAATCTTATCTGGAGATCACATCTATAAAATGGATTATTCTAAGATGATTGAGCAGCATAAACAAACAGGTGCTGATTTAACTATTGCAGCTAAGATAGTACCAATGGATGAGGCATCAAGATTTGGTATATTAGAAACTGATTCTAATTTAAGAATTCAAAAGTTTGTTGAAAAACCAAAGGAGCCAAAATCAAATAAAGCATCAATGGGTATTTATGTATTCTCTACTGAAGCATTAATTGAGGCAATTGAATCAAATCCTGATATTAAGGACTTAGATTTTGGTATGCATATCATTCCTAAGATGATTGAATCTAAAAACGTTTATGCCTACGAATATTATGACTATTGGAAGGATGTAGGTACTTACGATTCTTATTTAGAGACTAATCTAGAATTATGTCACGATACTGCATTAGACCTATATGACAACTCTTGGAAGATTTATACTAAGTCAGAGGATCTACCTCCAGTAAAGGTTGGTGATTCTGCTACTATCAGAACATCTTTAGTTTCTAATGGATGTAAGGTTGATGGTTATGTAGAAAACTCTGTATTATCTCCAGGTGTAATTGTAGGTAAGAATTCAACTATTAAAAATTCTGTTATACTTAACGATGTTGTTATTGGTGATAACTGTAATATTGAAAATACAATTATAGATAAGGAAACAGTAATAGGCAATAATTCTGTTATTGGTACTGGAGAAGATTACACACCTAATAAGGATAATCCAAAGGTGCTTTCATCAGGTATAAACGTTATTGGTAAAAAGCTAATATTACCTGAGGGATTAGTTCTTGAAAGAAATGTTAGAATCTTCTCTTCTGCAAAGACTAAAACAATCACACAAAAGCATATTAAATCAGGTGACACATTAAAGTAAAATCAAAAAGGTTATGGGAAAATCCATAACCTTTTTAATATCTTCTTTTTTTCTTTTTCATCTCATTTTTCTTTAAACGCTTTGCGATTTCATCAATTTCCGCTTGACGTTTTTTCTTATATCCAGGCTTTACCTTAGTAGCCTTAGGAACAAACTTTGCAGCCTGCTTTTGATAATCTGTTTTAGGCTTAATTCTATCAGCTCTAGTATTTCTACCCTTAAACTCAACAAGCTCACCATTTTTAAGCTCAAAGTATTCTGGCTTTACCTTCTTTTTAGCAAGATTATCTAAATATGTATTATCAATATCCTCATAGAATGAATATACTATTCCATCCTTATGCATTCTTCCGGTTCTACCGCTTCTATGTAAATAGAATTCAAAATCATGTGGAAGCTCATAATTAATAATGTGACTAACACCATCTATATCGATACCACGTGCAGCTAAATCAGTAGCCACTAAATATTGATACTTAAGCTTATTACATTCCTGTAAAACTCGCTTTCTTTCTCTAGGAGTTAAATCCCCATGCATCACTCCAACAAAATAACCACTTGCAGCAAGCTTGCCTGCAAGCTCAATAACAGTATCCTTTTTGTTTGCAAATATTATACATAAATACGGCTGTACACATGCAAGTAAATTTGTAAGCTGTTCATATCTTTCCTTATACTTTAATGGAATCCATATATGCTTAATTTGAGTATCATTGTTATTTTGAATTTCAATAAACTCAACATTAGTCATATATTTTTTTATAAATGGCAAGATAGATTCTGCCATTGTTGCTGAGAAAAACATTAATCTAGCATCCTTCAATACTGCAGTTACGATATCTAAATCATCTGAAAAACCACTTTCAAATGTCATGTCAACCTCATCTACGATGAAGTATTTAGCAGTGAAAATCTTTAAAACATTCTCATCAATAGCTAAATCCTTAACCTTACCAGGTGTACCAATAACAATTTGAGGCTGTGATGATTTTAGTCTTTCGATTTCCTTATTTCTATCTGTACCACCACTATATAATCTTATATCAATTCTATCCTTAGAAAATGATGCTATATGCTGTGCAACCTTATATATTTGGTAAGCTAATTCCTTAGTTGGCGCAACGATTACTGCTTGAACTGAATAATCCTCCTCAACTAAGCTTTCAAAAATAGGTACTAAAAAGGAATGTGTTTTACCAGAACCAGTTTTTGATTTGGCTAATATATTTTTACTAACCTTCATACGGTCAAAGACAGCCCTTTGAACATCAGTAAACTCCTTAAAGCCTAAATCATTTAAAGCTCTAACGATATAATCCTTAAATTCAAATCCATCAAAATTCATATCTTCCACTCCTTTCTAAAGTCTTAAATATAATATCATTTAAAATTAAATAAGGCAAGATTATTTTTTCTTGATAATTAAATCAATAAAGTTATCAATAACCTCAAGCCTATTTTTCATAATTATCTCAATATTACATAGCTCTCCTAATCTACTTAATAAAGACTTAGTTTGATTATCTCTAACATAAATAGTCTTAGGCTTATAGTTATCAATTATAAAGCTTATAATATCAGATACTCTTTCATTATAATACTCATATATATTTTCATAGTCAGCTTCCTTGTATAGCTTAAAATCAATAATCTTATCTTTAGTATTATTTGTAATAGCAAAATACAAATCAAGCTTATATCTATTATCACAATAATTATCACCAGTAGGAATTGGAATATAATTTGCAAGCTCTATTTCTAAATCATCATCACTTTGATTAAAGCTTACATTTTTCAAAGCCTCATCTATAGGTAGAGCAAAATATTTTTCCTTTGGTAATAAAATATTAAAGACAACATTATTATAACCAGTTTTATCATCGACATAATACCTACAAAGCATTTCTCCTGGCTTAGGTGAAGGTATTTTTTCCTCTTCAACATATGAATAAAGCATAATAATATTTTCTAAAATCTCCTTTAATAAGGGTAAATCATTAGAGCTTAAATTATAAGGTAAATAGCCTTTTTCATATTTTTTAAAGGTAATCCATTCCTCATTAAAGGATATACCAAGCTCTCTAGGAATTATCTTATCATCATCCTTAATATCCTTTTTATTTAAAAAGCTCACCATAATACCACTTTGATAATTAAGTAGCTGAATAGATGTAAAATCCTTTTCCATCATTCGAACATAATCATTTATAGAATCATCATCTACTATAATAATTCCCTTATATAAGCCACCATTACCTAAAACACTTCCATAATAAAGCTTCCCGCTTTGTCTTTCTACATAACCCAAAAAATTACTATCAGTAAGCTTATCCCATGGTGCTTGTTCATAAATAATATCAGCCAAATTATAAATGTCAAGCCAAAGCTTCTTTTCATTTTCTGTCATATGCTCACCTACTTTTTTCTTCTAAATAATATTTTTTCTCCATATTTACTTTGGAAGTCATTAATCAATCTAGAAACAATTTCTTCCTTCTCATTAATATCATCTATAGTAAATAAATTATATTCCTTTGGTAGATCACCTTTTTTAACCAAATTAGAAACACTCATACCTACTAATCTATAGGTTTTATCACTATCAAAATAATATTCAACAAGCTCAGTAACAAACTCATATATCACAATAAAATCATTAGAATATTCATCTATAGTTTTTCTTCTAGTTATCGTGTTAAAATCACTATCCCTAAGTGTAATACCTACAGTCTTAGCTAAATAATCATCCCTATTTAATTTTACAATAACCTCTCTAGTCATTCTTCTAAGTTCAAATAAAATCTCCGCTATGGTAGTTAGTGGTACATCAAATGTTGCAGATGTAGATATGCTTTCAGGATCACTATATCTATTTGGATCTACTATGTTTGTCGATGAGCCACTAATAGAATTAAAGCTATGATAATAATGATTTTCACCTATCAAATCAATTATTACATCTCTATTATTAGGATTCATAAAATCAGCTATAGTTATAATCCCATGATCAATCAGCTTAGGGTATGTTTTTTTACCTATACCAAAAATCTCCTTAACTGATAATGGAAATAATATATCCTTAACATCTCTTTTTCTTAATATCGTTAAGCCTAATGGCTTTTTCATATCACTAGCCATTTTTGCTAAAAACAATGTAGGCGCTATACCTATAGAGCAAGATAGTCCGTGCTCCTTTAAAAGCCTAGCTTGAATTTCCTTGGCAACTAATACAGGATGCCTAGTTCTTGAAATTTCAGTCATATCAGCATAAACCTCATCAATACTAGCCACCTCAACAAGATTAGTATACTGACCTATCAGCTTAACAAATTTATTATGATATTCTACATAATATTTATAATCAAAATGCACTACAATTAAATCTGGCTTTTTTCTATATGCCTCAGATAAAGGCATTGCAGAATGAATACCGAAGGCACGAGCCTCATAGCTGGCCGTAGAGATTACACCCTTATAGGAATTTTCTCTTCCTATAGCAAATGCCTTCCCTCTAAGTGAAGGATTTAAAATGCAAGCAACAGCACAAAAAAAAGCGTTCATATCAATGTGAAATATTATTTTTGCTGAGTTTTCTTTTTTTGTTATTTCCATCTTCCATTTTCATCCTTTTTAGTATATAATACTATTGTTAATTATATCATTTTTTATGAAGTAGGTGAAGATTATGGCAAAAAATAATAATCAAAATAATAAAAAAAATGTAAACAAGACTGAAAAGGTTTATAGAAATCCCGCAAGGAGCTTATGGGGTAAAATCATAATAACAGTTTTAGCTCTAGCAATGGTATTTGGTAGTTTAATATCACTAATTTACTTAATGGTAAGATAATAAATAAAAAGCCTTAATGAAACAGGAAACTGTTTGATTAAAACGGACAGTGTTAAAAGAGACCTATAAGAGCTAATGACCTATATTCAATAGGCGTTAGCTCTTTTAATTTTTCTTGTAACCTTTCAGTATTATAATAATTTATGAAATTTGAAACTACTAAATCAATATCTTTTATATCTAGCTTATTGATTCTATATATGCATTCTGATTTCAAACAACTAAAGAATGATTCAATTGGAACATTGTCAACACTGGAACCTTTAGCTGATATTGATTGTGTAATATTATTATCTTGTAATAACTTTCTATATTGCCAATTTGTAAAATGCCATCCTTGATCTGAATGAAGAATTAATTCTTTTCGGTGGCTATATGGCACTAGATTAATAGCTTTTTCCACTGTGTCAGTAACTAATCTTAAATCTATAAAACTTGATATAGAATAACTAATTATTGATTTATCATACATGTCTTTAATGGCACATAGATATTTCAAACCATTATAGCCAAATATATAACTTATATCAATTGACCATTTCTTATTTGGTCTATCTGTGGTAAAATTTCTACGTAGAAGATTTGGAATATCGTGGTGTGGTAGCTTTGAATATCCATGTGTCTTTCTACGGCTTGTTGCTTTTATGTTATTTATTAACATATAGCGGTATACGGTGTAATTCGTAAGGGTTACGCCGTATTTTCTTTTAATATTCATCCTTATAGCTCGAATACCTTGTTCAGGATGTTTATCATATATTTTAACAATTAATTTATTTGTTACTTCATCAAATGCTTTAAATTCTGGTCTGCCTGCCTTGACCCAATCATAGTAACCTGATTTTGAACAGCCTAAAAATTTACATAATTTTAAAATAGTGTATTTATCTTTTAACATATCAATTACTTTGTATTTTTCTTTTGCTGTTCGTCTAGGCAGGCTAGAGATTTTTTTATATCCTCTAATAGCCTTACCCTTTCTATCAATTCTTCCTTTGACATTTCTTCAAGAGTTTTTTCTGGAGTTTTTCTTGGACGACCTTTATTAGGAATTTCCAGTTTAGTTCCACGTCCTCTTTTTTCAATTATTGTTCCAGTTTCTTTATATTGTTTTACCCATCTATATAAAACACCATCATCAGCTAAATCGAAATCTCTTACTATTTGAGTAACACCCATATGTCGATCTAGATACAAAAGAACTATTTGAATTTTTTCTTCAAGTGTATATACTTTATGTTTAGTTGTTTTTCTCATGATGTACCTCCAATTAACTATATATAAACAAAAAACACATTAGCTTACAATACTAAATTGTTTACTAATGTGTCTTTTTTATTTTGAGTCCGTTTTAATCAAACAGTTTCCAGTTTCATTAAGGCTTTTTTTATTTTACAACTGTTATCCCCATATCCTCAAACATCCACTCAATATATATACCATATGCATTAACAGGCTCTTTAATGGAAACGTGAGTTACAGCTCCTATAAGCTTATTGTCCTGAACTATTGGGCTTCCGCTCATGCCTTGAACTATTCCACCGCAGGATTTAATCAACTCCTCATCAACCACCTTAAATGTAATTCCCTTTATGGCTTTAGAGCTTTGTTTTTCAAGTGCTGTAATTTCTATATCAAAACGTTCAACCTTATCATTAGAAATACATGTCCATATTTCAGCAGGACCTAAATTTATTTCATCTCTGGTTTTGAAATTCAGATATTCCATTTCATTTATATTTATTTTACTGCTTCCATTTCCATGAACACCAGTAATTGTATTTTCTATAACAGTTCCTATTTTATTTCCAGATATCGTTGCCTTTTTTTCACCAGCTTGATTTCTTTCAGGCTTGACAATCGAATTAACACTTGCCTCATAAATTTCACCAGTATAGAAATCCTCATTCGTAATTTTATGCCCCAGGCTTCCAAACACATTTGCTTCCTTAATATAATATGTCAGTGTACCAACACCTAATATTGAATCCTTTATATATAAGCCTAATGTATATTGATTATTCTTTTCAACTGGAGTTATTGTACTAGAGTATTCCTTATTATTTCTAATAAAGGTTATATTTGACTTTTTTCCATTTGATTGAGCTAACAAAGCCAAAAGATCATTTGTCTTTTCAATGGTCTTTCCATTAAATGAGGTAAGCTTATCTCCTTCAGTAATTCCAGATTCCTCCCATGGCTTATATACCTTATTATCCTTAGTAATACCAAAGGTACCTACTATTTCAATTCCACAATTTAGCTTAATACCAATTGATTCACCTGACACATAAAGCTTATCATCCTTACTAATATCATAGGCAAGGACATTAACGCTAATACATAATGTAAATAATAATAGAATTATAGTAACCAGCTTTTTCATATTTTCACCTCAAATATATTTTTATCAAAATAATAAATAATATATATCCAAATTAAGGTAATATGTGCTATAATTCTTGAGGTGATAAAATGATAAAGCTAGTAACAATAGATTTAGACGGCACATTATTTGACAAGAAAAAAAATATATCAATCGAAAACAAAATGGCAATTAAGCAAGCAAGAGAAAAGGGATGTAAAATCGTTATTGCTACAGGTAGACCAATTTCAGGAGTATTACCAGTATTAGATGAGCTTGAAATGAATACAGATAATGATTATGTAATTACATATAATGGAGCAAAAATCTTTAATGCTGGAACTAAAGAAATAATATTCTCATCTACTATTGATGGCAAGGCTGTAAAGGCACTTTATAATGAATCCTTAAGGCTTAATGTTAACTTCCATGCATTTAGGAAAAATGAAGAGCTTATTACACCTAAGCATAATGAATATACAGATGTTGAGGCTAAAATTAATCGTTTAGAGGATAAGCTATTTGACTTTAACGCAATAAATGATGAGGACGAATTCTTAAAGGCTATGATAGTAGATAGCGACGAAAATCTAACAAGAATAATTCCTCTAGTTAATAGCACCTTCACTGAAAGCTATTCAATGGTTCGAAGCTCAAAAATATTTTTAGAATTTTTAAATAAAAACACACACAAGGGACATGCCTTAAAAGCATTAGCTAAGCATTTAAATATCGATATGGCAGATACAATGGCAATCGGTGATGCAGGAAATGATTTACCAATGATTTTAGCAGCAGGCATAGGTGTAGCAATGGAAAATGCGTTCCCTGAAATAAAGGAGCAAGCAGATGCCCTAACACTTGATAACGAGCATAGCGGTGTAGCTCATGCAATAAATAAATATGTTTTAAATGTATAAAAAGGAATCCAAATTGGATTCCTTTTTTAATTAAAACTTAATATTATTATTTCCAGAAACATTTCCATTTGAATACTGAAGGTATGCCATTATAAAAGGGCCAACTCCCTTAGCATCATTAGAACCAACTGGCTCAGCTAAATAATAGTCAACTGACCCATCTCTTAATAAATTAGATTCAGGTCCTAATCCAGCAGTAATACAAATATCATTTAATGTATTTGTATTATTATCAAATGAATGATTACAAATTCCTTCAAATATTTCCTTACCCTTTTGTAGATATGAGCTATCAATATAGCCTAAATTCGAAGCCTTCATAATTGCATAAGCAATCATTGAAGAGCCTGATGATTCAACATAATTACTAATTGAAGCATCTACATAAAGTCCATCTTTCTTATATTTTTCATTTTTAAACTTTTCAAGATATTTACCTTCAACAGTAAAGGTATTATTACCCTTATCAATAAGCTGATAGAACATTTTAGTTTCAGAATCCTGATATCCTAAAACACCCTCAATTGCTTCTTTTAATAAATTCTTTAAATATTCCTTGTTATCACCAGTTGGAAATAATTCAATGACATCAGCAAGAGAAACTATATACCAGCCCATTGAACGAATCCAAAAGTTTTCAGACAAGCCATTTTCATCAGCCCAAAAAATATTCTTTGATGAGTATCCATGGTAATATAGCTTTTTATTTTCATCATACATCTTCTCTCTTATAAATTGATATTGAAGCTTAATCTTATCAAATATTTCAGCGTTTGATGTAGCAATAGCATATCTAGCATAAAATGGAACATACATATACATACCATCTAGCCAAATTTGATTTAAATATGTTACCTTATGAGAAAAATTTCCATAGCTATTTTCTACAATAGGCATATTAATCAAATTATTATATGTATGCTCAATAGCCTTCTTATATCTAATATCCTTAGTCATATCATAAGCATCAAATAAAATTTTTGATGCACAAACCGAATCAAGCTCAGTTGTAGTATATCCTGGATTTGTGGAATTAGGTAATAAATTCAAGAATTTTCCCTCAGGTGAAATATAGTAATTTATATAGCTAATAAAAAAGTCTTTATATTTAGCTGCCTTTTCAGGATTTGTATCCTTATAGGTATAGTATAAGGAAACAATAGAATTTAAAAAAACACCATCAATATAGTTCCATCTTCCCTTAAAGTTTTCCTTATTCCATGCTGGAATATAGCTTGGAGTATCTTGAATTAATTTATCAATATATTTTTCAATTACGTTACTCATACTACTCTCCTCTTCATTTAACGCTTCATCATTCTTATCATTATCTATAGAATCATTTGATGGTATGCTATCATCACATGATGCGACCGACAACCCTAATACAAATAGAAACAATAAAGAAAGCATAGATTTAAAGTATTTTATTCTCATCTTTTCAACAGCTCCTTTGCATGCTCAAGAGCATATACTGAAAGCTTATCTCCAGAAAGCATCATTGCAATTTCTTCTACTCTTCTAGTTTGATCTAAATCATCTATATGTGTAGTAGTTCTATCATTAATTTCAGTTTTATAAATATGCTTATGAAAATCTCCTATCGCAGCTACCTGAGGCAAATGAGTTATACATAGCACCTGAACATTTTTAGAAATCTCATACATTTTATTTGCGATTTTCTTAGCTGTAGAGCCAGATACACCAGTATCAATTTCATCAAATATCATTAAGGAAACATTAGTAGCCTTAGACATATAGCTCTTAAATGCCAGCATCATTCTACTCATTTCTCCACCTGAAGCAACCTTATGAAGGCTTCTTAAGGGTTCGCCCTTATTGAAGCTAATCATAAATGAAACCTCATCTACTCCTGTTTCATTAAATATTGATTTATTCAAATAATTAGAATAATCAACATTATTAAATTCAATATTAAATCTAGTGTTTTCTAAATCTAAATCACGGCATTCCTTAATTATGCCAGCTGATAATTTATCAGCAAGCTTTCTTCTATAATCCGTAATAAGCTTACTAGAGCTTGCTAAGCTATTAAATGCATTTTGACATCTCAAATCGCATTCCTTTAATACCTCTTCATAGTTAGTTGTAATTTCTATATCCAAGGTTATTTTCTTTAAATACTCTATTAACTCATTAACGGATTTTTTATATTTATCCTTAGCCTTAGCTATATCATTTAATCTTTCAATATAGCCATTTAGTTCATCCTCATCGTAATCTAGAAGTGAAATCTGTTTAGATATATTATCCTTAATTTCAGTAGATATATAATATGAATCCATAAGCTTCTCACTATAATCCTGATATTCAGAATCAAAATCAGAAATCTTTTCAAGCATTTTAGCTGCATCATATAGCTTATCAAGAGGATCATATTGATTTTCTAAGGCATTATATGCTTCAGTTAAGCTAGAAAAAATCTTATCATAATTACTTAGCTTAGCAATTTTCTCCTCAAGCTCAATATCAATATTTGGCTCTAAAGCTAAAGCCTCTAGCTCCTCCTTCTCATATTGGAGAAACTCTAATCTTTCAAGTGCAGTTTTTTGACCATCCTTAACATGCTCATATTCCTTAATAGCCTCAAGATATTTATATAGCTCAATAGAGTAATTATTTAAAAGCTTATTAAACTTATTATCCTCCTTAGGATCCAAAATAGCTAAATAGCTTTCAGGATTAAAAAGCCTATATGTATCATTTTGAACATGAATATCTGCAAGCCGAGTTGCGATTGCCTTTAATATAGTTAAGCTTACCGAATAATTATTAATCTTTATTACATTTTTACTGTTATCAAAAATTTCTCTTAAAATGTTTATTTTTTCACCCTTAGGAATGTTATATTTTTCCAATAAAGAATCTAAGGATTTATCATAAGTGAATACACATTCAACACGTGCACTTTCGCATCCATAGCGAATCATATCAGCATCAGCTCTAGCACCTAATATTAAAGAAATGGTATCTATAATAAGCGATTTACCAGCACCAGTTTCACCAGTTAAAACAATCATACCAGAATCAAAGCTAACATTTAAATCTTCAATTATCGCAAAATTCTTGACACACAATTTCTCTAACATAGCACTACTCCTTTACTGACTCGATAAAATTTATTCTTGTTGTAATATTTCTTTTAATTAATGCTAGGAATTCCTTATTGCCACTTCCTCCTAATATTGGAGATGGAATAAGCTTCTCAATTCCTAGATTATATTTTTTAAGCTCTTCATTTACATTTTCTAAAACTTTAATATGAGCTGAACGGTCCTTAACTATACCATTTTTCATATAGACCTTACCAACCTCAAATTGAGGCTTTATCAAGCAAACCAATGCATTATCATCATCTATAAAATTATTAATTCCTGGCAATAAATGTCCAATGCTTACAAATGATACATCCATAACTAGATAATCAATTTTCTCTGGAAAATGAGGTATATCTAAAATATTGGTTTGTTCAAGTGAAATTACTCTATTATCATTTAATAGCTTTTCATGGAGCTGATTAGTACCTGTATCTACAGCATAAACCTTCTTAGCTCCAAATGCTAATGCACAATCAGTGAATCCTCCAGTAGAGGCACCTATATCAACTATTACCTTATCCTTAAAATCTAATCTGAATTCTTTAATAGCTCCCTGTAGCTTCAAGCCACCACGTGATACATAAGGGTTTAACTCACCTTTAATTTCAATAATTGCATCATCACTAACATCCATACTCCCCTTAGTTTGAAGCTTACCATTTACATATATAGCATTCGCCTCTAATGCTTCCTTAGACTTAGTGCGTGAGGGAAAGTAATTCTTTTCTACTAAAAATAAATCTAATCTCATATTACTCTCTATTAAAATCCACTATACCAGATTCACTCATTTTTTTAACAACAAGCTCCTCATTAGAGCTTAATATCTCATAGCATTTTTTAGAAAGCTCTAGGCCTTTAGTATAGCCCTTAACCGCATCCTCTAATGAAATTGATTTATCATCAAGCATTTTTAAAATGCCTTCTAATTCCTGTAAGTATTGCTCAAAGCTTTTATTTTCCATTTTCCTTCACCTCGATAATTTCACTGATTAAGCTACCATTTTTCATTTGAGTTTGTAGCCTTTGACCAACCTTAGCCTTTTTAACATCAGTTATTATTTCACCATCAATCGAATTAATTGAATAACCCTTATCCATAATTGCTAAAGGATTAAGGGAATCTAATTTTGATTTATATAAATCATACAAATGCTTCTTCTCAAGTAATATTCTATTGATCTTTACATTAAGATTTTGAGTATAAGCACCTAGCATTTCATTCTTATGCTTTAAGGTGTTTAAAGGATTATTATTTTCTAATCTTCTATCTATATTACCTAATAGCATTTTTCTTTCATTAAAAATAAAGTTTATTCTTTTAGTTAATGCATCTATATAATAATTAACATTTTGTCGTAAAGTATTTAAATCTGGTGTAGCTAGCTCAGCCGCTGCAGTAGGTGTAGCAGCTCTTTTGTCTGCGACAAAATCTGCAATAGTAAAATCAACCTCATGACCAACTGCGGATATAATAGGTATCCTACTATCATAAATCGCTTGCGCTACTATCCTTTCATTAAAAGCCCATAAATCCTCTATAGAGCCACCACCACGACCTACGATTAAAACATCACATAGCTTGTCCTTATTAGCACTCTTAATTTGCTTTACAATATCATTTTTAGCATCCTCACCCTGTACTATTGCAGGATATAATAAAATATTACACAATGGATATCTACGTCCAATAGTATTGATAATATCCTTAATGGCAGCACCAGTAGGTGATGTAATTACACCTATAGTTTTTGGAAATCTTGGAATTGGCTTTTTGTGCTCCTCATTAAAAAAGCCCTCACTAGCCAGCTCCTTCTTTAGCTTTTCATAGGCTAAATATAAATCGCCTATTCCATCGCTTTTCATTTCTTTAACATTTATCTGATAAGTTCCTGCCGCCTCATAAACTGTAACATTTCCTTTTAGAAATACCTTCATACCATCCTTAGGCTCAAATTTAACCTTTGATGCGGCTGATGAAAACATCATAGCAGATATTTGTGCACCTTCATCCTTAAGTGTAAAATAAAAATGTCCACGTGAATTATGCTTAAAATTAGATATTTCTCCTTCCAGCAAAACCTCATCCAAATGATGATCGTGGTCAAATTTATATTTAATGTATTTAGTTAAAGCGGTAACGGTTAAATATCGCTCTTCCATAATATCACTATTCCTTTATATTCTTAGCAATTTTATCTAATAGCTTATTATTAAAGCCTGTAGCCTTGTGATCACCTTGGTCAGAAAATTGTTTAGTTATTTCTAATGCCTCATCGATAACAATACGCTCATCAGTTTTATTCAATAATTCATATACTGCTAAACGAATAATAGCCTTATCAACTAGGTTTAATCTACCAATAGTATAATTCTCTAATGAATCACATATTATAGAATCAATTTTATCCATATTATCACTAACACCATTAACAAATTCAATCGCAAGAGGATCTACAGGTGTTTCATCATAATAGCCGATTGCCTCAGCTATACTTACATTATTAAAATCGCTGGCATACAATATTTGCATAGCCATTATACGAGCTTTTCTTCTTTTCATATCTCAATTCTCCATTAAATATCTAAATACATTTTACCATAATTATTTATTTATTTAAAGAGAAAGTATCTAATTTATTATTGTCGATAATACCCTTAACCTCTATTTCAGTTATATTAACTATTTTAGCTATTTTTTGTTTACCAAGCCTTTGCTTATGTAAGGCTAGAACAATTTCATTAATCGCTTCATTTTTACCATCAATGAATCCATCTTGATATCCATTTTTCATACCACTTTGATATCCAGCTTGATATTTTAGTGTTAATGCGGATCTAGCCTCTTCTAGCTGCTTAAGCTCTCTAATCACTCTTGGATTTTTATTTTCGTTAATTATAAGTCTTGCCAAAACACCCACTATATCACTCCTATTACTGTATTCATTAGCCGTATTCTTAGCTAAGCATTTAAAAAAATCTCTAAGAATATTATCCATAACATTTTCAAGCTTTAAAAGCTCAATGATATAAAAGCTTGATTTATATTGCTTAAGCATTCTTATACATAAATTATCATTATATTCTATAAAGCTAGTCATGGCTATAATTCTAATTTCTATCTCATTAGCCTTTATATTTTTATTAGCTAATATTTCTCTATATTTAGCTAAAAATATATATTCAGAATTAAGATAATCCAATAAGGAATTGTTAGCTTTATGGACTAGCTCAATACAATATAATACTGGCTTTTGCTCATCATCGTTTAAAACTATAATGCTACCAAGCATTAGCTCTTCCTTTTCATATCCTATTGGTTCATCAAACAATACAAACAAATTTCCGACATTTATATTTATATTTTCCAATAAGCCAATAAATCCTGACAACAATTTTTTATCCTTAAAGACATATTTAAACAAAATATTATTAATAATCATAAAACCCCCCAAAAGAAAAAAACAGCTATTTCTAGCTGTATATTAGCATACCTTCTTATTTTTACAAAATTGCAAAAAATGAAATTAAAAATTTTATTATAAATCCCTTGATAAACTACTGTGCTGCATTAAAATATCTTTTTGCAATATTACTTAATGCCACTACATTTTTTTCCTCTTCATGCTTCATATTAGATAATATTTCACAAATAGCTTCATTATTATTTACTTCCTCAAGCCTTGATATTTCCTTAGCTAAATTTACATCCTCTACCGCTCTAGTAACGACATTATTCAGATTCATACGAACATCCTCTGTAACTCCAAGAATCTCTAATAGCAAGGCTTCATAATCAAGCTTTTGAACCGCAATTCTTTCAAGCTCATTTGCAAGTTCAAAATGTCCTAAATCCTTAAGCTTTATAGCACAAAGCTTAATATATGCAGATGAATGGCATTTTCTTGAAAGAAACACTTTTATTCTATCCTTTAATTCATCATCCTTATTATCCTCAATCTCAATTGTCTTTAATAAATAATTGTTATCATTATTCCCACAAATAGGACATGTAAGCTTATCGTTCATATCAAAGTTACTTCCACATATATAACAGCTATATTTCATTACAATCACCTAGTCATATTATTTGATTTATTTGAATTATTTATACAAAAAATTAAAAATAATATCTCTAGCCTCTTTAGAAATAAGTATATTATAATGATTATGATTTTTTAAGGTTGCATAGCTTTTAATATTATTTTTACAAAGGTTAAATAAATAAAAGCCAGATTTCCTAGAAACCAAATAATCATCCTCACCCCATAGAATACATATCGGACAATTAATCATACATATATTATTTTTTGTAGCTCTTACTATACTTGTAAATGGAAGAAAATATTTAAATTTTTTAATGGTACTATTATTCTTATAATACGGCTTGCTTTTCTTTATAATACTAAATTTATAGTTTTCAAAATTTATATAATTGAATGCTGGTGCTAATAATATTAGCCTATTTACATTTCTATATTGAGTAAGAAAGCATGCTAACACTCCGCCCATTGAATATCCTAATACATCCACCTTATCATATTCTTTACATAATCTATCATACTCTGATAATACATATGATAATGTATTATTGGTAGTAAAGCTTAATATGTTTTCACCATGACCTGGCAAATCTGGTATATGGATAAAATCGTAATAATCTTGTAGCTCGCTCTTTAAATATACAAAATCTCTGTTATCAGACAATAATCCATGTAGGCATAATAGTGCAGTCATTTAATCACCATTTTATATATATGTATTATCATCCAATAATGACATTTGAATTTAGATATGATATAATACCATAGGTGATAAAAATGAAAGAATTAAACTTAAATGCAATTCCAAATCATATTGCGATTATATTAGATGGAAATGGCAGATGGGCAAAAAAAAGATTACAGCCTAGAAACATTGGTCATAGAAAGGGAGCATACAATTTAAGAGATATTGCCTCTGAATGTAACAAGCTAGGTATTAAATATTTAACAGTCTACTGCTTCTCAACAGAAAACTGGAAAAGACCTGACGAGGAGGTTAACTATTTAATGAACACTCCTATCAGATACTTTAAAAAATATAAATCTAAAATTGCACAATCAAGTATTAGAGTTAAGGTAATCGGAAGACGTGATAGATTTCATAAGGAGCTTTTAGATACAATAATTGAATTAGAGGAAATAACTAAGGACCATCAGGGCATAACACTAACCCTATGTGTTGATTATGGAAGTCAGGATGAAATCACTACTGCAGTTAAGCAAATATGCAGTGATGTTTCAAAAGGAAAGCTTAAGATCGAGGATATAAATGAAGCTACTATCACAAATAATTTATTTACTAAGGATTATCCACCTTTAGACCTAATGATTAGAACTAGTGGAGAATATAGAATCAGTAATTATCTATTGTGGCAAATGGCATATTCTGAATTATATTTTACTGATGTATTATGGCCAGACTTTAACGCTAATGAGCTACATAAGGCTTTAATAGATTTTCAAGGAAGAAATAGACGCTTCGGCGGATTAAAAAAAGATGAAAGTAAATAAAATAGTTCCTCAAGGATATTGTAATGGAGTAAAAAGAGCATTAGAGATTGTTGATAATGCAATTAACAATCCTAATACCATAAGACCAATTTATTTATTAGGGAACATCATCCACAACAAGCATGTTGTAAACAATCTTATAACAAGAGGTGTTATTGTTGTAGAGGATAAATCAAAAACTAGATTAGAGCTTTTAGATAATATAAACTCTGGAAGTGTAATATTTTCGGCACATGGTGTATCACCACAGGTTTATATTAAAGCTAAACAAAAGGGTCTAAATATTATTGATGCGAGCTGTGGCAACGTACTAATAGTACACAAAAAAATTACTGATTATTTAAGCAAGGGCTATGATTGTATTTATATAGGTACAAAAAATCACCCAGAATGTGAAGGTATATTAGGCATTAATAACCAAATACATTTTATTTCTTCTATCGATGATATAGATAGCCTAGATATAAAAAATGACAAAATTTATTCAACAAATCAAACAACATTATCTATGTATGATATAAAAAGCATCTTTGACAAGCTAAGGGATAAATACCCTAGTATAATTGTCGATGATAAAATTTGCAATGCTACTACTGTTAGACAAGAGGCTATGGCAAATCAAGAGCCTGTTGATTTATGTATAGTGGTAGGGGATCCATCATCATCTAATACTAAAAAGCTTGCTAAGGTATCATATGAGAAAGCAAAAATTCCTACTGTATTATGTGAGGATCTTGATTCACTTGATAAATCATTATTAGATAACGTAAAAAGTGTATCAATATCATCAGGTGCTTCTACACCTGATTATATAGTAGATGAAATAATTAAATATTTAAGAACAAAATAAATAGCACACCGAAAAGGTGTGCTATTTTTCAATTATCTTATTTTCTTTTCGTATACCAAACGCTTAGGCTCATCCTTAATTCTTTGATATATTACATAGCCACATAGGGTGTAACCCATATCAGCTGCTAAGGATTGAACAATTTTATTCTTTTCATGTGTATCAACACGAACAGAATCCTTATTATTTTTTCTTGCATATTCTAAAGCATAGTTAAACAATTCCTTAGAAATACCAGTACCTCTAAAATCATCATTAACCGCAATTCGATGAATTGTTAAATAATTATCTGTATCAACAATCCAGCTACCATGAATATTTGCATACTCAGGCTCTTCACCTAAGAAGGCACATATACCTGCAATTTGATCATTATCCATACACAAATACAGTCTAGACAAATTAATATCATTAACCATATCTGTTACAGTAGGATACCCATCATCGCCATTCCATTGCTTAGAACCACTGTCCTTTAAAAATCTTTTTGCATCATTTACACATTTCATTACTCCTGGCAAATCAAGAATTGTAGCTTTTCTTATACTTCTCATTTTAATGCTCCCTTAATACATTTTAAAAGCTCATTATCTGAAAATCCATAATGCTCATATACATCATTAATTTTCCCATGAGTAATAATAGTATCTGGATTAAACGAATGTGAAATAACCTTTGATATATAATTATTTTGTTCCTTAAAATCTAAAATTTTATGGTAAAGAGTTCCAGATGAAACAGCTTGTTCCACAACTAAGATAGGTAGCTTATTTTTAAATATTTCATCAAGTGTATTTTCATCTAATGGCTTAATTGATCTAGCATTAATCACATTAGCAGAAATGTTATTATCTATAACTATATTCTTAATTCTAATAACATCAGGGCCAAAGCTTATAATATTAAGCTCCTTACCTTGAGCTAAATAATCCCATGATAAATCACATACATAAGAATAATCAATATCATCTATTAATGAATTACCTCTTGGATATCTAATAACAAATGGAGAATCTATATTTTTAAATGCATAATTAAATAATCCAATAGTTTCCCTTGCATCCTTAGGCATAGCAACCTTAATATTAGGCATATGCATAAACATCGATAAATCATAGATACCTTGATGCGTAGAGCCATCCTCTCCTACAATACCAGCTCTATCAATACCTATAATAACCTTTAGGTTTTGTCTTGAAATATCATTTAGTATTTGATCATATGCTCTTTGAGCAAATGTTGAATACATTAATAGTACAACCTTTTTATTTGAAAGAGCCATACCTGCACTCATTACAGCAGCATGCTCCTCAGCAATACCAACATCATAAAAATCGCGTGGATAAAGTGAAGCGAATTCCTCTAGCTTAGCACCACTTTTCATTGCAGGTGTAACAACATAAAATTGTTCTTTTTCTCGATGCTTAACTAAATAATCTGCAACCACCTTGGAATATGAATTAACATTTTCAGGTAAGGAATTTAAAGGCTTACCGGTTTCAACATCAAAGGAAGAAACACCATGATAGTCTCCAGTTTTATCGTCCTCAGAAGGCTTATATCCCTTACCCTTTTGAGTTAATAAATGAAGGACTACAGGCTCCTTACTCTTCTTAATCTTCTTCATCATCTTTATGACATATGAAATATCATGGCCATCATAAGGTCCATAATAATCAAAGCCTAAATCCTCAAAGATATTATCATGCTGAATAAACCCCTTAATACCGCGCTTAATTTGATGAATCCAGCGTGTGAAAAATCCAGGGAAAATCTTATTACTTACCTTTTTAATACCTCCGTAAACAACACCACCACGAAGCTTATTATATACCTTAGTAAGTGCTCCTACAGATTTAGATATGCCCATCTTATTATCATTTAAAATTACAATAGGTCTTTTTTCTTTAATTTGACTAATAAAGTTAAGACCCTCTTGAGCTACACCATTCATAATAGAGCTATCGCCAATAACGCTAACAACCCTAGAATCCTCTTCTGAAGAAATAAGAATACCAGACATCGCCGAAATCGTAGTTGAAGAATGCCCTGATTCCCAAATATCATACTTTGATTCACTCTTATCGATATAGCCACTTAAGCCTTTAAATTGCCTTAATGTATCAAACCTAGAAACTCTACCAGTTAAAATTTTATGAACATATGATTGATGTCCAACATCAAATAAAAACTTATCCTTTTCAGGGTCAAAAACGTAGTACATCGCAATAGTAAGCTCTACTATTCCAAGGTTACTACTTAGATGACCTCCCGTCTTTGAAATATTATCAATAAGAAATCTTCTTATATCGCAGGCTAGCTGCTTAAGCTCCTTTTTTGATAACTGCTTTATGAAAGACGGATCTTTTATCTCTTTAAGATCTATCATAATACCACCATTTTATATATTTTATTGCACCATTATTTAGATTATAACATAAGAAATCCTATTAATAAAGAAAAAAGTCCGCTAGGGACTTTTTATAATTAATAATCATTAGGATCAATCTTAAAAGGATCATCATCCTCTTTTTTAGTATTATTATTAGATTCCTCAGCCTGAGCTTGAGCAGCCTCTACTTGAGCACGCTTCTTTGAATTAACAATAGAAACGATAACTATGATAAAGAATATTAATATAATACCACCAATAATGATAAATGGCATAAGGTTATCAATAGTCATTTCTGCTGAACCACCAGTATTATTTGTTACTAGACAAACCTCGTTAATAGTATTAACTACTAATACAAGCTTAACACCTGTTTTAATCTCAAATTCCTTTAATGCTGTATTAATTGCAGCCTTATCAATATATAAATTTGTTTCATTATCAACATGTGATGTAATAGATGAATCAGCAGCCTCAGTACATGTTAAGCTTGAGCCTACTGGAGCCTTTAGGCTTAGCTCCTCAATTGCATCTGCTAAATCTGTACCTAGTGAATTTGAATAGTCAAATGAAATGTTAGAATTAAGTGCATTATCAAGTGTAGAATTTCCAACACCTAATAAATTAGCAGTCTTGCCTGGAACATGATCACCAATCCAAGTACAGTAATAATAATCATAATATTCAGCATCATCAACTAAAAATACAATTAAAGCATAATCCTCATAATTTGATGACATACCAAAGTTAGCATCATATTGCTCCTCAGTGTATTTTTCAATTAATGCCTCATCATAATATACTTCATCGCTACTACAGCTACAGCTTGAATCACCAAAGAAGAAAATACTGAATATTACAAAAAATACTATAACAAATGGAATTAAAGCAAGTAAGGCAATAAAGCCTCCACAGCCTCCGCCTCCATTAACATAATAATGATTGTGACGACGACCAAACCAAAAGTGATGTCTGTGATGGTGATGATGTGGTCCATGATGATGTGGTCCATGGTGCATACCACCTGGTCTAGGTCCAACACCTCTTCCTCCAAAACTACTTCTAGAGCCACTACTTCTGAAGCCACCACTGCTTCTGAAGCCTCCGCCTCCACCGCTTCTTCCACCGAAGCCTCCGCGTCCTGCCATATACATCTCTCCCCTTTTTACTATTTACTATAGATTATATCATAAATACAAAAATTGTAAAATAAAAAAAGTCCTTGCGGACCTTTTATTCCATCCAAGATGGATCTGACGGATTCTTTTGGAATTTTAATACCTTCTCAATATCCTCTTTTGAAATATAATTTTCTTCAGCTGCAACCTCAACTAAAGTTTCAAAATTAGATAATGAATGATTTTCTACATTAGCTTGAGCTAATCTATCTAATCCCTTTTGTAGTCCATAAGTGAAGATTGAAGCAATACCTAAAACATTAGCTCCAGCTTCTCTTAAAACCTCTACAACCTCGATTGAAGATCCTGCAGTAGATATCAAATCCTCAATAACTACTACATTCTTACCAACTGGAACTACACCTTCAATTTGGTTGCCACGTCCGTGGTCCTTAGCTCCACCACGTACATAGCCCATTGGCATTTGTAAAATATCAGATACGTATGCTGCATGTGCAATACCTGCAGTTGATGTACCCATAATAACCTCACATGTAGGATAGTATTCCTTAATAACCTCAGCTAAGCCATTTTCTACAACCTTACGAGTATCTACATAAGATAAAGTTAAACGGTTATCACAATAAATAGGTGATTTAATACCAGATGCCCAAGTAAAAGGATCATTTGGCTTTAAAAATACTGCCTTAATTTTTAATAGGTTCTTTGCAACCTCTTTAGCTAAATTTTTATTCATATTAACAAAACTCCTTTACACAACGCTTATATGCTGCCACAGGATCCTCTGCAGCTGTAATTGATCTACCCACTACGATATAGCTTGAGCCTAGCTCCTTTGCATATGCTGGGGTAGCAACTCTCTTTTGATCATTAACTGAATCATCAGCAAATCTTATACCTGGAGTTACACTAATTAAGCCTAGCTTTTTAATAATTGGTGCCTCTAAAGCTGAGCATACTACACCATCTAAGCCTGCTGCCTTAGCATTTAAAGCATATGCCTTAACTACCTCTGGTAATGGCTTTTCAATTAATAATTCATTTTCTAAAGCCTCTTGAGAAATTGAAGTAAGCTGAGTTACTGCAATTAGCTTTGTGTTCTTTCCTGCCTCAACAGAATCTAAGCCCTTACGTGCGGCCTCCATCATCTTAATACCACCAGCAGCATGTACATTAGTAATTTCTACACCTAATTGTGCAATATTCTTCATTGCCTTTTCAACAGTGTTAGGAATATCATGTAGCTTTAGGTCTAAGAAAATACGACATCCCATATCCTTAAGCTTCTTAACCAATTGTGGACCTTCCTTATAGAAGATTTCCATTCCAATCTTTAAGAATGGATTCAAACCATCAAATGGCTTTAGGAATTCAAATAATTCATCTTGATTTTGAAAATCACATGCAATAATTACATCTCTCATTTATTACTCCGCCTTTCCAATAATGTCTTGTAAATTTTTAATATTATATTCTGCCATAACCCTTGGTAAATCCTCAATGATCTTTTTACAAGCATAAGGATCTACTAGGTTTTGAGCACCTATCATTACCAATGATGCACCTGCATACATCATCTCTAATACCTCATAGGCATTAGTTACACCACCCATTCCAATTACAGGAACAGATACTGCCTTAGATACCTCATATACCATTCTTAAAGCTACAGGGTAAATACCAGGACCACTATAGCCACCCTTTTTAATTGATATAATAGGCTTACCTGTTTTTAAATTAATTCTCATACCAACCATTGTATTGATTAAGCTTATTGCATCAGCACCTGCCTTTTCAACTGCCTTAGCCATTGCTACAATATCAGTAACATTTGGTGAAAGCTTTACAATTAAAGGCTTTTTACAAATCTTCTTAACCTCACTAACAAGTGTATATGCAGTGTCTGGATCTACACCAAACGCCATACCACCACCTGATACATTTGGGCATGAAATATTTAATTCGATTGCGAATACCTTATCACAGTCATTAAATTTCTTAACTGTGTTAACATAATCATCTACGCTATGACCACCTACATTAGCTATGATTTGATCATCATAAACCTCAGCAAGCTTAACAAGCTCATCATCTACAACCTTATCAACACCAGGATTTTGAAGACCAATCGCATTTATTAACCCAGCAGGGCATTCTGCAATTCTTGGTAATGGATTACCATATCTTGGCTCGATAGTTGTACCCTTAATGGAAATACTACCTAAAATATTTATATCATATAAATCATTAAATTCATAACCAAAGCCAAATGTACCTGATGCAGGAACAATAGGATTTTTAAATTCCTTACCTAAAAATTTAATTTTAATACTCATTATAGCTCCACCTCACTCGCTTCAAAAACTGGGCCTTCCTTGCACACTCTCTTTGGACCATTTTTTGTCATAATAGAGCAGCCCATACAAGCACCGAAGCCACAGCCCATTCTTGCCTCTAATGACACACAGCCATTAGGGAATGCTAAGGCTAAATACTTAAGCATTATTTGTGGACCACATGAATAGTAATAATCAAAGTCAACAGGGTTTTCCTTAAGATAGCTTACAGTATTGCCCTTATAGCCTATTGAGCCATCATCAGTACATAATCTTAAATCAGAAATCTTAGCTAGCTCATCAACTAATACTAAATCATCCTTTTTTGCAGCACCATATACTAATACTGGCTTAATACCCATTTCATTATAGGCCTTCGCAAGGCTAATAAGTGGAGCGATTCCAATACCTCCAGCTACTAAAAGCGGCTTAATATTCTTTTTAATATTAAAGCCATTACCTAACCCTACTAGAACATCAAGCTCAAGACCAACATTAAATCCAGACATATCCTTTGTTCCATGACCTAATACCTTATATAGTATATCTACATAGTCATTGCCAAAATCACATACAGAAATAGGTCTACGTAGAAAATATCCTGGAACAGAAATTTCTATAAATTCTCCTGGATTCTTTATTTCAGAGCAATCGCCGGAAAGACGCATTAAGAATACGTCATTTCCAACCTTGTCATTTTTTGTTATTTTAAGCTTAACATCCTTCATAATATTACTCCTTATCGATAACTGAAATGCCCATTGTCATTTCTTCTAATACATCTAATAATACCTTTACAGTATCTAAACATGTAAATACTGCAACATTATTATCTATTGCTGCACGACGGATTAGCTTACCATCGTTATTTGGATTTTCACCTTCACTTGAGGTATTAATCACGTATGTAACATAACCCTTTTTAATTGAATCAAGAATTTCCTCACTACCTTGTGATAGCTTCTTTTTAATTCTTGTTCTAATGCCATACTTCTTTAAGAACTTAGCAGTACCACTTGTTGCCTCAATATTAAATCCTAAATTATAGAATCTCTTGATTAAAGGTAATGCTGTTTCCTTATCATTATCACCAATTGTAGCTAAGATTGTACCATAGTTAGCAACTCTTGTACCACTAGCCTTTAGTGACTTAAATAATGCTCTATTTAATGAATAATCATAACCGATTGCTTCACCTGTAGATTTCATTTCTGGAGATAATACTACATCTAAGCCCGTAATCTTTGTAAATGAGAATGTAGGGCTCTTAACATACCATCTCTTACGATCTGGAGCAACACCTACATATCCTAAATCCTTAAGCTTAGCACCTAGCATAACCTTAGTTGCTATATTTGCAATAGGAATACCAGTTGACTTAGCTAAGAATGGAACTGTACGACTTGAACGTGGATTAACCTCGATAATTGAAACCTCGTTATTTCTATCTACAATAAATTGAATATTATATAAACCAATCATTTGTAGCTTTATACCAATCTTAGTAGTATAATCAACGATTGTTTTCTTAACATCATCAGATAATGAATATGGTGGATAAACACTCATAGAGTCACCACTATGAACACCTGTACGCTCAATGTGCTCCATGATACCTGGGATAAACACATCCTCACCATCACAAATTGCATCTACCTCACACTCTTGACCTGACACATACTTATCAACTAGGATTGGATGCTCACTATCGAATGCAACAGCCTCACTAACCTTTTGCTGTAAAACCTTTTCATCATATACGATGTGCATCATTCTACCACCTAATACGAATGATGGACGAACTAATACTGGATAACCAATTGTATTTGCAGCCTTGAGAGCCTCCTTAACAGAGAATACACCAAAGCCCTTAGGCATTGGAATATTGATTTCCTCCATAGCATCCTCGAATAATTGTCTATCCTCTGCTAGAGCAATACTCTTTGCAGATGAACCGAAAATCTTAATTCCCTGTGCATCTAATCTCTCAGCTAGGTTAATAGCTGTTTGTCCACCTAATGCTACTACAACGCCCTCTGGCTTTTCGTAGTCAATAATATTCATAACATCCTCAAATGTTAATGGCTCAAAGTATAGCTTATCAGAAACAGTATAATCAGTTGATACAGTTTCAGGGTTACAGTTAATGATGATAGCCTCATAGCCTGATTCCTTAATACCCCAAATTGCATGAACTGTAGTATAGTCGAATTCTACACCTTGTCCGATACGAATTGGGCCTGAGCCTAATACTACAATCTTCTTCTTATCTGTTCTAATAGATTCATTTTCAGTTTCATATGTAGAATATAAATATGGAACATATGATTTAAACTCACCAGCACATGTATCAATTGATTTATATACTGGATACATATTATTAGCCTTTCTCATTTCATAAATCGCTAGTGCAGTAGTCTTCCAAACCTTAGCGATATATGAATCTGAAAAGCCCATCTTCTTTGCAGTAAATAATACATCTAAATTATTTACACTATTTTTTAAGACATTCTCATATTTAACAATATTATTAATCTTGTCTAAGAACAATCTATCAACCTTAGTCATCTCATAAATATCATCGATATCAACACCATGACGGAAAGCCTCTGCAATTGCATAAATTCTTTCATCAGTATTCTTATCAATGAAGGCCATAATCTCTTCCTTTGATAAGCTCTTTAAGCTTTCAAGCTCGATATGATCAACCTTATTTTCTAATGAACGGATTGACTTTAATAATGATTCCTCAATAGTTCTACCGATACTCATTACCTCACCAGTAGCCTTCATTTGTGTTGATAAGCTTCTATTTGCATCTGCAAACTTATCAAATGGGAAGCGTGGGAACTTTGTAACTACATAATCGATAGTTGGCTCAAATGATGCAACAGTTGCTGCAATTTGAATTTCATCTAATGATAAACCACAAGCAATCTTAGCTGATACTCTAGCAATAGGGAAGCCTGAAGCCTTTGATGCTAAAGCAGATGAACGAGATACACGTGGATTTACCTCAATTAAATAATATTGGAATGAATATGGGTCTAACGCAAATTGAACGTTACATCCACCTTCAATCTTTAATCCCTTAATAATTTTTAATGCAGAATTCTTAAGCATTGCGAATTCCTTATTTGTTAATGTTTGAGCTGGTGCTACTACGATTGAGTCACCTGTATGGATACCAACAGGATCAATGTTTTCCATAGAACAAATTGCAATTGCAGTATCGTTCTTATCACGCATAACCTCAAACTCAATTTCCTTAAAGCCCTTAATAGACTTTTCAACTAATACCTGAGAAACTGGAGAAAGCTTTAATGCATTTTTAGCAAGTGGAATTAATTCCTCATCATCATCTGCAAATCCACCACCAGTTCCACCTAATGTGAATGCTGGACGAAGGATAATTGGATAACCAATCTTGTTAGCTGCATCAATAACCTCATCTAAAGTGTTTGCAATCATTGATTCGATAATTGGTTCACCTAATTCAATACATAGCTCCTTGAATAATTCTCTATCCTCAGCCTTTTCAATAGCTTCAGCTGTTGTACCTAATAATTCAACATTACATTCATCTAAAATGCCCTTTCTAGATAATTGCATACCTAGATTTAATCCTGTTTGTCCACCGATAGAGCATACTAATCCATCTGGACGTTCAAATCTAATAATCTTAGCAACATGCTCAAGATCAAGTGGCTCCATATATACCTTATCAGCAATATTTGTATCAGTCATAATAGTTGCAGGATTTGAATTTACTAATATAACCTCATAGCCCTCTTCCTTTAAAGCAAGACAAGCCTGAGTACCTGCATAATCAAATTCAGCAGCTTGTCCAATTACAATTGGACCAGAGCCGATTACCATTATCTTCTTTATATCCGTTCTTTTTGGCATGATTACTTTCCTCCAAACTTCTTCATTAAACTAGTAAAACGATTGAATACGAATTCATCCTTTTCTACTACATCACTTGGATTATATTGAATAGCGATTATGCTATTTTTCACATCCTCTATTCCCTCAGGAATTCCATCTAATACATTTACATGTGTAATTTCTAAACCTGTATTCTTTAGTGATTCAATATCTAGAGCATATAAATCGTTTTGATTTGTGATTTCAATCTTACCAGTCTTAACGTTTCTAACAGGTAGATTACATCCGTTATGACCAGCCTTTTGCTTAAACACCTTAGCTCCGTAAGCTAAACCAATTATTTCTTGACCTAAGCCCACACCTAAAATAGGTAGCTTACCCTTCATTTCCTTAACTAATGAAATAACCTCAGTTACATCACTTGGATTACCTGGACCATCTGAAATAAATAATCCATTTGGCTTAAATTTTATTATTTCCTCAGCTGGCATATTGTATGGAACTACAATAACATTACAGCTGCAATTATTTAACATCTTTACTAAGCTTTTCTTAATACCACAATCAATTACCACAACATTAAATATTGGATTAGTTGTTCTTGAATGCCATACCTTCTTTGATGATACAATTTGAACCATATTTTTTGGACTTTCATATGACTTAAGCATAGACATACATTCATCCATAGGCTTATTGATATCACAAATTAATGCCTTCATAGTACCATTATCTCTAATAATTCTAACGATTTGTCTAGTGTCTACCTCAGCAATTCCTGGTACACCATTTTCATCCATAACCTCACCAAGCTTATGAGTAAAGCGGAAGTTAGATGGATTATCATTATATTCTCTAACAATTACTCCTGATACAGTAATAGACTTAGATTCATAATCCTCATCTGTTAATCCATAGTTTCCGATTACAGGATATGCCATACAAACAATTTGATGACAATTTGATGGATCTGATAAAATTTCTTGATATCCTACTACTGCTGTATTAAATACTAATTCAGCAATTGCTTCATTGTTACTACCAAAGCCAACACCTTCAAATACTTGACCATTTTCTAAAACTAACTTTTTGTTTTTCATAGAGCCCCTCCGTTAATTCTTATATACAAGCTTACCATTTACTAATGTATATTTTGTAAAGCCATAATATCTATTACCAATAAATGGTGAATTCTTACCCATTGATAATATTTCATCCTCATTATAAGTATGAGAATTATTGATATCTAACACTGCTATATCAGCAGGATAACCAGCTGCCAAATCTCTCTTAGGTAAATTAAATACCTTAATTGGATTATAAACCATTAGGTCTAAAAATCTACTCCATGAGATTTTGCCTGTTTTAACAAACTCAGTAATTATAATTGGCATCATAGTTTCTAATCCAATAATACCATTTAAATTTTTACTGTATTCAGGATTAGTCTTTTCCTCCTTAGAATGTGGAGCATGATCACTTGCAACCATACACGCTGTACCATCAAGCATAGCTTCAATTGTTGCTAATCTGTTTTCCTCACTTCTTAAAGGTGGATTCATTTTCCAATTACCATTTTTAATCATTGATTCATTTAAAACTAAATGATGTGGTGCAACCTCACATGTTATATTGCTATAACCCTCAGACTGTGCCTTTCTAATAGCTTCAAATGATTCAGCTGTAGACATATGGCAGAAATGATATCTACATCCATATTTCTTTGCGTATTCTATTTCTCTTCTAACAGCCTCATATTCACCCGCAGGTGCATATTTGTAAATTTCATGCTCAGCATGTGAAGCAATAACTAAATTATATTCCTTTGCTAATTTACATGCTTCATCTAAAATCTCTAAATTATTAACACCTACACCATCATCAGTAATAGCTAATACCTTATCATGAAAACCCTCAATATTAGATCTAACACTACCCTTTTCACCTACTGTTACTGCTCCATAAGGATAAACATTAACAATCGCAGATTCCTTTATTCTTTCTAATTGTACATTTAAATTTTCTAAAGAATCTGGACATGGCTTTAAATTTGGCATAGACATTATTGTTGTAACTCCACCCTTTGCAGCTGATAAGGTTCCAGTCTTAATTGTTTCCTTATATTCATAGCCAGGCTCACGTAAATGCACATGAACATCTATAGCTCCAGGCATTACAAGGCAGCCATCTGCATCAAGCACTTCACATTCAGCATTTATATTTTCACCGATTTTTTCAATTATACCATCCTTAATTAATACATCAGCATTAACTAATTCATTATTTTTAACTATTTTTCCGTTCTTAATTAAAATCATAGATTACCATCCAATGCATCAGAAATGACTGCCATACGAACATATACGCCGTTAGTCATTTGCTTGTATATTCTACTCTTTTCACATTCTGCAACATCATCCGCAATCTCTACTCCTCGATTGATTGGAGCCGGATGCATTATAATTGCATTATCCTTCATCATAGAAACTCTCTTTGAATTCATTCCATATTTTTCATGATATTCCTCAACAGTAATATTCATCTTCTCCTGATGACGTTCAAATTGAACCCTTAATAGCATAACTATGTCCATAGTTTTAACTGCCTCATCAAGTGGAATCCATTCAGCAGAATTATCGTTGTATTCCTCAGGACCTGATATATAAACATCCATACCAAGTCTTCTCATAACCTCTATATTTGTATGCGCAACACGAGAGTGTAGGATATCACCAACAATACAGCACTTTAAGCCTTCAAATTTACCAAATTCCTCATATATAGTCATCAAATCTAACAATGATTGAGTTGGGTGATTTGATTTACCATCTCCACCATTAAAAATTGGAATTTTAATATTTTCTAGCTCTTTAAAATATTCATCCTTAGAATGTCTAATAACAACTCCATCAACACCCAAAGCCTCAAATGTTCTTACTGTATCATATAGGGTTTCGCCCTTTGCGATTGAAGAAAGCTGAGTATCAAAATCTACAACCTTAATCCCTAAATTCATTAAAGCACATTGAAATGAATATTGTGTTCTAGTTGAATTTTCAAAAAATAGGGTTACAACCTTCTTATCTGGATAAGAAATTCTGAAACCCTTTTTTAGCTTAAGAGCATACTTAATTAGCTCCATAATTTTTTCAGTTGACAAATCCTTTAAAGTTAATAATCCTCTCATGATTTCACCTCAAAAAAATAGTTTTCTAATCCAAAAAGACTAGAAAACTAGGTTGAACATAATAATATCTTAACTAATGGTATTTTATATTAATCTAATATTCTTGTTAGCCTCTCTGGACTATCTTAAAGTTTTACCGTAGTTATAATAACATATTATCTATTATTATTCAATAATAATATGAAAAAAAATGATGAAAACATTATCATTTATTATTAACTAAATCAAGTATAACCTCTCTTGCAATTAATAAGCCTGCCGAAGATGGAACAAAGCTTATAGATGCGATAAAGTCACTTGACTTTATTGGCTCCTCTGTAGAAAATAAAACCTTTACTCCCTTAATATCCCTTTTTCTAAGCTCAAGCCTAATAACCTTTGCCAAAGGACATACAGTCGTTTTAGATATATCAGTGATTTGAAACCTTTTAGGATCAAGCTTATTGCCTGTCCCCATTGATGAAATAACAGGGATACTAAATTCCTTAGCTTTAGAAATAATAGCAAGCTTAGCAGTCACATTATCTACACAGTCAGCTACATAGCTAAAGCTTTCAAAATCAAAATCATTTATATTATCAGCATTTACAAATGTATCATACTTGTGAACAATACATTTTGGATTTATATCCTTTATTCTATCCTCTAGAACATCGATTTTCTTTTTGTCTAAGGTAGAATGTAAAGCTATAATTTGTCTATTAATATTAGAATCATTTATAGTGTCAAAATCAACAATAGTTATTTCTCCAATACCACAGCGAGCAAGTGCTTCTACAACGAAGCCACCAACTCCACCTACTCCAAATACACATACATGTGAATCATTTAGCTTAGCTATACCAGCTTCTCCAATTAACGGAATACTTCTTCTAAACATAAATTAATCCTCAAATAAGCTAGTAGACATATATTTTTCACAGCCATCAGGGAAAATCACTACAATTTTCTTATCAGGATTTTCATTGTGAAGCTTTAAGGCTGCATGATAAGCAGCACCTGAAGATATACCAGCTAAAATTCCATATTTTCTCATTATCAATTTTGCAGCATTGATAGCATCCTCATCGCTTACTGCAATAACATCATCCACTAAATCCATATCTAAAATTGAAGGCTTAAAACCGGCTCCTATTCCTTGAATACCATGAGCCCCCTTTTCATGCTTAGTTAAAAAAGGACTTCCAGCAGGCTCAACTCCAACTGTATAAACATCTCTTTTCATTTTTAAATATTTTGAAATACCTGTGATAGTTCCACCAGTGCCAATTCCACTTACTAATATATCAACCTCAGGTAGATCCTTAAAAATTTCAGGACCAGTATTTTTAAAATGAGCAGTTACATTAGCCTTATTATTAAATTGATCAGGAATCCAAGAATTCTCTATTTCAAGCTTCATATCATTAGCCATATCGATTGCCCCCTGCATACCAAACTCCTTAGGAGTTAATATGACAGCAGCACCTAAAGCCTCCATAAGCTTAATACGTTCTTTACTCATATTATTAGGCATAACAATTATAGCCTTATATCCTCTTTGTACAGCAATAGAGCATAATCCAATACCTGTATTACCACTAGTAGGCTCAATAATTGTACCACCTGGTCTAAGTAATCCCTCACGCTCTGCAGCTAAAATCATCTCTAGTGCTACTCTATCCTTGATTGAACCACTTGGGTTTTTACCTTCAACCTTAGCGTATAGGTTTTCCTCTAGTCTTACAAGTGGGGTATTACCTATAGCTTCATATAAGTTATCAATTAGCATAAAAATCAACTCCAATCAATTTCCTTTTATTATAACATAATAATAAATTAATTATACAACTTTTAGAAAAATTAATGTATAATACCATTGAGGTGGAAGCATGAAAATAGTAGGCACAATAGTCGAATACAACCCGTTACATAATGGACATGTTCATCATATTAACGAAATTAAGGAAAAGTCCAATGCTGATTTAATAATAGCTGTACTATCTGGCTCCTTCACTATGCGTGGTGACTTATCTTTATTTGATAAATTCACTAAAGCTAAGCACGCATTAAATAACAGCGTTGATTTAGTAGTTGAGCTTCCAACCGTACTATGCATTCAAAAGGCAGACATATTTGCAAAAAACTCTGTTCTTCTTTTGAACCAGCTAAACGTCAGTGAGATTTGGATTGGAAGCGAACAAAACGATTCATCCATTTATGAAGAGTGCTATAATGCGCTTAAGGATAAAAATGAATATATTAAGGCTAAAATGAATGAAGGCTTATCCTATAAAGAAATAACCAACGAGTTATTTCCATTATTAAGTAATGATCTACTAGGCTATTCATATTATAAAGCTATTAGAGATAATAATTTAAGCATCACCTTAAAAACAATAAAGAGAATAGATTCAAACTATTTAGATAAGGAGCCTAGCTCCCCTTCTATCGCATCAGCGATGTCTATAAGAAATGATTTATCACTATTAAATAATTATACTCCCTCTTATGTATATGATGATAAGGATTTAATATTAGATGAAAATAAATTATTTGACTTTATTAAATATAAAATACTTTCATCCAATAAAGAAAATCTTAAGAATTTATTTTTTGTTGATGAGGGCTTAGAAAATAAGCTTCATGATATCAAGAATTTCAACAGCCTAGACGATTTCATTAAGCATCTATCAACTAAAAGATACACCTTAACTAGAATCAAAAGAATGCTTATCTATGTTTTACTTAATATTACTAAGGCTGAAATAAATTCAATATCAGCTTCAAATCTAGATTTTGTAAGAATACTAGGATATTCGATTAAGGGTAAGGAATATTTATCAAGCATAAAAAAAGACACTAGCATATATACTAACATTAAAAATAATATTAATACGATTTTAGATATTGAGCTAAAGGTTTCCAAGCTGCTTGATACTATATATAATTTAGATTTACTATCTAAAGAACAAAAAGCACCATTATTAAAAAATTAATGGTGCTTTTTTCTACTAAATTTTTCCTTAAGCTTTGAAAAAAATGATTTATAAAATGCCTTTCTAAATTTCTTAAAGGTTTGGAATAAAAATTTCTTTTCTGGTTTAGCTAGGAATCTATATCTTCTAGTAACCCTTCCTATAAAATTAAATGGTCTACGCTTAAAGTGATTTATTGAGGTACTAGGGTAAACCTCTAAAACCTTAAATAATACATCAACAAATTGCTTACGCTCAAGCTCATCAGTTTCTTCAAAGAAATGTCTGATAGTTCTCCCAAAAACTCTAGATGCTGGAGAGTTTTTTCTAACTCTTTTAAGCTCACATTTTCTATTAACCTTCCAATTATGTAGATTATGCTGAAGAAGGCTTACGCCACGTGAGCGAATATAAATAAGATTATCTACATGATTAAGCAATAATCCAATCATAGCCTCTCTAGTTGTAAAGGTAAATATTCTATCCTTCATATATAAATAATCTGGATCAGTATAGGTATTACCACTAAAGCCTGGTCCATCAAAATTAATAACCGAAATTACCTCATCCTGTAATGCTCTATCTGAATTTAGTACTGAGCATACCGCAAGGTTTCCACCCTTAGAATGCCCCGCTACACGAAGCTTACATTTATACTTATTATACACATCATTTATATATTCAATAGAATATCTTTGTGAAGGAACCTCTTCTAGATAACACATGTTGAAGTCCTCCTTCCATCCAGTCAAGGATGCATCTGTCCCTCTAAATAGCACATATGCGAAATCCTCAAATAATAAGGTCATTCCAAAAAACTGAATACAAAGTAATTCATCATATATATTTTTTACATTACAAATTCTTACATTGTTATATCTAGTTGAGTTCCCTAATAGCTTTAAAAGCTTAATATTTTGCCCTTCAGTTACAGTATCCATAACAAGGGCATCAATATATTCACCTTTAAAAAGCTCAACAAGCCTAACAGATTCATCATATGCTAAATAAGTATCAAAATTTAAATAGGCTAGTTGTGAGAAAACTGCGCTATCCATCTCATTTAGGGCATAATCAGAAAACGAAGTATTTCCATATTTTTTAACATAATAAAGCATTGTTTTCATATCATCACACCCCTTATATTATAATTATAATACAAAAAATCATTTTTGACAAAAAAGAATAGAAGCTACTCTATTCTTTTAATAATTCTATTTGGAAATAATGTATAAAATACAGGAATTGTTAAAAATATAATCCAGCCTGGATGCCACCACTTAAACGCAAAGCCAATTATTAAATATATAACTATACATACTAAAGGATAAAAATGCTTAATATTTCTAGTTCCTAAAATAAGAGGCATCAATGGTATAAGGAAAAACACAACCCAAGATGGATGCCATAACTTACCAATAAATCCAAAACAAAGATAAATAATAATACAAATCATCGGCGTAGCCGCTATAATTCTACCTCTCACTTAAATAACCCCCTTACATAATCCTTAACATTAGTAGAAATTCTTTCATCATTAACCACAACCTCACCTGATACAGTTGTAGACTGAATATTTCCAATACTACCATCCTTAATATAAACATCACCTGATACAGTGCTTATATTTACACTATTAGAAAACATAAACCTAGATTCTAGGTCACCTGAAACAATATCAATAATTGCGTTATCACATTTTAATTTTCTAATACTTGCATCACCTGATACAGAATGATAGGTAAAGCTTTCAGCCTCAACCTCATCAAATAATAAATCACCAGAAACCATATTTACCACAACCTCATCTGCTGAAAATGATTTTGCAGTGATATCACCATTTGTAGTGCTCAAAATAACTGATCCTATTTTTCCTTTTTTAGGTATTTCAACTCTGATAATACCTTTTTCCCTTCTATTTAAGCTAAAAAATTTTGTCTTTTTAAATGCAATATTACAAACATATGTACCCTTTGCAATTTCATAATTTTTCTCATCAATATCCTCAAGCTCAACATGAAGCTTATTATCATTTGAATATACAATTTCTATATTATCAGATAATGTCTTAACCTCAACAGTATATTCATCACTCACATCAACATTAGTTGGTTTTTCAAAAACCTCATCTTCGCCAATATATTGCTTAACAACCTCCTGTGGAGTACCTAGCTTTCTTTCTACCTCTTCCTCAGTAAATCCTGCCTCTAAGCCAAAGTCATATCTCTTAGAGTATTTATTTAGTATTTCCTTCTTATTCTTTATATTATGAATATTAATTTCATTTTCTAATTCATTCATATAATTCTTTTTCATATTATAAGCCTCCTAATATTTTCTCTGCCTCATCAAAGCTAATCTCACCATTTTTTAGCTTAATTTTTACTGATTCTCTTGTAGGTCTTATATCCTCCTGCTCAGTAATATTACTAAAGCCTAATGCTCTACAAAGCTCATCCATATTCTTCTTTACTGTAGGATAGGAAATGTTAAGCTGCTTTTCAATCATTTTTATATTTCCTTGATTCTTTATAAATACTAACGCAAATTGTAATTGTTCTTGCGATAAATAATCAAATGGTGTTAGGGTGAATTCACCTGAAATCTCTGTCTCACATGCATCACACCTTAAAGTTTTTACCGCTAGCTTATTTTTACATACCGGACAATAACCAATAACATTCTTCTTCATTTTATCAACACCCTTCATAAATAATTATAACCTTATTATTAAAAAAATCAATACTATATATTAATTTTATTAATTTTTTTGCAAAAAAAAATAAGGAAATAACACATAAAAATGCTACTTCCAGGTGAATATAATTAATTTTTTAATAAATAATAACCAATTGCACAAATTGTTTTAGCATCAGTTATTGTACCATCTAAAATCATTTTCTTAACATCCTTTAGCGGTATATATGAAGCCTCTATAAATTCATCCTCATCAAAGGACGTTTGAGTTTCAACATAATCGCTAGCTAAAAACAAATGGATTATTTCATTTGTGTATCCACAGGATGGATAAATTTTACCTAGGTATTCTAGTTTTAAAGCTTTATTACCCGTTTCCTCCTCAAGCTCTCTAAGTGCGGCTGTGTGTGGATCCTCACCTACCTCAAGCTTACCAGCAGGAATTTCATATATAACCTCGTCATACGCATATCTATATTGTGAAATTAATAAAACCTTATCATCCTTTATACAAAGAACTGCAGAGCCACCATTATGCTTTACTATTTCTCTTGCTGCAGTTTTACCATTAGGACATTTAACACTATCCTTATAAAGCTTTAAGATTTTACCATCATAGATTAGCTCTGTATTAAGCCTAATTTCCTTCATCTTCATCCTTCTCCAATACAATTGTAAGCCCTGTAGCATATTCGCCACTAAAGCCTAGTGTTTCATAAAAACCTTCCTTACCCTTAAGTGACATAATATATAGCTTAGCATGATGATTGCCAATTTCATGGCTTATATGCTTAATAAAGGCATCAATCATCTTTTTCCCAATACCCTTACCCTGACTATTAGGATGAACCATAACATCACAAAGCAAATAGATATAGCTATTATCTGATATACATCTTGCAAGACCTAATAGAACGCCCTTATTATATATAGCTATCTTATAGGTGCTATTTTCTATTAGATTATCAATTTGAAAATCCTCTAATTCACACCAGCCCACAAGATTCCTAAATTCAATGTATTGCTCCTTTGAAAATGTAAATTCAAAATGGTAAAAATCATCAAATTGAAGCTCATAATACATTACCTCTTTTGGATCACTATCAGGTATGTCATCATATAGATATTTACCTAGCTCCTTAAAACCTAAGCCCTTCATCACATTATGTGATCTTTCATTTTCCAAGAAACAGCAGCAATATATTTTATCAGTATTATATTGCTCAACAATATATGGGATAACAAAATTTAATGCTTCCTTCATAATACCTTGTCCCCAATATTCCTCAGATAAAGCAAAGCTTAATTCCTTACCTGTAAGCTCTTTGTTTACAACATCCATAATTCCAATAGAGCCAATAACCTTATTTGAATCCTTTAAGCAAATTGCGATTTCATTTTTTCTTATAAATTTTTTAACAATAAGAATACTATAATCTATATTTGGATGAGGAGCCCAAGCAGCCGAAAGCCCAACATTTGGATTTTTCGAATATTCAAAAACATCATAAACATCCTCAATTTGAAAGCTTCTTAAAATAAGCCTATTTGTTATAATTTCCATACGCATCACCTTATTTTATTATAGCATATAATTTTAAAGCTGCCATTACTTTTTTATAATGACAGCTACCAAAAATTAATCAAAATTCAATTCAGTCATTTCAGGCTCTAGATCTGATAAATACATTCCATTAAATCCTTTTTTCTTTATCCTAATTAAGAATACAACTAGGAAGGCAACCGAAACTAGCAATATAATACAATTACTAATACCCATAGACAGTCCCGCACATAATGTAGGAGACATATTAGGGAATTGAGAATGGAATATTAAAAGAATTATTATTCTACTTCCAATTCTACTTAAATTCAAAATCATAGAAAGCTTTGTTTGACCGAAGCCATATAAAAGACCTAATACCGCTGCAGTAACACCTAAGGACGGTATACTTAAGGAATCCCAAACAAAGATTTCCTTTACCATTTCTTTATACATTTCCGATTTACTATCAGCACTTGTAAATAATCCAACAAGCTGATTAATAAATACAACCCTCATCAGAAAATATCCAACGAACGAAACAATAGATACTGCAATCAAGGTTTTAAGGAACGCCCTAACAGCTCTCTTAATATTTCTATTTCCTAGATTTTGACTTACAATAGAGGATTCTCCCTCTTCAAATGTATTAGTTGGACTAGTAATAAGTCCACACATGTTATTAGATACACTTAGCGTACCAACAATTAATCCATTAGTAGCAGCATTCCAGAATTCACCACACATAGCATTTACAACAACCTTACCCATTGACATAACAAACTTTCCTAAGAAAATCGGGATAGATAGCTTTAATATAGGTAAAATAAATTCCTTTTTAGGTATCATTTGCTTAAATGATAATCTAATTATATTTTTCTTACTAAACATATAATATATACCTATACCAGTTAAGGTTAGCTGACTTAATATAGTAGCAAGCTCAACAAACACAATATCTAACCATTTAAAGCCAAATATAAATAAGCATGTTAATGCAAGCTTAATTCCTAAAACCAAAAGATTAAGCTTTAAAATTATCTTTGAATTACCCTTAGCCTTCTCTAAGCCTATAAAAACACTATTAATAGTTACTAATGATAGCTCAAGCATTTGCAATCTAAAGTAGCCCTTACCAATAGCGATTGATTCCTCTGCAACACGGGCAAGCTTCATGATAGGTACCGCAAGTGGGACAAGTATTAAAATTAAGATAACACTTACAATGATTGAAAGCACAAGAAGGTTAGAGCTTGCTCCTTGAGCATCCTTTACTCTTCCGCCTCCATATAGCCTAGCGACTAAAACACCACCACCAGCTGCAACACCACCACCAAAGGCTTGAATCGCACCTTTAATTTGACTGATTGAGGCTACAGCATTTTGAGCATCAGTCGAAATTTGAGCACAAATAACCTGATCAATTAAAGAATAAAAGCTATTAAAAAATTGATATAGCGCAAGAGGTAAGCAGATTATTAAAATAGTCTTCATAAGGTCTCCCTTAAGAATCATCTCTCTACGCTTAGCATCTTTATTATTCACCTCAATCACCTTCTTCCATACAAATTATACTCTTATTAAGAATAGATGTACGGAAAAACTAACACAATTTTAAATTGTAATTTTATTATAAATTTAAAAAATTTTATTTTTTTCTTTGCAATTACTAAATAATGGGAGTAAAATAATATTTGTTTTAAATTTGTTTGTGAAAGGTAAGTGACCACTATGTTTGTGTCTATTGAAGCATTTGAGATTCTACTTCCACTTGCTTTAATACTTTTTGTATCTAAGCTTTTAAGTATCGGCTCTAGAAAGCTTGGTGTCCCACAGGTTATGGGACTATTATTAACCGGTGTTCTATTAGGGCTAGTAACCCTAATACCAAATCAAGGTATATTTACAGATAGCTCAATGGAGGGTATTGCATTTATCGCAGAGATTGGTGTAATTCTAATTATGTTTTCAGCAGGACTAGAAACCGACCTAAAGCAAATCAAGGAAACAGGATTTGCTGCCTCTATCATAACTATACTAGGTGTTATTGTTCCACTAGGCTTAGGCTATTTAGCATCATTAGTATTACCTGCTGTAACAGATGCAAACGGTAATATAGATACTACTAAAACATTATTCAGAAATTTATTCTACGGTGTTATATTAACTGCAACCTCTGTTTCTGTTACTATAGCGACATTAAAGGAATTAGGTAAATTCAAAACTAAAATCGGTACTGCCATAGTATCAGCTGCAATATTAGATGATATTATCGGAGTAATTATTCTATCTGTGATTATTTCATTAGATGGAGCTATGACTTCTAGCTCTCAAAACGTAGGTGCAGATATTGCATTAGTTATTGGTAAAACTCTTCTATTCTTCGTTTTCGCAATAGGATTTGGCATACTCCTTAGATGGATATTCAAAAAGCTAACTAACAAATATGATCACCATCGTAGAATGGTAATCTTCGCAATTGCTGCTGCATTCTTCTATGCTTATGCTGCTGAAAAGTGGTTTGGAATTGCAGATATTACAGGAGCATTTTTCGCAGGACTAATGCTATCAGGAATCAAAGAGACAAATTATATCGAGAAAAAAACAGAGGTTACATCATATTTAATTTTCACCCCTGTCTTCTTTGCAAAGGTTGGATTAACGTCGATCAGTAGCTTCTCATCAATAAATCTATCCTTCCTATTATTCGGCGTATTATTCATACTAGCCGGAATCTTAGGCAAGCTCTTAGGCTGTGGCTTAGGCGCAAGGTTATGCAAATACGATTTTAAGGATTCATTAAGATGTGGAGTAGGAATGATGTGTCGAGCAGAGGTTTGCTTAATTTGTGCTCAAAAGGGAATTGATGCTGGAATAATTGATGCCTCCATTCAACCATTCATACTTGTTCTAATTTTACTTACATCATTTATTACACCTATTGTTCTTAAAAATTCATATCGAGGAACCTTCGGGCATGATATAGATGATATAATTGGTCTAATCAATCCTGAGAAAAGACAACAGGATCAATTAGAAGCAGCTACTAATAATATAAATCAAGAAGAACAAAATGAATAATTTATTTAAAAAATAATTTATTCATCTAGGCATTCGCCTATTTTAACGAAATATTAATATCTTTAGATGCACCTTATATCGTGGATATAGGGTGCTTTTATTATCTAAAGAGTGACTAATACTCTATTAGGTATTGTTAGACCTCTACTCATTAAATAATCTATTTTATTATTTGTTGAGTACATGATTTTTCTAAATTAATTATTGGTGAAATAATAGAATATTTTGCTTCTTTACTCCAAGTCTTGTTAGTGCCACCTTTTGGTCTTCCCATAATTTTCACCTCCGCGATTCTTCATAGGAAGAAATATATCTTAATTATAAAAGAAAAAATGTTAGTAAACACTATTGTACTTTTAGTGTCTACTAACATTTTATCATTTCACAATCGTCTGTTTTTTCTTTTATTTAATTATTAATTCAAATATATCCTTACTAAGCTCCTCAGCATCATCAGGTAAAATACCCTCCATCAATAATGCTTGTGCATATAGAATTTTAGAATACTTATCACCAAGCTCCTTATTATTGTCATAAGCCTCCTCTAGCTTATTAAATACAGGATGATTAGGATTTAATTCTAAAATTCGATTTGCTTTAACATCTCTATTTTGTTGCTTTAAAACTCTTTCCATTTCAAAGGAAATTTCACCATCACAAGATAAACAGCATGCAGCATCTACCAATCTCTTAGAAATAATTACATCCTTAACATCTGTTAAAGCTGCTTTAACATTTTCTAATAGATCCTTCTTAGCTTCCTTAATCTCATCAAGCTTTTTAGACTCCTCTTCATCTATCAAATCAAGATCTCCAGCATTAATAGATTTAAACTCTATTTCCTCATAGCTCTTTAATACCTGAATCATAAATTCATCAACGTCATCAGATAGAATCAGCACATCATAGCCTTTTGATTTTAGCATAGCCATTTGTGGTAGCTTCTCTACATTTTGCTTATCCTTACCTGCTGCATAATAAATGGCCTTTTGCCCCTCAGCCATAGCCTCCTTATATTCAGCGAATGTAATTTTCTTATCCTGGTTGAAGCTTTCAAGAATAATTAAATCCTTTAACTGCTCCTTCTTTTCACCATAATTTTCATATAAACCATATTTTAAATTAATACCATAATCCTTAAAGAATTCCTCAAATTTTTCTCTATCATTTTTAAGCATTCTAGATAATTCACCTAAAATCTTCTTTTCTACATTTGTGGCAATCTTTTTAATTGCACGATCCTCCTGTAGCATTTCACGAGAAATATTTAAAGGTAAATCCGCACTATCAACTAATCCCTTTACAAATCTTAAATACTCTGGAATTAAATCTTTACATTTGTCTAAAATAAATACTCCCTTAGTATATAATTGTAACCCTCTTTCATTTCTATCTGAATAGAAATCATAGAAAGGCTTTTTAGGAATAAATAATAATGAGCTATATGTAAGCATACCCTCAACATTAATATGAATAGATGTGATAGGATCTTGGAAATCCATGAATTTAGATTTATAGAAATTATTCAATTCCTCATCAGTAATTTCACTTTTATTTTTCTTCCAAATTGGAAGCATTGAATTAATAGTATCTAATTCTAAATGAGTAACAGGCTCCTTATCCTTATCGTACTCTTGATTATCATCGTATTTTGTTACCCATGTTAAAATTGGATATCTAACATAATCAGAATATTTCTTTACTAATTCCTTGATTTTATATTCATCCATGTATTCATCATAATTAATATCATCGGTATTATTTCTTAGACTTAATGTGATTACACTTCCATAATCATCCTTAGTGCTTTCCTCTATAGTATAAGATTCTAAACCCTCTGATGTGAATAAATAAGACTTTCCATCCTTAACCGACTTTGTTAATACCGTTACATTTTCAGCAACCATAAATGCTGAATAAAAGCCTACACCAAATTGTCCAATAATGTCTACATCAGGAGTATTTTCTGAAGCTACCGCTTCCATAAACTCCTTACTGCCTGATTTAGCAATAGTTCCTAAATGCTCCTCAAGCTCCTCCTTAGTCATACCAACACCATTATCAGTAATAGTTAATGTACGAGCTTCCTTATCAGCCTCAACTAAAATCTTATATTCAGCTGATGCAATATCACTATTTGTTAATGATAAATAATGTCTTTTATCAATCGCATCACTAGCGTTCGAAATTAATTCTCTTAAAAATATTTCCTTATGAGTATAGATAGAATTGATCATCATATCTAATAATCTTTTCGTTTCAGTTTTAAACTGCTTTGTTTCCTTCATATAGAATCCTCCTTAAAAACAATAATATTATATATCTAATTTTTGGCACTGTCAATAGAAAAGTGCCAAAAATAAATATTATAATGATTTTCCTGTACATAAAAGATATAATAAAATTGGGTGATATGTTATGGTAGAAAATATTAAAATTACTGCTAGAGAAATAAAAAGAACATTAAAGCTTTCTATATATTTACCTAAGCATTATAATGAAAATAATAACTCCTATCCATTAGTATATGCATTTGATGGTCAAATGATGTTCCACTCGTTAGACGATAACGATAAAACATTTGATTTACCTAGCATATTAGATGACATCAATGCAGAATGCATTTGCATCGGACTGCATTCACCCAAGATTGAGGCATGGCGTTTAAGTGAGCTATGCCCATATTATAACGGAAACAACAATGAGGTCGACACGGTCTACTCAACTAATTATATAAATTATATATCTAAGATATTGCATCCTCTTCTAAAGGAAAGATATAGAATAAATGAAAATGTTTATTTGTTAGGCTTTAACGAAGGTGCATTCTTAAGTATTTATGGTGCATACCATGATAGATTATTTAAAGGGGCTGGACTATTTTCACCAAGCCTTGAAATGTGTAAGGGAATGAACGAGGACATAGATAATAACTTTGATAAAACTAAAGCTATATATATGTACTACGGTCAAAAAAACACCGAATATTCAGAGCTATTTTATGAGTTATATAAATTTTTAGAAGGTTTACAATGTGAAAAGCTAAAACTTAGCTATGAGCCCGACGAGGAAAACAATTATCGCTCATGGCAAAAATTCATTGCTGATTTTTTTAGATTTATATTGTAATAAATTGGAAATAGATATTACCAAGGCCTATGGTATAGTATTTTTGGGGTGATGAAATGAAGAAAAAATCTTTAATTCTTTCCTTTATACTTATAATAGGCTTTATATTTTTGTTAGGAGGAAATGTTTTCGCTTCCTCCACCATACAGGCTGGTAAAGCTGATACAAATGGTTCTAATCTAAATATCAGAGCCTCTAGCTCCGTATCATCTGGAATACTAGGAAAAATATCTGATAATTCATATTTCAGTATAATCAGTAGCAACGGAAGCTGGTATTATGTAGAATACAAGGAAAACAAGTTTGGATATGTACACAAGGATTACGTAGAGATTGTTTCTACAAACGCAAAAAAGGTTGATACACAGGGTGCCAACCTTAATGCAAGAACAGGTCCATCAACTTCATATCTAGTTTTCGATAAAATTGCTGATAACGACTATGTCGTAGTATTATCTACTGCTAATGGTTGGTCAAGGGTGTTATTTGAAGGAAACAAGATTGGATATGTAAGCTCAAGCTATTTATCAGGAGCAAGCCAAAAGTATCCTCAAATAAGCTTAAATGTCCAAAGCTATAAGCAATTCGATTCAAGATGGGCAAATGAAACTATAGGCTCATCTGGTCAAACATTTAAGCAAATCGGATGCTTAACAACTGGCATGGCAATGGTAGAATCATATCGTAGAGGGGCAACAATAACTCCATTATACATGGAGACTCTATTAAGCTATACATCCTCAGGAAGCATGTATTGGCCTAGTAGATATTCATTCTATTCTTCTTCAGGCTACTTATCTCAAATTTATTCATTATTAAAATCTGGTAAGCCTGTTTTAGTAGGTTTAAAAAAAGCAAGTGGCTCTCAGCATTGGGTTGTAGTATATGGTTATAAGGGCTCAGATACACTTTCTTTATCTAACTTCCTAATAAGAGATCCTGGTTCATCATATCGATCAACATTACAGGAGGTTATGAATACATACCCTACTTTTTACAAATTAGCTTATTATAATTATTAGGAAGAACAAAAAAGGAGCAAAAAAATTTGCTCCTTTATTCTATTCTTTCATCTCCATAATAAAATAATGCAATAGTACCAGGCCCAGTATGAGATGCAATAATTGTTCCAATATCAAACACCTTTACCTCTTTAATATTAGGAAATTTTTCTAATATTTTATTCTTCATTCTTATTGCATCATCGTACATACTTGAATGAGAAATAAAGCACTTGCCACTATAGCTAATACCATCAATAGCCTTATTTTCCATCGTTCTTATTGTTTCATTCATTGCCTTTTCCTTACCTCTGGCTCTACTATACGAAATAATTTTACCTGCCTTGTTTAGTCTCATTAATGGGCATATACCTAATATAGTAGCAACCATCGCAGTAGCTCCAGAAACTCTACCACTTCTTTTAAACATTTTCATATCGGTTGAAAAAAATTGGTGATGAACATTAAGCTTTATACTATTAGCCCAATCTTCAAGCTCATCAAGCTCATATCCATATTCCCACATATCTAAGGCATCATCAACTAGTAATCCATAACCAGATGAGCTACATGTAGAATCAACTATAACGAGCCTTCTATCAGGATATTTAATCGAAAGCTCCTCCTTAGCCTCTAAAGCATTTTTAACAGATGGTGTCATCCCAGAGCCAAATGCAATGTGTAATACATCACCATTTTGCAAAAGCTTATCAAAATATTCTAAATATTTAAATTTATTAATTTGTGAGGTTGTTGGAAGCTTCCCATCCTTAATAAGCCTATAAAACTCTGGAAGAGCATTTTCATTTCTTAACATATCATCAACATATTCCTTGCCATCAACAGCGTATGAATAAAACAATACTGACGCACCTCTTTTATTGACATATTCAAATGGCATATCTACTGTAGACTCACATGAAAAATGAAATTTTTGTTTCATCATTAGCACCTCTTTAATTGTTAATATTTTATTAAAATAATATTTTTTCTAGCATCTCTAATATTATAATAAAATACACCCATACATAATTCAACGAACTTTGTCGATGGAAAACTATAAACCTAAAACACTTCATTGTAGAGTTGTTTTTATAAACTCTACAAGCAGTGGAGATGGTTAAATTTCAATTGAAAAGAATGTGCATAAATGATATAATTCTATTGTGAAAAACATTTATCTTGTGAGGTGTCATTATGCAAGCCAATAATGAAATGAGCTTAGATAATTCTAGCGATTTAAAAAAGATAATTGCCAAAAATTTAATAGCATTAAGAACTAAAGCAAAGATGACTCAGCTAGAACTGGCAACAAAGCTAAACTATTCAGATAAGGCTATATCAAAATGGGAGCATGGAGATTCAATGCCAGACATTGTAATATTAAAGCAGCTAGCAGATTTATTCAATGTCACAGTAGATTATCTATTAACCGATGATCATTCTGATTATATTCCAAAAAGCTATAACAGAAGCCTAAGAAGAACTCGTGCAGTTATAACCGGCTTAGCTATTTTATGTGTTTGGCTAATTTCAACATCATTATTTGTATTTTCTACATTAATATTAGACATGGCAAAGCAATCTTGGGTAGTGTTCGTTTATAGCATTCCTCTATCAATGGTTGTATGGCTTGTTTTTAATACAATATGGTTTAATAGTCGAGTTAACTACATTATTATTTCAATTATGGTATGGACTCTTCTTACATCTATCCATTTAACAGCAATAGTTTTAGGATATAATCCATGGATATTATATTTATTAGGTATTCCAACTCAAATAATTATTATCGTTTGGTCTAGAATGAAACATAAAAGGGTAAAGCAATAATGCTTTACCCTTTATTTATTTAATTCACTTATTACATTTTTAATATCATCATGAATTACTATATCAGCCATATTATCATATTGAGTCTCAGTCTTATTTAATAAGGCTAAATGATTACCTTTAAAATATCTTATAAATCCTGCCGCAGGATAAACAGTTAAGGATGTTCCAACCACAATAAGTAAATCACATTTGGATATTGCATCAACAGCTTTACTAATATCATTAGATTTTAAGCCCTCCTCGTATAATACAACATCAGGCTTAATTATTCCGCCACAGCTACAGTAAGGAACCTTACCAGGGTTAAATATTTCAAAAATATCATAGTATTTTTTACATCTCATACAATAATTTCTCTTAACACTACCATGCAGCTCTACAACATTACTACTACCAGCCATTTGGTGAAGATCATCTATATTTTGAGTAACTACCGTAACATCATAGCCTTCATTCTCAAGATATGCAAAATACCTATGAGCCTCATTTGGTAATGCATTTGGATAAATCATTTTATCAAAATAAAAGCGATAAAAATCATCCGGATTACTAATAAAGAATGAATGAGAAATAATTTCCTCAGGACTTACAGTATAATTACCCCTTTGATTATACAAGCCATCAGCAGATCTAAAATCAGGTATTCCTGAATTCGTAGATAAGCCAGCTCCTGAAAAGATTACAATTCTTTTACTCTCTTTAATCGCTTCCTTTAATTTTTTAATTTCATTCATAGATATCACCCAATAACATTATACAATAAAAAGCTCCAAGATTAAACTTGGAGCAATTACTATTTAATATTTTTAACAGCCTCTACAATTTTGGCAACAGCATCATTCATTGATAGCTCTACCTTTTCCATTGTATGCCTATCCTTAAATTCAACTATACCCTCAGAAGCAAGCTTACCACATACAACCATAAATGGTAAACCAATTAGCTCCCAATCCTTAAACTTAAATCCAGGCTTAGCGTTTCTATCATCTAAAACGACCTCAATGCCCTCACTCTTAAGCTTAGCATATAGCTCATGAGCTAATGCTTGTTGAGCCTCATCATTATAATTAATTGGAACAATTACTGCATGATATGGGGCAACATTAAGTGGCCACTTAATACCAAATTCATCATGATATTGCTCAACAATAGATTGAAGTGTTCTAGTAACACCAATACCATAGCAGCCCATTACCATAGGAACATTCTTACCTTGTTCATCTACGTATACGCACTTCATAGCCTCACTATACTTAGTTTGAAGCTTAAAAATTTGACCAACCTCAATACCTCTGTTTTGCTTCATAGGCATACCACAGCAAGGGCATAAATCACCAGCTGTAGCCTTCTTCAAATCACAAACAGTACCAGTAAAATCTCTACCGAAATTAGCATTAACATAATGATAATCCTTTTGATTTGCACCAATTACAGCATTCTTCATTAATGTAACCTCTTCGTCAATAAAGATATCACACTTTAAATCCTTTGGTCCACAGAAGCCATGAATAGAGCCTAAATCATAAATCTCCTTGTCAGTGGCAAGCTCTAGATAATTTTCATTACCATCAATCGCATTAACAAGCTTGATTTCATTAACCTCTCTATCTCCTCTTACTACTGCCGCAACTAATCTTTCATTTTGATAATCATGATAGATTATAGTCTTAATAGTGCATTTAGGATCAACACCTAAGAAATTAGAAATCTCTTCAATTGTTTTAGCCTGAGGAGTATTTACAAGCTCCATTTCTTTTATTGCAGCATTATCAGCATCACCAAGCCTAATAGTTGCCTTTTCAACGTCTGCAGCATATCCACAGGCATCACAATATACAATTTCAGATTCACCAATATCTGATAAAGCCATAAATTGATGTGAGCCATTTCCACCAATATTACCAGTGTCAGCTAATACAGCCTGGAAATGTAGACCTAATCTAGTAAAAATCTTAGTATAAGTTTCATACATGTTTTGGTAAGAAACCTCAAGACCTGCCTCATCCTTATCAAATGAATAAGCATCCTTCATAATGAATTCTCTACCACGCATTAAGCCAAAACGAGGTCTAACCTCATCACGATACTTAGTTTGGATTTGGTACATATTAATTGGAAGAGTTTTTGAGCTCTTGATTAAATCACGAGCCATAGATGTAAATACCTCTTCATGTGTAGGACCTAAACAGAACTCACGCTCATGACGATCGCTAAATCTCATAAGCTCTGGTCCATATTTACTCCATCTACCTGATTCCTCCCATAATTCCTTAGGCTGTAATGCTGAGCATAAAATCTCAATTGCCCCAGAATCATCCATTTCTTCTCTTATAATCTTTTCTATCTTATTTAACACTCTTAAGCCAAACGGTAAATAATTATAAACTCCTGCAACTAGGTTTTTAATCATACCCGCTCTTAAAAGTAACACATGCGAATCTATCTTAGCCTCATTAGGTGCTTCCTTTAAAGTAGAAATCAACATTTTACTTGCTCTCATATGCTATTCTCCTCTTTTTCAAAATCTAATAAATTATAGCATATAAATTATGCTAAATCCATTGGAATTATATTTTTTTCAAAAAATTAATAAATTCTTTGAAAAACACATATAAATATATTATAATATATTAAAGAAATCGATGGAGGTTAATATGGACAAGTTTAAAAGCCGTACGGAGATAGGCATTTTTGCGCTTGGTGGACTTGGTGAGGTAGGTAAAAACATGTATGTTATCGACTACCTTGAGCAGCTATTTATTATAGATGCTGGAATACTTTTCCCTGATGAGCACTTGCTAGGCGTTGATTATGTTATCCCTGACTTTACTTATTTAGTTGAAAATCAGCATAAAATTGTCGGTTTATTTATCACACATGGTCACGAAGATCATATTGGTGGCATACCATTCCTTCTAAAGAAGGTGAAAATTCCTAAAATATATGCCGCGGGTGTAACTGTAGATCTTATTGAAAATAAACTAGAGGAGTATCCAGAATTATTAAATAATACCCAAATCGTTGAATTTAAGAGCCACTTTGTATATAAATTCAAGGGTGTTGAAATTTCTTTCTTAAGATTGAACCACTCAATTCCTGATTCATTTGCGATAGTATTAAAAACAGATTTAGGAACTATTGTTCATACAGGTGATTTTAAAATAGATCTTACACCTGTTGGTCCTAGTGCCGAATATGACAAGCTTTCAGCCTTAGGCTCTGAGGGAGTCTTAGCACTATTATCAGATTCTACAAATGCTATTAAGGAAGGATTCTCCGAGTCTGAAAAGAAAATCGGCTCTTCTATTAAGGAGCTATTTTCTAAAATTCAGGATAGAATCATAGTTGCGACATTCGCATCTAATATGTATAGAGTTCAGCAAATTGTACAGGCATGTATTGATTGTAATCGAAAGATTGCAATATTTGGTAGGTCAATGGAAAAGACAATTGAGGTCGGACAGCAAATTGGTTATATTAAAGCACCTAAGGGTACTATTATTGATGCGACTGAAATTAATAACTATCCTACTAATGAGCTTTGCTTCCTATGTACAGGCTCTCAAGGTGAACCACTAGCTGCGCTTTCAAGAGTAGCTAATGGTACACATAAATTTATCAAGCTCATACCTGGTGACACTATCATTTTCTCTTCTTCTCCTATTCCAGGAAATCAAGAGGGTGTAAATAGAACTATTAACGCATTGTTCAAGCGTGGTGCTAACGTTGTAACTCACTCACCAATCACAGATACTCATACTACTGGACATGGTTCTCAGGGTGAGCTAAAGCTAATGCTAACATTACTAAGACCTAAGTACTTCATTCCAATTCATGGTGAATATCGTATGCAAAGAATACACGCCGACCTAGCCATTGAATGTGGTGTAAAAAAGGAAAATACATTCGTTTTAGAAAATGGTGATGTTGTTGCAATTAATGATCATTCTGCTAGATTGGCTGGACATGTAACAGCTGGCGATGTATATATCGATGGTACTGGTGTTGGTGATATTTCAGGAACTATTATAAAGGAAAGAAAAACATTATCAGAGGATGGCATGTTTGCTTTAGTTATTACAATCGACACTAAGGCAAAAACACTACCAATCGAGCCACAGGTTATTTCACGTGGATTCATCTATATGAAGGATAGCGAGGAGCTTACAAAGAGCTTTATTGAGGAAACAAAGGCATATCTAAAGGAAAAAATGGCCAATGCCGAACAGGTAAATTTAGGAATGCTTAAAGCTGGACTTGCTGATGTCTTAGCAAAATCTATCAACGAAAAGACTGATAGAAACCCTATGGTAATTCCAATATTTATGGATATCGCATAATAAAAAGGAAGATTTCAAATTGAAATCTTCCTTTTATTTTTATATTCTTTTAAAGTAATGTTCCTAAATCATCCTTAACAAGCTTATCACCATCTACCGAAAATTGCGTCTTACTCATTGGAACATAACCCTTAGAAATCATTTCCACATTCCATCTATTATGCTCAATAAATGCCAAGCTTATGTATAATGGTGAACTACTCGGCAAATAATTAACCGAGCATCGATGTCATGGTCTATTGACCACTACCATCAGGGCTGTCCCAGC
>SVAZ01000009.1 GCA_015059145.1 Erysipelotrichaceae bacterium
TTTGTGTTTTGTGGGGAGGCTTTCGTATGATTGAATATATTATAGAAGGTAAAATGGCTGTAATAATCGGATGTAGTGAAGAGGAGGAAGAGCTTTATATTCCTGAATTCATTAATGATCTACCAGTTGGTAAGGTTCAAGCTCATTCTTTTTATGATGCCCCTAATTTAAGAAAGGTAGTATTCCCTAAAAATTTAAAGCTTGTAGGTGAGTATGCTTTTGCTAGCTGCAAAAAGCTTCGTGAGGTAATTTTTGAGGAGGGTATTGAATCTATAGAAGACTGGGCTTTTATTAGCTGCAATATTGAAACTGTTTCATTACCTAAGTCATTAAAGATGATTGGAGAAAATGCCTTTATGGGTAATATTGCAAAAGCTGATGTAAATGATTATATGGAGAAAAAGGATATTATCTCTAGAAATAAAAATGCTAGACCTAAAAATGCGGCAATTTTCCCAATTGATTTAATAGATAATCTTTCTAATGTTACTAAAGAATTCATTGTTGAAAAGTCAACTTATTATGAAACACAAATTGATTTTGAGAAATCTAAAGATATTGATGAAACCTCTTTAGACTTACCTTATATTTTTGATGGTAATGAATTTTTAATTGGAATTGCCTTAAGAGAGCCTTCTGAGAAGCTTTCACTACAGGTTTCTAAGGAAAGCCAAAGGGTATTAGGAAAGTATGATGATGAGAACCCAGATTTCTTAGTTTTAAGACTTGACATTTTATCAAATGAAAAATTTGTAGGTGAGGTTGTTTTTAAGTCTCCATTTTCAGAAAAAATTAGATGTAAAATAATCGAAGAAATGTCTGTTGAAAATGAAAACACTAAATATCTAAGAGTTGTTGCCTCACTAGATTCATATGGTAGTGGTAACATTTCTCGAGAATTTGCGATGAATATGTTTAGAGATTTAGATGGCAAATATTTTACGCAATATAAAAACCATTTGCTAACTAAAAATCAATATAATGAAATTAGAGATACAATAGGTAATGTAGCTCTTGACACATTAAAATCATTTTTAAAACAGATTTCTTATGCTCCTGCATTAAGCTATATTATTTCTGTTTTTCAAACAATAATGAGTGATGGTGAATATATTGGTAAAGAGGAATTCCAAAGATATATAGGAAATAGACTTTATGTGATTTACGATTCTATGGGAACATATGAATCATTTGTTGATGTATGTTATAACGTTTCAGATGGATTAAAATTCATTGAAGAATTAACTGGAATGAATTATGATGAAATTAAGCAAAGATATGGGCTTTATATTCAAGATGCTGAGGGATTTGAACTTAATGATGAGGATTTAGAACATTTTAAAAATCAGTTTTCTGATTTCGAAGAAAATTATAATTTATACTCAGAATACCTTGATTATATTTATAAGGTAATGAATTCCTTAAATCAGGATTTTGAAATGAGAACATATCAAGAATAAGGATGTGATATTTATGGCTAAACCAACTATAGCCTTAATCTATGACTTTGATAAAACATTATGTACTACAGATATGCAGGAATATGATTTTATAAAAAATCTAGGTATCGAACCAAATGAATTTTGGGCAGAGGCAGGAAGAATGACCTCTAAGCATGGTATGGATAGAATTCTATCATATATGCTTGTCATGATTAAAAAATGTAAAGAAAAGAATATTCCGTTAACTAAGGAATATTTAAATAAATGTGGCGAGAATGTTGTTTTATATCGCGGAGTTCAAACATGGTTTGATCGCATAAATGAATTTGGTGAATCTAAGGGTGTTAATGTAGAGCATTACATTATATCTTCAGGAGTAACTGAAATTATAGAGGGTACTCCTATAGCAAAATATTTTAAGAAGATATACGGATGTAAGTTTGTTTATGATGATAATGGTGAAGCTATTTGGCCTGCAACAGCTATTAACTATACTTTAAAGACTCAATATATTTTTAGAATATCTAAAGGTGTTTTAGATTCAATTGATGATGATAATCTAAATAAGCATACACAAGAAAAGAGAATTGAGTATAGAAATATGATTTATATCGGTGATGGATTAACTGATATTCCTTGTATGAAGCTTACGCGTGAAAAAGGTGGAAGAGCTATAGCTTTATACCAATCTGGTAAGAAGAATACTGTTTCACAATTGGTTAAAGAAAATAGAATTAATTTTGGATGTGTCGCAGATTATTCTCAAAATTCAACATTAGAAAAAATTGTAAAGCTTATGATTGAAAATTTAGCAATTTTAGAAGATCTAGAGGCTAAAGAGGAGAAGCAGCTTTCACAACTAATTAAAAATATGGAGTAATATATGAAGGTTAATTTTTTTAATCAAACTAATGAAAATACTAAACAATATCAAAAGCTTATTAATTCTATTTTTAAGCCTATGGGTACAAAAAAAGAATTTAATATTATCTTTGTAACAAAAGAAGAAATCCAAAGAATTAATAATGAATTTAGAAAAATAGATAAGATTACTGATGTTATATCATTTGCATTATGTGATGATAAGGATATAATACAAACTAATGAGCTTGGTGATATCTTTATTTGTCTAGATAAGGCATTTGAGCAAGCAAATGATTATGGACATAGTGTTAATCGAGAGGTTGCTTTCTTAGCTGTTCATGGATATCTTCATTTATGTGGATTTGATCATATGACTGAAGAGGAGGAGAAAATAATGTTTAAGAAGCAAGATGATATTTTGAATCAGGCAGGTATAACAAGATGAGTTTTGATAAATTAAAGCTTATTGAAAAGGCAATTGAAGCAAGAGAAAATGCTTATGCCCCATACTCGAATTTTAAGGTTGGTGCTGCCATACTTTTATCTAATGGTGTATATATATTAGGATGTAATGTAGAAAATGCCTCATATGGCCTTACTAATTGTGCTGAGAGAACTGCTTTGTTTTCTTTAATTAGCAATGGATACAAAAAGTCTGATGTTATAGCTATGGCTATTGTTGGAGCGACTCCTGAACCAATTTCTCCATGTGGTGCTTGTAGACAGGTAATGAGTGAGCTTCTTCCAAGTGATTGTCTTGTTATTTTAGCTAATTTAGATAAGAAATATATTGAATATAGTAATTCTGATTTATTACCATATTCGTTTAAAGAGGAGTGCTTATAATGAATATTGATACATATAAGTCTGGATTTGTTGCCATTATAGGTAGACCTAATGTGGGTAAATCTACATTCCTAAATACTGTTGTAGGAAAGAAAATTGCAATTATGAGTGATAAGCCTCAAACTACAAGAAATAGGATTTTAGGTATTGTAACTACTGATGAAATGCAAATCGCTTTTACTGATACTCCAGGTATTCATAAGCCGACTACTGAGCTTCAAAGAAGAATGGTAAATGCTTCTTATGATGCTACTAAGGGTGTGGATTGTGTTATCTTTATGACAACACCTGTTAAGAGTGTTTTAAAGGGTGACGAAATCATATTAGAAAATCTAAAGAAAACAAAGGTTCCTGTTTTTCTTGTTATTAATAAGGTTGATCAGCTTAAGAGATTTAATGATATCGATTTAACTATTAATCTTTATAAGGATTTATATCCGTTTCAAGGAATTTTTCCTATTTCAGTTATAGAAAATAAAAATATGGATATGCTCTTAAATGAAATCAAAAGAGCCTTACCATTTGGACCTCAATTTTATCCTGAGGATATGTTAAGCGATCATCCTGAAAGATTTTTAATAAGTGAGCTTATAAGAGAAAAAATACTTGATAGCACTAAGCAGGAGGTTCCTCATAGTATTGCTGTAGTTGTTGATAGTATGAAGGAATGTGAGGACAATCCTGATTATACTGATATATATGCCACTATTTATGTTGAGCGTGATTCACAAAAGAGAATCATTATTGGTCATAATGGTGATTTAATTAAAAACGTTAAGCTTAAATCTATTAACGACATTAAAAGGCTAATAGGTAAGAAGGTTCATCTTGACTTATGGGTAAAGGTAAAGAAGGATTGGAAGGATAGACCTAGTGATCTAAGAGTGCTAGGCTATAGTAATGATAATTTTTAATGAATGAGATAAAAGGGTTAGTAATAAGCTCAATAGACTATAAAGAAAAATCTAAGGTTGTATATCTTTATACTCCAAATGGACATGATAGTGTTAAGGCTTATCAATCAAAGGACTTTAAAAAGGGCTTATTAGGCTTTACTACTACATTAAATGAGGTTTCTTATGTGAAGACTAATTCAAAGTTTTCAACTCTAATGGAATATAGTGTTTTAAATAACAATTTCAAATTGACTGAATCAGTTGATATATTAAATTGTGTATTTAAAATTTTAGAGGTAATTAAGGCTATTCCAGAAGAGTCGGATCATAAGAGAATATATGATTATATTATTACTACTATTAATAATTTAAATAATCATAATCCTAAAAAGGTATTAGCTTTGTTTCTAATTAAAATGCTTCATACCTTTGGTGTTACACCTAATTTAAAGCATTGTATTAAATGTGGTAGTACAAATATTCAATTCCTATCCATTTCTCATGGTGAATGCTATTGTGGTAGCTGTACTAGCTATAATAATATTGATAAATATAAAATATGGTATGAATATTATTATGATAAAAAGAATACTGAAATGTATTCTGAGGTTGATTATGATAATTTGTTAAATGATATTTATTCTTATTATAGTAATCATGTTCATATTAATATAAAATAGTGCATCCTATCATGGATGCTTTTATATTTGGAGGGCATATGAAAAAAGAGGATGTTATTAAATATAATAGAAGATTAACTGAAATAGATTATAAGAATCCTTTTTCAATTGGAAATGGTGATTTTGCTGCTACATTAGATGTAACATCAACTCAAAGCTTAAATGAGTATTATATAGATATTCCACTTACTACAATGAGTAATAAGCTGTGGTTTTATAAGGATACATCTGGAGATATTAAAAAAACATATATTAATTGCAAAGGATATATGCTTGATAAGGAAGGGCAGGAGGAGCTTTTTAATTTGAAAAGGGAATATCCTCATAAATATAATTTATTTAATTATAAGCTTTTATATAAGGGTGAAATTATTAAGCCTGAAAATATTACAGATATAAATCAGGAATTAGATTTATATTTTGGTATATCTCAATCTAGCTTTAAATATGAAGGAAATGATATATTTGTTAAATCATTAATATACCAGGATAATGATGAGCTAGAGCTAAAGGTAAATGCAAGTAATGATTTCTCTATCATGCTGGAATTTTTATATCCGTCCTTTAATAAGATTGGATATGATTGCCATAAGAAACCTATTATCAATGTTATAGATAATGTGATAAATATTTATTATGATGAATTTAATAGTACTATGCTAAGCTTTAAATCTAATTCTGATATTAAAGTGATTGATAATAAAATATTATTTAATGCTGCTGATTTATTATTGAATTTAGCTCTAAATAAATTAGGTGGCTTAATCTATCTAAATGAATTTTGGGAAGAGGATAATTCTATTATAATTAGTAATGATTTTTTAGTTGAAAGAATGATTCTATCAAAATATTTATTAAAGCTAAATTCCACAGGAATATATCCACCTGCAGAATCTGGTATTACTTATAATAATTGGAATTCTAAGTTCCATTTAGAAATGCATATGATTCATGCATTATGGTTAATATATGATAATCATCTTGATTTATTGTTAAAAAGCTTAGATTATTATTTAAGTATATATGAAACCTCACTTTCTAGAGCGAAGGAAAATGGTTATAATGGAATTAGATTTCCTAAAATGACATCTCCTGATGGCTTAGATAGTCCATCAAATATTGGACCTCTTTTAGTGTGGCAGGAGCCGCATATTGTATATATGCTTCAAGAAATTTATAGGATTTATAAGCGTGAGGATATATTAGTTAAATATGAGCCTTTAATTCGTGGAGTTATCGATTTTATGATTTCATATTTAACAGATAATGGTAATACTATTGAAATGCTAGAGCCATTATTAGAATGCTGTGAAAGTATACCACTAGAAAAATGTCATAATCCTATGTTTGAGATTGAATATTTTAGAGAGGTTTTTAAAAGCCAAAGCATAATTGATAATATACTTTATGGTAAAAATAGGTATGATTATGATAGCTATGTAAATCTATTAATAAAGCCTAAAATTACAAATGGTATCTATTTAAAAACTCATGACATGATCAATGAGTATGATATTTATCCAGATCATCCTACAGAGGTATTTGCATATTCTTATTTTAAGTCTAACAATATTGATGAAAAAAATATGAAGTCGACTTTAGATTTTGTTATTGAAAAGATGGATTTATCAACATTTTGGGGATGGGATTTTCCTTTAATGGGGATGACTGCTATAAACCTTGGATATGTTGATTTAGGTATTAAAATAGCCACAATGGATGCTTTAAATAATAGCTATTTATATAATGGGCATAATACATCTCCAAGAGATGATTTAAAGATTTATTTACCAGGAAATGGTGCTTATTTATTATTTTATAAATTATTAACGCAAAATAAATGATTATCTTGACTTTATTTATTTTTCATACTAAAATTAATGCATAGCGATGAAATGAAGGAGTACATATTTAGAAGCTTTTAGAGAGGATATGGTCGGTGAAAATATCTAGTTCTAATATGGAAGGTAGTCATGGAGCTGAATTGGTGAAAATATAGTAGCTGATTCCGTCTATCTACGTTACAGATTAATTGAGTGCTACAGTAGATTATACTGTAGAACTAAGGTGGTACCGCGATAATTCGTCCTTAGAATTTTAAAAATTCTAGGGGCTTTTTTTTATGAAATTAAATGGACAGAGAATTTTAATAAGAGAATTATCTTTTAGAGATAAGGATGCATATTACGAGTTTGGAAAAAATCCTAATGTAGGACCACATGCCGGATGGAAGCCTTTTGGAAGTAAGGATATTTCTGATAGAATGCTGGCATCACTTATGCTAAGCAAGGAAACCTTCGCCATTGCATTAAAGGATAGTAATATGCTTATTGGCACTATTTCTATATATGATAATGGAATTAGAAAGTACAACAAGGTAAAATCAATTGGTTTTTCTCTTTCTGAGGAGTATTGGAATCAGGGTATAATGACTGAGGCAGTAAACCTGATTATTGAATATATCTTTAGAAAAAAGGATTGTGAGCTAATTGAGGTTGGACATCATTCTGATAATTTTGCATCTAAACGAGTCATTGAGAAATGCGGATTTAAATATGATGGAAGATTATGTAAATTTAAAAGATTATATGATGGTCGAATAGTAGATGCAGATTTCTATTCGTTAACCATTGATGAGTATGAAAGGAAGATGAGATATGAGTAAGGAATTAAAGCCTAAGTATGATTTTAAAGAGGTAGAGGAAGGAAAATATGATTTCTGGCTAAAGGGTGGATTCTTTGAGGCTGGAGATAAGGAAAAGGAGCCATTTACAATTGTAATACCTCCACCAAATGTAACTGGTAAATTACATTTAGGTCATAGCTGGGATACAACATTACAGGATATTATTATTCGTAGAAAAAGAATGCAAGGCTATGATGCATTATGGTTGCCTGGTATGGACCACGCTGGTATTGCAACTCAAGCTAAGGTTGATGAAAAGCTTAGATTACAAGGTGTTTCTAGATATGATTTAGGTCGTGATAAATTTTTAGAGGTGGCTTGGGAATGGAAGAAGGAATACGCTGAATTCATTCGTAGTCAATGGGGAGCACTAGGCTTATCCCTAGATTATACTAAGGAAAGATTCACATTAGATGAAGGCTTAAATAAAGCTGTTAATCATGTATTTATAACTTTATTTAATAAGGGGCTATTATATCAAGGTGAAAGAATTATAAACTGGGACTGTCAAGCAAAGACAGCACTATCTAATATTGAGGTTGAGCATAAGGATGTTGAGGGTGCATTCTATCATTTCAACTATCCATTTGTGGATGGAAATGGTTATGTTACAATCGCAACTACTAGACCAGAAACTATGTTTGCTGACCAAGCTATTATGGTTCACCCTGATGATGAAAGATATAAGAGCTTAGTAGGTAAGATGGTTTATATTCCAGGTACTGATACAAAAATTCCTGTAATTGCTGATAGCTATGTAGATATGGAATTTGGTACTGGATGTGTTAAAGTTACACCAGCTCATGACCCTAACGATTTTGAGGTTGGAAAGCGCCATAATTTAGCTATGCCATTATGTATGAATGATGATGGATCAATGAATGAGATGGCTGGAAAGTACTGTGGTATGGACCGCTTTGAGTGTCGTAAGGCATTAATTGAGGATTTAACTAAGAGTGGCTTATTTGTTAAGAAGGAATCAATGATCCACTCAGTAGGTCATAGTGAAAGAACTGGTGTAGTAGTAGAGCCTAGATTATCAAAGCAATGGTTTGTAAAGATGGATATTCTAGCTAAGCAGGTATTAGAGAATGATGAATATCGTTTTGTTCCTGAGAGATTTAATACTACATTAGAGCGTTGGCTTGAAAATATTCAAGACTGGTGTGTTTCTCGTCAATTATGGTGGGGACATAGAATTCCTGCTTGGTATAAGGATGATGAGGTAAAGGTACAGGTCGAATGCCCTGGTGATGGTTGGGTTCAAGATGAGGATGTTTTAGATACTTGGTTTTCAAGTGCGTTATGGCCATTTTCAACTCTTGGCTGGCCTGAAAAGACGGAGTTATTTGAAAGATATTACCCAACTAATGTATTAGTAACTGGATATGATATTATTTTCTTCTGGGTAGCTAGAATGCTATTCCAAGGTGTTGAATTTACAGGTAAGGCACCATTTAAGGATATTCTAATTCATGGCTTAATCCGTGATAAGGATGGAAGAAAGATGAGTAAGTCTTTAGGTAATGGTGTGGATCCTTTTGATGTTATTGCAAAATATGGTACTGATTCATTAAGATATTTCTTAACTACAAATTCAGCTCCTGGCTTAGATTTGAGATTTGACGAAACTAAGATTGAAGCTTCTTGGAATTATTTAAATAAGATTTGGAATATTTCTAGATATGTTATGATGAATTTAGGTGATGATTTTAAGGAAACTAAGATTGATGTATCTAAGCTTAATTTAGTATCTAAATGGATTTTAGCTAAGCTAAATAAGGTAATTGAAAATGTAGATTATAACATGGAGAAATATGAATTTGGTGAAGCTGCAAAAGCATTATATGGATTTGTATGGGATGATTTTGCAAGCTGGTATGTTGAATTATCTAAGGTTGATTTAGCTTCAGATGATGAAGCTAATAAGCAAATGACTAAGAATGTTTTAGTTTATGTCTTAAAGTCAATTGTTAAGATGCTGCATCCATTTGTACCATTTATTACTGAGGAAATTTATCAAGCATTACCTCATGATGAGGAATCTATTTGTATTGCAAATTGGCCTTTAGTTAATGCTGAGTATAATAATGAATCAGCCATTCAATCTTTAGATGATATGATTCAAATTATTACCTCTGTAAGAAATGAAAGAGCTAAGGCTAATAAGGCACCAAAGGAGCCTATTACAATCAATTTATTAGCTAAGGACAATGAGGCTAAGGAAATGATTTCAGCTACATCTGTATATTTAAGAAAATTCACTAATCCTAAGGAATTAAACTTCTTAGATAAGGCATTAGATCCTAAGGGTAATGTTGTAGTTGTTTTACCAATGGCTACATTATATATTCCATCTTCTGATTTAGTAGATATGGAAGAGGTTATTAAAAAGCTTGAGGCTAATAAATCTAAGCTTGCAGGAGAATTAGAAAGAAGCAAAAAAATGCTTTCTAACGAGTCTTTTATATCAAAGGCACCACAAGCTAAGATTGACACAGAAAAGGCTAAGCAAGCCGAATATCAAGCTCAATATGACGAAATATGTAAGACATTAGAGGAATTAAAGGCATAATGTTTAATAATATAGATGAGGTTTATAGCTGGTTATTTAATCAAAAGAAATTAGCTAAAAGAGAAAACCTAGATAGAATATCTAAATGTATAGATATGCTTGGCATTAAAACTGATTATAAAATCATTCATATTGCTGGTACTAATGGTAAGGGCTCAACCGCAAGCTATATTAAAAGTATTTTACAAAATACAGGTAAGCATATAGGGTTCTTTGTTTCGCCATATGTTGTATGCTTCAACGAAAGAATACAAATAAATGATAGGTATATTTCTAATGCTGAAATAATGCATTACTGTAATAAGCTTTATAATTTTTCAAATGAATATTATAAAGAGTTTAATGATGTTATTCCTTTCTTTGAGCTTACATTTTTAATGGCATTATTATATTTTATGGATAGAAATATTGATATTGCAGTTATAGAGTGTGGCGTAGGTGGATTATTAGATGCAACTAATGTATTAAAAACTGATTTAGCAATAATAACTAATATTGGCTATGATCATATGAATACATTAGGTAATAGCTTAGAGGAAATTGCTTCACATAAGCTTGGAATTGCTAAAAAGGGTATGACTTGCCTTACTGCTTGTGATGAAGGGATTAGAGGCTATTTTGAAGGATATCAAAAGGATAATAATATTAATATGATTTATATTAATGATTATGTTAGTGATATAGTATTAAATGATTATACTGAATTTAAATATAAGGGTGAAAGCTATAAGGCAAGCCTAATCGCATCCTACCAAGCATTTAATGCAAGTCTAGCAGTTGAGGCTGCTAAAATCATAGATCCTAATATACCTAACGAATTAATTAATTATGGCTTGATGAATGCTAAATGGCCAGGTAGAATGGAAACTATATCAAATAATCCAAGGGTTATTTTAGATGGTGCACATAATATTCATGGTATTAATGCTTTAGTAAATTCAATTAAAGCGATAAATATATCTAAAAGGGTTAAGGTTATTTTTTCTGCATTAAACGATAAAGCATTCGATAAGATGCTTTCTATATTAGATAATATTTCTGATAAATATTATTTTACATCTATTATGGATTTAAGAGCTACTGATCCAAATGAGTTTACTAAGTATACTCAAAAGGAATGTGAAATAATATATGATATTGAAGAATGCTTAAGAACAGCTATAAATGATACTAAGGAAGATGAATTATTATTAGTAACAGGCTCTTTACATTTCATTTCTTTAATGAGAGATATATATTTTAATAAGATTAAAGAAAAGTGAAATTTTAATTAATTTCACTTTTTTCTTTTTATCAAAATCATGTAATTTTAAAAAATAAATGCTTTTATTTGCTTTTATATATTTATAATATTATCTTGGTGATCAGCTATGAATATAAAATTATTAGATACATTGGATAGACCAAGAGAAAGATTAATAAGAAATGGTGCTCAAGCATTGTCTGATTATGAGCTAATTGCGATAATGCTAGGTAGTGGAACTAAAGAACAAGATGTTATAGAATTATCAATAAATTTAATAAATGCTTATGGCTTAGAGAAATTATTAAGAATGAATTATATAGAGCTCAAAAAAATAAAAGGTATAAAGGAAGCTAAGGCTACTAAGCTTATGGCATGCTTTGAGCTTGCAAGAAGATGTATTAAAAAAGAAAATAATATTATTACACTAAAAGATGCAGAATCAGTTTATAGATATGCTAAATCAGATTATATGTTTTTAAGGGAAGAAAATTTAATGGTAATATATGTGGATATTAAATGCAAACCAATTTTAAAGAAAATATATTCTAATCATTATGTTGGCAGTGTTGAGATTCCATGTAGAGAAATAATTAAGGATGGATTAGACGTTAGTGCTTATGGCATATTTTTAATTCATAATCACCCTTCAAATGATTTGAATCCATCATCTGCTGACATTGCTGCTACGTTTAAAATAAGAAATGTACTAAAGGAGGTAAGCATAATATTATTTGATCATTTAATAGTTAGTGATATTAGTTATTATTCGTTTGATGAAAATAATATTCTAAATAAAATTTAAGATATATATAATTAAATGGTGATAGCATGAAAAAATATATATTTTTAATTATAGGATTAATTTGTATAAAATTGGCAAATGCTTCTTTTATTACAGATGATATAAATATATGTGGTATAGCATCAATCTTTGCAAGCAATTTATATTTAGAGGATGAATCAGTTTCCTCAGATAATATAGAGGTAATAGATTATGAAATTTCAGAAAATGTTTTATATGTAACACCGGTAAATAGAGAGGTTATATTACCTATTAGTGGTATTATAAGTACTGTTACTAAAGATTACATTGAAATTGAATCCGCTAATAACATTTATAAAATATATAATGTTAAAACAGATTATAGATTATATCAATATTATAAAAAAAATACTATTTTAGGATATAGCGATGAGTATTATATTGAGAGTGAAAATTATCAAACTATAGTTTCGTATTTTGTTTTTAATTATGAAGAAGTATAAAATAGATTTCAGCTTTTACTTATTAATAATATGCTTTTTATTTTCTCCTTATCAAAATATATTATTGTATTTAATTTTGATGATTGCTATTCATGAGGCTGGTCATCTATTATTTGTATTCATTTTTAATTTAAGGATTAAAAGCCTTAGGCTATATGCTTTAGGCTTTTTAATGGATTTGAAGGAAGAAAATTTAACCTTTATTAAGGAATTGCTTTTATATTCTGGTGGAATAATATTTAATGTATGCTCATTATTTTTAATTCCTATGGAGCTTCGAAAATATTTATATTTAATTATAGTAATAAATATAATTCCTATTTTTCCACTAGATGGCTATATGATAGTGAGATGCTTACTATCTAATTTTATTCCGTATAAAATGGTTTTATATATTGTTAATAGCATAGGAATAATATTTTCTTTAATATTATCAATAATATTATTTAAATATCTGGATGGCTTATTAATTATTAACATTGGCTATTTATGGATAATTCAACTGAAGGAATTCAAAAATATAAAATTCGCATATAGCGCCTTTAAGCTTCGAAGGTATTTAAAACCTCCTAAATTTAATTTAAAGGAAATTAAATTTAGATTTGATAATGATAATTATCTCTATAAATATAAATTGATTTGTACATATGTGGGAGACAAAAGAGTGGATGAAATAGATATTCTAAAGTTGAAATATGAAATTAATTAGAATATAATTTTAATAAAGAGGTAAGGATTATGTATAAGAGTTTTGATTTATTAAAAAAATTATATTTTGTAAGAACTGGTGGTTCTAAAGAGGAGCTTTTAGCAGCAAATATAATTGCTGATGAATGTAGAAGTTTAGGAGCTTCAGTAGCAATTGAGGAATTTAAGGTTGATGGCTATGAAATTAAAAATACCTCATTAACCTTTAATGAGCCTAATATAAGTGTTGAATGTGTTGGTGTAGGAATGTCAGGCTCAACACCACTAGAGGGCCTTACAGGCGATTTTACATATGTTACAAGTGTTCAAGATGCTGAGATTCAGGATATTGAAGGGAAGGTTTGTCTTGTGCACTCAAAGCTAGTTAATTATAAGCTTTATAAGAGGCTTGCTGAAAAGAAGGCATTAGCATTAGTATTATGCTGTGGAGATGTTTATCGTGATAAGGATGATGTTGATTTAGATCCATATATGTATCGTGATAGACATTATCAAAATGGTAAAATTCCTGCAGTATGTATTAGAATGAAGGATGCTGAAAATATTCTTAGAGCTATGCCTAAGAGTGCTACAGTAGTAAATGTAGAGCAAGAACTAGAAAATGCTTCGCACAATGTCGTTGCGACTGTAGAGGGTACTGATAAGAAGAATGAGATAATTGCTTTTACTGCTCATTATGATTCTGTAAGCTATTCTAAGGGTTCATACGATAACGCAACAGGCTCTACGGCAATTATGCAGCTTTTAGCTTATTTTATGGAGCATAAGCCTCAAAGAACTCTAAAGTTTATTTGGTGTGGCTCTGAAGAAATGGGATTATTAGGGTCTAAGGCTTATGTGAGAGATCATAAGGATGAATTATCATCATATAAGCTTTGTATTAATGTTGATATGATAGGTGTTACTATTGGTAATGATATAGCCTGCTGTACAGCGAATCAATCACTTGTAAGCTATATTAAATATTTAGGCTGCGAGGTAGGCTTTGCAATCACCTCACGTCAAGGTGTTTATTCTTCTGACTCTACACCATTTGCTGATGGCGGTGTTCCAGCAGTTTCTTTTGCTAGATTAGCTCCTCAGGGTGGAGCTCAAATTCATTCTAGAAGAGATGTTATTGATTATTTAGAAGAAGGTAATTATTATAAAACGTGTGACTTTATTTCACTTTTCGCTAGTAGATTAATCAACTCAAAGGCTTTTCCTGTAGAAATGGAGATTCCTGAAAAGATGAAAGAAGAACTAGATTATTATCTTGGAAGAAAAGAAAAAAAGGAATAAAATAAAAAAAGATTATATTTGCAAAAATATAATCTTTTTTCTTTTCTTGTAGCATATAATATGCTATAATATAATTAATTATTAAAACGTTTTCAAACTGAAGAAGGAAGGTATTATTTATGCAAGGAAACAAAATTAGAAACGTTGTTGTCTTAGGACATCAAAGTAGTGGTAAAACCACTCTAGTAGAATCTTTGTATTCTGTAACGGCTAACAAGCCAAAGGGGAGTGTTGAAAAGGGAACTACTATAAGTGATTATCTACCAGAGGAGAAGGCTAAGCTAAGCTCTATTAGATTATCAATAGTCCCTTCAGTATATAAGGATTACAAAATGAATTTTATTGACATTCCAGGAAATGATGATTTCTTAGGTGAGGCAATTTCTACAGTATCAGTTGTCAAGGGTGCTATTTTAGTTATTGATGCTTCAAGTGGTGTAGAGGTTCAAACTGTTAAGCATTGGAATCTTTTAAGAAAACGAAATATTCCAACTATTATATATGTTAATAAAATGGACAAAGAAAATGTTAAATTCGAAAATGTTTTAACAGAAATCAGAGAAAAATTAGGAAATACTGCAATTCCATTCTCATACCCAATGGGTAAAAATGATAATTTTGATGGATTTGTTAATGTAGTTACATTAAAGGCTAGAAAATATAATGGAACTGATTGTGAGGATGCTGAAATCTATGATGATAAGAAGGCAAAGGTTTTCGAACTTCACAACACAATGGTTGAAGCTGTTGCGCAAACATCTGAGGAGCTTTTAGATAAGTTCTTTATGGGTGAGGCATTAACGCATGAGGAAATTCAAGATGGCTTACGTGCAGCTGTATTAAATGGTGAATTAACACCAGTATTAGTTGGTTCTGCAACTAAAAATATAGGCATTCATACAATGCTAGAAATGCTAATTGATTACCTACCTAACCCATCTGATTTAAATCCTATCGTTGGTAAGGATGATGATGGTAAGGATATTGAACGTAAGACTTTAGATGAGGAACCATTCTCAGCATTTGTATTTAAAACTATTGTTGATTCATATTCAGGTGTTACATCTATTTTCAAGGTAAATTCAGGTGTTTTAAAGGCTGGAGATGAAATGTATGTTCCAAATCTTAAAAAGAATATTTCAGTTAATCAATTATTCACAATGTGTGGTGGTAAGCAAACACCTGTAACGGAATTACATGCAGGTGATATTGGATGTATTAATAAGGTTGATGGATTAGAAACTTCAATGACCTTATGTTCTCCAAAGGCTAAGATCACTTATAAGGGAATTGATTTCCCAACAGCAGTATATTATAAAGCATTACTTGCTAAGAATAAGAATGATGATGATAAGCTAGGTACTACATTAGCTAAGATTATGCTTGAGGATAAATCTATCGAGGTTAAGAGAAATGTTGAAACTAACCAATTATTAATTGGTAGCTTAGGCTTAGGACACTTAAACTTCGTACTAGAAAGAATGAAAAATTCTTATAAGCTTGAGGTTAACTTAGAGGATTATAAGGTTGTATACCGTGAAACAATTAAGGGATCTGCAACTGCAGAGGGTCGTTATGTTAAGCAATCTGGTGGTTCTGGCTTCTATGGTGTAGTAGTAATGGATTTCGCTCCAGCTGAGGAAAATACATTTACTGAAGAGGTATTTGGTGGTGCAGTACCAAAGAATTACTTCCCAGCTGTTGAAAAGGGATTCTTTGAGGCTTGTGAAAAGGGTCTTTTAGCAGGTTATCCAGTTATTGGTGTTAAGGCATGCTTAAAGGATGGAAAATACCATGCCGTTGACTCTAATGAATTGGCATTTAGAATGGCTGCAATCCTTGCGTTTAAGGAAGCATATGCTAATTGTAAGCCTACTTTATTAGAACCAATTATTAAGGTTGTAGTTACTGTACATACTGAAGATGTTGGTGCTATTATATCTGACTTAAATACTAGACGTGCGAAGATTGTTGGTATGGATATTAATTCTGTAAAGGATCAAAAGATTACAGCTTTAGTTCCTGAATCAGAAATTCTTGAATATGTAAATGACTTAAAGTCATTAACTCAAGGTAGTGGATACTTTAATAGAGAATTCCACAGCTATGAAGAAGCTCCTTCATATATTCAATCTAAGATTATTGAGGCTGCTAAGCAATAAAAAATCTGGGGAAAATTCCCCAGATTTTAATTAGTAAAGCTAAATATCAACATTGACATTATTTATAAAAGGATGATTTTATGAGTAAAAAAATATTAATTATACTTTTTACATTATTTTCTGTATTCATATTAAGTGGATGTAATGATGCAAAACAACCACTTGAAATAACCTCTGCAGATGGATTGGTAACTATATCTTTAGGTGAATATAGAGTTATAGATTATAAAAAAGAGAAAGAATATAATTTAAATGAAACAATAACTTTTGTGGTAGCATCTGAAAATGATTTTTATAATGAAGTAATTAAAAATAGTGAATATTATTATTCTAATTTAGAATTCAAATTAGAGGATTTTTATTATGAAGGTGAATATGTGAAACCTCACGATTATTATTCTTATGGTTTTTTATTTAAGGATAATCATTTTTTTCAATATTATATACTAAATAATAAGGTAAAATTAAAATCATTAGTTTGTGAGTTTTTTGATAATAATGAAGCTTATTATATATTTGCTCCATTATACGAGGCTTTGAATTATGATGTTTTATATAGAAAAGATGAAAATTATCCATGGTATATGGAAGTTCGTTGTCCAGAATTATCTTTTGATAATTTATTAACAATGTTTAATTATTTAGAAGAGGATTATTGTAAAATTGAAGATGAGGTAATCTATTTAAAAGGTATTGATTACAAAAAAGCATCTGATAATTGCATAGAGATATCAGAGGATTATTTAGTTAGAATTTATAAAGATAACAATGATATTATTGTAGGTCTTGCATATGAATAAAATAACAAAAACTTTTAATTAAAAAGTTTGATGGAAAAATATGCTGTAAAAATAAAATTTCTCTTTTATTAGATTCTCAATGTCTTTTTATTTATAATACTGGATTTGATAATTTAAGTTATTTTTTAAAATGAATATTATATAAATTCTAAAGTTAAGACGTACTCTAATGGTATGAAAAAAGATTATTATGTGAAATGAAAAGTGATATAATCTGATTTATTAGAAAAATAGAAGCTCAGACATTTGTCTGAGCTCTAATTTTTATTAGTTGTTTTTTGCGTCTTCCATAGAACGCATAACAGCTCTTACTTGTTTTTCAGAAGGTGTACGTCCCATTTGTGTCATCATGGCACGAATCATAGCTTCATTCACTGGAGGATTTTTCTTTAATTCCTTAGCGAATAGTTTTCTAGTTATAAAGAAAGTTGCTACTGCAGCACCAAGTATTACGATTACTAAAATTAATACTAATTGCCACCATTCTAATTGTATTGCTAAAAACATAAATAATCACCTCAATTACCAATAATTATTTTACACTTTAATTGTTAAAAATTCAACCTTTATTATAGACAAAAACTAATATAAATGATAAAATAAAATTACCAAGTCAAAAGGAGGAATTAAAAATGCCAAGAAAAGTTACTGATGCATGTATCGGATGTGGCGCATGTGCACCTGAATGTCCAGTAGATGCTATTACTGTTGATGAGGTATCTGTTATCGATGCTGATACTTGTATCGATTGTGGTGCATGCCAAGGCGTATGTCCAGTTGACGCTATCGTTGAAGAATAATAGCAGTATTTATAAAGAGCTGAATAATCAGCTCTTTATTTTTTTTTGCCTAGTATAATTAGATATAGCCGCATAATATAGTTATGGGAGTGATAAGTATTAAAACATTAGATATTAACTCTCAGCCATTAGAAATTGATAATGATATTGAAAAAGGTTTTTTAAAGGGCTCTATTTGGTCTAATTTATATATTCCATATAAATATAAAATAGATAAAATTTCATTTGATAACGATTATGAAAGAGCCATTTATATGCTTGAGGTTTACACTTTTTTTGGTGTAGAATTGACTCTATATATTTGTACTCATCCTAATAATAAGGAAGCCTTAGATATGCTTCAAAAAATAAATTCTGAAAGAAAGAAAATTTGTGAATTTATTGAAACTAGATTTAAAAGCTTAACTGCATCTAGTGATATTCAAAATGGATATTTTAAATTAAAATTCCCTTGGAGTGATGGAAATGTGGAAGTATGAAAAGCATTTAGAATTTCCTGTTAATATAACAAAAAGAGATTTAAGGTTTGCAAAAATTTTGTTAACTCAAATTGGTGGTTATGCAGGTGAATTAGGTGCATGTATTAGATACTTTATTCAAGCGCCAACGATGCCTGATTTAGTTGGTCAAAATCTATTAACCGAAATTGCGACAGAGGAAATGGCTCATGTAGAAATACTTGTAGCTATGATTAAAGGCCTTACTCAAGGAGCAACTGCAGAGGATTATAAGAAGGCTGGAATTGAAGGAATTTATGCGGATCATGGATTAGGTATTTATCCGATTGATGCTGGTGAAAATCCATTTAATGTATTGATTTTAGCCTCATCAGGAGATTATATTACTGATCTGACTGAGGATATGGCAGCTGAAGAAAAGGCTCGAGCTGTTTATGAGCATTTAATGGATTTAACCGATAATCCTGAAATATTAGGACCATTATCATTTTTACGACAAAGAGAAGTCGTTCATTATCAAAGATTTGCTGAGGCTTTAAAATATTATAAAGACAAAAAGAATGTATGATCGCATACATTTTTATTTTTAAAAAAAATAAAAGATGGTCTTAAGACCATCTTATTGTGCTTGTTGTTGAGCTTGTTGCTCTGCTAGAAGCTTTGCTTCCTTCTTTTTCTTTTTAAAATTACTTTCAGTTCCTTTAATTAATCTTGCATAATTTTTAGTATGCTTTAAAATAATTAGTGTACTTAAAATAGAGTATAAGATACATACTAATAATGTAGGGCTTGATATGAAATAGTCCCAGAAACTTGTTGCCTCAACACCGAAGAAATATAAGATCCAAGTGCTTGCAATTACTGTGATAGTTGCAAAAGTAGAACCAAGTGATACATAACCAGTAGTGTATAATGTAATTAGGAATACAATTAAGCAAGCAACTGCTGGAATAGGTGTAAGAATTAATACAACACCTAATGATGTAGCAACAGCTTTTCCACCCTTAAATCCAAGGAATATGGAGAAACAATGACCGATTATAGCTGCAGCACCATAGAAGAAATATTCAATTGGTGTAGTCCATACATTCGCTGAAGCTAAAATCTTTAATAATATAATTACAACCATACCTTTGAAAACATCACAGAAGAATACTAAGAATCCAACTTTTTTTCCTAAAACTCTTATGGCATTTGTAGAGCCAATATTTTTGCTTCCATGCTCTCTTATGTCTATATGGCAGATTCCTTTACCTATTAATATTCCAAATGGAATAGAACCGATAATATAAGATAGAATAATAAATAAAACACATAGCATCGCTTGAGATGCTTCAATATTAAAAACCATAATGTAAAACTCCCTTTTTAAATACTATAATTATTATATAATTATTATTTGAATAAGTAAAGGAAAAATATTAACTCTTTTCTTGTTTATAATGTCAAATTATGTTATTATTTACTTAAAGGGTTTGGTGATTTTTAATATGCAAAAGAACGCTTATAATGATGATTCGATAACGGTCTTAGAAGGCCTAGAACACGTTAGAAAACGTCCTGGTATGTACATCGGTTCGACCGATGAAAGAGGACTACATCATCTAGTTTGGGAGATTGTCGACAACGCTATTGATGAGGCTCTTGCTGGTTATGGTAAAGAGATTACTGTAACTATTAACGAGGATAATTCTATTACTGTTGAGGATAATGGTCGTGGTGTACCTTGTGGTACACATCAAACTGGTAAAAATACTATGGAAATCATATATACTAAGCTGAATGCTGGTGGTAAATTTGGTGGCAATGGTTATAAAACAACCGGAGGTTTACATGGTGTTGGTGCCTCTGTTGTTAATGCCTTATCTTCATATATGGAGGTTACTTCTTATAGAGAAGGTAAAATCCATAGGATGCGATTTGAAAAAGGTGGAACTAAGGTTTCTAAAATGGAAATTATTGGTGAAACAAGGAAGACTGGTACAACAGTTACGTACAAGCCTGATCCAACTATTTTCACGACAACAGTTTATAATTATGAAACAATTAAAACGAGAATTAGAGAAAGTGCATTTTTAATTAAAAATTTAAAAATGACTTTAAAGGATAAGAGATCAAAGAAGTCAGATTCTTTTATTTTCGAGGATGGTATTTCAGCTTATGTTGCTTATTTAACTGCGGGAAAAAAGCCAGTTCATAATGTTGCATATTTTGAGGGCAATTATAACGTTCCTGATACAAAAGAGGTTATTGAGGTTGAGGTAGCACTTCAATTTTTAGAAACTTTCTCAGAACAAATGGTTTCATTTGTTAATAACGTTAAAACAAATGATGGCGGTAGCCATGAAACAGGCTTTAAATTAGCCCTTACAAGAGCTTTTAATGATTATGCCCATAAATTCAACCTTATTAAGTCAAATCAGCAGCTAGAGGGCACAGATTTGCGTGCTGGTATAACTACTGTTGTATCTGTTAGAATTGGCGAAAAATTGCTTGAATTTGAAGGACAAACTAAAGGTAAATTAGGTACACCAGCAGCTAAAACTGCAGTTGATACGGTTTTATATGAAAAGCTAACTTATTATCTAATGGAAAATAAGGAATTAACTGAAAATGTTGTTAGAAAGGCTATTCGTGAAGCTGAATCTAGAGCTGCTGCACGTAAGGCTCGTGAACAAGCTAGAATGGACAAGAAGGTTAAGGAAGAAAAAAATATTTCTGCAAAGCTTGCTCCTACAAGTGAAAAGAATAAGGAAATTAACGAGCTATATTTAGTAGAGGGTGATTCTGCCGGTGGTTCTGCAAAACAAGGTAGAGATAGAAGATATCAAGCAATTTTACCACTTCGTGGTAAGGTTTTAAATACTGAAAAGGCAACAGCTGAATCTGCGCTTAAAAATGAAGAAATTGCAACAATGATTTATACTATTGGTGCTGATTATGGTACTGCCTTTGATTTGAAAAAATGTAATTATAAAAAGATAATAATCATGACCGATGCTGATGATGATGGTGCGCATATTCAGGTTTTATTACTTACTTTCTTCTTTAGATTTATGCGTCCGTTAATTGAGGATGGACGAGTCTATATCGCCTTACCTCCGCTATTTAAAATAACTAAGCGTGGCAAGAGTGAAGAAATTATTTATGCATGGACAAATGAAGAAAAAGAGGAAATTTTAGCCAAAGCAAAATGTCCTACAATAGTACAAAGATATAAAGGTTTAGGTGAAATGAATGCTTCTCAATTATGGGAAACAACAATGAATCCTGAAACTCGTACATTAATTCAAGTTCAAATTGATGATTTGGCTGATGCTGAATCTCAAATTGAGGTTCTTATGGGTAGTGATTCCGCTCGTCGTAGAGATTGGCTAGAAAACCACGTTTCATTTACTCTAGAAGAGGAGGATATGTAACATGGCAACAGTAAAGAAAAAATTAGATATGTTTTTAGCTGAAAAATTTCAGGAAACAAGACTAGAAGAAGTAATTGGAGATCGCTTTGGTAGATATTCTAAATATATAATTCAAGAGCGTGCCATTCCTGATATTAGAGATGGTTTGAAGCCAGTACAAAGACGTATTTTATATGGTATGAACGAGCTTAAGGTTACTTCTAATGCTCCATATAAGAAGTCTGCACGTATTGTCGGTGAAGTAATGGGTAAGTACCATCCACATGGCGACTCATCCATATATGATGCAATGGTTCGTATGAGCCAAGATTGGAAAATGGGTGTTACCTTAATTGATATGCATGGTAATAATGGTTCAATTGATGGTGATGGTGCAGCCGCAATGCGTTATACTGAAACACGTATGAGCAAAAATGCTGAATATCTATTACAGGATATTGAAAAAAATACAGTTCCGTTTATTCCTAACTTTGATGAAGAGGAAATTGAACCAACTGTATTACCAGCAAAATTTCCTAATCTTTTAGTGAATGGTGCAATGGGTATTTCATCTGGTTATGCCACATATATACCCACTCATAACATTAATGAGGTTGTAAATGCTACAATCGCTAGAATTGATAATAAGAAAATGACTGTCGATGATTTATTAGAAATCATGCCAGGACCAGATTTTCCTACAGGTGGTATTGTACAAGGTAAGGAAGGTATTAGAGATGCTTTCTTAACTGGTAGCGGTAGCGTGGTTGTTAGATCAAAATATAATTTTGAGGATATGGGTGGAGGTCAACAACGAATAGTTATTACTGAAATCCCATATGATACTTTAAAATCTAAGACAGTAGAAAAAATGGAACAGCTTCGTATTGATGGTAAATTACCTGATGTAGTAGAGGTTCGTGATGAATCTGGTAGAGAGGGGCTTCGTATTGCAGTTGACTTAAAAAAGAATGCAAATGCAAATGCAATTATTACTTATCTATTGAAAAATACAGATTTACAAATAAATTTAAATTATAATATGGTTTCTATTTGTAATAGACGTCCTATGAGATTAGGTGTTATCCCTATTTTAGATGCTTATATTGATCATCAAAAAGAGGTAATTACTAATAGAACAAATTTCGAATTAAATAAAGCTGCAAAGCGTCTTCATATCGTTGAAGGCTTAATAAAGATGATTGATGTCGTTGATGAGGTTATCAAGACAATTCGTGCCAGTGCTAACAAGGCTGATTCTAAGAAGAATATTATTGAAAAATTTAAATTCTCAGAAGAGCAGGCAGAAGCTATTGTAATGATGCAATTATATAAGCTTTCTAATCAAGATATTGAAGCATTAATGAACGAACATAAATCTTTAACAGAAAACATTGAAAGATATGAAAAAATACTTTCTTCTGAGAGAGAATTATTAAAGGTTATTAAAAATGAATTAGCACTTTTAAATAAGACTATTGTATGTCCTAGACGTACAGTTATCGAAGAACAAGTGTCTTCTTTAAAGGTCGATGAAACTGATTTAATCGCTAAAGAACAAACGGTTGTTAGCATTTCTAGAGAAGGATATTTAAAGCGTGTAAACCTAAAATCTTACACTGCATCTAAGCAAAATGGCCTTAAAGATAATGATTCAATTATCTATGAAGGGGAAGTTTCAACCCTTGATACTTTGCTAATTTTCACAACTTTAGGTAACTTTATATACCTTCCGGTGTACAAAATTGCAGAATTTAAGTATAAAGATGTAGGTGTTTTCATAAATACGCTAGTTGCAACACAACCAAAAGAAAAGTTTGTTTGTGTGTTCCCAATTACTGATTTCAGTGAAGCTTATACAGTGCTTATGACTACTAGTAAAGGTAATATCAAGCAAACATTATTATCAGAATTTAATGTAACTAGATATTCTAAGCCTGTCCGCGCTATGAAGATAGGTCAAGATGAAGAATTGGTTGCTGCTGACATTATAAAGGACCCTCTTGAGATCATGGTTTTCACTAAAAATTGTGAAGCATTACGCTTTAGAGCTAGCGAGGTTTCTTTATATGGAACTATGGCCGGTGGTGTTAGATCAATAAATTTAAAGCCAAAGGATATTGTAAAATCAGCCATTTATTGCAACAAAAATGATGATTTTGTGGTTTTAACTTCTCGCTCTACAATGAAGCGTATGAAGGTTACGGATGTGCCTTTAACTAAACGTTCTAGAAGTGGTTCAGTGGTTATTAAACCTCTTAAATCAAATCCATATTTATTATTAGATGCTAAAAAATTAACACCAAATCAATATAAAGAAAATGTTGGAATTAATGTTGTTTATAAGAATGGTAATGACATTGTAGAGGCATTTAGCTTAAAGTATAATGTATCTGATTGTGGTAGAACAATTACACCTGAGGATAAGGAACTTAAGGAGCTTGTAAAAATGTATATTCCATCTCCTATGGAGCCAGATCAAGTGGTTTCTCCTGATTATCTAATAGAGGTAAAGGAAACGATTTTTAGCGTTATGGATGATGGCTCTGAATACGAAAAGCCATTGCTATCTTCTAAGAAGGATAAAGAAAAAGACAAGGATATTTTAAACGAGCTTGATGCTATTTTAGCTAAGGAAACTGGTAGTACAACTTCAAACCTATTTAATCCTGTTGTAGATGATTCTGAAGATGAAAAGCCTGAAGCTATAAAATACGAGAAAATTTCTTTATTTGACGAATAATAAAAAACATGCTGATGAAAAATCAGCATGTTTTTTATTTACATTTTCTTTTTTACAACTCCAATTTCTTCTACATAATTCACATATTCTAGCTCTTCAAATTGCTTTATATATGTAGTGTGATTTGTTTTGTCTTTTTTATCTAGCATGATTAGTGAAATAGTATAAACACTTAAACTAGAACCTTCATAAGCTTCGTTTTTGTCTAATGAATATATTTGTAAATCATTTTCTCTAACGTAGGAAATAAAATTTTTTAGATTTTCTGTTTCATTAAATTCGATATGAATAGAGAAGCTTTTTGCTCTAGAAGTCATAATATCTTCAATCTTTGGAAGTATTGCGAATACAACGATAATTACTAATGCTCCAAATATTGCAACTGTGTAAAATCCTACTCCGATTGCTAATCCAAGGCAAGCACAGCCCCATAAGCCGGCTGCTGTAGTTAATCCTTTAATTTGGTTTCTTGATGTTAACAGTATTGTTCCAGCACCTAAAAAACCTATTCCTGAAATGACTTGAGCACCTAATCTGGCAGGATCGCCTATGTTAGTAGTAATCATTAAAAATTCGTTTGTTAGCATTGCGATTGTAGAACCAAGACAAACTAATATATAAGTTCTAAAGCCTGCAGCCTGGTGTTTAACAGCTCTTTCGAAACCTATAATTCCACCACATAGAATTGCTAGAAAGAGTCTGAAAAGTATTGAATAAACATTAAGCTCAGCAAGTATTCCCCACTTGAAAGCATTTATAATGGGATCAGCATATGTCATAAACATAATATAAAATCTCCTTTCATATATTATTTATATAAGTATAGTTTTATTATAATTTAATTATAACACAATATATATAAAATTTAAATATTATTAAATTTAGGTATTTCTCTATTTACTTGAAATTATAGTTTTTTTTTTATATAATAAAATAAATAATGAGTGCTATTACTGGGAGGGTGATAACATGAAAGATTATAAGAAAAAAATCGAACCTTCTATTATTGCACCTAAAGTTGATGATGAAGAAGATGAAAAAATTGATATTCATTCAATGGAAATAACTGTTGAAAGGCTAGAGGCCGGATTGATAGGTACCTTGAGAATTGAAGATGATTGTAATCGACCATTGTTAAAAAAAGGTGATTTAGTTCATTTGCGATATCCACCAAAGCTTCAGATAAAGGATATGGTATTGTATAGAGCAAACGAATCTTATTATTTGCGTAGAATAATAAAAACAAAAGAAGATGATATTTACGTAGCAGGAGACAATGAAAAGGAATATCGTATAATTAAAAAAGAAGATGTTATTGGTAGGGTTGTTTCAAGAGAAAGAAAAAATAAAATGTTAAGTTTTTCTTTAGCTCCTAAGAAAAAGTTTTATACATTTAAGAAGGTTAAACTAGCTTACTGGAGATTAGGTAATAGAGTCATTAATCTGGAACAAGATATCACAAATGAATCTCTTGAACTTGCTGCACAATCTATAGATAACAAGACTTTATTCGAAAATAAAACTGAAATTAAAACTAATTTAGATCTTGATTCCGATTTAGCTTCATTCTTAAACCCTGATACTCTAGTATTAGAACTAAGAGGTGCAAATGATGCTAAAAATTCAGCAAACAATAATCAACAACAACATGCTAAAATGATAGAAGAAATCATTGAAGAGGTTGAATACGTAGAGGTTGCTGAAGAGGAATCAGAGGAAGTTGAAGTTGTTTATGAAGAAGTTGAAACTGAGTATCAAGTTGAAGAATCAACTGAAGAGGTTATTGAAGAAATCGTAGATAATTCAGTTGTCGATGATCCTCAGGATTAACCTGACAATATTATTTAATATAGTTGTATGTAGGAGTGGTATACTCCTACTTTTTTTACTCAAAAAAATATTTCAAATACTATCTAGTATGCAAGATTAGATAAACTAAAATCAAATAAGTGTACTAACGTTTGTAAATATAATTATATGTAATTATTTAAATTCAAGAACGTAAAAAAACATTTCGAAAGTCATCTAGTATTTTAAAACGTATAATTTAGTTATTGATTTAAAATATTGTCATTTTTGCAAGCAGAAATTCTTGTTTTATGAATTTTGAAGCTGTTAAAAAATATTTCAAAACCTATCTAGTATGCAAAAACAAATGATACAATTATTTATTTCATAATAATTAGTTTTGGAAATTAGAATATAAATTTAAAAAATATGGAGGAGAAAAATATGTTAAATGTAACAATTAATGGTGTGGAGAAACAAATTGAAAGTCCTAAGAGTATATTGGAGCTGATTGATAATTCTGATTACAAATATATGGCTGCAAAGGTAAATAATAGATTAAGGGAATTAAATTTCGTCATATCTAAAGATTGTAATATTGAATTGTTAACGTTGAATGATCCTAATGTAACAAGGATGTATCAAGCTACTCTTAGATTCGTTGTTTTAATGGCTATTTCGAGAGTATATCCTTATGCTAAAACGATATTAAATTACAGTGTATCTAGATCGATTTTTGCTAATGTAACTAATTTGGGATGTCCTTTCTCGCAAGAAAATTTAGAAGAAATTTCTAAAGAAATGGCAAAAATTATTGCTGCTGATTTACCTATAAATAGGTATTTAAGTGACATTGATGATGCGAAAAAATACTATAAATCAATGGGATATATTGATAAAATTAAAGTACTAAATTATCGTAAAGAATCAATCGTTCATATGCATGAATGTGATGGATACAAGAATTATATGTTTAGCTATGTTTTACCTTCGACTGGCTATTTAAAACTATATGGCCTTAAATTATACACTCCTGGATTCTTGATTACATACCCTAGAAGTGAGTGTAATGGAACGATTCCTAGCTTTACTGAAGAGCGAGTTTTTAGGGCTGCATTAAAGGAAGCAAATCAATGGGCCGATGTTTCTAAGTCTAGTTATATATGGCAAAAAAATGAAATAATTGAGGCTGGGAATGCTCTTGAATTTATTAATATTTGTGAGGCTAGACACAATAGACAACTTGCAGAATTAGGCGATGACATATCTAAAAACATTAAAAATATTAAGCTTATTGCTGTCGCTGGTCCTTCATCAAGTGGTAAGACTACATTCACTAATAGATTGCGAATTGAACTAAAAAGTAGAGGTATAGAGCCTTTTATGATTAGTATTGATAACTTCTATAATACACCTGATAAAGCACCATTAGACGAAGAAGGAAAGCCTGATTTTGAACATATTGAAGCTTTAGATATAAAGCTATTTAATGACTTAATATATAAGTTAATTCAAGGTGAAACAGTTCAATTACCTATTTATGATTTCACAATTCGAAAGAGAAAATTTACTGAACCAATGAAATTAAAAAGTGATCAACCAATACTTATAGAAGGTATTCATGCACTAAATGATCGACTTACTTCGTCGATCTCGAGTGATCATAAATATAAGATTTATATCGCACCATTAGGTCAATATAGAACTGATGATCATAATCCTATAAGCATTTCTGATGTAAGATTAATTCGAAGAATCGTTAGAGATTTCCAATATAGAAATACAGATTGTGAAAGAACTTTGGAGACATGGCAATCAGTTAGAAATGGCGAATTTAAATGGATCTATCCATTCCAAAATGATGCAGATTTTGTGTTCAATTCTGAACTTAGCTACGAGCTTTGTGTTATGCAAAAACATGCTATTCCATTGCTACGAGAAGTTAAAAATGATAGTCCAAATTTCATAGCTGCAAATAGACTTCTTAAGTTCTTAAAATATTTTGAATCTATCTCTGATAAATGGATTCCATGTAATTCAATTTTAAGAGAATTTATTGGTGATTCTATCTTCTATACTGAAGATAAAAAATAGTAAAAATGGTATCAAAAAAAGGTGTGTTCTAGAGCATGAAAATAAAGTAAGAAATACATAATAAAATATAAAAAAAATCAATGCCAAATGTTTCTTTTATTACACAGTAAAAGATATAAAAAACATTTGGCATTTTCCTTTTCAAAAAATTGCAAAAATTGTACTTTAATGATATAATCTTTTATGTAAAAAGGAGTGATAGTTTTTTATGAAATGTTTGACTAATTTAGATAGAATTACATACCCATCAGACCTTGTTATGGACCTTACAAAATTGTATAGATTTAAGGGTAAAGATTTCTATTATGAGGATGTATTAAAAGCTACAATGTCTGGCATTGTTAGAGTCACTGTCGAGAAGGATACCTTTTATGCTGCTAAGCTTTTGAACCTTTCAGTGACTGAAAATAGAATGAGATTAATAATAAAAAAAGATACTACTCCAAGGACAAAGGATGAAAAAACTTTATCTAATTTAAAAGCTGTATTTACACTGATTCAAAAGAAAGGTGACTCTATAGAGTTGACTACAAATGAGTTTTTACAGCTTGCGAAAAAGATATTTAGTGATAGTCAAAATATTGATTTTGCATCTGAAGTTGTAAAGGTAAGACATAACTTGATTGAGGAGAAAAAACGAATTTCAAAGCGTGATGATTTGGAGAAAGAATTAAAGGAATATGGTAAGCTTTTGGCAGCAGGAAACGTAGAGCCAACCCAGCTTATTACTAATCTTTATGTTGATCTTTTACACATGAATATCTATACTTCAAATAATGATTTTATGGCTTTGCTTATTTATTACTGTTTGATATTTAGAGAGCGATTTAATGCTTTTAAATATATAAGCTTTTTTCAATTATATTTTGAAAACAAAGACAAATTTGATAATGCGAGAATCTCTGCCAGCTACGACTGGGAACATGGATTTTCACAAACAGCACCTTTAAATCGTGTGACAATCAACATCATGTTAGATGCTTATCAGCAAGTTGAGAACAGCATTGATGATTTCAAATTTGACAAAAACATTAGAAAAATAGATAACGTGGAAACAACAATTTTGAAGTTCGGAAATGTGTTCACACGAGAACAAATTAAGAACGCTCATCCACACTTATCAGAGTCGACTATTAATCGTGCTTTAGCAAATTTAAAAGCTCAAAATAAAATCAGATCTACTGGAACTGGTCGAGCCGCAACATGGGTTAAACTTGTTCCAAATGAAATGCTTGGTTCAAGAATTAAACAAATGACATTGTTTGATTTGATTATGGAAAACGAAGAGGACTAAAAGTCCTCTTTTTTTTATGTTTTTGAAATGCACATAAATAATGTCTATAACACTAAAACGAGTTGTTATAGCAGCTCATTTAATGTAAATATAATATTATACAGGATATATTGAATTATTAAACAGGAAAAAGTGACCTTTCTCAGACAAATCGAGATGGGTAAATGTACGTAAATAGAATTTTCGATTTGTCTAAAAAAAAACAGTTATAAAGACACATGTAACTTATTGAAAATGAAATTGATATTTTTCTATTTATAGTATTACACAAAATGTTGAAATAAAAAATTCAAATGTAAAAATTAATTAATTGAATAAACGGTAAAATTATCTAGCAATTTAACGTCAAAAAAATATATACATAAATAATGTATCTTTTAAAAATGATTATGTTTTAAGATGAAAATTCAAAAATAAATGAAAATTAAAAAGATATTCAAAATTTATAGAATTGTTCGAAAATGTTTCACATGCCACTTTATAAGTGACTATAACATTAAAGCTTAATCACATACAATTATTTTCTTATGCTTGATAGTGGTCAGAATATAAATTTAATTTTTGGAGATAAACTAAAGCTGATGGAATAAAAAAAGATTTTTTAATTAAGAGTTAGCGATATACCATTAAAAAGAATTTTTTTTCGACTTTCAAATATATACATAAATAATGTCTATATTAAAAAAGGTGTAAACTTAATAATTGAATTTAATAAATTGAACATCTGTTTTGATTTTGAATGCTTATGGTTAACTGCAATATAATAATACTAAAGCTACACAGTAATTTTTCACAATATACCAGGCTGTTCATTTAAAGAATTTTTTAGAGTAAAAAACAATTAAACTTAATTGGATCTTAAGCGGCTTCTATATAATCTCTGTGATGTGTTACAGAAATAAAAGTAATAAAATAACCCGAAAAACAAACTTGAAAATATAGACATAAATAATGTCTATTATAAAAACTAGGCTATCTTATACAATTTCATTAATTAAATGATATAAAAATTAAGCTTTTTAGAAGCATTCTTTTAACGAGCTATTAACAGCAGCATTTAATGTGATGATTTTTTAGCGATTAAAAAATCATAAAACGTACATTTGTACATTTCAAACGCTAAAAAATGTTTCCGATTAATCAACATAAATAATGTCTATTTTAAAAATAGAATATATATAGAAATATTAATGCAATATAAAGGATGATTTACAATATCAGAAGAAGTAAAAGAGAACTGGCGAATATACTATTAAAAAAATAGAAATTGCGTTTGGAATCTAAAAGACCTAAATCTACTAAAAAAAACATATGTTAACTGGATAGAAGAAGGAGAAGAAGCTAGGTTTTTATCAAATATTTCAAACATTAGAACCGTAAGGACCATGATATAAGATCATATAAGATAGGTAAAACCAGAGGGTGAAGTGTAGAAATACCCGCAAAAGACATATTCAGTTGCTATTCAATATTATTGTGATATAGGAAACATATTCATTTGAGGCTAAATGATAGTGTTTAAGCAGTAGAATATGCTCATTTTATGCAAATAAACATGGTCAAAATAGAGTTTTAGGCATATTTCAGGGGGTATTTTGTCGATTATTTATATCTAATTAAGTTATCATAATATATATTATGTAAACCATTGAATAATGGCTTGACTATGCGATTTTTTGCCACTTTGTGTATAACTATAATTATCAACATTGCGTTCTTTCTCGATAAATGGCTTAAAATCAATGTTTTTTGGACATGTTTTTAGGCAAATCGACATTATTTTTTGTCCACAATCCTCCATATCGATTTGATTTGCGAGCTTGCAAAAACATGTAAATTTTTAATGACAAAAAAACTGATCAAATTATCTGATATCTATATACATGTATTGTTTAGCATTTACAGTGAATGCTTGATAGTGCTTTTATAAAGCTTTATTTTTTAGCGATCGAAATTCAGATACATGTGTAATTGTCCATTTCGTTTTGTCTCAGATGGACATTATATTTCTTGCTTGTATCTTTTTTTTATAACTATTTACTTTTATTAAAAGTTAAGATATTAAAAACTAGTTTTAATTGTGCTAAATTAACATTATTTATGAAAAATATTATAATAACTCATTTTAAAAACTATTTATATTTTAAAAATACTTCTGTAAATTGTGTGTTTAAAAAAATAAATTTTGGGCAAATATGCATGATTGTTGTTTTTGTTTATTTATTTAAGTATTTGCTTTTGATTAACAAATGTTTTGGAAATACAAAAGATAAAAAGTTTTTATTTTTATGAGTGGAAATGGTTTTTAAAACTATATTAAAAATGAAATATTTATTTATTTTACTTAGACTGGAATTTATACGAATCCATTTGAAGTTTTTTGTGAAATGTTATTTTTGGATCACTGGTTGTCACACTTCTATAATTAATGCAGTATTAATTCATTTTTCTGTTGCTTTAGGTTCATTTGTAATATAAAAAAACAAGTTTTAATTATTTTGTATACTCGTTTTGTGATTAATTAAAAATAGAAAATAAACCTCTTATATCTAGTTTTTAAAACTAATTAACGTTTGAAATATATTTAGTTTTGTGTAACTTTCTTTTTTAATTTAATACTCTATTTTTTTAAACATATTTCAAGAACTACTAAAGCTGGATTGTCCGCAAAAGGGTGAAAGGTTCATTCCGGGTAAAAAGTTATTTTTTATCATGTATACTTTTACTTCAGTTGACAATGTTATTTCGGCTCTTACTTGTTTTTGAAAATAATGTTTCAAAATGGTAAAAAAGATTTTTAGGCATTGAATTTTATTTTTTATAATTTTATACAATACTTGATTTAGTTTTTAAAACTATTTAGAGTTTAAAAAAATAATAAATATTGATTTAATTTGAAACTGATCTATTCTATATTTATTATTTCTTTTTTAGTGCTTTTACCATATTTAAACAAATTGAAAATGAGTTTATAAACGTTTGAGTAAATGATGCGCATAACAATTAAGCCTTGAGTCATCTGATTTGACGTAAAATGCCATTTATTTTTTTTCAGTTTAGCTTCTATTCAATTTGTTAATCATGACTTTATCTAACTGCTCCATTAAATTATTTTTCATCCTATACATAAATTTCTAAATGAGTTTTCGTGGTGTGTTATAATAAATATTTTTAAATGTCAAATACATAATCTAGTATTTAAAACTATTTAGATAATGAATTTTATTCCTTAAGGTCACCTGGTGCTAAAGCATTAATTAAGTTATAAATTTTAAAAAAAGATAGATTTTCTTATCATTGATTTTCTATCGAACAAGGTACAGGAGCAGGTGATTTTAAAACATCAAAAAATGGCATCAGAATCATTTTATTTCACAATCAGCTTATTCGATCAACTTTCAAAATAAACCAGTTAAATTGCTTATTTAAAATGTTTTTTTAAAAAGATATATATTAATAGATTACAATATGTAAAACGCTTCTCCTGCTTGTCTTGGGGATACAAAATTTTCATTTGCTAAGTAGTTTTTGCCACTATTAAAACAATTATCTATAAATCTTGATAATATTTATTTTAACGTTAATATCTAGTTTTTAAAACCATTTTGAAAACGAAAAAAAACAGAGGAACCTCATGGCACCTCTATATAATATAAGTTTATAAATAGGCAAGATTTAATATTTCCAATGCCTTCTCATAATCAACTGTAACGACATCTTCTAATACTCTTTTACCATTAAACATACTATTCATCGCTAATGAGTTTAAAGCCTCCTTAGGTACGTTTAATTCTCTTAAGCATGTTGGCATACCAATTGATTTGAAGAATAACTTTATTTGATTAATACATGCTATTATATCAGCGTTTGAATCTTCAGTTTTCGGTATATCCATCACTTCATACGCTAATCGTAAAAAACGTTCAGGACAGGCGTTATATGATATCATCGCCCATGAAGGCCATAATGCAGCTAAACCAGCTCCATGTGATATTTCATCAAACATTCCACTTAGCTCGTGTTCAATCTGATGAACCGACATTACATATTCTCTACCTGTTCCAGTAAGTCCATTGTGCGAAAGACTAGATGCCCACATAAGTGTTGCTCGTGCATTGTAATCCTTTGGATTCTTCATAACTATCCTACCAGCTTCTATAACAGACTTCATAAGTCCTAATGCTATATTATCTGTAATTGGTGTTGCATCACCTAGTGATAAATATCTTTCCAAAGTGTGCATTAAAATATCTACTATTCCACACGCAGTTTGATACTCGTTTACTGTGTATGTAAGCTCTGGATTCATGATGGCAAAAAGGCATCTATTTTCCTCACTGGAAAAACCTCTTTTTTCAAGTGTGTCATCATTAGTAATAACACAAGAATTTGACATCTCACTTCCTGCTGCAGAATGTGTTAAAATCACACCAACAGGAATGTGGTTTTTACTTTCCTTTTCTTTGATGTTAAATAGCCATGGAGAGTGGTCTACCATAGCTCCATTAGATATGCTTTTAGCGGAGTCTATTACAGATCCTCCACCAACTGCTAATATTAAATCAACATTTTCTTTTTTACACATTTTAACGCCCTCTAAAACAAGGCTTAGTTTAGGATTGGGAGAAACTCCACCCAACTCAACAAAATCGATTTTAGAGGCATTTAATTGATTAATAATTAAATCATATAATCCTGTTTTTTTAACAGATGATTTCCCATAATGAAGTAAAACCTTTTTTGTGTTATATGAGCTTAATATTTCACCAAGCTTATTCTCATAGCCTTTACCAAAGAAAATTTTAGTCGGAGTGTTATAGATAAAATTTTTCATATTATTTTAACTCCTTTAAAAATGAAGTTCCGATACTAGGTAAAGTTACAGAAAAGTTTTCAGCTATTGTTGCACCAACATCTGCAAATGAACTTCTTGTACCAAGCTTTCCATTTTTTAAAGATTTTGAATAAACGATTAAAGGAACATATTCTCTAGTATGATCTGTACCAAACCATGTAGGATCATTTCCATGATCTGCTGTAACTATTAGTAAATCATCTTCCCTTAATTCATAAATTAATAATTCCAAATCATAATCGAATTCCTCAAGTGCATCCTTATATCCCTCTGGATTTCTTCTATGACCATATAGTGCATCAAAGTCAACTAAATTGGCAAAGACTAATCCTGTGAAATTTTCTTTAGTCATTTCTAAGGCTATTTCCATCCCGTGATGATTTGATTTAGTTTTATATGCCTTTGTGATTCCACATGTATTAAAGATGTCATTTATCTTTCCGATTGAAATTACTTCATATCCGCCAGCCTTTAAAAAATCTAAAACAGTATCCTCACTTGGAGATAAAGCATAATCATGACGATTTGTAGTTCTAGTAAAGGTGTCACTTGATTCACCAACAAATGGTCTGGCAATAATTCTTCCAACCTTATATTCTTCCTTCATACAAATGTCTCTTGCAATTTCACAACAACGATATAATTCCTCAAGTCCAAAATATTCTTCATGACATGCAATTTGTAATACACTATCAGCTGATGTATATACAATCATCGCTTTAGTTTTGATATGTTCTTCACCTAGCTCCTTAATGATCTCTGTTCCACTAGCTGAGTAATTACCAATCACCTTGTGGCCAGTTCTTTCTTCAAGCTCATTTATTAATTCAATAGGGAAGCCTGTATCAGTAAATGTTTTAAAAGGCTTTGTAGTTTCAATGCCCATCATTTCCCAATGACCAGTCATTGTGTCCTTTCCCTTTGAAAGCTCATCCATTTTTCCATAGTAGCCATCTATGTTAAATCTTTCAACACCTAAAATGTCAGTTATCATTCCAAGTCCTAATCTTTCTAATGTTGGAAGCATTATGCCACCACAAGCTTCTGCGATGTGTCCAATTGTATTTGAGCCCTTATCATTATACTCATGGCTTAGTGGTGCAGTCCCACATCCTACAGAATCTATAACAATACAAAATACTCTTTTAAACATTTTTATTCCTCCTTCTTAGCTAATGGATGTGTGTGATCATACATTTCCTTAAGCTTCGATTTGTCAATGTGAGTGTAGATTTGAGTCGTTGAAATATCCTCATGTCCTAAAATTTCTTGAACTATTCTCAAATCAACACCACCCTCAAGAAGGTGAGTGGCAAAACTATGACGAATTGTATGAGGTGAAATTTCCTTAGTTATGCCACAATCCTTTGCAAGATTTGCAATGAACTTATAGAAGCCTTGTCTAGACATTTTGTCTCCTTTGTAGTTAAAAAACAATAAATCAGTTGGTTCTTTAATCAATTCCTCACGTGCTGTTTCAATGTATTTTCTTAGAGAGACAATCGCCATTTCGCCAAGTGGAACCATTCTTTCCTTGTCACCCTTACCAATTATGATCATATATTTTTCTCTAAGATGTAGATTAGAAAGCTTTAAATCAAGAAGCTCAGTGATACGTAAACCTGCAGCATACATGGTCTCTAGCATGGCTCTATTTCTTATGTCAGTAGCCTTAGTACCATTAATAGCCTGAAGCATTGTGTTAACCTCATCCTTCGTTAAGACTACAGGTAAAGGTTTGTCAGCTTTAGGAGTTTCAATAAGGCTTGCCGGATTATCTCTAGTAATGTTTTCTGTATATAGGAATTTATGAAACTCCTTAACAGCAATCACCTTTCTAGCAATCGTTTGTTTTGACAGCTCTTTTCTTTTTAATGATAATACATATTTTTCAATATGCTCACGCTCGATATCTTGAACATCAAAAACTCCTTGATACTTTTTTAAAAACTCTGCATAAAAATTTATATCATTTAAATATGCATCAATTGTATTTTTAGAGGATCTTTTTTCATTTTGAAGATAATACTTGAAATCAGATATTTCATAAAAAACAATTTCTTTTTCTTCTTTTCTTTTCATATTAATCACCAACAAATTCTTCAAACACTAAATTACCAATAAATAATTTATCATTCGATATTTTTATATTGTCACCATTAACCTCAATTAATTTTTTATTGATTAGCTTTTCTAAATTAAAATCGACAAATGGATCGCTATTGAATAATTCCTTATATTTATTAATTGATACTCCATCAACTAATCTTAAGCCAAGTAAAAAATATTCCTTTTTTCTTTCGGCTTCTGAAATTTCAATTTCATCTAATTTAAAATCCTTTAAATATTTATTAACTGTTTTATTATTTTCATATCTCACATTATTAAGATACCCACAAGCTCCAGCACCTAAGCCAATATAGCTATCACAATTCCAATAAAGCATATTATGAATTGATTCATAGCCATACCTTGCAAAATTAGAAATCTCATAATGATGAAAGCCTTCAGTAATTAATCTATTAGAAATGTAATTATACATATTAGAAATAATATCATCATCTAATAGAGAAATTTCTTTTTTATTAAGCCTATGCTCTAAAACAGTTTTTTCTTCTAATATTAGGCTGTAATATGAAATATGCTTAACATTTAAATTTAATATGAACTGTAAATCACATTTCACATCATCAATACTAGTATTTGGTATACCAAACATTAAATCAACATTTATATTACTTATTTCATATTTATTAAATAATGAAATTGCATTTATTACATCCTCCTTAGTGTGATGACGATTTAGTAATCTCTTAGCATTCTCATTTATAGTTTGTACACCTAGGCTCACTCTATTAATATTATATTTTTTTAGTAGGATAACTAATTTCTCTGTAACAAGCTCAGGATTAAGCTCTATTGTGCTTTCCTTTGCATTTTGAGTAAATGTGCTACATTTAATTAAAATTTTTTCTAGGAGCTTTAAATCTATCGAGTTAGGAGTTCCACCACCTAAATAGACAGTATCTATATTTTTAAGTTCTCCTTGATAAGCATCAAATTCTTCTATTAACCTATTTACATATATATTATGGATATTTTCCTTAGCTACAATTTTAGGGAAGTCGCAATAGCTACAAATAGTTTTACAAAAAGGTATGTGTATATATAACCCTTTCATTAAAAGAAAACTCTCCTAGCATTGTTGTATAAAATGTTTTCCTTCTCCTCTTTTGTAAATAAATCACTATCCTCTATATATTTATACGACATCTCATATGAACAATAATTCATGGCTGCAGGAAAATCACTTCCCCAAATGATTTTATCACTACCAACTATATCTATTGCCGTTCTTATATAATTTTGTGCTTCTAAAAAAGGATATGGCTGTTTAGTGTTGTTAGGTAGGGCAGCTATATCAAAATATACATTAGGAAAATTTAGCTTGTTCATATTCTCCTTTAACAAATCCATTTGCTCATGCTGTGGAGCGGTTAAATGACAAACTACAAATTTCATATTAGGATATTTTTTTACAACCTCAGTTAACGCATTTACCTGATAACAATTATTACCAGGTCTACCAATATCGATTACAAAAACTAAATTATGTAAAGATGCCATTTCGTAAACCTCATTCATGACCTCGCCATTTAAATCGACAGTAGCGTGATTTGCCATCAATCCAGAACCATTTGATACCTCCATTTTAATAATCTTAAAATTCAATTTATCAAACAAATTGTCAATAATTGCTTTTTTATTAAATGAGAATGGATCATAAGTTGCTGCCCCTTGTATAAATTCAGGATATTTTGTCATCCCATCATAAGTATACAAATTTTGAAAGCCAGCGTAGTTACCCTGAAGACAAATTGTAGCTTCAACATCATTTTTCTTTAATACATCAATTAATACCTCAGGAGTTAGCGTATAATCCCCATATTCGGCTGGTATTAGCTGGATTATATCTCCACTTGCATATTGTGCTTTTCCGCCTCCTATAGGGCGTAACTCTCCTTTAGAGCCAATCCCGCATATATTGCCTATTAAATGTGTATGTGCGTCTATTTTTTTCATATTATCATCCTTTACATATTTATCTATAATATTATATCATAAATTAGTTGCTTTAAAAATAATGATAGTTCTTTAAATTGAAAATATTTCGTGATATAATCAATTGTAATAATTTATATAATTATTAAAGGAGAGATATTATGAAAAACGAAACAAAATGTATACATGAAGGATGGAAGCCTTCACAAGGTGAACCTAGACAGCTTCCAGTTTACCAAAGTACAACTTTTAAATATGATACAAGTGATTATATGGGTAAGCTTTTTGACTTAGAGGCTGAAGGATATTTCTATACTCGACTTCAAAACCCAACTAATGATGCAGTTGCAGCTAAGATATGTGCACTTGAGGGTGGTTATGCAGCAATGCTAACCTCATCTGGTCAAGCCGCTAATTTCTTTGCTATATTTAATATATGTGAGGCTGGAGATCACTTCATTTCTTCTTCAGCAATTTATGGTGGAACATATAATTTATTTGGTGTTACACTTAAGAAAATGGGAATTGAATGTACATTTGTTGATTTAAATATATCTGAAGAGGATTTATTAAAAGAAATCAAACCAAATACAAAAGCTATTTTTGGTGAAACTATCACTAACCCTACAGTAAATGTATTTGATTTTGAAAAGTGGGCAAGAGTTGCTCACAAGGTTGGAGTACCTCTAATTGTTGACAATACATTTGCAACACCTATTAATTGTAGACCATTTGAATTTGGTGCAGATATTGTAACTCATTCTACTACAAAGTATATGGATGGTCATGGTGTAGCAGTTGGTGGTTGTATTGTTGATAGTGGTAATTTTGATTGGAGTAAATATCCAGATAAATTCCCTGGATTAACTACACCTGATGAATCTTATCATGGTATTACATATACTGAAAGATTCGGTAAGGGTGCTTACATTACTAAGGCTACGGCTCAATTAATGAGAGATTTAGGGTCTATTCAATCTCCTCAAAATGCATTCTATTTAAATTTAGGCTTAGAAACATTACATTTAAGAATGGCACGTCATTGCGAAAATGCACTTAAGATTGCAAAATTCTTATCTAATCATGAGAAGGTATCATGGGTTCATTATGCAGGCTTAGAATCAGATCCAAACTATGAATTAGCAAAAAAATATCTACCTAATGGAACATGTGGCGTTTTAGCCTTTGGTGTTAAGGGTGATAGAGCTAAGCAAAATAAGTTTATGGATAGCTTAAAGCTAATTTATATTGCAACACATGTTGCAGACGGAAAAACATGTCTTCTTCATCCAGCAAGTCATACACATAGACAATTAACTGATGAGCAATTAAAAGAGGCTGGAATCTCTCCAGACCTTATAAGATTATCAGTTGGTATTGAAAATGCTGATGACCTAATTGAAGATTTAAGACAAGCATTGGAGCTTATTTAATGCCTATTATTATTCCAAAGGATATTCCTGCATATCAAATATTAAAGGATGAAAATATCTTTGTTATGTCTACTAGACGTGCTCAAACACAGGATGTTCGTCCTATTGATATTCTAATTTTGAATCTAATGCCTACTAAGATAGAAACTGAAACTCAATTATCTAGATTATTAGCTAACTCATCATTACAGGTTAATTTAATATTAATTACACCTTCAACTCATGACTCTAAAAATACTAGTCAATCACATTTAGAAAAATTTTATACTACATTTGAACAAATCAAGGATAAAAAATTTGATGGTATGATTATTACTGGTGCTCCTGTTGAGCATCTTGAATTTGAGGATGTTGACTATTATGATGAGCTAAAGGAAATATTTGAGTTTACAAAAACTAATGTTACTACTACAATGTTTATTTGTTGGGGTGCACAAGCAGCCTTAAACTATTTTTATAATATTCCTAAATATCCTTTAGAGAAAAAGCTTTTTGGTGTATTTAAGCATAAAAAATCAGTTATTCATGAGGTGTTATTAAATGGAATTGATGACGTGTTCTATGTTCCTCAATCAAGACATACTTATAATAAGGAGTCTGATTTATTAGCTCAAGAAAACCTAATTCCGTTATGTACCTCTAAGGATTGTGGTACTACTATATTAAAATCAAAGGATAATAAGCAGGTTTTTGTATTAGGTCACCTAGAGTATGATAAATATACTCTAAAAAAGGAATATGAAAGAGATCTTGCTAAAAACCTGCCTATTGAAGAGCCTCAAAATTACTTTAACGAGGATAAGTCTGACGTAGATGTTTTATGGCGTTCTACAGCCAATATACTATATTCTAACTGGTTAAACTATTATGTTTATCAGTTAACTCCATTTGATTTTAAAAATCCAAAAATCAAATATTTAAACGAATAAGAAGCTTATGCTTCTTATTTTTTTATTTAATATGTCACATTTTGACATTTCATGTAAATAGTTGTATAATTATTTTGTTTTGGAGGAATAGATATGATAAATAATAGAATAGTATCACTAATATATAAATCTATATTAGTTACAGTATGCTTAATTTGCAATTACAATTTCTTAATTGATTTTAGTGGCGACACATTATTATATTTTACTGTTTTATCTAACATTTTAGTCTTTATAGTTACAATAATGGTATGGATTAAAACAATTAAAAAGGTAGTATGTGAAAAATCATATGAAGGTAAAAATGAAAATTTCTTAATTATTAAAGGTGTTGCTACACTATGTATAACAGTTACTGGCTTAGTATATGCTTTCTTGCTTGCCGAATACAACACTAAGGCCAATTATTATTCACATAATTTAATGGTACATTACATTGTACCTATATTATTCGTTTTAGACTATTTCTTATTTGATCAAAAAGGCAAAACAAAATGGTATCACCCTTTAATTTGGATTGGATGTGCTATTTTATATATTCCATATGTATTTATAAGAGTTGCAATTATTAATGCTACTTCTTCATCATTAACTCGCTACCCATACTTCTTTTTAAACGCTGCTGAATTAGGTGTTGGTGGTGTTGCAGTATGGTGTGTAATTTTAGTGATAGTTTTTAGTGTCATTGCATACGCATATTATATATTTGATTATTTCTATAATAAAAAGAAAAACAATATTGAAGTAACAACTATTTCAGATTAAAAAAGGGCTTGGAAATTATTCCAAGCCCTTATTTGATTTTAAGAATTTATATATTACTACTATTAATAAAGATAAGCCTAGAATTCCGATATATAAATACCATTGAGAATCTAAATAGCTAGAGCCTTTTGCTAGAGCTCTAAAAAATCTTCCTAAAGGATATAGTCCTAAAAGTAATGAACCTGTAAATACACAAGAATAAATTACCTTAGGGTTAAATGTTTTATTATAGGCATAAATTAAATATATTCCAGCAATCAACAGACTGATAGAAATTAATAATAGCACAAGATAATCTGAATCTATTGAGATATCTGTACCCCATTCATCAGAATAAACCTCAAAGCTCATAGAAATAAATACAATGCTTAAAACTGATATTATTGATGATATTATGGTAATAATAATACCTAATACCTTTTTATTCCTCATTAGGCTTTTCACCATCATCACCATCCTTAATATTAATATCTAAACTTAAAAATTGTGGATATACTCTCGCAATAATAAGCATTAGTGCAGTACAAATTATTATATTTGGAATACAATATAATCCATTATATAACAATGAATATAATGAACCACCTACACCCCACATCTCACCAGGCCAAAACCATACACCTGCAAGAAAATGAGATAAATACTTTAATAAGCCACCTGTTACGCATCCAACTATAATCCAAGTGTATTTACTTTTTGTATTACAATTATTCTGATACTTGTTAGCAAAAGCACCTGTAAAACCAACTACAGTATATGCTAAAACGTAATCAAGCATTACTTGGATAAACGGTCCCATAGCTTGCATAAATGCCCCTTCAAGCGTTTTTCCTTGTATTATGTAAATTCCACCAAGCATTTGAATTAAGCTTAATATAAGGCCACATAATAAGCCTGGAAGTAATCCTCTTCTATAAGAGATTACAAATATTGGTAGCATGGCAAAGCCTATTGAACCACCATTTACAAAAATGCCCTTAAATATACCTCCTTGAAGAGCATCAAGTGCAAATGCCAAAGCTGCAAAAATGGCTATTTCGGCAAGCACTTTTGTTGAAAATTTCTTTTTCATTTTGTTTTTTTCTCCTTTTAAAAATAAAAAAATGTCCACCAGGACATGCTTTAAAAGAATATAGATTGAGTATACAAAACTGCCAATAAAATTAAGTAACTCTCACATTATTCCCTACGCTAGCATTACCTAGATCAGGTCATGGGTCGATAACTAAATATCCTCTCAGCCAAAGGGCTCCCCTTAATATGACAAATTTATTTTATATCTCTTTAATTTAATTGTCAATAGAAAAAGGGTAGCTAGGCTACCCTATTTTTTAATTTACCTTACTATTGATTCCTTTAGACTTTAATAATTCCTTATTTTCGTACATTTTCTTGTCAGCAGATTTAAATACCTCATCATATGAACTAAATAATTCAGGATTAAATACCTCATATCCTACAGCAACCTTAGGTTTAATTTTACCTTTTTGGCCTTTAATTCGTTTTTCAAATTGACTGTAGAATAATTTACTAGAAGCATTATCACATCCACTTAATATTACAGCAAATTCATCTCCACCAATACGATATGAATTCTCATTTCCAAAAACACTTGAAATTATACGTGCCGTTTCAATAATTAATTCATTACCAGCTTGATGTCCAAAGCTGTCATTAATAGATTTTAATCCGTTTAAATCAATAATAAATACAGCATATGATGTTAAACCATATTTAACCTCATCCTCAATCTCTTCTACTCTAGATTGGTATGATGTATTGTTGTATATACCAGTTAATTTATCTAGTTTAGCTAAATTTTCGATATAATCTACACGTATTTTTAGCATTTTAACTGTTTCAGACATCGCTTTTGCAAGAACACCAACCTCGTCATTTGAATTACAATCAATATCGATATCTAAATTACCATTAGCAATTTCATTTGCAGCATTAGTAATAGACTTTAATGGTTGTACAATTCTATGTGTAATAGCAATAGTAATTCCTGTAAATATAGCAGTCAAAACAACAAGCATTATAACTACTTGAGTAACAAGAGTATTTAAAGATTTATTTATTTCAGTTTTAGGGGCAGTAACAGCTAGATACATCCCATTGCTAAGCTCCCTAAATGATATTTTCATTAATCTTTTATTTATTTTATAGCTGAAAATAATGTCATCACTTTCTAATCTTGAAGATTCAACATCCATTTTTTCTACCGAACTTAAATCCTCTTTCGAATGAATAACTGCTAAATTTGAATCAGTTAAAAATGAAAAACCAGTTTCATACAATAGTATATCATCAACTATATTAGTTAATACTGAAAAATCGATATCCATACCTACAACACCAATAAAAACATCTTTAACAAATATTGGATTTACGTATGAAATAACTAAGTCTTCACTAACTACATTATGATAAGGCTTTAGCCATGTAGGCTTACCTGAATTATAAGGAATATAATACCATCCAACATTATTAGTATCGTTAGCTGGATATTTAGATAAATCTGTTTTTTCAGCATTAATAGAATGTAGTCCAGTATTATAATCTTTAGTTAAAAAGAAACCAGCTGTCGAATTAGTTAATTCGTGATTGAATCTAAAATAAATAGAGTTTGAGCCTGGAGTTTCATTTGCAACAGTATAACTTAAATGATATAGATGCTCAACATAATAATCAAATTCAGCTTCATTACGAAGCGAATCGGGATTCTCTAAATTATCAACAGCGAATTTAGCGATGGTATCAACAGATTGCTCAATTGCCTCTAATGTAGAATTAAGCTCATGAGTTTTATCCTCGCATGTAAGATTTAATATTTTATTAGAGTCACGATTCATTGAAACCTCTAATCTATATATAGCTAAACCACCAACAGTTAAAATTGTAATAATCGTTGTAACTAAAATTAATGTAATTAGTTTTTTTGCAATAGACCTCATATTTATCGCCCCCTCTGACAAATATAGTCTAACTTGATTTATAATATATTATATCATAACTACTTCAATTATTCATTATTAATTGTTATTTTTTTATTATATTTTTTTAATTCCTTATCAAGCTTTATATCAAATTTTGAAAGCTTTTCTTCAATAATATTTAAATACCCCTTTGTAATAGTATCACAAGAATCATCTATTTTCTTTGAAGCTAAAAGAATAGCTTCATTATTTTTTCTAATTGATGATATTTCTTTAGATAGCTTTTCAAGTGGATTATCTAAGTAAGTCTTTTTAATGGCCTCAAATTCATTCATCATATCAATTGAATTTTTAAGCTCTAGTTTGGATTCAATATCAGCTAAAATAAGATCAGCAAATCTTTTTGATAGTGAAGCAATCATATTTAAAAAAGTCATCATATATGCAGGTCTGACTACATACATATCAGGATATTCTAAAACTTTAAAAATTGGCAAATCATTTGATTTATCAGATTCAAGATTAGAAACTAAAACAGCATACTTGCAGTTTTTCTTATTTCTATTTGAATCTAAAGCTTTATAATATTCTGAGTTTTTCTTTTTATTTTGAGAATCTGGATTTTCATCCTTCATATCTAGGCATACACTAGCTAACAATTCATCCTCATTATGCTTATCGCTTGCGAACACCTTAAAGATATAATCAGCCTTACTACCCTTTGCTTCTCCTTCTTCCTTAACCACCTTATTATCCTTAATCCATGTACAATTAGTTAAGCCATTTTGCATATAAGAGTTGACCTCATTGTTACACCAAGACTCTAAATCCTCACCTGTTTGCTTAACATTTAATGCAGCTCTTTGACGCTGTAAAGAATTAAATGCCTCATCCTTAGCTAACAATTGCTTTGAATATTCATCCTTTAGTCTTTGAATTTCTAATTCAAATTCTCTATTTTTCTTCTCAGATTCAAGAGCATTCGCATTCCTAATGGCATCAATTTCACTCTTTTTAATTAATTCATAATTTGAAATAGTATTATTTAATGAATTAATAGTATCATTATTCTTTTTTTCAAGCTCACTCTTTTGTAGCTGTAGCTTACTTTCATATTCCATTTTTAAAGCCTCAAGCCTATTATTCAAATCATTAATTTCCTTATTCGATGCATTTTCAAGCTTAGATTTTAAAAGCTCTAAATCATTTTTTTTAAGCTGCTCAAATGAATCAAGCTTATTATTTAATAGCGCAACTTTTTCTTTGTATTCTGCTTCTAATGAAATAAGCTTACTCTTATTTTCTGCATCTAGCTTAGCTTTATATTCATTTAATTTTTGATTATATAATTTATCTGCTCCATCATCAATCAATGCTTCAAGACTAGAATAATCAACATTACTTAAGCTTGATAAGTCGATGTAATCACCCTTTTTAGCATCCTCATCAATAATTAGAGTATTTCTATCCTTAACATAAACATTTAATTTTTTCATATACTGCCTCCTCTTAAAAAACAAAAATGGATGTATTTTTTGTAAATGACTTTATTATATATATTATTATTATACCATAATTGCATATAATTTATATTTACTAGTTTAAATATAATTATAAATTTGTCATAATTTATGTTCATTTCAAAAATTAAATAAAAAAAGAGGGAAAATCCCTCTAATTTATCTAATTTTTTTATTATTTATCAATATAACAACTCCTGCTGTTAATAAAATCAATAGGAGTAACACTGCTATACATATTATCACAAGAATTAAAACGGAACCTATGGAAGGACCTGAAACTATATCATATATCATTTTATTTACCTCCATCTTAAAACTATTAAAAAAAATTTATATTTGCATAAATAATGCTGTAATTATAAATATAAGTAATCCAATTAAAAAGCTATATGAATTACAAATGAAACTACATATAAAGCTTTTTTTAATTTTTTTTATAGCTATAAAATATAAAACTGCTTCAATAAATAAAATTAAAATCTCTAATAATAATACTATCAACCAATAAATTAATTCCGATTTATAATCATATAAATACAAAAATAAATTCAGTGGCACATTTGTAATTAAATTAATAAGTATAGAATATAATAAAATATTTTTTCTTCTTACGCCTATAAACAATAAAGCAACAAATTCAATTATAGCTGTTAATATGAAACAAAACAATAATGTAGGAATCATAATTAAACCTCTTTAAATTTGTTATTGGATATTATAACAAATACAATTGATAATATTGAACCTATTATAATCATAGTATATATAGCTATGTCTTCAAATCCTATCATCGATAATAAATATCCTGGGAATAATATAGCAGCAAGTAATCCAAATCCAAATCCTTCATTATTATTTAAAACCTTGTTTATTAAATATAGTGTTAAAGGCATTGAACAATTAAATAACAGTATACCTATTAATGATAAAACAAAGTTATTATTAAATAATACTAGTAAAATAGCAGCTAGCACCATGGTTATAACGATAGTTTTATTTACACCTATTATTTTAGCAATAACACCACCTAGGATTTTACCTAGCATTGCAGCACCTGATATCATAATTAGCATCCATATCTCTTTGTCAAAATCTAAGATAAATACATTTCCAACAAAGCTTCTAATAAATACTACACTACATATAAGTATAATTGGTAAAACATTAATATCTATATCCTTTTCGTTTCTATTAAAAATTATATTTTGTTTTTTTGTTAATAATATTACTAAGGATATTATAAACAATAAAGTAGCAAAAATGATCCATATATATAAATAATTACAGTATCGTCCTATAGCTAAACCTAATGCACCTGTAGATACAAAAACACCAATAGATACAAAATCATTATTTGTATTAGTAATTACATATTTACCACCTGATATATGAAATAATGAATTACCTAAGCCTAATAACAAGGCAGAAATTATTGGACTATTCATTAATATTAGTCCTAATATTATAAATATTAAGCATAATAATAAAAAGATTTTTTCATTTTTATATTTATCAATTAATAATCCAAAAATAGGTTGAGTTACAAACGCCATAATATTATATATGAAAAATACATAAATATCTAATTTTGTGCTATACAGTGTACTAAATATAACTAAAGCACAAATTCCATCTACTAAAAAATGTAATATATTATATAAATAAGCTGTAACTTTTGAATTTACATTTATCATATTTATACCTCTATATGATGCTTAATTATATTTTATAATGGATTAAAGCTATTAAGCTTTGTAATTAGCCTTAATTGTTTCAGCAACCTTAGCACATTCATCTTCAGATACTAAATTACCAGTATTCATAACGAATGTACCACCCCATTCAAAGCCATCCTTATATTTAGGACATAAATGAATATGTAGATGACCTAAAGTGTCACCATAAGCACCATAATTGATTCTATCAGGGTTATAAGCAGCTTGAATAGCCTTTGCAACATCACTTACATCCTTCATAAATGCGTTTCTTTCTTCATCAGATAAATCCTGAATTTCAGCAACATGATCCTTCTTATAAGCAACAATCATTCTACCCTTATGTGATTGATCCTTAAATACAATTACTGATGATGTTTCAGTTTCAAATGCTAAATATCCAAATTTAGCTAAATATTCACCATATTGGCAATATGGACAATTTTCTTTTTTCATAATTCATACCTCATTTCTATATTTTATTATATCACTATTATAAAAAATAAAAAAGCCAAAATGGCTTTTTAATTTTCATCAGTAGATAAAATTGCTAAGAAGGCCTCTTGTGGTACATCTACACTACCAATTGCCTTCATCTTCTTTTTACCTTCCTTTTGCTTTTCTAATAGCTTTTTCTTTCTAGAGATATCTCCACCATAGCATTTAGCTAATACATCCTTACGCATAGCCTTAATATCGCTTCTAGCAATAACCTTATGATTAATTACTGCCTGAACTGGTACCTCAAATTGCTGTCTTGGAATGATATCCTTAAGCTTTTCTACTAAAATCTTACCTCTATTATATGCAAAATCCTTATGTACAATTGTAGATAAAGCATCTACAACATCTCCATTAAGCATAATATCCATTTTAACTAGCTTAGAAGCTTCATAATCACCTAATTCATAGTCAAATGAAGCATAACCCTTTGTGTAGCTTTTAAGCTTATCAAAGAAGTCATATACAATCTCTAAAAGTGGAATATTATAATGAATTAATGCACGAGTTTCCTCTATATACTTCATATCTATAAAAGTTCCACGCTTCTTTTGACATAAATCCATTACAGCACCTATATATTCACTAGGTGTCATAATAGTAGCCTTTACAAATGGCTCTTCTATTCTTTGAATAAGCTGTGTATCTGGTAATTGACTTGGATTATCTATTTGAATCATAGAGCCATCAGTTAAATATACATGATATGAAACAGATGGAGCTGTAGCAATCAAATCTATACCAAATTCTCTTGAAATACGTTCCTTAATAATATCCATATGTAATAATCCTAAGAAGCCACTTCTAAAGCCAAAGCCTAGTGCTTGAGATGTTTCAGGCTCGAAAATTAAAGAAGCATCTGATAGCTTAAGCTTATCTAGTGCATCTCTTAAATCCTGGTATTGCTTTGAATCGATAGGATATAATCCACAGAAAACCATTGGATTTAATTTACGATACCCCTCTAGTGGAGTAACAGCTTTATTTTGAATAGTAGTTATTGTATCACCGACATTAACATCATTTATATCCTTAATCGATGCAGTAATAAAGCCTACATCTCCAGCCATTAAATATTCTCTTTGAACCTCTTTTGGAGTTCTAACTCCTAAATCAACAACCTGATATTCAGCTCCAGTAGCCATTAATTTAATAGTATCACCACGTCTAATAATACCCTCTTTAACACAAATAAGGATTACAACACCTCTATATGGATCAAATGCACTATCAAAAATTAAAGCTCTTGTAGGTGCTTCAATATCACCTGTAGGAGCCCCAACATACGATACAATTTGTTCTAGTATATCTCTTACACCAACACCAGTTTTCGCTGATGCTAAAACTGCCTCGTATGCTGGTAGACCTATAGTGTTTTCTATTTCATGCTTCGCTCTATCAACATCTGCAGATGGTAAATCAATTTTATTTATTAATGGTAAAATTTCTAGATTATTATCTAAGGCCAAATATACATTAGCTAATGTTTGTGCCTCTACACCTTGTGTTGCATCAACTACCAAAATAGCTCCTTCACATGCTGCAAGAGATCTAGATACCTCATAAGTAAAGTCAACATGGCCTGGAGTATCAATTAAATGAAATTCATATTCTAAACCATTTAATGCTTTATATTTTAAAGCAACAGCATTTAATTTAATTGTAATACCACGTTCACGCTCTAGCTCCATTGAATCTAGAAGCTGTTGCTGCATTTCTCTTTGCTCAACAGATTCACATATCTCTAGTATTCTATCAGCTAAAGTAGATTTTCCATGGTCAATATGGGCAATAATACAAAAGTTTCTAATCATTTTTTGTCTATTTTTCATTTTTTCAATATTGCTCATATCATCACTTCCATTTCCTAAAATATTTTACCAAAAAAGCAAATATTTTACAAGAAAAAAGGGAATAGATTATTCCATTCCCTTAATTAATTATTCATAGTCAAATTTAAAGTCTCCTACATTAACATCTGCAGTTATTATAGCACTACCACTTCCAACTCCGTTAATCCTGTAATTTGATCCATCTAAATCTAATTTTAGGTCTCCCACATCACATGAGAAGTCACCATTATTTTCTATTAATCCTTTAAAATGACAGCTTCCTGTTGATACATCTGCAGTAATTGTCTCAGTATTTACAGAAATAAAATCTAAATCTCCAACATCAACTGATCCTGTGATAATCTTTGAAGTTGTTTTTTCAATGTCTGAATTACCACACTTTACTATAAATTCTAAGTCATTAATTTCACATTCATTAATATTTAAATCACCAGTTTCAATATCTAAATACATTTGATCAATATTAATTCCTTTTATATCAACATCTCCTATATTAACATCTATTGTAATTTTATTTAAGATTTCATTTGGAACCTTGATAATAAATGGAGTAGTAATGTTCATATCGGTATTTAATGTAAAGAAAGATTTAATTCCATCCTTCCATTTTTGATCAATAATAAGCTCATTATTTTCGATTGTATATTCATAGCATAAGCTTTCAGATTTTTTACCTTCAAATGTAAAGAAATCATCTTCAGTGGGTAAAATTTCTAGATTTTCAACCTCTGCCATAAAAGTTATTTGATTAAATAAATTATTTTCATATTCTCTAATATCTTTTTCATAATTCTCTAGTGAGTAAGCCTTAGCATCAAAATCATCTCTTGTAAATCCATAGACCATAAAGCATATACCAACCGCTAGAAATATAACACCAGCAATTATAGGTATGAATATTTTTTTCATTATTTGTTACCTCCCTTACAAGTAGTAAATAACCAATTGATAACCCAAACTAAACCCTTTAATAATAGCTTTACAATGTTTATAACTATTGGGAATACAATACATGTTACACCTATTAATACAAATCCTAAACCTATTTCAAATATAATATTAGATAATACAGCCTGTGTACATCCATGAATTATACAAACAATACCTGCAACACCTATTGCAAAGGATGCACATGATAAGCCAACAATTATACCAACATATGCAAGTAACAAGCCTAACCAAATTGGTAATGTAGCTATACCAATCGCAATTTTAACACCTGTAGATAAGCCACTTACATATTCAGTAACTGTTTTTCTTTGTGTTTGAGTTGATTCAGCATTTGGTTGAGCCTTATCTTGATAATTATTTTCATTGTATTCATCATAGTGTATTTTATTATCTTTTTCGAAATAATCCTTTTCAGAGCTTCTATTACCAACTGCAACTCTAGATACTATCTCTGAAATTGGACCCAAATCATAAACAACTGAATCCTCATCCTTACCAGTTCGCTCGATTGTGTCCTCAATCAATTCATCATAATATTGAATAACATCATCAATATCTTTACAATTACAAGATTCTAATCTAAATCTTAATTCCTTTAAAAATGTTCTCTTCCTCATATTCATTACCTTCCCATAATAAACTTACATACTCTTTCCATATCTCTCCATTCAGATATGAAATCATCAATTCTTTCTAATCCTAATCTCGTTATTCTGTAATATTTTCTTGTCCTTCCGTTAAAGTCCTTATTAAATGTTTCTAGCATATTATTAGCTTCAAGTCTTCGTAATATTGGATATAATGTAGATTCTGATATTTCTATAATTTCAGATATATCCGTAATAATCTTATATCCATATGACGGTTGATTTTTTAAGCTGGCTAGAATACACACTTCAACAATCCCCTTTTTTAATTGTACATTCATGTATACCTCCCATACTATGTATTGCATAGTATATATGTAAAAAAATAAAACTTTTTACAACTTTAGTATACTATGTATAATATAGTATGTCAACATAAAAATTTATTTAATTTTAAAAAAAAGAAAAAGGACCTATTTCACAAGATCCTTTTTAGTAGTCTATAAGCCATGTTCTGTACCTTTTCAGGTGGTAACTATTTATCTACGTAACCGTCCTTAAATGCCTTCTTATTGAGCATTTAAGACTCCCCTACCATAATTTGGGTTTCTAGCTTGAGGGGTTTACCAACGTTTCATTCTCCCATTTCTAGAAGCATCGTTTCTGTGGCACTTTATGGAATACACCATATCCTAAGACTTAGGCTTCTTCCGCCGTCACTCTAACGAGTGCCCAGCCTTATTTATTAAGCTGGCACAAACACTACAGCCATCACAGGCTGTGCTAGCATGGACTTTCCTAACAATTTCTTGCTCAGTTACCCAACTACCATATGTATTATAACAAAAAATTAAAAATATTCAAGAAAAAAGGTTGGAACAAATCCAACCTTAATTTTATAATTATTCAGCCTTAGGCTCTTCAGAATTTACTTCTTCCTTCTTTTCGAATCTCTTTTGAGCATCCTTTAATGCATCCTTACGAGATAAGTCAATTTGACCCTTATCATTTACACCGATGCACTTAACGATGATTTCATCATTTAATGAAACTACATCCTCAGGCTTTTCAACTCTTTCTAAAGCTAATTTAGAAATATGACATAATCCTTCAGCACCTGGCCATAACTCAACGAATACACCATACTTTTCAACACGTGTAACCTTACCAGTATAGATTGTACCAACCTCAGCCTCACGAACAGAATTTATAATATATTCTAAGCAAGCCTTAGCTGTATCCATATTAGAGTGCATTACTAATAATCTACCATCTTGCTCTAAATCAATCTTAACATTATCAAACTTCTCGATTGTAGCATTGATAGTCTTACCACCAGCACCTATAACATCTTTAATCTTATCAGGATTAATCTTAGCTGTAACAACCTTTGGAGCGTACTTAGATAATTCAGGACGTACCTCAGAAATTGTTTCATTCATATGATCAAGAATTTCAATTCTACCCTTCTTAGCTTGCTCTAAAGCTTCCTTTAGAATTTGATATGTTATACCTCTAATCTTAATATCCATTTGAAGTGCAGTAATACCTTCCTTAGTACCTGCAACCTTGAAGTCCATATCACCTAAGTGATCCTCCATACCTTGAATATCAGTTAAAATAGTATAATCCTTTTCATTCTTGTCCATGATTAAACCCATAGCAATACCAGCAACTGGAGCCTTAATAGGAACACCTGCAGCCATTAATGCTAATGTACCAGAACAAATAGTAGCTTGAGAAGATGAACCATTAGATTCTAAAATTTCAGAAACTACACGAATAGTATATGGGAATTCATCCTCACTAGGAATAACATAAGATAATGCTCTTTCACCTAATGCACCATGACCAATTTCTCTTCTACCTGGAGAACCATATCTACCAGTTTCACCTACTGAGAATTGAGGGAAATTATAGTGTAGCATAAATCTCTTGTTAGATTCTACACCTAAGCCATCAATAATTTGGCTATCAACTAAAGATCCTAATGTAACAGTACCTAAAGATTGAGTTTGACCACGTGTGAATAATGCAGATCCATGTACTCTAGGTAAAACATCTACTCTAGAAGATAAAGGTCTAATTTCATCAACCTTTCTTCCATCGGGACGAATCTTATCTACAGCGATCATTCTACGAACCTCACCATGTAAGATTTCATCTAATGTATATTGGACATGCTTTAAATATAACTTCTTAGCTTCAGTATCAATTACCTTAATACCACCTAATTCAGTAATAAATACCTTTTCATCAAAATGAGCAATTGTTTCCTCATTTACAGCATCAATTGCAGCATAACGCTCAAGCTTATCCTCAATACGAATAGCCTTAACAAGTTTTTCTTCTGCATAAGCCTTAACCTCAGCCTCAATATCCTTATCTAATTCAAATAATTCAACTTGATACTTTTCCTTACCACAAGCTGCAACAATTTCCTTTTGGAAATCACAAAGCTTTTGGATTTCAGCATGACCAAACTTTAATGCCTCCCACATATCATCCTCTGATACGAATTTAGCACCAGCTTCAACCATGTTGATTGCTGTATGAGTACCTGCAACAGTTAAATTTAATTCAGAAACCTCTAATTGCTCAGGAGTTGGGTTAATTACTAATTCACCATTAACCTTACCAACAACAACACCAGCAATTGGTCCCTCAAATGGAATATCAGAAATCATTAATGCAATAGATGAACCTAACATTGCAGCCATTGCAGTAGAGCAATCTGGATCAGATGATAATACAGTATTAATAACCTGTACCTCATTTCTAAATCCATCAGCAAATAAAGGACGAATAGGTCTATCAATTAAACGTGAAACTAACGTTTCATGCTCACTTGGTCTACCCTCACGTCTTAAAAAGCCACCTGGAATCTTTCCAGCAGCGTATAATTTTTCTTGGTACAAAACCATTAATGGGAAAAAGTCTGCGGTAGATGCTACATTATTAGAAACAGCTGCTGATAATACCGTACTTTCTCCATAAGTAACCATACAAGAACCACCTGCTTGCTTAGCTACTTCTCCAATCTCAATCACAAGAGGACGTCCCGCCCAATTGTATTCGAAGCGCTTTACTTCACTCATATTTTATCTCCTTATAACTTATAAATTCTCAACATTTTTATTATATCACATTTAATACTAATTTCTACATAAATTTTTTTATTTAATTGTAAATTAAAAAGGTGCATTATGAACTGGGGTTTGTCAAGTGGACACGCCAAAGTAAAAAATAATTAAATAACTAAAGGTAGTAAATTAGGATTGGCATGATTTCCAAATTGATTTGGGGTCATGCCTTTTAAATTTGCTTGTAACCTCTCATTATTGTAAAAATTTATATATTCAACTATTGCTTCTCTAAGGGATGTTTCATCATCCCATCTTAATCCATAAAACATTTCAGATTTTAGTGTTCCCCAAAATCCTTCCATAGGTCCGTTATCTATACATTTTCCAACTCTAGACATTGATTGTATCATTCCAGCTTGATCTAATTTAAATTTGAATTGTTTAGATGTGTATTGAAATCCTCTATCACTATGGAATAATGGTTTAGCACCTGGATTTGTTTTTAATGCTAAATCAAATGTATCAAATACTAATTTGTTATTATTTGAATTACTTAAAACATATGATACTATTCGTCTATCATATAAATCTATGATTGCTGATAAATATATTTTTTGTTTTTGACCAATTACTTTAAATTCAGTAACGTCTGTACACCATTTTTGATTTTGCCATAGGGCTTCAAAATCTCTATTTAATATATTTTCACCAACTTGTTCAGGTTTAACTTTAACGTAATTCGAATGTTTACGTCTAATTCTTGCATGAACATGTATTACTTTCATTAATCTATGAATATACTTAATGCTATAAGAAGATTGATTGAAATGATTAATATACATGGTCATTCGCCTATAACCAAGTATGCCATCATATGTTTTGTTATATTCAATTATTATATTTGCTAATTCATTATCTTGAATCTCTTTTTTAGGTATTGCTCTATTTTTCCATTTATAATAGCTAGATCTTGGTATTTCTAATGTTTTACATAAGAAATCAACTGTAAAACCAGGTTTTTCTTTAAATTCATCTATCGTTTCGTATTTGTCTTCTTGCCTAACAGGCGAGAATCTCTTTCCATTCTTTCCTGTATTTCTATGTTTTTTTTTAATACTTCAATAACCATCTTAGAACGCTCAAGCTCACGCTTAAGCTTTTCTATCTCGATATCTTTCTTTTCAATATCAGAAAGTTCATGTTTAGGCTCTTTAGAAGAAGGACGTCCTCTTGAATCAGAAAGGCCATCTTCACCAGATTCATTATATTTTCTTACCCAATTATAAACATTAGCGTATGGGACACTATATTTATCTGCGGCACCTTTAAAATCATTATTATTAGCTAATACATAATTAACTATTTCTAATCTTTCTTCTAATGTAGTCTTTCTTGATTTCATAGTATAGACATCCCCTTTAGGATCATAATCCTTAATCTCGATGCCTTTATTATACTTTATAATCCATTGTCTTACAATTTCACCAGTTGAAATATTATATTTGGTTGCCAGTTCATTTGGTGATAAACCATTACTATAATCTTTTATAATTTTTTCTTTTAATTCCTTAGGATATGTTTTGTTATAAGATAAGGTCTCTAATGATTCCTCGCCATTAATTTCATAGTGTTTACTCCATAACACTATTTTATTTCTTGTGGAATATGGCATTCCATATTCGTTGGCTAACGAGATTGCTGATTCACCTTTCAAATATCTTTTAACAATTTCTAATTTTAATTCCTTACTATATTTTGCTTTTCTTCCCATAAAAAAATACCTCCAAAGTAGATTTACAATAATCTTGGAGGTATCGCGAATCCCCATGGGGATTGTTATCCTTTTCTTTTTTAATTATTTTATTTGTCTACTTTGGAGATATCATATCATTACTGCACCTTAGGTTTTTTGAATATAAATAAGACTACACTACTTAATGCTAGCATTGCAAAGCAAATTAACAACGGTAGACAACATCCAAGTAAAAATTTATCAACAATAAAAAGTAAACCAGTCTTACCTAATAAAAGTAAGAATAATAAAGGGCTTAAATTTAAAAATAAGAAAAACATCTTATTAGCCTTGCTATGAAGCCTATAAATTTGACAATGAATTAATATAAATATTACCCCAACAACTAAAAATGGTATCAACAATAAAAAAAATGAAATTATTAAAGATCCAAAGGAAACTAAAATACCTAGAAGTATATTTTGCTTATTCACTTTACTAAGTATATTATTAGAAATGGTATTAAACAAATTAATAAAATCATCATCACTTATATATATAACATCTTTTAATAAAAAGCTTATTAAAATTAAAATTGCAACCATAATTATAAATATGATTCCTAATCTTAAATTATGATTTTTCATAGCAACTCTCCAAATGATTAATTTAATATTATTTTTCTAAATTTAAAATAAAAGGGAAATGAAGTTTGACCTACACATCACTAATTTATTTATTCAGTAATGCCAAAAATATTCTTTAAATCTGTTATTTTTTGTTCATCTACGCCTTCAAGCTTATTAATAGATTCCTCAGCCTTAGCTTTTTCAGAATCATCTAATTCTATCTTAATTTCACTTGATGCAGCAACCGGTAAAATTATATCTGAGTTTGCAATTGTTTGAATTAATTCATCTGTAGAAACAGAATCTGGATTTTCTTGATATTCAAATAAATCCTCGATAATTTCTCCTTCTTTAGCAAAGCTAACCTCAGTTAAATCAAAATCAGATAAATCTATGTCACTTACAAAATCACTTGCTAATTCACTAATCAAATCATTTAATGTATCAATAGATTCCTCACTTAATCCGCCCTTCAACTCATCAAGTCTCGCTAGTGTATCTTTAAGCTCCTGTATATTATCCTTGTTAAGACCATTAGAAAAATCAACTTGTCCCATCTTAGAAAGTTCTTCAGCTAATCTTACAGCAGCAATAAGTGCATCAATTTGTCCTGATAAGGTTACCTTTTCACCATCTTTGTTCTTGGTAGTTGTTATGCTTTTGAACATTCCCTTTCCTAGTCCATTATACATTTTACAAAGTGAAGATTCATTATACTTTGAAAAATCAAAAACACTATTTTCATTCTCATTTGAAATGTTAATAAGCTTTTTACCTTCAAATTCAATATTCATTACCTTATTGGCTTCATTAAATAAACCACTTAAAGGCATACATAAAAAGAATGCGATAAGAAAGCCCTGACCAAGTCCTATTATTCCACCAATAATTCTTCTTTTACTTGTTTTAACACCATCCTTGCTATCTCTGACAAAAATAAATGAAACAACAGTATAAATGATTAAAGTAACCAGTTGGATAATTAAGAATAAAACTATAAAGCCAATTGCCATAAATAATCCTCTTACAATCGGAATAACAAGATGAACATAGTCAGCAAAATCCTCTGGGACCATATTGACTATTTTAGCCTCAATTGTTTCTCCACCTATCTTCATTCCAAAAATTGCATCACCCATAGGTTTAACAAAAATAAAAGTAATTATGATACATGCAACAATTGTAATAATTCTAACAATCGATTTTTTCATACCTCTAGCAAAGCCTAATAAAAAGCCTAATCCAAGACATAATAAAGTAATAAGTATAATTATGATTCCCATAAATTATCCCCCCTTTATTAAATAATACCATATTTTTTTAAAAAAAAGAAAAAAAAGGACAAAATTTGTCCTTTTATCTTCTTAAACCTAATTTTGCAATTAAAGCTTCATAGGCCTTTAAATCATTCTTCTTAAGGTAATTGATTAAACTCTTTCTTTGACCAATCTTAACCATTAATCCTCTCTTAGAGTGGAAATCATGGATATGAGTTTGGAAATGCTCATTTAATTGGTTGATTTCAGCAGTTAAAAGTGCAATTTGTACTTCTACTGAACCAGTGTCCTTAGCATCCTTACCATAAGTCTTAACGATTTCAGCCTTTAATTCCTTTGATAAAGCCATTTTTATTTCCTCCATTTTTAAATATTCACGTACAACCTAGAATTGGATAGAGGATATCCATAATCCAAGTAGACGCCGATAATAATTATACATTAAATTTGGTTTATATGCAATATCTATTTTTGAATATTTTTATCCTTTAGCTCTAGACATTTTTTCTTATCTGTTTTCAATTGTTCAATCAAGGACTCAACACCATCAAACTTCATTTCAGATCTAATTCTTTCAATGAATATAACCTCAACAGTATCATCATAAATATCCTCATCAAAATCAAATATATTGACCTCAAGCCTTGATTTGTCAACATAATTAAAAGTTGGATTATGCCCGATATTAGCCATACCTAAATAAAGCTTGTCATCATGCTTAACATTAACGAAATATACTCCACCACCAGGTAGAAAATAATTTTTATAATCAATATTAGCAGTTGGGAAACCAATCACTCTACCATTTTGACTACCATAATTAACTTGACCTCTAATAGAATAATTTCTACCTAAAAATTTTGAAGCCTCACAAACATTACCACTAAATAAAAGCTCTCTTATATATGTTGTAGATACTCTAACATCATCATAAACATATTTCTTAACTTCATAGAATTCAAATACCTCTTTTAGATCAGAAATATTTCCACTAGCATGTTTTGCAAATTTAAAGTCATAGCCACATACACACGCTTTAATATTCATAATCTTCAAATTATCTATGAACTCTTCCTTGCTCATGCTAGCAAGCTCATCATCAAACTCAACAACAATTAAATAATCAACACCCAATTTTGAAATAATATCTGTCTTTTGCTCAAGTGGGGTTACCAGAGGATAATTAGGAATCTTTTTTAAAAATACAGACGGATGAGGATAAAAGGTTAAAACAGCTGATTTATATCCATGCTTTTTTGATTCCTCAATAAGCTTTTGATGCCCTAAATGCACGCCGTCAAAATTACCTATTGCAGCACAAACTGGCTCAGATAATGCAAAAAAATTCCTATCCTTTATAAATATAGATTTCATACTACTCATCTCCCTTAAGCAATAATATAGGCTTATATTTCATTTGTCCAATAGGCTCATATATAGCAATCCTTTTATCTTTATTAGTAACGTAAAATGGTTCATTTAAGCTTGTCTGTCTTTCATCTAAAACCACACCATTACAAACTAAATTTGCAATAAAATCATTAACCTCAACCTTAGGTAAATCAAATACACTATCTATAGATTTAATATCATCTAAAGTAATACAATCTAATTTCTTAGAATCTTTAACGTTAAAATCACCTGCATATGTCCTTCTTAATTCCTTAAGAATTGCACAACCACCTAATAGTATTCCTAAATCTCTTGCGAAGCTTCTAACATAAAAGCCTTTAGCAACATCTAATCTAATATCAAATTCAATATGATCATCAACGATTCTCATATCAGATAGAATTTCATAATCATAAATTTTTATATCACGAGGCTTTACCTCAACCTCTATTCCCTTACGTTGATATTCATATAGCTTCTTCCCATTTAATTTAATAGCAGATGTCATAGGTGGAATTTGAGTAGTTTCTAAACAAAGCTCTGCAACCTTTTCCTTAAGCTCAGCAAAGGAAAAATCCATGCAGATATCATTAGTAATATTACCATCTACATCTAAGGTATCAGAATCAAACCCGAAAACAATAGTAGCTATATATTGCTTATCATGCTCATTTATAAGCTTAAAAAGCTTTGTAGCTCGATTAACTGCAACGACTAGAATTCCAGTTGTATTAGGATCTAAAGTGCCACTGTGACCACATTTATCGAGTTTAAGTGACTTCTTTAGCTTCATACATACATCAAGGCTTGTCATTCCCTTAGGCTTATCAACTAATAAAAATCCATCCATACAATCACGTATAATTAATTTAGTAATAATTAATAACCAAATTAACTATTACTCCTTTCTCACAATTTAATAGATTATA
>SVAZ01000021.1 GCA_015059145.1 Erysipelotrichaceae bacterium
TTATATATATTTTTAGATATTCTACATAATAATGTTAATAAACTCCTTTCTGATTTATTAGCCTTATAATGATATTTAATTGTTAAGAATCCCATGATATCACCTCCTCCTTGAGGTAATATTACATTCTTAATAGACATTATTGATGTCTAAATATGAAATAAATTTGAGTTATGGCTATATTTTGAATATTAACTTAGTTAATATTTTAAATGAGATACAATTTCTTAAGAAATAAAAAAATAAAAAAGACCATTTCTGGTCTTTTAAATTATCGACGTTCCTTAATACGAGCAGCCTTAGCTGAAAGGTTACGGATGTAGAATAATCTAGCACGGCGAACCTTACCTTTTCTAACTACTTCGATATGGTCGATGTTAGGTGAATGAACAGGGAAAGTACGTTCAACACCAATACCGTAAGAAATCTTTCTTACAGTGAAAGTTTCAGATACACCTGATCCTTGACGCTTAATAACTAAGCCTTCAAATACTTGGATACGATGAGTTGTACCTTCAACGATCTTAACGAATACCTTTACTGAATCACCAGCTCTGAAAGTTGGACGATCTTGAAGGTATTGAGCAGTAATTTCTTTAATTAATGCTTGACCCTTTACATTTGCCATATATTATCTCCTATTAACAAAACTCATAGCCAAATAATCCCATGTTGCCAGCGGAGTAGTGTGCCTTACTATCATACGACAGCTTAATCATTTTACCATATCTAATTATCAAATGCAAGTATTAAAAAATATTATTTTACTGAAAAGACCTCATTGTTATAAGTATTCATTTCTTCTTTTGTTTGAACAACCACATTATCTAAAGTAATATTTTCACAAAGCTTTAAATCTAACGCCTTATCAGCGATGAAGTTTGAATTAGTTATTCTAATATCATGAATAGGAAGCTCAGGTAAGCCATTTACCTTTAAGGCGACCTTGGCACCTCTACAAATAATATTATCAAGGGTAATATCCTTGAACTCTGGAACATCCTCCATAGCAACCTTCTTTGTCTTAGACTCCTTATTATCCTCAATATTAACTAAAACATAACCCATAGTAAAGATAATTGCCTCTTCAACTATTTCATTCATAAAAATATTTCTAATCTCAATATCCTCAACTACTCCACCTCTAGGAATTGCTGACTTAAAGCGTACACCAATATCTGTTCCTGCAAACACGCAATTTTCAACTAATATATTAGAAACACCTCTACTCATTTCACTACCTACAACAAATCCTCCATGAGCATTAAATACCTTACAATCATGAATCCATACATTCTTTGTTGGAATCTCTTTCTTTCTTGCTTCAGCATTTTTACCAGATTTAATACAAATACCATCATCGCCAACCTCAAATACTGAATTAGAAATTTCGCAATTTTGACATGATTCTAAATCAATACCATCTCCATTTTGAGCAGAAAATTTGTTTTTAATAACAGCATTATTCATAGTAAAGTTTGTACAATAAAGTGGATGTACATTCCATGCTGGAGAGTTTTGTAGCGTAACATCCTCAATTAAAACCTTATCACAGTTAACAAATGAAACAAAAACAGGACGATACATATCCCAATACTCACTAGCTAATTCTAAAGCCTTTGGATCATTATAATCTGGCTCACCCTTAATACAGCCATCATAATATGTTTTAGTAGGACACCAAATGCCAGATTCATTACCCTTTAAAACATATGGGCTTTTCTCTAAGCACTTCTTCCATTCCTTTGCTGTAAGCTTCCATTCCTTAATACCTCTCCATAAATCACCAGAACCATCCATAATACCACTACCTGTAATTGCGATATTTTCACAATCCTTAGCACTTATTGGAGAGACTGTTCTTATTCTCTTGATACCTTCATACTCTGTCCAAATCAAAGGATATTGCTCCTTTTCCTTATTAAACTTAACATATGCATTACTAGATACATATAAATTTACATTACTCTTTAATTCAATTGGTCCAGTATAATAATATCCATCAGGAATAACAACTACACCTCCACCATTTTTATTACACTCATCTATTGCAGTTTGAATAGCTCTTTGATTATTATAGCTTGTATCGCTTTTAGCTCCAAAGCTTAAGATGTTATATTTCTTGTTTTTAAATTTCGGTCTAATTACCTTAAAATTCTTATTCATAATATATACCTCACATTTCATATACACATTATAACAAATAATACATATTTAAACAATAAAACGGCTAGATTATTTTCTAGCCGTATTTATCACTTAGTTGTGCTTCCAAAGCCACCATTACGTATTGATGTGGTATCATCATCAAACGTAATTCCATATTCAACAAATATACCTTGCATAAATCCTGTTCCCTTTTGAATTGTAACAGTTTTATTCTCATTAGAGTCATTCGTAATTTTTGCAAATATATGACCTTCATTATCTGAATAATAATAGTCACTATCAATAATTCCAACAGTATTGTTTAATTGAAGTCTAAATTTAAATCCTAAGCCACTTCTTGGATATAGCTTTAAAACATAATTTTCCTCCATATACACCCTTATACCTGTAGGAACCTTTATAGTTTCTCTAGGTGCTAATGTAATATCAAATGGAGCATAAAAATCATAACCAGCAGAGCCCTTAGTAGCTCTTTTAGGAAGCTTTAATTCTTCATAATAAGCTTTAATTTTTTCTTCTATCTCATTATCAAAGCCAGACTTAAATTGTTCAAATGATACAATTTCAAATCTAGCAATTCTTTTAAAATTATCCATTTACTGAACCATCCTTAAAAATCACTATTCTTCCCTCACGCTTAGTAGCCTTAATATCAATAACCCTTTGATTAGAGCTACCAACCCAGTGAAGCTTAGGATCAAATTTATCTAATTCAAATCTACCATCAACCACTACCTCTAGCATATTAATAAATGGTAAAGATGAAATTTGCTCATATGTATAGCCTGTGTAAAGCCATTTAGTTTTATTAGGGAACTTTGCGTTAATTTCAGCAATAAGCTCTCCTATTTCATTTACGTTAATTGGATGAAGAGGGTCTCCACCACTAAAGGTAATACCATTTACATAATCCTTAGATAGCTCTGCAAATAGCTCTTCCTTAGCATTTTCATCAAAAGGAATTCCACCAGCAGGATCGTGCGTTACAGGGTTATGACAGCCTGGACAGTGATGTCCACACCCAGCAACCCAAAGTACAACACGTAGGCCACTACCATTTAGCATGTCATCCTTTGTTATATTATGGTAACGCATTACATACTCTTCCTTTCTGCAATCTCCGCCATCTTTGCTTCATTTAAACGAGTATCCCCACTTACTCTTGAATAAGATAAATAACCATTCATTCTTTCAATCTTAGTAAGATTACTACTTCCACACTTAGGACATACATCCATAGCAAGCTCTTGATGCCCACAATCCTCACAATATGCTAGTGAAAGATTAACACCCTCATAGAAGCCCTTATCCATAGCTCTACGAATAAGTGTTCTAATCGCATCGATATTATAATCAACTGGATATTTTACGTATTGAATCTTTCCACCATTAGAGTAGTTCCAGAACTTTTCCTCAATGTCTTGCTTTCTAATTGGAGAAATATCCTCTGTAACATGGCAGTGGAATGAATTAGAAACATAAGGACGATCTGAAACATTTTCAATAATTCCATATTGCTTTCTAAATTGCTTAATTTGAAGACCACATAGATTTTCAGCAGGAGTACCATACATTGCATATAAATGATGATCCTCTTCTTTAAATACCGCAATCTTTTCGTTAATATACTTTAATGTTTCTAATGCGAATTCTCCATCCTCAGCAATAGATTTACCATTGTATAATTGCTGTAATTCATTTAATGCAGTAAATCCAAATGATGCAGTTGCAGATTTTAATAAAGGCTTAATCTTTTCATGTGGTTGTAAATTACCACCATAAAATCCACCTTGACAATATGCAAGTGGATTAGTAGACGCACGCATCTCACCTAAATAATCATATGTACGACAATGTAGCTTACGAATCATATTCAAATAATAATCTAAAACCTCATAGAAATCCTTTGATTCCTGACGCGCTTTAGCTAAAATCATAGGTAAATGAAGCGAAATAGCACCAATGTTGAATCTACCTACAAATACTGGTTTATCATCCTCATCCTCAGGATAATAGCCACCACGCTCATACCATGGCGAAAGAAATGCTCTACAACCCATTGGAGATATTACAGCACCATATTCCTTATACATAGACGCAACATATCCATCTCCAGTTAAGCTTAACCAATCTGGGTACATAGTTTTTGAAGAGCATAATAATCCCTCTTCAAATAAATCCTCATTAATACATCCAGGCCCATGCAAATCCTTATCATATAAGAATACAATCTTAGGGAATAATACTGGACGCTTTCTACCAGGCTTGCCTTGTCCACCACGACGCACCTTTAAGCATTCAAGCGTACACATTTTTGCAAATGGAGATGTACCAGTTCCTAATGTTACAGTGATAAAAGGATAATCTCCACGACTTGATCCTACAGTATTAAATTTATATTCTAGACCCTGCCAGCCTTGCTTAAATTCAGTTCTAACATCCTCAATGGCTTGCTCATTAGCCTTCACACGAGTTAATCCTAATCCAACATACTTATGATAATGTCTTTGGAATGATTTCTCAGCATATTCCTCTAATATCAAATCAACTTGAGGAACAGTAAATCCTCCATATTGCTGAGCAGCTGTAGATAATACAATATCACCGATAACATCGAATGCTACATCTAGACTCTTAGGTTCGTTATACCAAACATTACCCATTTCAAAGCCGCCCTTTAAAACACGTGCAACGTCGAATAAACAGCAATTCATAGTATCACGACGTGCAGACATGTCATGAACATAAATATATCCATCATTAATTGCTTGAAGCTCCTCAACATTTAAAAAGAATTTTTTATAAAGCTCTTTATTTAATTGATTATAAATTAGACTACGCTTAGTAGAAACTAATGCACTATCCGTATTTGAATTTTCCTTATCGCCGATATACATAATAGATTGACTCTTCATGTATACCTCATCTAGCATATGTACGAAATCCTGTTTGTAATTTCTATAGTCCCTATAGCTCTTAGCAACAGTAGGAAAATGTGTTTCTAACGAGCCCTCTACGAAATTATGCATTTGTTTAATTGTCACTTCAGTTAGCTTTTTTTCTGAAATGCTGGATAAAACCGTATTTACAATATTTTCCAAATCCTGATCCGTAAATGTAACAAGTACTCTTGCGGCTGATTTAGATACTGCCCTTTTAATTTTTTCAGTATTAAAAGGCTCCAAGGTTCCATCCTTTTTAATAATAACTAAATTATCCATTTGAACACCCTCTTTGATAGTTGCATTTTAACATTAAATATTTATATCTTCAATGAAATGAGCGCATATTTATAATATTTAATGTTTTACAAATTTTCCATAAATAAAATTTATAGATTTTTGTCGAATTTTTCGTTGCTTTTTGTTTTTGTGTGTGAGGGTAATACAAAAATGATAACTTTGTGTAAGTTTTTTAAAAAATTTCTTTTTTGTTGGCTGCGTCTCATAAATTTTATTTATAAGTATAGTTAGTTTTGAATATTAGAACCTATAATACTAGTAATAATTAAGCAAATAAACAAAATAAGGGCTCATAAAGAACCCTTATATTTTCTATTTTAATTTTGCCTCTAATTCCTGTTTCATTTCCTCATATCCAGGCTTACCTAATAAAGCAAACATATTCTTCTTATAGCTTTCAACTCCAGGCTGATCAAAAGGATTAACTCCTAATGTATAGGCTGAAACACCGCAAGCAAGCTCAAAGAAATAAACCATATATCCATAGCTATATGCCGATATAGCCGGAACATTAACCTTTATATTTGGAACCCCTCCATCTACATGGGCAAGCATAGTTCCTGTCATTGCCATCTTATTAACATAATCCATAGACTTACCTGCCAAGAAATTTAGCCCATCTAAATTATCCTTATCAGCTTCTATTATAATATCATCCTCTGGAGATTCAATATTAATAACTGTTTCAAATATAGTTCTTTCACCGTCTTGAATCATTTGCCCTAATGAATGAAGATCAGTTGAAAATGATGCAGATGTAATCCAAATACCCTTACCATCCTTGCCTTCAGATTCACCATATAATTGCTTCCACCATTCAGAAAAATAGTTTAGCTTAGGCTCGTAATTCACAAGCATCTCAAGCTTCTTACCACTTCTATATAAGGCATTTCGAACAAGAGCATATTTTAAAGCATCGTTTTTCTCTACATCCTCTTCCATGTAATTAACATATGCTTCCTTTGCTCCTTTCATCATTTGATCAATATCAACACCACTTGCAGCAATAGGTAATAGCCCAACTGGAGTTAAGACAGAAAATCTACCACCAACATCATCAGGAACTATAAATGTTTCATAGCCCTCCTCAGTAGCTAAAGACTTTAATGCGCCCTTTGCCTTATCTGTGGTTGCATATATTCTCTTTCTAGCCTCTTCCTTGCCATAACGCTTTTCAATATATTCTTTAAAAATTCTAAAAGCAATAGCAGGCTCTGTGGTTGTACCAGACTTTGAAATTACATTTATAGAAAAATCCTTGTCCTTTAAATAATTCAAAAGCTGCTTTGTATATGTAGAAGAAATTTGATTACCGACAAATATTACCTCTACTCCTTCTTGATTAAAATATCTTTTTAGCATTTCAATTGCTGATTTAGCACCTAAATATGAGCCTCCAATACCTATAGCTAGTAAAACCTGAGACTGCTGTTGAATTTGAGCTGCAGCCTGTTTAATTCTTGTAAATTCTCTATAATCATATGATACAGGTAAATCTAGCCATCCTAGAAAATCATTGCCAGCACCAGTTTTGGCTCTTAATAGCTTATGTGCATTTACAACCTCCTTTTTAACGTCTTCATATAGCTTCTTATCAAAAAAAGAAGACGCCTTAGAAATATCTAAGCTTATTTTTTTATTCATAAATCGTACCTCCTTATCCCTTAACTTTATTATATAGCAATAAATAAAAAAATACAAATAAAATGCTAGCTCATCAAGCTAGCATTTTCTATTTTATTCTATTATAATTCTGAGTCTAAAACGTTTCGTACCTCAATAACATCTGGTACATTTTCAACCAATAAAGCCTCTATTCCATCCTTTAATGTGGAATCTAATGATCCACAATCAACACAAGCTCCAAGCATTTTAATATATACAATACCATCCTTGTATTCTAAAAACTCAAGGTCTCCACCTTCAGAATTCAAGTATGGACGAATTTTGTTTAAAATCTTCTTTATCTCTTCGACAATTTGTAAATCTTCCATGATTACCTCTATTTATTATTGCTATTATTTTTATTATGGTTCTTATTTTTATTAAAATTCCTATTATTTCTATTTTTATTATTATTGTTATTATTTCTATTAAACTTTTGAGAATTACTCTTAGATGGATCAAAATCAGGGCTAGCAGATACATATGTAGTCGTTTCCTCACGCTTAATCTCTTGCTTAGCTCCACCTCTGCTATTTGATTGATTAGTTCTTTCTTGAATAACAATTTCCTCTAATTCCTTAGATAGCTTTCCTTTTGGAATTGCGTTTACCTTTGTCATATCAATAACTATATTAGCCTTTTCCTTAGGAGTTGAATTTAAGGTTAATGATTCCTTATCAAAATTCTCCTTGCTTATAGGAGTGATAACTACCTCAGCACGTGGATACTCAGTAGTATCATTTTGAAGTGCTTCATACTCTTGTTCGTTCTTTATTCTTTTTAAAATGTAATATGGGCAACCAAAAGCACATGAGGTTTCTAAATAATCATCTATAAACCCATGATAGCTCTTACTTGTAGGATTATTATCAAATCCTTTTAATCTTAGAATTCCAGAAGAAATATCACCTACAATAAATAAATACTTATCCATACATTCTTCAATATACTTATCGACAAATTCATCTTCGTTAAAGGCATCTCTATAATTTGTTTGAATTTGATACATACCCTTTTTTGTTTTTATAACCATAAATACCACCTGTTAAATATTATACAACAAAAATTACCTTTATTAAAGTTAACATTTATTGTTTTCTTCTAAATATTTATAAAAACCCTCAATACCTAAAATTATATCCTTATATGTCTCAGTAAAATTACCAGTATACCAAGGATCTCTAATACCTCTATTTAATCCAGCATACTCTAATAGCAAATGAAGCTTATTATACTTGTCATTTCCTATAATGTAAGTAATGTTTCTAATGTTATTTTCATCCATTACAATTATATAATCATAATAATCATAATCGGCCATCGTCATTCGTCTAGCTCTTTTACTAGAGCAATCAATGCCTAAATCATTTAATATTCTTTTAGTCCCGTAATGAACCGGATTACCGATTTCTTCATTTGAGGTTGCACATGAAGCAATTTCAAATAATTCAGATTTGTTCTTACGTTTTACATAATCCTTAAATAAAAACTCAGCCATTGGACTTCTACAAATATTCCCATGGCATACAAATAATACCCTTATCATATAATCAATCACCTTGGTGATATTTTACCATATTTCACTCAATAATGTCACCCAAATAGTAAGGAATTTCATTATTCATAATTTCTATAGCTAAGGGAATACTAGTACTAGTAGTTGTCAATTCACTTTGAAATGGAATTACAACCTGTATATCGACAGATATATTTAAATAGATTTCAATAACAGTTGTATTAATGCCCTTAGTAACTGTATCTATCTTTAATTCTACATCTTGATTTCCTATAACCTCAAGGCTTATAGGAATTCTAAGACCGTGGGAGAAAAAATATTTAATACCAAAGATGTATCCGATAGGTATTTCAATATAATCAAAATCAGAATGATCATTAATAAGATTTATCGCCTGGTCCATATATAAAATGACATCATTTCTAATTTGGTTAAGCTTTAAAGAATCAACATAGGCATATGAAACCTTACCTGTAGAATCATAGCTTTCAATAAAAAAATTTGCACCTTCCAGGTCCTCTAATATTTCATCATCGACACTATCTGCGATTAAACCCTCAGAATAATTTTTAACAATAGAGGCCGTATAGCTTTCAACAGCCTCAGAAAAATATCCTGAGGCCATTTTAAAAACTAGCGCTATAATAGCTATACCAATCCAAAAAAATTTATTTTTGAGAAAGCTTCTTAAACGCTTCACTTACTCTAATTCCCTTATTTATTCCTAAGGATTTAGCATATTCAGATGCTTCATATATTTCTGCTTCATATAGCTGTTCAAGTGTTTTAACACCAACAGCCTTAAAGCAAGCTACCTTTCTTTCAAGCATTCTAGGTGTATTATAAATATCAACATCTAATGCACCACACATTGCAAAGGCATTATAGCCCTCTAACAACAGCAAGGTAGTATTTCCTAAATTCACCTCAAGGGTTTCTAATGATATTTCATCATCCTTCAAAATTCCATCTTTTATTATCATTTATTTAATCACCAATATAATATATGGCTAATATTTTAAAATATGTATAATACATTCAGCTTCAAATGAATTCCTTGAATATATATTATATTTAATTCTAAATGATTTGATAAATCATTATGTAATTCGCTATTGTTTTTAATATTAATGGAATAAAAAAATAAGGCGAGCGATAAGCCCACCTTATTCCTTAACATTAAATGTTTAATAAGCGTAAAATATGCTTAGAAATGATCATTAAAATTAAATCTAATAGCCAAACAATGTTGAAACCAAAGATTAATCTAATAAGACCTGCAATAATTTTACCTTCCTTAAAACGTGTTAATGCACCTAAGATCCATGCAGTAACAGGAATAATTGCTAGGATAAGTGAAATAAGATATCCTAAACCAAAATAATCGCCACTTCTTTTTGATGCCATAATAGAACCTCCTTTATTAATTTAATTATAACACAAAAAATCAAATAATAAAGAGTTTTGTCGAAAAAAATAAAAAGGCTAAAATTAGCCTTAATTTTCAATTAGACATACACATTCACACGCAATAGCTTCACCTCTACCTATAAAGCCCATTCTTTCGTGTGTAGTAGCCTTTATACTAATCATTTCAGGATCAACACCCAATATGCTCGAAATACTTTGTTGGATTTTAACCCTAACAGGAGATATCTTAATAAACTCAGAATAAATTGTAAGATCTAAATTATTAAGACGATATCCCTTATCTAAAATCTTTTGATAGCATTCCTTTAAAATAATACCTGAATTCATATTTAGTGTTTTATCACTTGTATCAGGATAGTGTGTTCCTAAATCCCCTAATGCAAGGCTACCCAATAGGCTTTCAGCCACAGCATGTAAAACAACATCTGCATCAGAATGCCCTAACAGTCCAACCTTACTGTCTATCTTTACGCCACCTAGTATCAAATCTCTTCCTTCAACAAGCTTATGAGTATCCCATGCATGTCCTATTCTAATCATTTTTTCACCTCTACTATAAGCTTAGCTAATTCGTAATCAAGCGGAGTAGTTATCTTAAAGCTTTCCTCATTAGCTAAAACATAATTAATTTTAATGTCAGGTCTATATCTTTCAATCAATGACAAATCATCTGTTGCCACAAAAGCATCATTAGACGCTTTTTGATAAACCTCATTAAGAACCTCAAGTGATGCACATTGAGGAGTTGAGGCTGCAATAAGGGAGGCTCTGTTGAGTGTACTAACTCCATCATTTGTAAAGCACTTAATAGTGTCCTTAACATTATGATGACATAAGATTGCCTCATTAAGCTTATATGAGGAAATTATTTCTCTAACAACAGACTCACTGATAAATGGTCTTGCGGCATCATGAATTAAAACATAATCTCCACTACACTCTTTAAGTCCATTCATTACACTTTCCTGACGAGTTTGACCACCAAATGTAAATTTAACATGCTTAAGCCTTTCACTAATCATAGGATAATCATCCTTAGATACAACACATATAACCTCACAGCCAAGGCTTTTAAATGTATCTAACGAGTGCTCAAAAACCAGCTTTTGACCAAGTGGTAATAAAACCTTATTCACATTTTTATTCATTCTACTACCCTTACCAGCCATAACTAGCACTACACTTACCATATAATCACCCTGCAATAACGTAATCTAATATAATGTCATGCTCATCACATATAACATCTAAATTTATACCACTTTTGTAGCATATACCAATTTTAATACCTTCATAGCCATCAAGGTACCTATCATAATAGCCTTTACCATAGCCTATTCTTCTATTACCATTTCCAACAGAAACACAAGGTATAATAAAGCATTCAATTCTACTTCTATTTACAATATCACCTATTGGCTCTTTAGTATTGAAAGGCCCATCCACAAGATTATCATTTAGCTTATACTCTATAAAGCTAATATCATCTCTTGTAATAGGCAAATAAAATTTCTTATCAGGAAATTTATTTACTATGTCGATAATATTAATTTCCTTACCTATAGGATAATATATACCAATATGATTGATATCATTTAATATACCCATCTCTAATAATGAATTTAAAGCTACTTCAGATGAAATAGCTTTATTTTCATTTTTTCTTAATTTTAACGCTTTTGATCTAGCCTCATTCTTATTCATTATTTTATATCCTTATAAAATGCATAATTTGAATTAAACTGTGGATTTCTAGCAAACCTTAAAGCCTCTTTAGCATGTTCTAAAGCCTTCTTATGGCTAGGATGATCATCACTCCTAGAAATACCCATAAACACCTCAGCCTCAATCTTTGTATTAACATAATCTGCTGTAATGTGTAAAAGCTTTTCACCTCTTTGAAGATTATTTTTAAGAACATCCATTTTTCTATAATCCGTAATAAAGGCAATAAACTCTAAACCATCTATTCTATAAATCTGATTGTCAGTAACAAAGTTTTGTTTAAATAAACCAACATATTGAGATAAAACTGTATTACCTATAGCTCTACCGCAGGTAGCGTTAATTTGAGGAATAGATTCAACTCTAAAATAAACAACCTCAAATATCTTATCAATATTCTCAAGCTGAGCTAATCTAGCAAGCATCTCAGGCTCGCCTCCGATTGTATCAAGCATAGTTTCAGTTTTAGAAAAGCTATAATTATCAATAGGAGTCATAATTCCACATAGCTCTATTGATTTACCATTAACAATTTTTTGTCCCTCTTCCCTTAAATAAACATATGAGCTTCCTGTATTAAATCTATATGTAATACTATAGGAATCATTTATGCTCTTCATTTTCTCTTCATAAAAAGGAAGATCATCTGGATGAATCATTCTATAAAAATCCTTTATAGAAATACTATTTCCGTTTAAAACAAGCTTTTGAACTAAAATATCATTAACCCATATTGAACCATTAGTAATATCATTAAAATAAACACCATCTGTAGTTTTACCTAAAATAGTGACAAATCTATTTTTTATAGTAATTAATTCAGATGAAGCCTGATTAAGCTCTTTTTCTATTCCCATCAAGCTTTCCTCATTTTTCTTTTCACCCATTAAGATTCTACCTTTATATTTTTCACCACTGAATAAATTAGTTTCATGAAAATATAAAGCACTTTCCTTTAATAGGTCATCCTGTAAATCAATAGTAATCTTATTGTTTTGATCCTTTTGAGCTCTCTTATCATAATGACTATAAAATAGCTTTATATCATCCTTTAAGCACTCTTGACCATTAAATCCTATAATTCTATATTTACTTTCTAACAAATCAAAGAAATTCTTATTATATGCTGAAGATAAATCTGTATTTAAGTCATCTAATAATAGCCCAGATATATTTTTAACTCTATCCTTCTTATCTAAAACTACATAATATTTACTTTCCTCAATGGATTTATTTAATAGCTGCTGAACTCTTTCATTTGCAAAGGAAAAATCCAATGTTGAAATAAGTAAAATACCAATAAGAATATCGATCACTAGTAATATCCAATCTATTACATTAATATTAACTTTTTCTAGCCAACTTCCAGCTAATCCTATATCATTATAAAATACTAAAATAAATGTAATAACAAACGCTAAAGCGCATGAAAGCAATGCTTTAGTTTTTAAAAATCTTTTTTTAACAAGGCATTGCTTAATAATAATTATAATTGTGATACAGCAAAATATTAGTGGAATTATTGGATGCTGATCAAACATAAATAATCACTCCTACTTAAATATATATGATCTATAAAAAAACAGTGCCAAAACTATAGTTATAGCAAAAGCTATACCAAATATAATTACAGGCTTCAATAGCTTATTACTGTTTTGAAGCGGAATATTAGAATGAAATAAAAATGAAAATGGGCTCGTAACAATTTCAATAATTAAATTTAATATTTTCATGTTTTTTCCTCCTATTATTTACCTAAGAATAAATTTAAATATTCTAATAATTCATTCTTGCTATCCATGATTTTCATAAAGCCAGCATTAACAACATGAATACGTCCTGTTTCCTCTGAAACTACGATCGTTAAAGAGTCTGTAATTTCAGAAATACCTACAGCTGCTCTATGACGAGAACCAATAGTCTTATCAATTGAATCATCCTGAGTTAATACATAATAAGCACCAGCACAAACTATCTTATTACCACGTATAATTACACCACCATCATGTAGTGGAGAATCCTTAATAAAGATTTGTTCCAATAGCTCTCTAGAAATATCAGAATTAAGTGTGATAGCACGCTCAGCATATTGATCTAATGAATTATGCTGCTCAATAGTTATAAGCGCTCCAATTTTAGTAAATGACATATTAAATACGGCATCTACAATAGCTTCCTTTGTTGCTTGAGTAGATGAAATAATCATGTCATTCTTATCATTCTTTTTATAAGAAGACTCCAAGGTTTTTCTAAGCTCAGGAGCAAGTAATATAACTGCTAAAACTATATAGGCAGTAACAAATGGTCCATACAAGGTTTTAGACATCTCTAATCCAAGACTTTCAGAAATAAAAAAGATAACATGCAACAATAAACCGATTAAAAATAAATTTAATGCCTTTTTATATTTAATTACAACAAATATTATAAATGAAATATAAATAATTGTGAAAAATGAATCTAATATCATTCTTGCAACAAAATTATCTTGAAAAAAATTGAGAATAGTAAGCATTCTAAAAAACACAATAAATGAAATGAATCATTTATTACTCCTTTCATTAATAATAATAGGATTTGACCTCTATAATTAATTATACACTATTAGCAAATAAAAAAAAATGATAATTATTTAAATTTAAAAAGAAAAAAAGCTTAGTAATTAAACTAAGCAAATAAGAAAGGTTTGAAATCATTAAAAATGGTGCCTCAGGGCGGAATCGAACCGCCGACACAAGGATTTTCAGTCCTTTGCTCTACCGACTGAGCTACCGAGGCATATTTAAATGGCGGTCCGGACGGGACTTGAACCCGCGATCTCCAGTGTGACAGACTAGCATGTTAACCACTACACCACCGGAC
>SVAZ01000022.1 GCA_015059145.1 Erysipelotrichaceae bacterium
TTAGGATAAACTAAACGTGTAGAAAGCATAGTAGCGTGGGTTGTATACCGGGGTTCGAGTCCCCGCAGCTCCACCATTTAACTAATTCGACAGGAACACAATGATGTGCTCCTGTTTTTTTGTTTTTAGGGGTTCAAGTCTCACCCGTCTTTAATTTTTCGTATTTTGATTAACTCGACAATGTCGGATTTATAAAAAATATAAGAAATTTTATTAAACACCCTCGTCAAAACATACCTTTTTTGTCCTTATAGTGTAGAAACTACTTGATTAATAGTTTCTTTAGAGTGATAGATAGTACACGAAGGAGGGAAAAAATTTATGAACTATACACAAACAATTAGGAATTATATTAATAAAAGAAAGGGTGAGTTTTTTGAAATAACTTATGAACATAAAAAGTATTTTCATATGATACAAGATAAAACACTTATGAAAGTATTAAATAGGTTAGAAGTTGAAGGATTACTTTTATCAATTGCAAAAGGTTTATATTTCATTAAAGATGGTACTGAATATTCAAATGATAAATTAATTGAATATTATGGTTTAAGTGATAGAGGGATTGCTGTTGGTTATACTTTATTCAACAACTTGGGATTAACAGATTATAAAGATGATGAAGTTGTTATTTATACTAACGAACTTGGCATTAAATCAAAAACTATAGGTAACATACAATTAAAAAAGATGGATTTAGTCTCATTTGATCATAGAACAAAATCCATCATAACAGCGTTAGAGTTATTAGAAAAAGGATTTAACAACATTATCGATTGTGATTGTATTAAAACAATTGTCGTTTTAGAAAAATGTCTTTTGGAATATCATGACTTCTTATTTGAAGATATTATTCGAAATCATAAATATTCAAATATAACTATTTTAAAGTTGCAAGAGCAGTTAAATAGATTGTTAATTCCGAATAATTGTGTAGAAATATATCTAAAGATTAAACGTGAAAGTTAAGTATTATTTTAGGAAAAATGAAATTGATTTTTATAAGTGGTGCAGGATAATTCCTAGGTGTAAATACATTGTTAAATCTTTTAGCTATTATTCACCAGAAATGGCGAGAAGTAGAATTGATGAATATGAAGAAGCTAGAAGAATTATGCATCAATATAAAGTGTTAGTAGCTACTTTAAATGATGAGCAAAAGGAATTATTAAAGAACTATTATATTCCACATAAGATTGCACCTTGGAACAAGCATTATCTATTTAAAGAAATTTATAGTAATTGGTTAGAAATAGTTTTTCCAAATGGTGATGATCGTTTTAAACGATTGGATAAAAAAATGTTGCTGAAAGGTTAAAGCAATTAAGGATAGGGTCTAATTATAATAAGGAAGAAGTGGCTGGCTTAATAGGGATATCATCCGCTACTTTAAGATTGTATGAAAATGGTGATGTATTAGTTCCGTTAGATGTTTTGTATTTGTTATTGCAAATTTATGGAATTGATATTGACTGTTTTGATATTTTATTTGATTTCTAATTCTTTTAAATATCTAAAGAAAGAGCCTCGTGTCATACCAAGTATTTCACAGGCTTTTTTGTTTGTAATTTTTTTATTTAAATATTGTCTTGCAACTATCTCAAAATTATTAGGAAGAGTTATTCTTGGTCTACCAAATTTTACTCCTCTAGCTTTAGCAGTTTTAATACCTTCTGCTTGTCTAACTCGCATTGTTTCTCTTTCATTTTGAGCGACAAATGATAACACTTGTAAAACAATATCACTTATAAATTTACCAACTAAATTTTTACCTTCAATACGAGTATCAAGAAGTGGCATATCAATTACCATGATATCTGCTTCTTTTTCTTTTGTTATTAATCGCCATTCATCAATTATCATATTATAATCTCTACCTAATCTATCAATAGATTTAATAATAACTAGATCATCTTTTTTAAGTTTTCTTATTAACTTTTTATAGTTTTTTCTATTAAAATCCTTTCCAGATTCATAGTCGATATAAATAGAAGATTTATCTAATCCTAACTCTAAAAGAGCATCTATTTGTCTATCGATATGTTGTTGAGCAGTACTAACTCTTACATAGCCATATTTCATATTTTCACCTCCTCAACGTATATATTAAATAAAAAAGAGACTTATCAAGTAATAAGTCTCAAAAAGTACACCTAATGGACTTTAAAAATTGAGAAAAAAATGATATAATCGTGTCGAAAAATATGAAATATTTTAAGATTTTATAAAGATATTTTAATATTACGAAAGGTGTAGGTTTTGGACATGGCAAAGGATTATAGTAAGTTCACTCATGATGAATTAATTAAATATATTGAAGAACTGCAAGCACAATTAAAAAGTGAAAAATATGGTTTGTATTGGGATAAAAGCATTGAAATAGAAAATACTTTAGAAACTACTAAATACAATATTCCTTTTTTAAGCAGAAATAGTCCTAATAGTTCACTTTCTAATTTATTAACTAACAACATATTAGTTGAGGGAGATAATTATAATTTTCTTACGATATATAAAATGATTAACAAAATATCTTTTGATTGTATTTATATAGATCCCCCTTATAACACTGGTAATAAAGATTTTAAATATAATGATATTTTTGTTGATAAAGAAGACGGATATAGACATTCTAAATGGCTTAATTTTATGTCTGCAAGACTTAATATTGCTAATGAATTATTATCAGATACAGGAGTTATTTTTATTTCGATTGATGAACATGAAATAGGTAACTTGAAGCTTTTGTGTGACAAAATTTTTGGATATGATAATGTTGATGTTTTAATATGGCAAAAGACTGACCCAAAGGTTGATAGAAATACAAATTCTAAAATTATAAAAAGATTTAATAATTTTCATGAATATATAGTAGTTTGCTATAGAAATAAACATCAAACAATATTTAATAAGGTAATGAAGTTACCTGAATGGAAGCAAAAACAAACAAATCCAGATAAAGATCCAAGAGGAAATTGGCAATCAGGAATAATTTCATATGAAGAAGGTCATAAAAACGAAGACATAACATCTCCATATTATTATGAAATAATATCCCCTAGCGGAAAACGAATGAAGCGACATTGGTTTGTAACTAAGGAAGAAATGGATTTTTTATTACAAGATAATAGAATATATTTTCCGAAAAACGGTGAAGGTGTTCCACGTTTGAAAACATTTGAAAATGAAGAAAAAGAATATTACATGACTTCAATATTAACAGGATTTGGAACATCATCAAGTGCGAAGGATGAAATTTTAAATATATTTGGTGATAGAGAAATTTTTGATACGCCGAAACCAGTAAAGTTGATAAAGGAAATAATAAGGGTATCTACAAATAAAAATTCGTATGTTCTAGATTTCTTTGCTGGCTCAGGGACAACTGGTCAAGCTGTATTAGAATTGAATAAAGAAGATGGTGGAAATCGCAGATTCATTTTATGTACTAACAATGAAAATAACATTTGTACAGATGTAACTTATCCTAGATTAAAAACAGTTATTACTGGTATAAGACCAGATGGAACCAAGTATAGTGATGGAATTCCTGCGAATTTAATCTATTACAAAACTGACTTTATTAAAGATAGTAATAATACGGATCAAGCTAAATATTGTTTGGTTGAAAAAGTAGATGAACTTTTATGTATTAGTGAGGATATTTTTATCCAATTAGAAAGAAATGATTATTCTTCTCATTATGTTTCTAATGATGAATCTAGACATATGTTTATTTACTCTGATTATTATAATGAAACGAAATTTAAAGAATTTAAACAAAGAGTATTAAGTACTTCAGGTACTAAAGTAGTATATATTTTCTCATCAGATAATAATGTTGATGAAACTTTATTTGAAGGAATAAAAGATGTAGAAGTAAAACCAATACCTTCAAAGATTTATGAAATATATAAAGAAATCGTTGAAGATATTAAAAGGGGGTAGTGAAAATGATTTATTCATTAAAAGAATACCAAAGAGATGCGGTAGATGAATTAAAAGGATTGTTTGAATTATATTTTAGAAGTTCAACAAAAAAAGAAATTGTTTTTAAAGCTCCTACAGGTAGTGGCAAAACATTTATGGCTTCTTCGTTATTTGAAGAATTAGCAAGCGAAAATAGTAAAGTTAATTTTTGCATTATGTGGGCTTGTCCAGGAAAAGGTGAGCTTCATAAACAATCTTTTGATAATGTTAAAAAGTATTTAGGAGGAAATCCTGTTTGTTCTTTATTAGAAGAAGATTTCTTTGGTTCTAGAAAATATATTAAAAATCATGAAATAGTGTTCATTAACTGGGAAAAACTTATTCAAAAAGATAAGAAAACAGGTAAATGGGCTAACAACTTAATGAAAGATCAAGAAGGTCAAAACTTCATTGATGTTATAGATCAAACAAGACGTAATGGAACTAAAGTCATTTTAGTTATAGATGAATCACATATCGGTAAATCTGCTAAAGCAAGAATTCAAGAATTTATCAATACTATTATCTGCCCAAATATAGTTTTAGAGATGTCCGCAACGCCACTAAATGAACATATTGATGTAGTAATTGAACCTCAAAAAGTTATAGATGAAGGAATGATTAAGGAAGATGTTATAGTTAACGAAGGTATTTCTAAAGAAGATAGATCTATGGAAGATACCGATTCTGAGTTACTTGTTTTAGAAAAAGGATATTTAAAACGTGAAGAATTAAAAAAAGAATATGAATCAATTGGTTCTTTAGTTAATCCATTGGTATTAATTCAAATTCCTAATGTGGATGAAGGTGAAGCTAAAAAAATAGTTATTAAAGATTTCTTAAGAGAAAAAGGAATAACTGAAGATAATGGTAAATTAAAATTCTGGTGCGATGATAAAGGTCATTTTGATAAAAAGAAAATCAAAAACCTTGATGATGAGACTGAATATTTGGTCTTCAAAACAGCTGTTGCTACTGGATGGGACTGTCCAAGAGCTCAAATATTAATAAAGTTTAGAGAAGGAAAATCTGAAACTTTTGAAATACAAACAATTGGTAGAATTTTAAGAACAGCGGAAGCGAAATCATATAATAATGCATTATTAGATAATGCTTATATTTTTACTAATATTAAAGAATTTGAAACAAAACCTGAAAGTTATAATCCAAATAGAGTAAAAACAGAATTCTCTTATTTTGCTAAACCATACAATAAATTAATGGTATGGGAACAAACACAACTTAGATCATTTTATAGATCTAGACAAGGTGACTATAACTCTGCTGACTCTAACTACACTGCATATTTATTAAAATCATTTATGAAATTCTTCGGATTAACTGATGAAGATAAATTGTTTAGCGTAGAGTCTAATATTGAAAAATTTAAATTAAAAGGTTTAGATTTAACCATAGATACAAAAGACACATTAATTGAGGAAACCACAATTGATGTTACTGATATTGAAACAGAACAATCAATTAAAGGAGAACAAGCAAGTGTTAAAATGGCAGAAAATGATGTTCAAGCACAATACTATGCCTTGATAAAAGAAAATTTAAATGGATTAGCTTATGTCCGTTCTAAGTCACCAATTAATTCTGCCATTATTGATGCGTTCATGACGTTCTATAATGTATTTTCTAGATCAGATAGGGTTTCTTCAATTCAAAGAATTGTAGTTAATAATAAAACTATTTTTGCTGAAATCTTAGACGAGTCAACAAGAGAATTTAGAGAAATGTTACAACAAAATGCTGGTAGAAAAGGCGAACATTATGATTTTAAAATTGAAGATAAACGCGGATATTCAACTGAAACTCATGTGACAATTCGAGCAGCTAAATCTCTATATCAGCCTTTATTTGTTTTAAAAGGACAAAACGGACATATTAATTATTTGGAAAAAGATTTCCTAAACTATTTAGATATGCAAGAACATGTAAGATGGTATTGGGAAAATGGTTCTGAATTAATGAGAATTAACTTTGGTATTTCATACAATAATGGAATGAATACTTTCCAACCCGATTTCATTGTTAAATTTGCTGATGGAACTGTCGGTATATTTGATACTAAAGCAATAGATCAAAGAGTTGAAGATACTAAAGTAAAGCAAGAAGCGTTGTGGAATTATTTACAATCAATTAACTTTAATCGAGGATATGCTCCAAAAGTTGTTGGTGGTATCGTTATAAAAACTGGTTCACAATTCTTCCTGTTTGAAGGAAAAGATTATCATGCATATACTGAATCAACTCAAGGTTGGAGAAACTTTAATGAGTTAATTAGAGAAATTGATGATCAAGTAAATATAATGAAATATCTAAAATAATAACCTTGGCATATGCTAAGGTTTTTAAATCGTTAATAGGGTATGAAAACGCAACAATTTAACGATCACCCCAATAATTTAACGATTACAAGGCTTAGGGTATGCAATTGTATCAAAATAGGTATTTACACACATTTAAGAACGTTAGGTTTGATACAAGATATCAAGCCTTTTTTTCATACTTTAATAGGGGGTTGAGTCTCCTACGTATTAGATATTAAATATAATTATTCATCAATTAATAGTGTTTTTATAAGATATTATGTGTAATAGTATTTCTATTCGTTAAACGATTTGACAGGGTGGTTTCAAATTATTAAACGTATGACATGGGGTTTCAAATAATCGAATTATACTTATAAAATAACAACTTAGACTTATTGTGATATAATAATAGCGAAAGATAAATTAGAATTTACTAAAATGATCGTGAGGGTTTGTTACAAATGAATAAGCAAAAATATCAATTGAGAGATGTAACTGAAGATGATTATGACTTTATATATCAAGTAAAAAAGAATGCTTATAAAAAATATGTTGAAATGAATTATGGCGAATGGAACGAAGAACAGCAAAAAGAGTATTTTAAAAGATTTATTGAAACATATAAAGATGGTGCACATATTATTATTTTCGATAGACAAGATGTTGGGTTTTATAATGGCTGTATTCAAGATGGAAAATATGAAATCGGAAATATTTGTATAATTCCAGAATATCAAAACAGAGGAATTGGAACAAGCATTTTGAAAGATGTGCTACGTGATAATTTTAATAAAGAAGTTACTATTCAATATTTTAAACAAAATCCAGTTGGCAGATTATATGAGAGACTTGGATTTAAATTAGTGGGAGAAACTTCATTTCATTACCAAATGGTAAAAGACAAATAAAGAGTTGGATAAATTCCTAGTTATCTAGTTGTGTTATAATAAAAGAAGAACATAATTTATATGGAGAAGACATTATGGTAATAGAAACTAAAAGATTAATATTAAGAGAATATACTCTAGATGATTTTGATAAATTATATCATATTTTATCAGATCCAATAACTATGAAGCACTATCCCAAGCCTTATGATGCAAAAGGAACAAAAAGATGGATAAATTGGAATTTAGATAATTACCAAAAATATAATTTTGGATTATGGGCTATTATATTAAAGGATACAGGTATATTTATTGGAGATTGTGGATTGACAATTCAAAATATTGATGGAGAGCTACTTCCTGAAATAGGTTATCATATTGACAAATTATATTGGCAAAATGGCTATGGTAAGGAAGCAGCTATTGCAGTTAGAGATTGGGCATTTAATAATACAAAATATAATGCTTTATATTCATATATGACAACTACAAATGTTGCTTCATATTCTACTGCAAAATCAATTGGAATGAAAAGAATAAAGGAATATAAGGATGAAAATGAAAGCTTATATGTATATTTCATTACACGTGAGGAATGGGAATGTATAAAATAATAACAAAATCAACCTCTAGTACATGTTATTATTTCATGATTTAAAGTGAATTTAAATTGTAAAAGTAGGAAAACTATATGGATCAATTAAAAATAGGCAAATTCATAAATGCCAAAAGAAAAGAAAAAAGCCCGCAAATAATTTGACAGTTATCGGGCTTAATTCTTTACACTTTTATTTACATTAGAGGATTGAGTTCCTACTGTTATTATTATAACCGATATAATAAAAGAAGTCGATTAATGTGCTTTTGGTAATAATTCGTAATATAATATGATTAATAAATCTAGGGCGTGAAGGAGAATTATATGGCAAATATATATTTAATAGGTGATAGCCTTACACATGATTATAATTATAATTGCTATCCACAATGTGGTATGGGAGAAATTATTAGGCATTATGCCAAGGATGATGTTAAGGTTCTAAATTATGCTCATTATGGTCTTTCAACAAAAGGCTTTTTAGCTCAGGGTAGATTTGAACCAATAAGGAATGCTTTGATGAAAAATGATTTATTAATTATTATTTTGGGAACTAATGATGAGGTTATAGATAATCCATTAAAATATACGTCTAAGGATAAAGAATATCTAGAAAATATTGATGTGTTTTGTTCTGAGGCAATTAATAAAGGAGCTATACCTATTGTTGTTTCTAGTCCATGTAAGAGAGCTTTTATAAATGGGATTATTCAAAATGTACATAATGGATATCCAGAGGCTCTTATATCTCATGCGGTTAAAAAGGGATATATGTATGTAGATTTACATACATTATCAATGGAATTATATCAACAGCTAGGTGAGGATAAAACTAAAGAATTTCATTTGATTTATAAAAAGAATGAATATAGTAGATATCCTGATGGAGTTAATGATAACACTCATTATAATTATTTAGGTGCTAAAAGTATTACTGAATTATTACTTAATGATTTAAAACAAAATTTTAAAGATTATAATTTATATTTTGAATATTAAATATAGCTTGTCAGTGTTTAATTTATCTAATAGATTAAAGCTGACAAGTTTTTTTATTTGTTAATTTTTTAGGTATAATATATACTATAAGGTACATTTCAAAAAAATAATATATATATTTTCATAATAAAGAGACGATGTGTTGAATTTAGAATTCTAAGTTTTTTAAATCAAACTATTAAAAATATATAGGAGGATATAGTATGAAGGATTTAAATTGTTGGTTGGGCTGATTTTGATTCTGTGTATCCAACTAAAAAAATTTAGGATGAGCAAATTAAAAGAACTTATGGAGAGGTTTCTGATAAAGCATTATCATGGGCATATAAGGTTAGGGATGCTGATAGAATAGTAATCGCAGCTCCTTTTTGGGATATGTCAATTCCAGCTGCATTAAAGGTATTTATAGAATTAGTATCTTTATGTGATATTTATATATCAATGGGATGTAATGTTGGATGTCCTATGATAAGTAGAGGCTTTGATGATAATTTTAATATTGAGGATCCTAGTGGTAAGGATGATGAGGCCTTTATTAAAGCAATAGAGGAGATTAAAGAGAAAATAATGAATATATAATATTTGTTATAATTTTGGATATGCTATAAATGTTGATTTAATAATTATTAGTTGTTATAATTTATATAAAGAGGTATATCTATGCAAAAGAAAATATTTTTAGGTATAAATATATTTATTATTATAGGTGTATTTATATGTAACTTTTTTTATCAAATGACTGGGTTTGGGTTGTTGTTAAAGAGTGTATGTAGCGTAGGCTTTGCTATACTTGGAATAATAAACTTAGCTTATGCATTTATGACAAAGCAAAAGAATATTAAATTTTTTATATTTATGTCTTCAGGATTAATGCTTGCGATGGCTGGAGATATAGCAATTGCATTTAATTTTATTATAGGAGCCGCTATATTTGCATTAGGACATGTTTGTTATTTTGTCGCTTATTTAATGTATAGAAAATTTGATAAGCTTGATGCTATCCTTACTGGTGCTATTGCAATATTTTCTGTATTATTTTTAGTATTCTTCCCATTGCTTGATTTTGGCGGTTTGCTAATGAAAATAGTATGTATTATATATGCAATAATGATTTCAGCAATGGTAGGTAAATCTATTGGTAATGCAATAGCGTATAAAAATGTAGTATCAATTATTATAGCAGTAGGTTCTATTTTATTCTATGTTTCTGATTTTATGCTAGTGTTTGATAGATTTTCTAATGCTGGCATGTGGAGCTCTTATTTATGTATGGCTGCATATTACCCTGCAAATTGTGCTTTAGCATTTTCAATGCTGATGTATATATTTACTGAAAAAGAAGAACAATTATTTTAAATAAAAAAGCCTTTCCCGAAACTGTTTGATTAAAACGGTTTCCCCTTTTAGAAGGCTTTTTTTATTTATAAATTTGTGATACAATTACTAGAAAATTATAAGTGGAGATGGTTATATGAATTTAAGGTTAGTAAAGGCATGTAAGGAATATGAAAAAGAAATTGTGGAAATGCTTGATAAGTGGTTTAGTTTAGAAAGCAACATAACACCTTACGCTATTAGAAGAATAGATTATAAGGATTTCAATTACTACTGTGAAAATTTAGATGTAAAGGATGCTTCAAGTGGATTTGTTCCAGATTCGACCTTTTTCTGTTTAGATATAGATAGAGGAATAATGGTTGGTGCAGTAAATATTAGACATTATTTAAATGAGAAATTATTATTAAATGGTGGACATATAGGAGATGGAATCTTACCAGGTGAAAGAGGAAAAGGCTATGGAACAATGATGATTTCTCTTGCATTATTAGAATGTAAGAAGCTTGGTATTGATAATGTATTAATGGTATGTGATAAGGATAATATTGCTTCAGCTAAAACTATAATTAAAAATGGTGGAATTTTAGAAAATGAAATTGTTGTTGATGGAACTGTTGAACAAAGATATTGGATAAAATTGTAAAGGATTTACTTTTGTATATTTTCATAATATATAGTATAATTAAATTAACAAGTAACTATTATAAATTAGGAGGATATATATGAACAGATTAGCCGAGAAGGTTGTTGTAATTACAGGAGGAAACTCTGGTGTAGGAGAAGCTGCTGCTAAGCTATTTGCCCATGAGGGTGCAAAGGTTGTTATTAGTGCTAGACGTGTAGAAGCATTAGAAAAGGTGGCAGAGGAAATTAAGGCTGCTGGTGGAGAAGTATTAGCAGTTAGAGCAGATATTTCTAAGGTTGAGGATTGTGAAAATCTAATGGCTGCTGCAGTTAAGACATTTGGTAAATTAGATGTATTAGTAAATAATGCAGGTGTATTAGATAGTGGCTTAAAGGCTATTAACCATTTTTCTGATGAGGATTTAGATAAGGTTATCGATATTAATCAAAAGGGCACAATGTACGCTATTCGTGCCGCATTAAAATACATGCTTCCTCAAAAGTCAGGATCTATCGTTAATGTAGCAAGTGTTGCTGGATATAACGGTGGAGGTGGTGCTGCGTACGTTTCAAGTAAGGCAGCAATTATTGGTGTTACAAAGCATACAGCAATGCGTACTGCAACAAGCGGCATTCGCTGTAATGTAATTTGTCCAGGTAGCATTTTAACACCTATGACTGCAGGAATGGATCATACAAACATGGATATGGAAATGTTTGGTGCAATGGCAGCACACTCTGATATTAGAGGGGTTAAGCCTTGTACAGCAGAGGATGTGGCAAACGTATTATTGTTCTTTGCGACTGATGAATCTAAACCATTAACAGGTCAAACAATTGTATGTGACTATGGGTCAAATTTATAATATTTAATAATGAAATTAGAAAAAACAAGACGATTTGTCTTGTTTTTTTTATTAATTTATCAATTATTTTAGATTAAAATATTTCTATTTAAAAAAAATATTGTATAATTAAAAAAGAGTGTTACAATTTGTAGAAAAAGTATTAGAGGTGAAACGATGAAATATATTTTATATAATCAATTATCTAGAAATGGTAAATGTGTTAACGACATAGAAGCATATATTAATGAGCCAAATGCTACTGTTGTTAGTGTGTTAGATAAGGAAAAGACAGAAGAGGTTATTAAGTGTTTAACAAAAGAGGACTCTTTAATTTTGGTTGGTGGCGATGGTACTTTAAATCACTTTGTTAACGATTTTAAAGATGTAGATTTCCCTTGTAATGTTTTTTTTAATACTGCCGGAACAGGTAATGATTTTTATAAGGATGTTAAAAACGAAAATGACGAAAAGATTATTAGGATTAATGATTTAATTAAAAATCTTCCAAAGGTAATTGTTAATGATAAGGAATATCTTTTTATTAATGGAGTAGGCTTTGGTATTGATGGATATTGCTGCGAAAAGGGAGATATTCTTCAAAAGAAATCTACTAAGCCAGTTAATTATTCAAGTATTGCAATTAAAGGCTTATTGTTTCATTATAAGAGACCTAACGCTAAAATTACTGTTGATGGTGTAACTAAGGAATATAAAAATGTATGGCTAGCTCCTACTATGAAGGGCAGATATTATGGTGGTGGAATGATGGTTGCACCAAACCAAGATAGAAATTTAGAGGATAATTCTGTTACAAATGTAGTATTATATAAGAGTAGAAAGCTAAAGACTCTTATTATGTTTCCTAGCTTATTCAAGGGTGCACATGTTAAGTACACTAAATATGTAGATATTAGAAAGGGTAAGCATATTATCGTTGAATTTGATAGACCTACCGCTTTACAAATAGATGGAGAAACTATTGTAGGTGTAACTAGATACGAGGTTATTGCTTAATTATTGGTAAACTAATGATTAAAAAAATAAAGGTATCGGGCATTAGAAATGTTCGTGCGCTTTCAGGATATAAGACTGAGGATGGTAAATCAATTAAGCCATTTTCACTTATTAGAAGCGGAAGATTAGATAAGGCTAAAAAAAAGAATAGAGACAAATTCATTAGGCAATTTAATGTCGGTACTGTTATTGATTTAAGAACTGATGTTGAGGTACAGGAGGGTAGTGAGGTTATTTACCCTGAGGGTGTTCAGCACATCTTTATCCCACTATTAGATCAAGCTTATTTTGGTATAACTCATGAAAAGAAAATGAGAAAGGCATTATTTAATGAATCTAGAAAAATTAAGGATAATGCGTATTACAAAAATTTTATGGTTAATATGTATAAGGGTATTGTTTTTGAAGAGTCATCTCAACAACATCTTAGAACCTTTTTTAATGCATTAATCAATAAGGGTGATGGTGGAGTTTTATATCACTGTACTGGTGGTAAGGATAGAACGGGTGTAGTATCGTTTTTATTATTAACTATCCTAGGTGTATCTAGAGAAAACATTTTACATGATTTTTCACAATCAGATATATTTAATAGAAGACACAATGCTACTTTATCTTTTCTTATGAATATTTTCTTATTCCCTTGTACGAGATTTAGAAGGCTATTAAAGGCAATGCTTTATGCTAAGCGTGAGTATTTAGAAAAAACAATAGAAGCTATTGAAGAAAAATATGGTTCAGTTAATAGCTATATAGAGGATATAATTGGAATAGATAAGGCTAAGGCTGATAAGCTTAAGGAGCTATTTCTTGATTAATAAAAAAACACCTGAATTCTAAATAGAATCCAAGGTGTTTTTTTATTTTATGAAAATTTTTTTGCATAGCCACATTTTCTACATAAGGGCTCACAGGCCTCCCTATTAGAAAAGCCGTTATAAATGTTAAGTGCTCTAGGAGAATTAATTATATTATTTAGATCCTCATTATGAATATTACCTAAAGCTAAATCGCCATCATGATCTAAGCAGCAGGGTACAACAGAGCCATCTACAAGTATTCCGATTTGATCTCTTAATCCATAACAAAATACCATTTTATCACCCTCAGGTAAATTTATATCTGGCCAATCAAATTTATCTCCATACTCTAAATACTTTTTATTTCCTATTCTAATTCCTTTTTTCTCATTAACCCATTCTATAGGAAAGTAGCTTTTCATTTTAGTGATAATTATATTATTTAAATCATCCTTACCACCATTATTCCATAGACGATAACAAACAATATTATCAAATTTATTTCCAAAGCTGAAGCAATCATTAAGGTAGCTATCAAATGAAAAATTTGCTTCATTCGCTTCAAATGAATGTAGTGATATATTTACCTTATGTAATGCTTTAGAATTTAATAATATATTTTCACATTGTTTTAATAATGTTCCGTTAGTAGTAATAATAATCTTAAATTTATATTCATATGCTACATCTAAAAAATCCTTTAAATTAGGATGACATAAGGGTTCACCCATTAAATGGAAATATAGATAATCAGTAAAGGGGCGTATTTTAGGTAATATGCTTTTAAATTCATCAACTGCCATAAGCTTAGCTTTTCTTTTAGTTTTAGGACAAAAGCTACAGCTTAGATTACAAACATTAGATATCTCAAGATATATTTTCCTAAATCTTATATTATTACCTCCTTATCTTAATTATAGCATAATATAATGAATTTTAATTATATACAATTTAG
>SVAZ01000010.1 GCA_015059145.1 Erysipelotrichaceae bacterium
TTAATGTATAGACAACAGTCCTTAAATCAATTACAATATTAAATTAATTAGTCCAACTTTTGGGGTTCAGTACATTTCTTGACAGTTTTATTTTTTTCAATCTATTACCTTTCATTTTATTTAAATCTATTATATAATATAATAGATAGAAAGGCGATGATTTCGTATGGGACTTTTTTTACTTAAAATTTGGATATTTGAATTTGATTTTACAACGATTTTTAGTTTCTTGTTCGGTATTGTCCTAGGTGCGATAATCATATGTATGACCTATGCTATATTTGTTGTATCATCATTAAGAAACAAAAAATTTATAGTACAAGCTGCTGAGGATTCCTTAACTACGATTGAGGTTAAAAAAATGATTTTAGAATCTCAAAAATGCTTTAAGGATAATGATCTAAGAGGAGAGCTATCTAGAGTTGCTCATTGTAAGAATTTAGTAACTAGCCTTGTTTATGGTATTGCGACTAGATTTTTCCCTAATAGTAAGCATCCATTATTAGAGCTTTCTGTAGATGAGGTTATGATGCTTACAATTTATATTGAAAAGCGTGTTGAGGAGATATTAAATAGAAAGGCTATTAGATTATTAAAGAAGATTAAGGTTTCTTCTATATTAGAGCTTGCGAAAACTACTAATAAAGTAACTGATTCAAAAGCATTTAAGGTTACTAAGGAGGTTAGCTCTACAGTTTCTAAAATCAAGAAAATTGTTAATATTGTTAATCCAGCTTGGTGGTTTAAAAAGATTGTATTTGACCAAACTATGAATATTATTACTAATAAGCTTTGTTTAGTTATTATAGCTGTAGTTGGTGAAGAAACTTATAAGATTTATAGTAAGACTGTATTTAATCAAGATATTGTGATTGAAAGTAATATTGAGGATATCCTTACTTCAATTGATAACGATTTAATTGAAGCCTCTGATAATATTAAGAATAATAAAGAGAAGGATTATGATGACTTTAATAATATGGAATTAAAGATGGCTACAAACTATCGATTAAAGTCAATTGCCTATAAGTGTGAATCTATGTATGAATTCAATTCTAGTGCCTGCTTAGATTTCCCTAAGAAGGCAAAGGGCGTGAGGGAAGAATATGGATTTAAAAAATATAATGAGGGGGTCTAATATATGGCTAAGAAAAAAGGTAATAATATATTAATGCTTGATTCTGAAGAAAAATTTAGAATTCCTCAAATAGATTCAGGTAGAATTGGCTTGATAAAGAAAAAGGATGGCTTTAAAAGAAGTAAGGTTGCATCTCCAATTCATGGTACGCATGTATTAGATAGAAGACATTTTGTTGATAATAGTGGTTCTGTTGATATTGATTATAATTATGATTTTATTAGAGAAAATAAGCATATTTCCGATGAGGAATTAGAAAGACGTCATGGTACTAAATATTATGAATTTACATTTGTAAATGATATAGATGAGGTGTATGGTGGCTCTGACTATTCCAAAAAGCAGGTTATGCCTGATGAAAAGTCTCCATTAAAGAAGGAATTTAGCTTTATTAGTACTGCAGATGAATTCCTTGAAGAGGATAAAAAGGATGAGATTATAGCACCATCATATGATAACTTCAAGTCATATGATGATGAGAATGCTGAATTTAAAATTAATATTGAAATTGATGATAGTCCTTCATATGAATATAATACTTATGATAGATCTATGCCTAAGCCTTCTCAAACAAACATTCCATCTTTTTTAACTGCTAAGGAAAAGAGCAGCTATAATGATGAAATTGTTGTTGAGGAGAATTTATCATTTGGAGATGCTCCTTCATTTAAGGCACCAGAGATTAATTTTGATAATCCTCCTGTAAATAAGAATCAAACTATTGAGGAGGCTATTAAAAATATGTCTAGTATGCCTCAGTATGAATCATCATATGTGCCTAGAAGAGAGACTATAGAAAGACCAACAAGTGCTATACCACAAGCACCATCATATGATAATTATAGTATTCCTTATTCTAGAATTTTTAGAACAAGCGATGGTATTGTTGATGATAATCCACCTTGGCTTGAGGAGAAGAAGGAAATTATTAATCAGCTATTAACATCATTTGGTATTGATGGTGAGGTTGTTAATTATACTAAGGGTCCTGCCTTTACTAGATATGAGATATTATTAGCTCCTGGAGTTAATGTTAAAAAGGTAAGTCAAATATATGATAATCTACAAAAGGATTTACAGGCTAAATCTTTACGTATGCAAGCACCAATTCCTGGTAAAAATACAATTGGTATTGAGGTTCCTAATGATGAGGCAGATGTTGTAGCATTTGGTGATATTATAACTGATGATTACATGAATAATGGTAAGCCATTATCAGTTGCTATTGGTAAAAACATTGATGGCTCACCAGTGTATCAAAATATTACTGATATGCCTCATGCCCTTATTGCTGGTGCTACGCAATCTGGTAAGTCTGTTTCTATTAATACAATTCTAATTTCTTTATTATTAAAGAATTCACCTGATAATTTAAAGCTTATTTTAGTTGACCCTAAAAAGGTTGAGCTTTCATTCTATAATGATTTGCCACATCTAGCAACTCCAGTTATTGATGATGCAGTTATTGCAACTGAGGCATTAAAATGGAGTGTTCAGGAAATGGAAAGACGTTATGAGGTTTTAGCTAGAAATAGAGTTAGAAATATTGGTGATTATAATAAGAAAAGAGAAGCTGAACCATCAATGGAAAAAATGCCATTTATAGTTATAGTTGTTGATGAGTTTAATGATCTTGTTATGCAATGTGGTGCTGAGGCTAATGATTGTATTATTCGTCTAGCTCAAAAGGCTAGAGCCTGCGGTATGCATATTATTTTAGCAACTCAAAGACCTACTGTTGATGTCGTTAATGGTACTATTAAGGCTAATATTACATGTCGTATTGCCTTTAGAGTAGCATCTGATGTTGATTCACGTACTATTCTTGATGAGATCGGAGCTGAAAGCCTATTAGGTCGTGGTGATATGCTTATTAAGAACAATGGTAATCCACTTCGAGCACAGGGTGCTTATATTTCTGATGATGAAATTACGAAGGTTTGTGAATATATATGTGAGAAGTATTCTCCAGAATATTTATTTACACATGAGGAATTAAAGAAGAGTGTAAATAAGGCGACTGGAGGAGTAGTAGGAGCTAAGGAGCCTCAAGGAGAATCTGAGGATTTATTATATCAAATTGCTCTTGCTTGTGTTCAGCAGGGTACATGCTCAATAAACTCTATTCAAACTGCGTTTGGATTAGGATTTAATAGAGCACAAAGAATTGTACAAATTCTTGAGGATAGACAAATAGTCTCACCTAAGAATGGTACTAAGGGTAGAGAACTATTAGTCGATACCTATAAATTAAGAGAAATGTTTCATATAGACGAAGAGTGATTAAATTGAAAAAAGATGATTTAGAGGAATATTTAAATAGTAAAGAGCTTGATTCTAAAATGGAAGGAAGGCTGAGATTTACTTTAATATATAAGAATCTACTTTATTTTAGTATCCTAATAATACTATTTATAATGTCTTTGATTTTTGTTAGAAAGGTATATTTATTTTCCTCAATATTTACTAATATTAATATTATTATTTTAATAATATATTTCACTAGCTTTATTATTTCTATTATTTTACTTGGATATTTATTGATGCATATCTATCAATCATGGAAAACTAAGGTTGAGTGGAAGAAGCTTTCCTATAGTAAAAATAAAAGGCTTGATATTACAATATTCATTTTTTCATGGATTTCAATATTGCTATTTATTGTAACCTTTATAATTACACCATGTACAATTAGTGGTTCATCTATGGAGGATACATATCAAGATGGAGATAAGATTTTATGTAGTCATATTTATTTTGATATTAATAATAATGATATTATAATTTTTGATGCATCAAATTATTCATATTCACAAAAGCCAGAGCTTTATATAAAAAGAGCTGTTGCTGTAGAATATGATGTATTAAGGTTTACTAATAATTCTTTATATGTTAATGATATTTTAGTATGTGAAGAATTAGATAATTATCAATTTTTAAATATTATTGGTAGTGAAAAAAAGGATGATTTATACAAGGAATTTATTGTTCCTAAGGATATGATTGTTGCCATTGGCGACAATCGTATTAATTCCTATGATTCAAGATCATTTGGAATGATAAATATGGATGATTTATATGGGAAGGTAATATTTCCAGTAAGAGGTTATAATTAAGAGGTAGTTATGCAGACAATTCAATGGTTTCCTGGCCATATGGCTAAGGCTAGAAGAGAGATAACAGAAAAATTAAATATGGTTGATTTAATCATTGAATTAAAGGATGCTAGAATTCCTTATTCATCAACTAATCCAATGATTGATGAAATAGTAGGTAATAAGGCTAGGCTTATTTTATTAAATAAAAGCAGTATAGCTGATCCTAATATAACAAAGGAATGGATGGCTTATTATAAGAGTAAGAATATATTATCGCTTGATATAGATTCTATAACAAATTATCATATATCTAGTGTAATAAAATATGCAGAGCTTGCCTTAAAGGATGTAATGGAGGCAAGATTAAAAAAGGGTATAAAATCGAAGCTTATTAAGGCTATGATTTTAGGTATACCAAATGTTGGTAAATCAACCTTGATTAATACCCTAGCAAAAAGAAAGGCTGCACAAACTGGTGATAGACCAGGTGTTACTAAAAGTCAAACATGGATTAAGGTTACTAATGATTTTATTCTACTTGATACACCTGGTATATTATGGCCTAAATTTGAAGATCAAATGGTAGGCTTAAAGCTTGCTATGTGTGGTTCTATTAAGGATGAGATTTTAGATTTACATGCTATAACCGCAAAGAGTATAGAATACTTAAGCATTCAATATCCACAATTTTTAAAAGCTCGATATAAGCTTGATGAGCTTTCAGATGATCCTTATGACACTATCGATATGATAGCTAGAAAAAGAGGGTGTCTGTTAAAGGGTGGAATTGTTGATACATTAAAGGTTTGTGTATTGATTATGAATGAGCTTAGAGGTAATAAGATTGGAGCGATGAGCTATGAGCACCCAGAAGACTGAAGATTTATATAGATTTGAAGAGGAGCTTTATGATCAAGGCTTTCATCAAATATGCGGTGTTGATGAGGTTGGTAGAGGACCGCTGGCAGGACCAGTTGTTGTTTGTGCATGTATATTACCTCCTTTTTTAAGAATTAAGGGAATTAATGACTCTAAAAAGCTTTCTGAAAAGAAGCGTAATGAGCTTTATGATATTATAATTAATGAGGCTTTAGCATATGAGGTTGTTTTTATTTCTGTTGAGGATGTTGATAATTTAAACATATATCAGGCTACTAAGAAGGGAATGCTTGAGGCAATTAATGGACTTAGTATAAAGCCGGAGCATTGTCTTATTGATGCGATGCCATTAGGTGAGCTTGAAATACCCCATACCTCAATAATTCATGGTGATGCTAGATGTGCTTCAATCGCTGCAGCATCGATTATTGCTAAGGTTACTAGAGATAGATATATGGAGCAAATGGATGCTGAATATCCTAATTATGGATTTAAAAAGCATAAGGGCTATGGTACTAAGCAGCATTTAGATGCCTTAGAAAAGCTAGGTCCTACTCCAATTCATAGAAAAACCTTTTCTCCAGTTAGCAAATATTTTTCTAAACAGCTTAGCTTAGAACTTGATATTTAATTTAAATTTGCCAAACTTAATTTATTTGGCATTTTTTTATTTTTTAAAAAATTTATAAAATACTTATATTTTATTATATATGTTGCATAAAATAGATATTGACATTAAATATAAATTTGATTTATTATAAAGTAAGATTAGAATAGGAGGAGTATTTATGGATAAGGTAATAATAGTAGAGTCACCAAGTAAATCAAAAACAATAAGCTCCTATTTAGGAAAAGGTTACACTGTTTTATCTTCGAAGGGACATATTTGTGATTTGGCTACATCTGGTAAGGATGGGCTTGGAATTGATATTGAAAATAATTTTATTCCTACCTATAAGGTTATGAAGGAAAAGGAAGCTTTAGTAAAAGAAATAATTAAGGACTGCAAGGGAAAAGAGGTTTATCTTGCGACCGACCCTGACCGTGAGGGTGAAGCTATTGCCTTCCATTTGGCTAGATGCTTAGGGTTAGATTTAAATTCTTCAAATAGAGTAACATTTAATGAAATAACAAAAAATAGAGTAGTAGAGGCATTAAGTAATCCTAGGAAAATTGATTTAGAAATGGTTAATTCTCAGGAAGCTAGAAGAATGATTGACCGTATTTTAGGATTTAAGCTATCTAAGCTTTTACATAAAAAGATTGGTTCAAAGAGTGCTGGTAGAGTGCAAAGCGTTGCATTATTATTAATTGTTAAGCTTGAAAGAGAAATCCAAGCGTTTATTCCAGTTAAATATTATGAGATGGAAGCTTTATTTAATGGATTTAAGGTGAAGCTAGTTGAATTAAAGGGTAAGCCTATTGATTCTAAGAATAGAATTACAGATAGAAGTGTTTTAGAAAATTTAAAATCTAGATTATTATCCTTTGTAGTATCTAATATAATAACTAAGCAGGTAAGTAGAAATTCTTATCCAACATATACTACATCAACTATGCAGCAGGATGCATCAAATAGATTAGGATTTACACCGACTAAGACTATGAGAATTGCACAAGGCTTATATGAAGGTAAGAATATAGGCTCTGAGGAGGTCGGTCTAATTACGTATATGCGTACCGATTCTACAAGATTAGCTGATAGCTTTGTTAGCGAGGCAAATCAATATATTTTAAATCATTATGGTAGTAAATACATTGGTAGCCTTAAAATTAAGGATCAAAAGAATATGCAGGATGCTCATGAGGGTATTAGACCAACATCTATTGATAGAACACCTGATAGTATTAGAAGCTATTTAACTGATGATGAGTACAAGCTATATAGTTTAATTTATAGAAGAACATTAGCTTCATTGATGTCTGCCGCAGTATTTAATTCAACTAAGGTAGAATTTACCAATACCGATTCTTTATGGGCTTTAACTGGTCAGCAAATGATTTTTGATGGCTATTTAAAGGTCTATGGAAAATCAGACGATGATGAAAATACATTATTACCACAGTTCTCATTAGGTAATTCTTATAATGCGGATGAGATAAATATTTTAGATAAGGAAACTCAACCAAAGAGTAGATATACAGAAGCATCATTAATTAAGGATATGGAGGAGAAGGGAATTGGTAGACCATCTACCTATGCTCAAACTATTCATACCTTAGTTGAAAGAAAGTACATCAATATTGAAAAGAAGAGCCTTGTTCCAACTGATCAGGGTATTCTTACTACTGATAAGCTTAATGATTTCTTTGCTTCGCTTATTAATGTTGAATATACTGCAAATATGGAAAATAATCTTGATAAGATTGCAGCAGGACAAAAGGATAAGCTTAAGGAGCTTAATGAGTTCTATAATGAATTTGAACCTCTTTTAGAAGAGGCAATGGAAAATATGCAGGCTATTTATCCTATTATGACTGATGAGCTTTGTCCAAAATGTGGTAAGCCATTAGTTATTAGATTAGGAAAATATGGAGAATTTACTGCTTGTAGTAATTATCCAGAATGTACATTTATTAAGAAGGAACAGCCTGAAACTGAATCTGTTGATACTGGTATTTTATGTCCTGTATGTGGCAAGGCAAATTTAGTATCTAGAGTAGCAACAAAGGGAAAGAGCAAAGGAAATACCTTCTATGCTTGTAACAATTATCCTAAGTGTAAGACAGCATTTAATGATATGCCTACTAATCTTGTATGTGATAAATGCGGTGGTATGCTGCTTAAGGATAAGAATGGAGACCTATATTGCTCAAAGCATTGTGAGGAGCAAACCTTAGAGGTTAATTCTACATCAATAGAGGTTAAATGTCCTAAATGTAATAAGGGGCATATGGTTTCAAGAGTAGCTACTAAGGGAAAGAATAAGGGGAACACATTCTATGGATGTAGTAATTTCCCTAGATGTAAAAATATTATTTCCTTAGAGGAATATAACAATTTATTAATTGGAAAATAGGTGTTGTCACCTATTTTCTTTTTAGGTTTGAATATAGTTTAGAATTATGATATAATTTCTTATGATTTGGAGTGATTTAAATGGGATTTTTTGATTTGTTTAAAAAGAAGGATAAAGCAAAAAATAAAAAATACAAATTAGGACTTCATAAGACAAGAGAGGGTGCTTTAGCATCTTTAAAGGATATTCTTGAGCAAAGTGATGAAATTGATGATGATTTATTCGATAGATTAGAAGAAATCTTTATTATGGCTGATATTGGTGTTGATGTAGTTGTTGATTTTATTGAAGAGCTTAGAAGTGATGTTCATCATAAAAATATTACTGATCCACTAGTGCTTCAGGAAATGATAATGGATAAGATGTTTGAAATCTATTTAAATGGTGAAATTGTTAATGCCAATTTAAAGCTTAATAAAAATGGCTTATCTGTTATTTTATTTGTTGGTGTTAATGGTGTTGGTAAAACAACCTCTATTGCTAAAATCGCAAACCAATATAAGAAGGAAGGCAAGAGGGTATTACTTGCTGCTGGAGATACATTTAGAGCTGGTGCTATTGAGCAGCTTGGTGTATGGGCAAATAGAATCGGTGTTGAAATTGTAACAAAGCCTGCTGGTAGTGATCCATCATCAGTTATGTATGATGCTATTAAGAAGGCAATGAATGAAAATTATGATATTTTATTATGTGATACAGCTGGACGTCTTCAAAACAAGGTTAATCTTATGAATGAGCTTTCTAAGATGAAAAGAGTGTTACAAAAGGAAATGCCAGATGCACCACATGAGACATTACTTGTCGTAGATGCTACAACTGGACAAAATGGTATGAGTCAGGCTAAAGCGTTTAAGGAAGCAACTGATGTATCAGGTGTAATTCTAACTAAGCTTGATGGTACATCAAAGGGTGGTATTGTTTTAGCAATTCGTCATGAAATGGGAATCCCTATTAAATATATTGGCTTAGGTGAAGGTGTTGAGGATTTAGAGGTGTTTGATATCGAGCAATACCTATATGGCTTATTTGCTGACTTCTTTGAGGAATAGTATGGAAAATCAAAAGAGAGAAGAATTAATTGCTTTATATGATTTATATGGTAATTTATTAACAGATAAGCAAAAGGGATATTTTGAGGATTATTATTTTATGGATTTATCTATTTCTGAAATTGCAGAAAATTATGGAATATCTAGAAATGGTGTATTTGATCAATTAAAAAGGGTAAATAAGCTTTTAGAGGATTATGAGGAAAGTCTTAATTTACTTACTAAATATAAAAAAATTGAAAGCTTAAATATTGATGAAGAAAGTAAGAATCAGGTTTTAAGTATTTTAAAGGAGTAATATTATGGCATTTGATAGCTTGAGCTCTCGCTTACAGATGGGTTTAAGAAGATTAACTGGTAAGGGAAAGCTAAATGAAAATGATATAGATGAAATGCTTCGAGAGGTTCGATTATCATTACTTGAGGCCGATGTTAACTATAAGGTTGTTAAAAAGTTTTTAGCTAACATCAAGGAAGAGGCCTTAGGTGAAAAAATTCTTAAGGGATTAAATCCAGGACAACAGGTAGTTAAGATTGTTCGAGAGGAGCTTAAGAAAACCTTAGGTGATGAAGCAGTAGAATTGAATTTTAAATCTTCAGGTATGACTGTTGTTATGGCTGTAGGTTTACAGGGTGCTGGTAAGACAACTGCTGTAGGTAAGATGGCTTTATATTATAGAAAGAAGCTAAAGAAAAAACCAATGCTTATTGCAGCCGATATTTATCGTCCTGCCGCAGTAGACCAATTAGTTACATTAGGTAAGTCTATTGATGTACCTGTTTTTGAAATGGGAACTAAGACAACTGCAGAAAAGATTGTTACAGAGGGCTTAAAGGCGGCTAAAGAGGCTGGCTGTAATTTTGTAATTATCGATACAGCTGGTCGTCTACAAATTAATGAGGAGCTTATGAAGGAGCTACAAAATGTTAAGGATATCGCTAAGCCAGATGAAATTTTATTAACTGTTGATGCGATGGCTGGACAGGATGCTGTAAATGTTGCGTTATCATTCCATAAGGATTTAGATATTACAGGTATTATCTTAACTAAGCTAGATGGTGATACTCGTGGTGGTGCTGCATTATCTATTAAGGAAATGACTGGAATTCCTATTAAGCTAATGTCTACAGGTGAAAAGCTAGATTCATTAGAGATATTCTATCCTGATAGACTTGCAGACCGTATCTTAGGTATGGGTGATGTGTTATCATTAATTGATACTGTTACAGAAAACATAGATGAGGAAGAAATGAAATCAATGGCTGAAAAGATGATGTCATCCTCATTTAACTATAATGATATGCTTAAGCAATTTAAGATGATTAAGAGAATGGGATCTTTATCTAAAATTTTAGGCTTCCTTCCTGGTATGGGTCAAATGAAGCAGGTAATGAATCAGGTTGATGATAAGGCATTTGATAAGGTATCTGCCATTATTTATTCAATGACTGAAAAGGAAAGAAAGAATCCTGATTTAATCGAGAAGGATTTTAAACGTAGAGAAAGAATTGCTAAAGGATCAGGTAGAAGCATTCAAGAGGTTAACAAGCTACGTCAATCTCTTCAGCAAATGAAGTCTACCATGAAGCAAATGAAGAATATGGATGAGGGTAGCATGAGAAGAATGCAGTCTCAGGTTAAAAATGGAAACTATTCAGGCTTTGCCGCACCTCAAAAGGTTAATAAGGGTAAGGGCAAAGGAAAGGGTAGCTTTAGATATTAAAAAAATTAATCCATGCTGGTCATGGATTATTTTCATAAGAGGTGTTTATGAGAATTACTACATCAGTATATAATTTAAAACAACTTAATAAATTTATTGAATATATTGATGCAGCTATTCTTAATAATAAGGATACCTCATTAATATATGAGGATTTGGATTTAGATAAGGCAATACTATTATGTAAAAATAATAATGTTTTACCTATAATCGCAATTAATAAAATGCTATATCCAAATGATTTAAAATTTATAGAAGGCTTTATGAGTAAGTACAAGGATAACTTATTCTTAGCTACTGATATTGCTGTATATATGATTGCTAAAAAAATTGGTATAGTAGATAGAGTTATTTTTGATCCTCAAACAATGATAACTAATCATTTAGATTTAAATGAGTATAATGATTTGGGATTTGATGCGGTTGCTATGTCCTTAGAAATTCCATTAAGTGATGTTAATGCTTCTATTGAAGAAAATAAGAATAATTTATTTTACCAAATTTTTGGTCATAGATTAATGTTTTATTCGAAGCGTAAGCTAATATCATTATATGAAGAAAAGGCTAATATAAAGGCAAGTAGAAGTAATTTATATTTGAAGGAGTCAACTAGATCTGATTATATTCCAATAATTGAAAATTTAAATGGTACTATGATGTATAGACATTATTTGATATCTCTTCTAGATAATTATGAAATTATTAAAAAATTTAAATATGGGTATTTAGAGCCTTTATATTTATCTGATGATATATTTATTAAGGTTTTAGAAATTTATAAGCAATTAAATGATTCTCTCATATCTATTGTTGCTGCAAAAATAGAAATAAATAAATTAGGGTTAAATATCCAAGATGGATTTACATATCAGGATAGTGTTTACCAAAAGGAGTTGTTCTAATGGCTAAATATGAATTATTAGCTCCTGCAGGAGACCTAGAAAAGCTAAAGGTTGCTATATTATATGGTGCAGATGCTGTATTTATTGGTGGTCAAAAATTCTCATTAAGATCTAGAGCGTCTAATTTCACACTTTCAGATATTAAGGAGGCTTGTGATTTTGCTCACAAGCATAATGCTAAAATACATGTTACATGTAATATAGTAATGCATAATATAGATACAGATGGATTGATTGAATATTTAAAGGAATTAGAAGCATGTGGTGTAGATGCTATTATTGCTTCATCATTATATATTTTAAAAATGGTGTTAAAGCATACTAAAATGGAGGCACATGTTTCAACTCAGCAATCAACCTCAAATGAAGAGGCTGTTGCCTTCTATGAGAGTCAAGGAATGCAAAGAGTAGTATTAGCTAGAGAATTAACTCTAGATGAAATAGAGCATGTTAAAAAAGCCTCTAATGTAGAATTAGAAGCATTTATTCATGGTGGTATGTGTGTTTCTATTTCAGGTAGATGCATGCTATCAAATAACATGACTAATAGAGATGCTAATCGTGGTGGCTGTGCTCATAGCTGTAGATGGTGCTATGATTTAATTGATGATAATAAGGTATTAAATCCTGAGGGTGATTATTTTGCGATGAGTAGTAAGGATTTATGCGCTATAAGAGCTATTCCTAAATTAATGGATTTAGGTATAAATTCATTTAAGATAGAAGGAAGAATGAAATCACTGCATTATATCGCAACAGTAGTAAATTCCTATAGAAGAATTATAGATGAATATAATTCTACTAAGCAAGTTAAGGATTTTAGTATTTATGAGGATGCAATCGCAAAGGCGGAAAATAGATTAACCTCTACTGGCTTTTTGTTTGGACAAACAACTGTTGATGAGCAATTATATGATTTAAATCTTACATGTCCAACAAAGGAATTTGTTGGTATTGTTAGAGATTATGATGATATTAATAAAATTGCAATAGTAGAACAAAGAAATTATTTCTTACCAAATTCAACTATTGAGGTTTTTACACCTACTAAGACATTTAATATTAATATAAAAGAAATTTACGATATAGAGGATAACGAGCTAGATGCTGCTCGTCATCCTAAGCAAATGATTAAATTCAAATGTGAAGAAAAGCTAAATCCATTTGATTTGCTTAGACTCAATTAGCTTTCTTATGTGATGATATGCATTTGATAATTTTGAATAATCTAAATCTTCTATAAAGTTATATATATCACATATATCTAAATTACAGGTTAATAATGAATATTCATTTTCCTCATCTAAATTTTTAGATATATTGAAATTTAGATAATTATTAATTTTAAAATAAAGCTTACCAGTATTTTTATTTTGGTAAGCCTTATATATTAGCTCGCGTTCAAAATTCTTTTTAGAACCATAGGCATTATTTATTGAATTAATAAACGAGTTATATTTTGATAACATATAAATTGTTCCTTTCTGAGGTGATTATATTGAGAAGCATTAGAGTTAATGACTTTGATTTCCTATTTGATGTAAAAATCAAAAGAGCAAATAAGAATATATATATGAGAATCAAAAATCAGGTTCTTTATTTTACATCACCTGTAATGCTTAAGGATGATTTCATAAAGAAAATGATTTTAAAAAATTATGATGAAATATATAAGAAATTAACTATGCCTCCTTTATCATATAATACAATTCATTTTTTAGGTGCCGAATATAATATTAAACTAGTAAAATCTAACACAAATACTATAGTATATGATCAAGAAAACTTTTATATTCATACTACTAGTGAGGATAGTAAGCATATAGAATCCTTGATGCATTTATTTTATGCTAAGGAGCTAAAAAAAATTGTAGAAAGTAATATTGATGAAATAAAAGAAAAATTTAATATTAAATTTAATATTACATTTCAATATAAAAATGTTCATAGCTACTATGGTGAATGCTTTCATAAGAAAAGGCATATTATTTTAGCTACAAGGCTATGTAAATATAAACTAGAATATATTTTGAATATCATATATCATGAAATGGCTCATTTCTATCATCAAAATCATAGTAAGGCTTTTTATGAGTTGCTAGAAGCAGTACATCCAGGCTATAGAGCATCTCAAAGAGCTCTTAAGAGAACTAGATATAACGATGGTTATTAATGAAAAAAATATTTAGTATAGGTTGCAATTTAAATTAATTTTCAGTATAATATACAAGTAAGAAATCAGGAGGGATTTATCATGATTAACAAAGATGAAATTTATGAATTAACTAAAGAGGGTGAACAAAATCTTAAGGATGAATTAGATAGACTTAAGACTGTTGACCGTGTTCAAATAAGAGAAGCAATTAAGGATGCACGTGAGCAAGGAGACCTTTCTGAAAATGCAGATTATGCTTCAGCAAGAGAGCAACAAGCTAATATTGAAGCACGTATTTTAGAAATTGAAAACATTTTAAAGCATGCAAAGATTTTAGATGTTACACGTGTAACTGTTAAATATCTTGATACTAAGAAGGAATATACATATGAAATCGTTGGTACAATTGAGGCTGACCCATTTGCTGGCAAGATTTCAAATGACTCTCCACTTGGTAAGGCTGTATTATCACACAAGGTTGGAGATACATTCTTTATTACAACTGAAAGTGGTAAGGAATTAAGATTAGAGCTTAAGGCTAAAAGCTAATTATAAAGCTGCTCTGCGAATAATTGCAGAACAGCTTTTTTATTTTTGATCCTTCATTAAAAAATATAGCTTTAGTAAGGCTCTCTTTTCTATCCTGGAAACATAGCTTCTAGATATTTTCATTTCACTAGCAATTTCCTTTTGAGTTTGTGCCTCACGGTTTAAACCATATCTTCTTGAAATGATATCGTATTCCCTAGATGATAAAGTCTTTAAAGCGTTATGAAGGTTTTCATGTATTTTTTTATTTTCATAGGATTTATATAAATCGACATCCTTATCCTCTATGAAATCTAAAAGCTCAAGCTCATTACCATCCTTATCAGTTGAAATGGTTGATTGTAGGTATACGAGATTTTTTTTATTTTTGTTTGCACGCAATGTCATTAAAATTTCGTTTTCTATGCATCTTGCTGCATATGTGGCAAGCTTGTTGTTGGCAGATATTTGATAGGTATCGACAGCCTTCATAAGGCCTATAATTCCAATTGATAAAATATCATCCTTATCCTCCATTGTATTTTCATATTTTTTTGCAATATGTGCAACTAGCCTTAAATTATGCTCGATCAGCTTATTTCTTGCATTTTGGTCTTTGTTATTATGGAATAGCTCAAGGTACTCTCTTTCCTCATCATTAGAAAGCTTTCTTGGATAGGATTCACTTTTTATGGCTCCTAAAATAGGAAGTAAGAAAAATAACACAAATAAAAAACTCCTTTATTTTGTATCGGAATTTATGTATAATATTAAACGAGGTATTTAATATGATTAAAAAATTGATTCCAGATTTTTACTATAAGTCAATATATGAAATTCCTTACAATAAACTATATGAGGATGGAATTCGACTTATTCTAACAGATTTAGATAATACATTAATTTCATATAAAGAAACTATGCCAAATGAAAAGCTTTTAGAGTGGAAAAGGTCTTTAATAGATATGGGCTTTGAGATTGTTATTGTTTCAAATTCTAGAAAGGATAGAGTAACTAATTTTGCTGATGCCTTAGGTGTTAAATGTGTTAAGTTTTCTACTAAGCCTTTAAAACGAGGAATTAAGAAGGCTATTAAAAAAAGAACTAGTAGAAAATATAATAGAAACGAAATTATATTATTTGGAGACCAATTAATGACAGATGTTTTTGGCGGAAAAAGATGTAAGCTAAAGGTAGCATTAATTGAGGCTGTTGATAAAAAAACAGATACTTTCCCTACTAGATTTAATAGAAAATTAGAGAATTTCTTTTTAAAGAAAATTAAAAGAAAATACCCTGATAGATACTCTGAGGTATTAAAGAGATATGTGGAGGGCACAGATGATTCTAAGGAAATGTAAAGGCTGTGGAGCATTATTACAAATTGAGGATGAAAATAAGCCTGGCTTTATTCCTAAGCTTACAGAGGAATCTGTATACTGTAAGAGATGCTTTAGAATGAAGCACTATAATGAGCTACCTAAGATAGTAGCCTCTAATAAGGATTATGAGCTTGTTATTGATGATGTTGTAAAAAGAAATGCATTGATGGTAATGATAGTTGATATCTTTGCTTTTAAGGCAACCTTCAATAAAAAAATGATTGATAAGCTTAGAGATAAGAATGTTATATTAGTAGCTAATAAATATGATGTTTTTCCTAAAAGCACTAATGTATCTAGTATTGTCAATTGGCTTTCTCGTGAATGTGAGAATATTCATTTTAAGGTTGATGCTATTCATATCGTATCATCTAAAAAGGGATATTATATTGATGATTTAATGAATACAATTGATTTAGCACGTAAGGAAAGAGATGTTTACTTTGTTGGCTGTGCTAATGTAGGTAAATCTTCCTTAATAAATGCATTATTAAAGAGAAATACTAGTATTAAGGATGATGTTATTTCTACATCTAATATTCCTGGTACAACATTAAATGAAATTAGAATTCCATTCTTTGAGGATAATAGAGCTTTTATAGATACTCCAGGCTTAATAAATGAGGCTGATGTTTTAAATCAGCTTTTACCTACAAGCTATAAAAAAATAATTCCTGATTCAGAGATGACTCCAAAGACATATCAAATTCAATCAAATAATGCAATCTTCCTTGGTGGACTTGCATCTATAGAATTTGAATGTGAGGATAGAGTATCAGTTATTGTATATACAGCAAAATCATTATATATCCATAGATGTAAAACTGAGAAGGTAAAGCACTTATATGATACTCAGCTAGGTAGTCTTTTGACACCGCCAGCTTTAGAGGAGGCCAAATCATTAAAATATAAATCAAAGGATTTAATCTTTGATGGGAAAAAAAAGAAGGATATTTGGTTTTCAGGCTTTGGCTTTGTTTCTATTGTTGGAGCCTGTAAATGTAAGGTTACGTATCTAGATAATACAGAGGTGTTTGTTACAAATGGAATCATTGGAGCTTGCTAAAAGGCTAGTAACAGAAAAATATAGTAAGGTGAATGAACATAGGCTTTTACATACATTAGGTGTATGTGATATGGCTAACAAGCTTGCTATTAGGTATAATGTAGATTCTATAAAGGCTATGATTGCTGCATATATGCATGATTATTGTAAATATGATAGCTTTGATGAAATAGAAAAGCTATTAACAAAAGAGGAAATAGCTGAATGTAGAGAATATAATTTCCTATATCATGCCTATGGCTCTGCCTATATGTATAAAAAGCTTATAGGTGATGACGAGGATATATTTAATGCAATATATAATCATGTTTTTGGTAGACCTAATATGTCTATATTAGAAGCAATTATTATGATTGCAGATTATATAGAAATTAATAGGGAATATGAGGATTGTATTAGATGTAGAGAAATATTATTAAAGGATGGTATTGATGCCGCTATATTATATTCCTTAGAAAATACAAATAAGTATATTTTGAGTAAAAATGGTAAACTTCATCCAAGACAGATTGCTGTCTATGAAGAATATAAAATGAAGGTTGGTAAGTAAATGACTTTAGAAGAAGTAGTTTTAGAAGCATTAGCTAAGGTTAAGGCTAATGATATATTAGTTTATAATACAAAGGAGCGTTCTCCTTTTTATGATCAAATGATTTTATGCTCTGTATCAAGTGAGCGTCAGGCTACTGCAGCTATCTCTTATCTTAAGGAGGGCGCAGCATTAAATGGATATGATATTAGAGGAATTGAAGGTGCTGAAACTGCATGGGTTTTAGTTGATCTAAATGATGTTATTGTATCTATATTCACTAAAGAAGAGCGCGAGCATTTTGCATTAGAAAAAATATATATGGACGTTCCAGTAAAAAAGATTGAAGAGTAATATCTTCAATCTTTTTTTCTTATTCGTTTTCTAATTCTATAAGCTCCTGATTAGTATCATCATTATCTAATGATTTCTTCATTTGCTTTTCTAGCTTTTTCATTTCCTTTAATTTTTGTTTTTCTAATTTTCTTAGTTCCTTTTCAGAAGGTGTAGATTCGTTTGATTCAACCTCGGAAGAGCTTTCCTCATCGATTTCTTGCTTTTTCATTTCCTTTAATTTTTGTTTTTCTAATTTCTTTAATTCCTTTTCGGAAGGATTAGAATTATCTAGCTTATCGTTAATAGTCTTCTTTTCTTCGTTTTCCATTTTAGCAAGCTTAAATAGCTTAGAAAGCTTTTTATCCTCTTCGTTAAGTCCCTCGAATTCCTCATCGTCAGCTTCTTCGTTTTCATCCTTTTCATCCATAAGGGCACTAGTGATTTTAAATAGCTTCTTAAGGGGCTTAGGATTATCATTTATAACATATGAGTTAATTGCCTCCATATATTCTATAGCTTCCTCTAGGGCTTGATTTAGTATATCCTCAAAGCTATATGTAAATGTTTCATCTCCAACAAGGTAAGGCATATTAGTCAAATTAAGAATAGAAGTATCAACCTTATTTGAATATAAATAATTTTTAGCCTTTGGCTTTCCTCTATGATTAAATATTAAATCATATAATAAATATGGAATAAGCTTTAGCTTAGTTTTTGATCTTGTGAAAAAATTAAAATAAAGCTTTTTTCTATTATAAGCCTTTGTATAGTATTGCTTAGTGCAAAATGCACCAAATACCTTTATAAAAGGATTTGTTATTAGCTTATCCATAAAGTCATGATATATAAATCCATTAGGGAAATATTTAGTTAAGTTTATTTTAGTAAGATTGATGTTATCATTAGCCATAGCATAATAGAATTCAATCATATTACACATTTTACTATAGCTTCTCTTTTTTTCTATTTTTGGAACTAAATAATCATTAATTTTTTGTTCAAGAATATTATGAGCAACCATAGCATATATAAATAATAATTGCATATGATCATTTTTCTTTTTACATATATAAAGGCATTCCATAATAAATGAATTAAATTTATTTGATTTCAAATTATCATCAAATTTATATTTATCAATTTTGATTGGATTAAATAGCATATAAAAGGTACCAACATTATTGAAGGTAGATAAATTAAATAATAAGTCATTATCATATTCCATATTGTCATGAAGATGCGTTGGAATGCTTTCGACTAATTTTTTAAAGAAATAATAATGTGTCATATTTAGTATCATAGTAATCACCTGTTTTTATTATAAAATATTTCTTAGTATTTTTGTATAAAATTCTTTCATTTTGTATTAAAATATTGTAAAATATTTAAGGTTGAGGTGATTTAGAATGATGCTTACAAAGAATATGCAAGCAACTATATCAAGACAAATGTATAATATGGCAAGAGATGTTGATGTTTCTTTATATAATTATCTAGATAACATTATGCCTAATGATTATATTATTGATACCTTAATGTTCTATCAAACTAGTGATGGTGGCTTTGCTGGTGGTTTATATATTGATAACTATAATACTAATGCTAGTGTATATCAAATATATGAAGCTTTTAGATATATGTCTATGGGCGATATCACTTCTGAATGTGAGCATGAGGAATTTGAAAAGATGATTAATAGGGCTTTAAATTATTTATACAATAGAGCTGAAATTAAAGATAATAAATGGAATCCTAATGTTAAAACTAATAATGATTTTGCTCATAGCATGGAATTTGAATATACTGAGGATAATAGAAATCTTTTTGGATATGGTCCAACTGCAGCATTATTAGGATATACATTAGAGTATTGTAAGCCTTCAAAGGCATATTATAAAAAGGCTTTAAAAATGATTGATATTATGCTTAATGATTTTTATAAGATGGAATCATTAACAAAGTATGAATTTATTGGCTTTAATAGCTTTTTAAATAGTATAAAGAAGCTTGGCTTATATAAAGAAGAAATAGAGAAAATAGAGGTTAAATTAGTTGATTTAGCTTTAAAGGCAGTTAGCTTAGATTTTGAAGATAATTCAGCTATTCATCCTTTAGATTGTGCTTTATTCTTAAATGATTCAAAGCTAAATGAAATGATTAATAAGGAATTAGATTTTATCATTTCAAGCATTGCTCCACATGGCTTATGGGATTATACAAGAAGCTGGGGATATGATAAATATGCTGAAGAGGATAGTGCTAAGCTAAAATGGATAGGTGCTATATCAGTTAATAATTTTTATGTATTAAAAAAATTCGGAAGAATAGAGTAATTTTGAGGTGTAAATAAATGAAAAAAAGACCAGTTTGTTTAATTATTATGGATGGTTATGGGTTTGCTCCTGTATCAGCTACAAATGCTGTTAGTGTTGCAAAGACTCCTAATTTAGATAAAATCTTTGAGGAATATAATGTAAAGGTGCTAAACGCAAGTGGTGAGGCTGTAGGATTACCTGATGGTCAAATGGGTAATAGTGAGGTTGGCCATATGAATATTGGTGCTGGTAGAATTGTTTGGCAATCTTTATCTAGAATAAATAATTCTATTAAAACAGGTGATTTTAATAATAATGAAGCTATTGTTAATGCGATTAACAATGCTAAGAATAATAACAAAAAATTCCATATATTTGGTTTATGCTCTGATGGTGGTGTGCACTCTCATACAGATCATATAGTAGCTATCGCAAAGCTAGCACATGAAATGGGAATTGAAAATGTATATTATCATGCCTTTTTAGATGGTAGAGATGTTGCACCTACAAGCGCATCGATTTACTTAAAAAAGATTATTGATGGTGGAAATGTTAAGGTAGCTACAGTTGGTGGTAGATATTATGCAATGGATAGAGATAAGAACTATGATAGAGTACAAGTTGCTTATGATGCTATGACTGTATGTAAGGGTGAATATTTTGAAGATCCAATTAAAGGTATTGAGGCATCATACGAAAATGGTAAAACAGATGAGTTTGTAGTTCCATTTATTAGTGATAAGAATGGTATGGTTGAATCAGGAGATTCTGTAGTGTTTGCTAATTTCCGTCCTGATAGAGCTATTCAAATTGCTACAGCTATTTCTAATCCAGATGGAATTAACTATAACCCTGATAAGCCTTATAAACTAGATTCATCTAATGGACCAAAGAATGTTACATTTGTTTCTATGATGAAGTATGCTGATTCTGTGGCTGGTGATTTAGCATTTGGCTTACAAAAGCTAGATAACTTGTTTGGTGATGTTGTTTCTAAGGCAGGTCTTAAGCAATTAAGAATAGCTGAAACTGAGAAATATGCACATGTTACATTCTTCTTTGATGGCGGTGCTGATAGAGAGATTGAAGGTGCAGATAGAATCTTAGTTAATTCACCTAAGGTTGCAACTTATGATTTACAGCCAGAAATGAGTGCATATGAGGTGTGTGATAAGGTTGTAGAAGCTATAAAGACAGAAAAGTATGATACAATCATTTTAAATTTTGCAAACTGTGATATGGTTGGTCATACAGGTGTTATTCCTGCAGCTGTTAAGGCGGTAGAGGCTGTTGATGAGTGTGTTGGTAAGGTTGTCGATGCTTTAAACTCTGTTGATGGTATTGCTCTTATTACTGCAGATCATGGTAATGCTGAAAAGCTTGCAGATGAGGCTGGTAAGCCATTTACTGCACATACAACAAATTTAGTTCCAGTTGTTTTAACTAGTCATGACTATGAATTAAGAGATAATGGTATATTATCTGATTTAGCACCTACATTACTTGAATTGTTAGATGTTAAAATTCCTGAGGAAATGACTTCTAAGTCTTTACTTGTTAAGTAATTGTGCTATAATAAATATTGAATTTTCATATTTACTTCGGGGTTTGGTGAAATTCCATACCGGCGGTTATAGTCCGCGAGCTTAGGCATGAATAGGTGAAATTCCTATACCGACAGTAAAGTCTGGATGGTAGAAGTAAAAATTAGAATGATTTATTTCTTATTTTATTCTGGTTATTTTTTATCCCCGTAGAAATATGGGGATATTTTTAATAAAGGAAGGAATAAAAAAATATGAACAAAAGAAACGCAATTAAGAGAATTGCATTCGTTGCTGCCTTTGGCGCAATTTCTGGAATTTTATACTGCTTTGTAAAATTCAATCTTCCAATTTTCCCATCATTTCTAGACGTTAACTTTTCAATGATTCCAATCATAATTTGTGCATTTATGCTTGGACCATGGGATGCATGTGTTTGTGTTCTACTAAGATTCATTGTTAAGCTAATACCTGGATCATCAACTGCCTTTGTTGGTGAGGTTGCGGATATCATATTGGGACTTACAACCGCGATAGCATGTGGTTGTATTTACAAGTACTATAATGGTAAGGGCAAGTCGTTACTTTCATTTGGTGCTGTAGTAGCTGTTTGGGTAGTTGTTTCTATCCTAATAAATATTTTCATTAACATACCATTTTATATTAACTTTTTCTTTGATGGAAATAAGGCACCTTTAATTGGTATGTGTGATTCTGCATTTAAGCTAATATCGTTTGGAAATGTTAGTGTGACGGCTGATAATTTTATGGTGTGCTACGTTTTCTTAGCGGTTATACCATTTAATTTAATGCTATCATTAATAGTTGTTTTAATTACAATTCCTATTCATAATAGGCTTAAGGCACTATATGATATGATTTAATAAGTATAATTAAGGTATGGAGCAATCTCTATACCTTTTTTTCTTTTTACAAAACTTTAACATTTCATTAATAACTTATTAATATATAGATACTAAAATTAGGGTGTAAAATAAGGAGGAATATAAAATGAGTACAAATGAAAAGAAATATTTAGAAAAGATGATTAATAATTATCAAGAAAAGGCGCCAACAAAGGTAGATGAGCTAAAGCAATTAGATAAGAAGGTTAAAAAACCAGTAAATATATTTACCTATATTTTAGGTACTATTGGCGCTTTAATTTTAGGCTTTGGTATGTGTGTAGCTATGGAGGTAATTTTACCAGGCTTAATGTGGGTCGGAATAGTTGTAGGTTTAGTAGGTATTTTAATTGTTAGTGTAAATTACTTCTTATATAAAAAGATGCTAGAGTCTAGAAAGAAGAAATATGCATCACAAATTGTTGAATTAAGCAAAAGCTTATTAAATTCAGAAGCTACAGAGGCTTAATACTATGACACGTATGTTACGTGTCTTTTAGTATTTATATATTATGGAATGGAATTATTTTATTAATTCCTGTATAATTATATTAAAGGAGAATTACTATGAAGAAGTTAATCGATGAATATAGAAATTTATCATTTGAGGATCGAACTGTTTTTAATGCTAGATTTTCAATTATATTTAATGGAATTATGGCAATTGCTAAATTTATATTAGCTATCTTCTTTGGGGTGTTTTTCTTTGTTAATGGTGTTGTAAATATTTTAATAATGGTTTCAAAATCTGAATGCTATTTAGGTATTAAAAATCCTAATAAAAGAAGCTTTAGATTTAGAAATAATATGATTGGATTTTTCTTAATGGCAGCAGGATTACAATATACATTTTATATGGCAAGATTATTATTAACTGATGTTAGTATAATGAAATACGATATGATATTAGGAATATGTATTGCCATTGTATCATTTGTAGAAATAGGTGTTGCAATTAAGGGATTATTTAATGCATCTGGTAAGGGGCATTATTATAGAAATATAAAGCTTATTAATTTATGCTCAGCGTGTACTGCAATAGTACTAACCGAAATTGCTATTATGTCATTTGCGTCAGATGTCGATTCTAGAATGCTAGATGGACTTTTTGGTGTCGTGGTTGGAGCAATTATTATTTTAATTGGCTTATTTGTTTTAATAGCTCCTAAGGTAAGTATTATAGATAAGGAGCACCAAGTTTATAAGCTTAAGGATAATGTGATTTCTACATTTGAAGAAAATGTAGAAATTAAGCTTACTTCAAGTAGATTTTATGCAGATTTTTATTATAAGGGAATTAAAAATAATGATATAATAGATGGACATATTATTAAGGGTAAAAATCCTATTTTTAAATGGAATATTTTTATTGTTATTTTAGTAATGGTATTATCTGAAATATTAATATTTCCATATGCAATAGGTGCCTTGGTAAATTATTTTAAGGGATATAAGCTAATTAAAAAATTAGATATTATTATGAGTGATAATAATTATATAAAAGTAGGTGAATAATAATGGTTCGTATTTTACTAGCAGAGGATGATAAGGATTTAAATGAACAGGTTACTGCTTATTTAAAGCTAGAGGGTTTTGAGGTAGATTATGTATTTAATGGCTTAGACGCTTTAAATAAAATATATGAGAATAAGTATGATATTATTTTAAGTGATATTATGATGCCTTTATGTGATGGCTATGAGCTTGCTAAAAGCATAAGAGAGGAAAATAAATCAATCCCAATAATCTTCATGTCGGCAAGAGATGATAAGCCTTCTAAGCAAATAGGGTATAAGGTTGGAATAGATGATTATATTACTAAGCCTTTTGATTTAGATGAATTAGTTTTTAAGATTAAAGCTATTGCTAGAAGAATAGAAATTAACACAAGTAACCTTATAAATATAGGTAATTTTAAAATGGATAAGGATGAGCATACTGCATATGTTGATGATAATGAATTATCCTTAACAGTTAGAGAGTTTGATATATTATATGCATTATTATCTAATCCTAAAAAGACATTTACTAGATCTAAGCTAATGGAGGAGTTTTGGGATTATGATTCATCTGCAACCTCTAGAACTGTAGATGTATATTTATCTAAGCTAAGAGATAAGACTAAAAACTGTGATGGTTTTGAAATTCAAACTGTTCATGGCTTAGGATATAAGGTGGTTTTAAAATGAGTAATATAAAAAAGAGTATAATTGGTTATTTTTTATTCTTTTTAACTATTGCCTTTAATGCAGGCTTAGCAGTTTTTTTATATTCATTAATTAAGGATAAGGATGATTTATATGTTGCAGTATTTTTATTGTTCTTTATTGCTTATTCATCAATCTTGTGTATTGTTATAGATATTATTAGAAGGAAATTTACTGTTGATAAGCCAGTAAGAGAAATTAGAGAAGCAACCAATAAAATGGCTAAAGGTAATTTTAATATTAAATTAATTCCTACTTTAGGCCATAGCAACTTAAATACCTATGATCTTATTAAAATGGATTTAAATACTCTTGCTTTAGAATTATCTAAAAATGAGGTGCTAAAAACAGATTTTATATCTAATGTATCTCATGAAATAAAAACACCCTTAGCTGTAATTCAAAATTATGCTAAGGTGCTAGAGAGTAATGATTTAGATGAGCAAACTAGATTAAAATATTTAGATTCCTTACAGGCTGCGTGTAGAAAGCTTTCAAATTTAGTTACTAATATTTTAAAGCTTAACAAGCTTGAAAATCAGGATATTATACCTGAATATAAGGAATTTAATTTAAGTGAATCTATTATTAATAGAATTTTAAGCTTTGAATCATTAATTGAAAATAAGAATATTGAGCTTATATGTGATGTTGAAGAAGATATTGTTATTTATAGTGAGGAAAGCTATTTAGAAATAATTTGGAATAATTTAATTTCTAATGCAATTAAGTTTACTGATAATAATGGTACTATTACTATAATGCTTAAGAAAATTGGAACAGATATTATATTTACTATAAAGGATAGTGGATGTGGTATAGATGCTGAAACAGGTAAGCATATTTTTGATAAGTTTTATCAAGGGGACACATCACACTCTAAAGAGGGAAATGGTTTAGGGCTTGCCTTGGTTAAAAAGGTAATCGATGCCCTAGGTGGTAAAATTAGTATTGAAAGTGAAATTGGTGTTGGAACGACCTTCGTGGTTGAATTAAAGGAGAAGTAAAATGGCAGAAAAGTTTGAATATAAATATAGCGCTCCAACTCAAGATGAGCGTAAGGAAATAGATAGAATTAGAAGACAATATCAGCCAAAGGATCAAACTATAACTAAAATGGATAGACTAAGATATTTAGATAATAAGGTGAAAACCATTCCACTGATTTTATCATTGTCCGTTGGAATAATCGGAACACTTGTGTTTGGATTAGGTCTTACCTTTATTTTAGAATGGAGTAATATTCCATTGGGTGTTGTATTAATGATTATTGGAGCTGGTATTATGGGTATAGCATATTTATCATATTCAATATCAAGTAAAAAGCTAAAGGCTAAGTATTCAGAGGAAATATTGACATTATCAGAGGAATTATTAACTCAAGAAACTGAATAAAGGTTATAGGAGTAGAGCAATAATGCTCTACTTTTTTCTATTTTGAAATAAAATAATTAAATTTACAAAACTTTAACATTAATAATATATTTCTTTAACATTTAAAAAGTAGAATATAGGTGCATAAGAAAGAAAGGTTTATATTTATGCAAATATATATTAAATGTTAAGGAGATAATAATATGACTAATTTTTTAAAGAAAGCTTTTAATGATATGAAGGAAGGAGCAAAGGCTCAGCATGAGGTAACTAAGGCTGAATTTAAAGCAGTAAAAGCGGAATCAAAGGCTATTTTTGAAGAGAATAGAGGTAAGAACTCATTTAAAAGAGCAAAGGAGAATGCTAAAAAAAGCTGGGATGATGCTCATATGAGTCCATCTGAAAGAACTCAAAAGATGCGTAAGGAGCAGGCCTTAAGGGTTGAAAATGCAAATGAGAGATTAAAAGAAGCAGAGAAAAGAATTGAGGCTACTAAGGAATATCGTAACAATTAATATAAAGGCCATTATTTGATAATGGCTTTTATTTTGTTAAAATATGTTATTTTAAGAATATAATTGATAATTTTAAATAAAAATATTAATATATGAAATAGGTGATAATAATGTTTAAGAAATACAATTGGCAGCAGCCGATATATAAAAATGATTTGTTAATGGTTTTACTTAATGGCTTTTTGGCTTGTCTATTAGGTGGAATATTAGGAGGACTATTAGATTATTTATTAGGTGGTATAATTGGTGTACCTATTTCTATTAGCTTGTTTTTATTTTGCTACATGATTGGTACAAGAATGAATAAGGGCTATATTTCATATCATATTTTATATCCAGTATTATCGATAGTATTTTTGCTTTTAGCAATGCTATTTTGTAATATGACTTATGTATTATGCTTGCTAAGAGGCGCAGGCTTTTGGGCTTATTTAGGAACTGGAGCATTTTATTTAACTACTTTTTTTGGATTTATTATTGATATAGTAAATAGCTTTATTAATTTTAGTTTATTAGGGCTTATATTATCACTTGTTAATTGTGGTATTACTATATATGCATTCTTTTTATGCTATAGGCTAGTTAAGGGTAAAAATTAGAACAAGCGTTATAAAAACGTTTTCTTAATCAAAAAAACTATAATATTGGAATTTGAAGGAAAGTTATAGTATAATACTAATGGTTAAAAATAAGAATAAATTATTTAAGGAGATGTAAAAATTTATGTCATTTATTGAAAGCGTATATGCTAGAGAAGTATTAGATTCACGTGGTAATCCAACTATCGAGGTTGAAGTTGTTACTCAAAGCGGTGCTAAGGGTCGTGCATTAGTTCCATCTGGAGCTTCAACAGGTGAGCACGAGGCTCTAGAATTACGTGATGGTGATAAGTCACGTTATTTAGGTAAGGGTACTCTTAAGGCTGTTAAGAACGTTAATGAAATCATTGCACCAAAGCTATTAGGTATGGATGTAACTCAACAAGTTGCGATCGATCGTTTAATGATTGCTCTTGATGGTACTGAAAACAAGGGTAATTTAGGTGCTAATGCTACATTAGGTGTTTCTATGGCTTGTGCTCATGCAGCAGCTAATTACTATGGAATCCCTCTATATAACTATTTTGGTGGTTTCAATGCAAAGCAATTACCATTACCAATGATGAATATCTTAAATGGTGGTGCACATGCTGATTTCTGCATTGACTTCCAAGAAATTATGATTTTACCTGTAGGTGCTCCTTCAATTAAGGAAGCAGTTCGTATGGGTGCTGAAGTATTCCATGCTTTAAAGAAGATTTTAAAGGCTAATGGTTATGTTACATCAGTTGGTGACGAGGGTGGTTATGCACCTAAGTTAGGTTCGAATACAGAAGCTTTCGAGCGTGTTATTGAGGCTATTGAGGCTGCTGGATATGTTCCAGGAAAGGATATCTGCTTAGGTATCGATGTTGCTTCTTCAGAATTCTATAACAAGGAAACTGGTAAGTATGTATTAAAGGCTGATAAGGGTGAATTCACTTCTAAGGAAATGGTTGATGTATACTATACTCAATTATGTGAAAAGTTCCCAATTATCACAATCGAAGATGGTCTTGCTGAGGACGATTGGGAGGGCTGGAAGTATTTAACTGAAAAGTTAGGTAAGAAGGTTCAATTAGTTGGTGATGATTTATTCGTTACTAATACTAAGCGTTTATCAAAGGGTATTGAAATGGGTGTTGCTAATTCAATTCTAATCAAGGTTAACCAAATTGGTACATTAACTGAAACTTTCGAAGCTATTGAAATGGCTAAGAGAGCTGGTTATACTGCAGTTGTATCTCATAGATCAGGTGAAACTGAGGATACTACAATTGCTGATATCGTTGTTGGTACTAATGCTGGTCAAATTAAGACTGGTTCAGCATCTCGTACAGATAGAATTGCTAAGTACAACCAATTAATCCGTATTGAAGACGATTTAAATGGTCGTGGACAATTCCCAGGTGTATCTGTATTTGATGGTATCAAATCTTTATACAACGTTAAGTAATTAAAAATTTAAAGGAAATTTTATTAATTAAAATTTCCTTTTATTTCTAGCGGCTTCGCCAAGCGGTAAGGCAACGGACTCTGACCCCGTTATTCACAGGTTCGATCCCTGTAGCCGCTGCCATCTATTTTTAAAGGAGAATTCCTATGGTAGTTTACAATAAGACTGAATTAAATAAGGAAGAGGTTTTTGCCTCATTAGTTAGACAAACAAGAAGACAACAGCTTAGTAAATTTATTTTATCGGCTATTGTTTTAATTTGTGGTTTAATATTAACTATCTATGGTTCACTTAATGAGGATTCTAATTATGCTGGTGTTGGTTATGCACTTTTAGCATTTGGTATGATGTATCTTGTTTTAGCTATAATTACTATTATCAAGGCTCCTAAGAATGTTTCTAAGCAAAATGAGGAAATCTTAAATGATGCAATGATATATGATTATACCTTTAAGGAGCATAGCTTTCAGGTAAATATTACAACTGGTGGTAAAATTACTAAGCTTCCTTATAAATATGAAAATATTAAAAAGCTTTATGAATATGAGAATAGATATGAACTAAAGCTTACGGATAATTTGATTTTATTTATTTATAAGAATGGCTTTACAGCTGAAAGAGCAGAAGAATTTTTCAAAAAGAATCTTTCTATTAATAAGAAAAAGATTATAAATAAAATAAATGAATAAAAGGACTAATATTTGAATATTAGTCCTCAGACTGTCGACAAAGTTGGCGGTCTTTTCTTTTGTCTAGAGTTATACAGTGGATAAGTATTTCTGGTTTATAGATGGTTTTTAGGTTTAGACTTTACAGAATCAGTTCCTCATTTTTCCTCCTTAGGCTGTTTTAGGTGTGTAGCCTCCACCATAGATTTAAAATGTTGCATTTCTTTTAGGTTGTAATTGCTCTCAACCAAGTATAAAAAAAGCCATCCTCTTTCAGATGACTTTAATTATTAAATTTGACATATTTAATATATTTGGTAAAATATAATTAGAATAGATAGTGTAAGGTGGAGATATTTGAGGCGCCATGCTTTCGATGCAAATCGATTGGTGATCCCAGTAAGCCTCTCTGGGTACACTATCTTTTTTATTTTGACAAAGGATAACTACTTACGACAGTGTATATGTATTCACTGTCTTTTTCTTTCTCAATAGTAGTTTGCATATATAATTTATTTATACCTTTTCTTTTTCTTGATTTTTCACCAAAATATGAATATAAATATATTTTATTATTAACAGCTTCAAAAAATTTAGTTTTTAAAATGCTCTTTTTTATACATTCTATATAGTAATCATCTATTTCTTTTTCATGGTCTAAAATAATATGTTCAGAAGAACCTTGCCTTTTAGGCGTAGGATTTCTAAAAAACGATTTTAGTTTTATTATCAAGACCTAGTCTTGATTATTTTCGCTTGTCATAATTTAATTAAATTAGCAAGAATACTCCATAAGAGAGCTTCTAATATTATTAAGTATTTAAGATTTTTCTTCAGAAAAGTCTTTTTTTATCCGCATTCATCTTATAAATAGAAAAAGGTACTTATAAAAAGTACCTTTGTCAACGCTCTGAGGACTAATATTCAAATATTAGTCCTTTTATTTTAGCAGCATAACATAATCATCCATTACATAAGAATTGCCTATATCAGTTATTACAGATTTAATATTTTTAAATCCTAAATGCTGGTATTTTTCATAAGCCTTTTTATTGTTTTTATTTACTGTTAGCTCGATAGGCAAATTAAATCCCCTTAAATATTCTATAGCCTTAGAGGCGTATCCTTTATTTTGATATTTTGGTAGAATATATAGTTTTGATAGAAATAATTTATCTACATTAAGCTTATATGATAGGAATCCTACAATATCATTTTTGTCATTTAAAATATTTATAAAGGTATATCCATCGTTGATAGCCTCCTTGATGCTATCAATTGAAAGATATTTATTTAGCATATATTGGATTTGTTCAATTGATAAAATGTCCTTATAGGCAATAGGCCATATTATAGATGACATCATGGATACATTCTTAATATCCTCTAAATTTTCAACTAATTTATAGTTCATAATATATCACCATATAAATTATATCACCATATAAATTATTAAAAAGACTTGACTTTTATCTAGTTTTTGCTTTGAAAAACGATTAATTAGTCAAAAAATATGTAAAATAATGATATATTTTAACATTTAGTACTAGATTTTTAAAAAGATTGTTGTAAAATAAAAGTAGCTAGTACGATTTTATAATAATTTAATAAGGAAGGAGTATTCTATGTTTACAATTGAGAACGTTATAGTTTTAGCAATTGTTTTAACAGTAGTATTATTAATTGGCCTATTTATTTTTGGATATGTCCTTTCTAATCTAATTATTAGCGAGGGTAGGCGAAATAAGACTACATCTGAATTCTATACTACTAGGTAAAGAAGAGAGAATAAACTCTCTTCTTTGCTTTTTTAGTACTATGCTTATTAATAATACATATAATTAATTGGTGAGCTTAATGAAAAGAATATTTTCAATTATTGGTATATTTACTATTTTTTTATTGTTATTTAATTTAACGGTTTCAGCAGAAGAGGAATTAGGATTAATAGAAAATGCTAAGTCTGGTATTTTAATTGAGCAATCAACAGGAGCTATACTTTATGAGAAGGAAAAGGATAGAAGATTATCACCTGCATCAATGACTAAAATAATGACATTATTATTAATATATGAGGCAATGGAAAATAATCGATTTGATAAGAATACAATTCTTACAACATCAGAATATGCTGCAAGCATGGGTGGAAGTCAGGTATACCTTGAGCCTAATGAAAAGATTAGCGTTGATGAGGCAATTAAATGTGTATGTGTGGCTTCAGCTAATGACTGTGCTGTATTATTAGCAGAGGAGGTAAGTGGTAGTGAAAATGAGTTTGTTAGAAGAATGAATGAAAAATCTAAGGAGCTTGGCTGCTTAAATACTAACTTTTCTGATTGTACTGGCTTGACTAGTGATAATCATTATACCTCGGCTTATGATCTTGCCATAATATCTAAAGAGCTATTAAATAAATATCCTGAGGTCAATGAATACACATCTATCCAAGAGGATTATATTAGAAAAAATACATCTTCACCTTTTTGGCTTGTGAATACAAATAAAATGATAGGTAGAGTTGAGGGTCTTAATGGGCTTAAGACTGGATATACCTCTTTTAGTGGATACTGTATTACTCTTTCTATGAATAAAGATAATATGGATTTAATTAGTGTAGTCTTTGGATATTCTAATTCAACAACTAGAAATGTAGAGTCTTTAGCATTATTAAAATATGGCTTTTCTAATTATAAAATAGACACAATTTTAAAAAAAGGTGATGTATTAGGGGAGATTGATCATATCCTTTTTAAAAATAAAGTTACTATAATAGTAGATAATGATATTAAAAATGTTACAAAAAAAGGTGAAAGCTTTGAATATTCATATGAATATGATTATGAAATTAATAACAATTCATGTGATGGTAACGTTAAAGTATATAAGGATAATAATGTTATTACAAATAATTCAATAACTACTGATAATATAATTGAAAGAAGAAATATAATAGAGCTGGTTGGAGAGATTTTTAAAAGAAGCTTTTGTCAGTGAAAAAAAATCGACAAAAAGTGCTGTCAAGTCTTTTATTATAAAAAGTTTAGATATATAATCATAGTACAAAGAGGTAAGTGCTATGGACGAGGATTTATTAGAGTTTGAGGATTATATTGAGGATTTTTATGAATTCAATTTACTTGATTTATTAGATGAGGATGATATTGCTTTAGCAGACAGGTCTAGATATGAAATAGAAAATGATCCAACATGTATAAAAATCATCAATAAAAACGATTCGAAAAAGTAGGTAATGGTCTTTAACCATTGCCTATTTTTTTTAATATTTTTTGTAATATTATAGCGTTTACATATTTATTTGTATAAAATAGTGTGATATAATAACATAGAAACAAAAAGTTTAAAAAAAATGATGAAATGTGGTAAGCATTTATGAAGGAATTTTTAGTTAAAAATAAGAAGAGAATTTTATATTTTTTATTGGTTTTAGCAATATTATGTGCTATTTCTGGTATTGTTGCATTAATTTTATTTGGTTTTGGGATTATTAATTTTGATGATGGTCTTGCCTTTAATACAGAATTATTTAATTCATTTAAAAACACATGGTATGGTTGGATAATGTTTATGCTATTACAATCATTATTGACTATTTTATTATGTATAATTCCAGGATGCTCAATGGCATTTATATTATTAAGTACTCAAATATATGCTGATAATCTTGGACTTGCCTTCTTACTATCATTCTTAAGTGTAATGATGTCTAGTACTGTAATGTATTTGATTGGTAGAATTGGTGGATATAAGATTTGTAGTAAAATATTAGGTGAAGAGGATTGTGATAAATCACTTGAGCTATTAAGAGTTAAGGGTACAATTTATTTCCCTTTAATGATGCTATTCCCAATATTTCCTGATGATGCTTTAGTTATGATGGCAGGAACTACAAGGATGAAGCTTAAATGGTTTATTCCTTCAATTGTATTTGGTCGTGGTATTGGTATTATTACTATTGTATTTGGATTCTCAATTATTCCTTTTGATGAATTTACTTCATTATATGATTGGTTAATTCTTGCTACAGTGTTATTATTCTGGATTATGATGCTATTTAAGGCAGCACACAAGTTTAATGACTATTTGGCTAAAAGAAAAGCTAAGGCTGAAGAAAAAGCTAAATCAGAGGATCAAATTTATTAATAATATTATTAAAATTAGCATGATATCTAACGCTGTTAGATGTCATGTTTTTTTATTTCCATTTGAATTGATTTGATGAAATGGTAATGTTAAAATAGTAATAGAATATTTCATTTCATAATTATATAAGAGAGGTAAGCTTTGCTAATGACCTTTTTGAGCTTTAGTAAGAAGACTTAAGCGATATAACGGTATTGGTAGTTCTAACACTTATGATTATAATGTATCACTTTCTAAGGAGTATTTACAGCCGAGGAGGCTGAATATTGGTATAATCTAGTTAAGCTTGCATTGGGGTATGAATAGGAATTAGAATGATTAAAGATATAAGGAACGCTTTGGCGTTCTTTTTTTGTAATATATAAAGATTATTTTGCATATGCTTAATTGAATATTGAGAGTGAGGAATTATTATGAATGATACAGCTTTAACAAATTTATCAAGCCGAATGAAAAATGATTTCTATGTTGGCGTAGTTGGAAGTGTTAGAAGTGGTAAATCAAGCTTTATAAATTCATTTTTTAGATTAATGGTGCTACCTAATGTTAATGATGAATTTTTAAAGCATAAAATATTAGATGAGCTACCACAAACAGCACAGGGGCGTCAAATTATGACTGTTGAACCAAAATTTATACCATCAACAGCACTTGAAATGAATATAAATGATAAGCTATTAAACCTACGATTTGTAGATTGTGTAGGTGAAATTATTCCATCTAGTGAAGGATATGGAAGTGACCTTGAGCCTAGATTAGTAAAGACACCTTGGTTTGACGATGCAATTCCTTTTAAGGAGGCAGCACAGATAGGAACAGAAAAGGTTATTTTTAATCATTCTAACTTGGGAGTTTATATTACTAGTGATGGTAGCTTTGGTGAATTTAAAAGATATGATTATGAAAGCATTGAAAATCATTTGATCCCTAAGATGAAGGAGCTTAATAAGCCGTTTGTGATTCTTTTAAATACAAAGGATCCTAATGATAAAAAAGCTATTGATTTAGCTAATGAGATAGAAAATAAATGGGGAACAACATGTATTTGTATTAATGCAATTAATATGACTAAGGATGATTGCAATAATATTTTATCTAAAGCCCTAGAGGAATTCCCTATTGCTGATTTAGAAATATCCCTTCCAGATTATATTGACGTCATAGGTGATGATATTGAGCTAAAGGCTAATATTAATGAGGTTATTAATGGTGTAGAAAAGAAATATAATAAGGTCAAGGATGTAGAAAGAATATGTGAATCATTAAGAGCTAGTGAATTGTTCTCTAGTGTCCAGCTAGAGCTTTTAGAAACATCTAGTGGTAAGGCATCTATAGTTCTTGATTTAGATGATTCTAAATATAAGGAAATAGTTGATTCTTTATTGGGTGATAATTGTAAGAATAAGGCTGATTTTATAAAATATTTATATACATCTAAAAAGGCTAATGAGGTTTATCTACAGGTTAAAGAAGCAATTTTACAAGCTAAAGAAACTGGATATGGAGTTTCTGTACCTAGAATTGAGGATATGAAGCTATTACCACCTGCTGTTGTAAAGAAAAATGGAATGTTTGGAGTTAAGCTTTCTGCAACTGCGCCATGTATACATATGATTGCAGTAGATTTAGAATCCTCATTTACACCTATCATTGGCTCTGAGGAACAATCAAAAATGCTAATGGAAAGTCTAAATGGTGAGGATGTAAGTGACGATGTAGTATGGAATAAGGAATTCTTTGGTAAGAAGCTTTCTGATATTGTTAATGACTCAATGAAATCAAAAATTCATAGTTTACCTGATAGATCAAAGGATAAGATTAAAAATGTATTGGATAAAATTATGAATTCACAAAGAAACAATCTAATAGCAATTATTCTATAATATAATAGTTTTAAAATCCCTAGAAATTTCTAGGGATTTTTTTAAAAAAACGTGATAACTGCCTAATTTTTTTATTAAAAATCATTTTAATTATAGTTGCATTTGTTAATAGACATTGATATAATGTAATTAAATCACATTAAAGGAGAATTATATATGAATAAATCAGAAATTGTTGCGATTGTTGCCGACCAGGTTAATTTAACTAGAAAGGATGCTGAGCTAGCAATTGATAGTTTTTTAGAAGCTATTTGTGATGGTCTTTCTAAGGGAGATAAGGTTGTTGTGTCTGGATTTGGAACATTCGAGGTTAGAACACGTATTGCTCGTAGCGGTAGAAACCCAAGAACAGGTGAGGAAATTGTTATTCCAGGCCAAAAAACACCTTGCTTTAAGGCTGGAAAACTATTAAAGGACGCTGTTAAGGACTAGTACTTTAGAGCTTAGGCTCTTTTTTTATTAGAGGAGTTGAGAGTATGGATGCATTTGATAGCATATATGCTAATAATATTAACTCATTAAAGGAATATCTTGAGACTGGTGATATCAATGTAATAAATGAAAGAGGAATGTCTTTATTGCATTATGCTATTATCTTTAATAACAATGAGGTTTTTAATATATTATTAGATAATTACATTAATATAAACATTATAGACAATCATGGTGATACACCTGCTCATTATTGTGTAATCAATAATAGAATGGGTTTTTTAAAAACTTTAATACGCAAGGAATGTGATCTATCTATTAAAAATAATGATGGACATACTCCTTTATTTAAGGCTTGTGCTTTAGGTAGAGAAAATATGGTTTCTTTATTTTTAGAATCATTAAAATTTAATTTACTAGAAACAGATTCTAAGGATGAAACAGTATTTATGGCATTAGTAAGAAGTAGAAATATGGATTTATTAAATAAGCTAGAAATAAATGAAGATATTGTTAATACTCCAAATTATATCGGAGAAACTCCTTTACATATTGCTTCAAAAACTGGTGATATCTCAGTAATAAATTACCTTATTAAAAATAAAGCATTCGTTAATGCTAAAAATAAGACTGGAGAAACTCCTTTATTTTATGCAGTTCAGGTCCAAAATAGAGATGTTATAAATATATTATTAAAGCATGGAGCTTGCTTATATTGTAAGTCTACATTTGGAGATACTATTTATGATCTTATTCCGACTTATGAGCTATCAAGCTATATTAATGAAAAATCAGAACAATATAAGAATTATTTATATCATAGTAATTTTCCACTTCATTATGCAATTCTTATAGAAAACATAGAGCTTGTTAAAAAGTTTTGTGTTATTAGAAATATTGAGCATAAGGACAATTTTGGCTATACTCCTTTAGAGCTAGCTAGATTAGTTGGTAATGAAAGAATTTATAAAATAATTAAGGATAATTTGTAATTATTATCTAAATTATAATATTCTATTGATTTTTAAATAAAATAGAGTATAATTTAAGTATAGATTATTTGAGAGAGAGGCAAAAAACCTCTCTTATTTATTTGATTGGGCTTAGAAAGGGTGGTTTTATGGATTTAAAGATAATTGAAGAAATATTAAAGCCATATTTAGATGAGCATAATCTTATTTATTATGATGCTGAGCTTGTTAAGGAATTTGGTTATCTAATTTTACGAGTTAGCATTGATAAAAAGGGTGGAATTGAAATAGATGAGCTTGCCCTGGTAAATGAGTATCTATCTGAGAGAATTGAAGCATATGATCAGGATATGCCTGAATATATGCTAGAGGTGTCGTCTCCTGGTGCTGAAAAGCCATTGCGCAATAAAGAGGAAATCTTAGAAAATATAGGTGCGTATATTCATGTTGAGGTTCCTAATATGGTTTATGAAGGTACACTTGAGGGATTTGAGGATGACCAATTATCAATGCGTATTAACGCAAAGGGTAGATTTAAAAAAGTAGTAATAAATTATGATGAAATTAAAATGATTCGTCTTGCGGTTAAAATTTAGGAGGGTATAAGAAATGATTAATAAGGAATTTTTCAAAAACGCAGAAGAGGTTGCTGAATCAAGAGGTATTGCAGTAGAGGATGTATATGAGGTTTTTAGAAAGGCTTTAGTAAATTCTTTTAAGAAGATTTATGGTAATACATCTTGTAGAGCTGTTATTAACCCAGATAAGAATGAGATTTTATTATTCTCAGTTCATAAGGTTGTTGAGCAATATAGTGAGGAGCTAGATCCAGAGGCTCCACAAGAAATGCTTCTTCAGGATGCAAAGGCTATTAAGCAAAGCTATAAGGTTGGAGATATTGTTGAACAACAAATCAATATTAAGAACTTTGGTAGAACTGCCATTGGTGCTGCTAAGAGTGTTTATACTCAAGGTGTTAGAACTATTGAAAGAGAAAAGGCATATAATTATTTCAAGGATTTAGAGGATGAAATGATTACTGCAGAGGTTACAAATGTTGGTGATAAGTTTATAGTTGTAAGCTTAGGCTACAATGTAACTGCTACATTACCGTTAACTGAATTATTACCTAACGATAATTTACAAATTGGAGATACTGTTAGAGTATATATTAAGAAGGTAGAACAAACTACTAAGGATCCTAAGGTTCAAATTTCTAGAACTGATAGACAATTAGTAACAAGATTAATGGAAAACTATATTCCTGAAATTAAGAGTGGTATTATTGAAATTAAGGGTATCGCTCGTGACCCAGGTGATAGAAGTAAGATTGCATTATATTCAAATGATCCAAAGGTAGATGCTATTGGTTCATGTGTTGGTGAAGGTGGAGCTCGTATCCGTGAAATCGTTAATGCATTAGGCGGAGAAAAGGTTGACCTTTATAAGTGGAGTGAGGCTCCTGAGGAATTAATTGCTAATTCTCTTCAGCCAGCTTCAGTAACTAAGGTATTAAGCGTAGATCCTAAAGAAAAGACAAGTGTTGTTGTTGTTCCTGATGAGCATTTATCTCTTGCTATTGGTAAGTCAGGTCAAAATGTTAGACTTGCAGTTCAATCATGCGGATGGAAGATTGATATTATGCCAACATCAGAGGCTTACGAAAAGGGATTATTAATCTAATATGAAGGAAAAAAAGCTAGTATTACGCACATGTGTATGCTCTAAAGAGGTTTGTGAAAAGAAGGATCTTTTTAGAATTGTTCGTACACCTGAGATGAGTGTAGTAGTTGATTTAAAGGGCAAAGTGAATGGTAGAGGTGCATATCTAAAAAAGGATAAGGATATTATTCTTAAAGCACAAAAATCTAAGGTTTTAGATAAAAAACTTGAGGTTGAGGTGCCAGCTGCTATTTACGATGAGCTTTTAGGTTTATTATAATGGATAAAATTTTAACTAATTTAGGACTATGTAATAGAGCTAGAGGATTAGTTAGTGGTGAAGAAATTGTTTGTGAATATTTAGCTTCAGCCAAGGTTAAATATGTATTTCTTGCAAGTGACGCATCAGAAGGCTCAAAAAAGAAAATAATAAATAAAGCCAAGTATTACAATGTGGAGGTTTATGAAGGTTATTCCTCATTAGAATTATCTAGTGCTATCGGTAAGGTAGGAAGAATGGTAATAGGTATAACTAATGAAAACTTTCTAAAAATATTAAAGAAATAGGGTGATTTTGTGGCTAAGAAAATAAGTAAGTCCGAGACAAGAACGTCGAATATCCCACAAAAGGGAAAGAAGAATATTGAACCCAAAGATAAGGGTATCCTTACATATAAGGACGGAATGACTGTTGCCGATGTCGCTAATGGGATGGGAAAAACTAATGCACAAATCGTAATGAAGCTAATGCAATTAGGCATTATGGCTAATCAAAATCAAGTTGTCGATAGAGAGACAGTTGAGCTAGTAGCCTTAGATTTTGGTTTTGAACTAAAGGATGAGGTTGTTACAGATATTACTAGATACGATGAATTTACAATAGAGGATGATGAGAGCTCTTTAGAGTCTCGTCCACCTGTTGTAACTATTATGGGTCATGTTGACCATGGTAAAACTACTTTATTAGATACTATTCGTAATTCTAGAGTGGTAAAAAATGAAGCTGGTGGTATTACTCAGCATATTGGTGCTTATCAGGTAGATCATAATGGGTTTGTAATTACATTTATTGATACTCCAGGTCATGCTGCATTTACTGAAATGCGTGCAAGAGGTGCTAAGATTACAGATATTGTTATTTTAGTTGTAGCTGCTGATGATGGTGTAATGCCTCAAACTGAGGAGGCTATTTCACATGCTAAGGCTGCAGAGTGTCCAATTATTGTTGCTGTTAATAAGATTGATAAGCCTACAGCAAATCCAGATAGAGTAATGGAGGAATTAAGCCATTATGGATTAATAGCAGAGGCTTGGGGTGGAGATACAATTTTCGTTCCTATTTCTGCATTAAAGTCACAGGGTGTAGATCAATTATTAGAAATGGTACAGCTAGTGGCTGAAATGAAGGAATTAAAGGCAAATCCTAATAGACTTGCGATCGGTACAGTTATCGAGGCTCAATTAGATAAAGGTAGAGGTCCTGTTGCTACCTTCCTTGTTCAAAATGGTAGCTTAAAAACTGGTGATATAGTTGTATGTGGAAATACATATGGACGTGTTCGTACAATGGAGGATGACCGTCATATTAGATTTAATACTGCATCACCATCTACTGCGGTTGCAGTTACAGGCTTAAATGATGTGCCTATGGCCGGTGATAAATTCATGGTTTTAACTGATGAAAGAATGGCAAGGGATATCGCTGATGCTAGAGCAACTAAGGCAAAGAATCAAGAAGCTCAAGCTAGAAAGGCCACTTCACTTGAGGATTTATTTAGTTCAGCAAATGCTGATAAGACTAAGGAATTAAATCTTATTATCAAGGGTGATGTTCAAGGCTCAGTAGAAGCATTAAAGGCATCTTTAGAAAAGATCAACATTGAGGATTTAAAGGTTAATATTATTCGTGCAACAGTTGGTACGATTACTGATACTGACGTATCACTTGCTGAAGCATCTAAGGCTATTATTATTGGATTTAATGTTCGACCTATGGCTCCTGTTCGTAATGAAGCAGCAACTAAGGGTGTAGAAATTAGATTATATAATATTATTTATAAGGTGCTTGAGGATATTGAGTCTGCCTTAAAAGGTATGCTAGATCCAGTATTTGAAGAGGTTGTTACAGGTCAAGCAGAGGTTAGAAGCTTATTTAAGCTTTCAAGAGTTGGTACTATTGCTGGATGCTATGTAACTGATGGTGTTATTGAAAGAAATTCTTTAGTACGTATTTTACGTAATGGTATAGTTATATTTGAAGGAAAGATGGCTTCTCTTAAGCGTTTTAAGGATGATGTTAAAGAGGTTAAGTATGGCTTTGAATGTGGTATTACAATTGAAGGCTATAATGACATTAAGGAAGGCGACGTATTTGAGGCTTCTGTAATGAAGGAGATTCCTAGATAATGGGCTTAAGCCTTAAAAGATTAGAATCATTAGCATTAAGAGAATTATCAATGATTCTAAGAACTGATGCTAAGCATAAGCATTTATCGAATGTAACTATAACTGAAGTAAGAATTACAAATGATTTATCTTTTATGACTATCTATTATACCTTCTATGATGGAAAGGTAGAAAATTACGAAAAGTCATTAAATGATTGCAAGGGCTACCTTCGCAGTGTATTAGCTAAAAAGCTAAATGCTCGTAAAATGCCTGAGCTTGTATTTAAGCATGATGAAGCTTTAGAATATGGTAATCATATTGATAAGCTTTTATCTGAAATTAAAAAAAATGAACAAAATTAATTAAGGGAGCAAATGCTCCCTTTAATTTATTTTAATATGGAATTGGACCATATGGATAAGGCTGTGGCTGATAATATGGTTGTGGTGGATAATAAGGCTGTGGTGGATAATAAGGCTGATTCTTATTTGAATTAGATGCTATATAACCAAATGGAAAGCCTATTGCAGCACCAAATAGAAGTGGTAGTAATAAGCCCTGTCTATCATCATTTACAGTGTTTCCTCTGTAAAAATTATTATTCTTAATTGGCATACATCCAGCTCTATAATATGGATACATTTTATACCTCCTCATCTTATAATATGAATAAATATAAAAATGGTCTACTTTTTTGTAGACCAATTTTTAATTATAGGTATTTAATTACATTATCTAAATATTTATAATCAATATCTTCAATCTTACCAGCATCAATTAGTTTATTTAAATCTGGATTTATAGGTAAAGTGGCTAAGGCATTAATATTATATTCATTTGCTACATTCTCAAGCTGAGAAGGGCCAAATGGATATAATGGATTATTACAGCATGGACATTTCATATAAGACATATTTTCAACTAATCCTACAACATTAATCTTCATCATAGATGCTAAATTAACTGCTTTACCTACAATCATAGAAACTAAATCCTGAGGAGTAGTAACTATAATAACACCATCAACAGGTAATGATTGAAATACTGTTAATGCTACATCACCAGTTCCTGGGGGCATATCTACAAATAGGAAGTCTATCTCCCCCCATTTTACATCAGAATAAAATTGCTTAATTACATTACCTAAAACAGGACCACGCCATGCAACTGGTTGATCAGGCTTATCTAATAATAAATTAATTGACACTATCTTAATACCAAGCTTAGTTTCAGCAGGATACATTATTTCCTTTGTTCCAGATAATCTTTCAGTTAAACCAAAGGCAGTTGGAATAGAAGGACCAGTAATATCGGCATCTAATATTCCCACCTTATATCCTTTTTTTGCTAAAGACATCGCAAGCATTGATGTAACGAAGGATTTTCCAACTCCACCCTTACCTGAATGAATAGCATATATTTTTTTAATATTATTTTCTTTGTTGTTTTTCGCAAGCAATGATTCAGTCTTTCTATCAGAACAATTCTTATCACAGCTTGAGCAGTTATGACTACATGAGCTCATTACTTTCACCTCTAAAATTCTTACTATATTATTATACCACTTAAAAAAGCATAAACAATTAAAAGTTTAGATTTTTAATATTACTTATAATATTTTCGATATCAGGTATTTTATTTTTTAATATGCTTATATATTCAGCCTGATTAATTGTAGAATAGTTTGCTAAGTTTTGTTGTTGTGTGCCTATTGTAATCATAGTTTGACCTATTGACTCAAAAAAGTTTCCAATTGATTGGACCTCTAAATCATTTAATCCATTTGAAAAGATAAATCCTAATATGGTTGAAAGGGCAGTGAATTCAAATGGATTTAACGTTAAAAGAAGCTTATTTAAATTTATAATTGGATTCAAAATCCCACCTTTTTCATAATAAAAAATACTTTATAAAAAAATTTATAGCTTTTTTCACTATATATTATATGAAGGATATTTTCAGGAGGTGTAATTATGAAGAAAATATTATCATTATGCTTAATCTATTTATTAACGTTAATTATTGAAATTGGTATAACCGCAAATGCTTCAACTGATGATTATAATACATTTAGTGAAATCATGATGAATGAAGGTAAGCTTTTATCTGATTATACTGATGAAGAAATTAATGAGCTTTTACCATATGTTCAAAAGCATAAGTTTGGAGGGCCACAGGTCTATGCAAATTATGAGAATATTGCTGCAACGTACATTTCAAACACATTATATAGTGTTGAAAATAAAGGCTCAACGGATGTTGTATATGAAATTGATATAGAAATTGAAACCTCAAATAAAACTACCTTTAAGGCCAGTGGCAGCCTAAATGGTAGTCTTTCAAAGGGCTCTACAAAGGAAGGAAATAAAAGTGAAATAGCTGGTAAATGTGGTCTTGAATATTCTAATACAAGTGAAACCTCTGTTACAGAAACTCAGCAAATGAAGCTAGTAGTAGAAGGTAACTCAAGAGCCATAGTATATTTAACTGGGAATCTATCAGTCACAAATGGAGTAGCTGCAATCTATGCATTATGGATAAAATTAAGTGAGGGTGGATTTGAAATTGTAACTCTTCAAAACCAATATTCTAGAGTGGAAAAGAGGACAATATGAAAAGGTCTTTAATTATAGTATTTGTTATTCTTTTATTTGCGCTAGCTATAGAAATTGTAATAACCTTAAAAAGGTCCTCAAATGAGGAGCTATATATGCTACCTCAATCATATGGATATGTATATGATGAGGATAGATGTATTTATTTGGAGGTATATTCTAAAAACAAAAATACTCTCATTCAATTTACTGATGAAAATCAATACACGCTATTATTCGATGAAATTGTATATACATTAGAAAACGTATCATCAAATGTCTATAAGGAAGGAAGTATTTATCATGTTAAATTTAAAGCTAAATTACCTGATATAGAATGTGATGTAAAAAACTTTGATTTCGTTATTACAAATGAAAAATATACTGTATCATTTTCGGCAGGTGCATTATGTATTACTAAAATGGAAGGATATGAGCTTCTAAGCATAAATAAATATTATCCTGTATATTCATATTTAAATAATACTCTTCAGCTAGTAGGATTTAATATCGATTTTTATTATGATCATAAACTATTACAAAATTTAAATGTTAATAAATATGCTTATGGCGTATTAGAATATTCCATTAAGGATGTTCAATTAGATAATGAAGTGGAAATCAAAAATATCATTCCTAAATATGAAGCAAATCATATTATAATGTCAGATCTTACATTAGAATCAAATAGGTATTTTATTCCTATATCCTATAATGAAATCATGCTAATTAAATATGGTTTTATAGAGTTTGTAATTGATGATAAATATTATTACCTTGATAATATTCCCTTTATTACAAATGATATTAGCTATTTTCAATATCTTGATAATATGACCGAAGGGGAAATAGAATATGCTAGAAATTAGAAATTGTGATAAGTATTATAAAAAGATAAAGGCCTTAAATAATGTTTCGATTAAATTTGAAAATCCTGGACTTTATATTTTATTAGGTGAAAATGGAAGTGGGAAATCAACTATTCTCAAGCTGTTGGCAAGGGTCATTTATAAAAATAAAGGTGAGGTTATTAATAAAGAGTTAATTTCATATTTGCCCGAAAAATTTAGTATGCCTAAGCTTATGAAGGTAAAAGCTTATGTTGATAATTTATTAAGAATTTTTAGAAGTGATAAAAGAACTGAAGATTTATTAGAATTATATCTAATACCAAATAAAAGAATTGGAGAGCTTTCAAAAGGAAATTTACAAAAGCTTGCTATTCTTCAAGCCTTAGAAAATGATGTTAATTATTATTTGCTTGATGAGCCAATTGATGGCTTAGATATTTATGCTAAAAAATTGTTTAAGGAAATTATAATTGAGCTATTATCTAAAAATAAAACTGTCATTATGTCGTTACATAATAAAACAATATTTAATGATTTAAAGCCAAAGGTGATTAAAATTAAGGAAGGTAAATTAGATGTTAAGAAAAGAAAAGTATAAATATAGTGGATTACAAGCAATATATTTTAATTACATATTTCAAAAGTCAATTTTTGTAGTTTTTTTAATATCTATTATATTAATGAGTATATTTGTTGTGTTGTCCTCTAATCCATGGCTAGATAGGCTCGACTATATTAAATATCCAAATGATTTTCATTTGATGTATTTTACTCAGGCAAGCCTAATTATTCAAATATTTAATAGTATAATTGTTGCAACATTAGTTATTTCCACTGTTATACAGGCTAATAGCTTTGATACGTTATTTTTATCATATATACCAAGAAAAAAAATTGCTCTATATAAAATTTTAAATGTAAGTATTATTCTATTTTTATTATGCTTATATGAACTAGTATTATTTATAGGTGTAGGTATGCTAGTTTATCCTAGCTTTGTACCTATAGCTATGAGCTATATAGGATTTATGAATATCATTGTTGTCATGATGTTTGAGTTTTCTGTATGTATAGTATTTACAACAATATTACCAATAGTTTTTATTCCTATGTGCTCATTGTTTATATTTATAGTTATTAAGCTATTGTCTAATAATTATAGAATGGTTATGGATATTATTTCTAAAATTATGCCAGTTGTAAAACTAAATAGTAGTAGTATGACGTTTGAAACTAGTAATCCTATTTTATCTATTATTTGGGTGTTGCTACTCATTGTTATATATGTAAATATATATTCATTAAAAGATATAAAATAATAAAAAATATATTGACACACATTTGTATATGTTATATAATATAGAAGGTTAAAATAAATATGTGGAAAGAAGAAACGCCCGTTTCTCGCCTGATTGATTATGTTGGTAGGCAAAAAGTCACTGAATAAATTGTTAAGTATGATTTTTCAAAGAGGGCGTTTATGTCCTCTTTTATTTTTTCAATAACACATTTAGGAGGTGTTTCGTATTAACAAGCAAAAGAAAGCTGCAGAGGAAATGGTAAATGACGCTATTCGCTGCAAGGAAATGCTAGTTATTACAGACTCAGGTGAAAAGCTAGGCGTTTTACCTAGAGCAAAGGCTTTACAAGAGGCGGAGGATCGTGGATTAGATTTAGTTGTGGTCTCACCAGATGCAAATCCGCCAGTAGCTAAAATGATGGATTATTCTCGTTTCCGCTTCGAACAGCAAAAGAAGCTTAAGGAAATGAAGAAGAAGCAAAAGGTGATTGTTGTACAAGAAATTCAATTATCACCAACAATTGAAAAGCACGATTTTGAAACAAAGGCTAGAAAGGCTAAATCTATTCTTGAAAAGGGTAATAAGGTTAAGGTATCTTTAAGATTCTTTGGTCGTATGATTGTTCATCAAGATTTAGGTAAGGAAGTAATTGATAGATTTGTTGAAAGTCTTGCTGAGGTTTCTACCATTGAGAGTCCTGTTAGACTTGATGGTAGAACAATGTTCGCAGTAATTGCGCCAAAAAAAGATTAATATAAGGAGTAAAAGATTATGCCAAAACAAAAGACACATAGTGGTTTAAAGAAGAGAATTAAAATCACAGGTACAGGAAAAATTAAGCGTGGTCATGCTTATACAGGCCACTTAAAGACTAATAAGACTCATAAGCAAAACAAGAACTTATCAAAGTCTACATTAGTTCATTCAACAGATGAGAAGAGAATTAAGACATTAATCTCTAACTTAAAGTAATATCAGGAGGTAAGGAATTATGCCAAGAGTAAAAGGTGGATATGTAACAAGAAGAAGACGTAAGGCTGTCTTAAAATTAGCTAAGGGCTACTATGGTTCTAAGCACACATTATATAAAACTGCTCATGAGCAAGTAATGCGTTCATTAGCATATGCTTATAGAGATAGAAAGGCTAAAAAGAGAGATTTCAGAAAGTTATGGATTCAACGTATTAACGCTGCTTGCCAATTAAACGGTATGAAGTATTCTCGTTTCATTAATGGTTTAGCTCAAGCAGATATCGCTATCAATAGAAAGATGTTAGCTGAAATGGCTGTTAATGATGCTGAAGGCTTTGCAAAGCTTTGCGATTTAGCAAAGAAGGGCTTAGCTAAGCCAAAGGCAAAGGTTGTTGAAAATACAATTTTCTTAAAGCCAGCTCCTAAAGCGAAAAATTAATCGGGACATAAATTAAACGGTCATTTTTGACCGTTTTATTTTACATTGAAAATAGTTTATGCTATAATTCATAATGTTCGGAGGATTATTTATGGATAATAAAAGTATTTTAATTAGAAAGATAATTATTGGTGTTTGTGCGGCCATTACTGTATTCACAGGTATATTTTATGTAGTTGAGATGTTTGTCTTACAGGAAACATCATATTTTACAGATCATTTTGCTATTTCAATTAGCTTATTAGCAATTGGAGTAATTGCGTTATTATTACCTTCAGTAAATAGAAAAAAGTTTTCAAATGATACAAGAGGAGATAATACAATGTTAATTGTAGCCTTCTTATTATTCATTTGTTCAATTGTATCTTTATTAATGTCATATTGGGTAGCATAAATCTATTTGCCAAAATAAAATATATATGCTATAATAAGGCTACTAGGAAGATGGCCGTGGAACCCAAATTAAATTATAAGGAAGCCAAGAGGACTACATGTGCGGACGCTCTGATCCTAGTATTTTGAGAACCCTAATTGTAACTATGAGAGGCTTCCACTGTTGAAGACTTCGTTCTTCACGACCTTCCTAGCAAATAAATAATAAAGGTGGATTTTTGCGAAAAATTCACCTTTTCTTTTTTTATTATTTTTTTGCATTTTATAATATATTTTGATATAATAAATTGTTTTTTATTAGGAGAAATGAAATAGATGAATGAATTTAAGGATTTAAACGTATCTAGTGAGGTCGTAGACGCACTAACGAAAATAGAAATATTAATACCAACTCCAATTCAGGAAAAGTCAATTCCTTTGTTGTTAGAGGGGAAGGATGTAATAGGTCAAGCTCAAACAGGAACTGGTAAAACCTTTGCATATTCTATTCCTTTAATAGAAAATATAGATGATACATCTAAAGATATCCAAGCATTAGTTTTATGTCCCACAAGAGAATTATCATTACAGGTATCAAAGGAAGTAGACAAGCTTGCTAAGAATTTAAAGAAGCTAAAGATTGTAACTATATATGGTGGAGAATCTTATGAAAAGCAATTCAAGGCTTTAAAGAATAAGCCTCAAATTGTTATAGGAACACCAGGTAGAATAATAGATCAAATGAATCGCGGAAATTTAGATTTTTCTAAGATTAAGTATTTAGTATTAGATGAAGCGGATGAAATGCTTAAAATGGGCTTTCAAGATGATTTGGAAACTATATTAAAGGAAGCACCTAGGGATAGACAGACTGCTTTATTTTCTGCAACCCTACCTTCATTTATTAAAAATGTTTCAAAAAAATATATGGTTAATCCTGAAATGGTTAAGATTGAAAATAAGACATTAACTGTAGAGACGATAGATCAGCAGGTATATTATGTTAAGCGTGAGCAAAAGAAGGATTTATTAGTTAGATTATTAGATTACTATCAGTTTGAGAGTATTATGATTTTTTCTAATACAAAGGCTATGGTAGATGAGCTTGTATTATTTTTACAATCTCATGGCTTTTCAGCAGATGGATTGCATGGCGATTTAAAACAAGCAAGCCGTGATAGAGTAATGTCTTCATTTAGATCCTCAAGTGTAGAAATATTAATTGCTACAGATGTTGCTGCACGTGGTATTGATATCGATGGTATTGAGGCTGTTATTAACTTTGATATACCTAACGAAAATGAAATTTATGTACATAGAATAGGTAGAACTGCTAGAGCGGGCTCTAGTGGTACTGCGATTACCTTAGCAACTACTAGAAGTAAGAATAGAATTAGTGAGCTTGAGGCTTATATCAAAAATAAGATTAATGTTATGCCTATACCTTCTGTTAAGGAAATCCAAACACATCAACAAAAAAAGCTATTCTTAAAAATTGTTGAGGGCATGGAGAAGAACACTGATAATAATAAATATGATAATTTAATTACTAAGCTATCTAGAATGAATACTAACCCAGTACCATTATTAGTAACACTTTTAGATATGATTGATAAGGATAGTCAAAGACAGTATCCTGAAATAGAAACTGTTTCCTTAAAGCCAGGAAAGAAAAATAATTCGAACTCTAAATCTTCGAGCACTAAGCCTACTAAGGCTTCTAATGGTGGTAAGAAGTTTAGTGTTGTAGAGGTTAATATTGGTTCTATTGATAATGTAAGACCTAATCAATTAGTTGTTTTTTTTCATGATGAGCTTAAAATTCATCGTGAGCATTTTGGTAAAATTGTAATTGAAAAGAAATATAGCTATTTAGAGGTTAAAACTGAGGCTTTACGTTTTTTCAAGGATATCAATAAAAAGAAATTTAATGGTAGAACTGTTAGCTATAGGATTGTAGAAGGACTACCTAGAAAAAGGTGATTTATATGAGAATCGTTGGTGGAAAGCTAAGACATAGAATAATTAAAATGACAAATCTTGAGACAACTAGAGAAACTCAGGATAAGGTTAGACAAGCAATTTATAATATGATTGGTCCTTATTTTGATGGTGGAGTATGTCTTGATTTGTTTGCTGGAAGTGGTGCGATGGGAATTGAAGCTTATTCAAGAGGCATGTCAGCTATTCACCTAAATGATTTGAATAATCAAGCCTTAAGTATTTGTAAAGAAAATTGTAGCTCTCTTAAGATAGAAGATGCTATATTTACTAATTTAGATTATGTTGATTATGTTAATCAATGTAAAGTTAAATTTGATTTGATTATTTTAGATCCTCCATATATGATGGATGATATTAAGGATATTTTAAATAAGGTGTATTATTTATTAAAGGATAATGGATTAATAGTTTTTGAAATGGGTATTAATAGTATATATCCACAGGAGTTTAATGATTTAGCTTTAATAAAGGATAAAACCTATGGTATTAAAAGAGTAGTAGTTTATAGGAAGTGATTTTGTGAATAGGGAAATCTATCTTGATTGTAAAAAGATTCTTAAGGATTTTATGAAGAAGGAGTATTGGTCTAGCTTTACAGCTGCTGATTTATTCTTTATTTTATCAGGTAGACAAAGAGCTTTATTTACATTTGTTGATCAATTTTTTGGTGATTCATTTGGATGTCAATTGTTTTTTAATAATGATGGTTTGAATTATGTTCACGATATATTAACATCTGTAAATGAGCAAACTGTAACTATATATGATTGTGATTCCTTATGTGCTGCCTTTATTAGTAAGGGCGAGCTTAAGGAGGATGAAATCAAATTTCTTAAGGATAATAAGATTAAAATATCAGAAAGTAATAACTTAATAATTTATAGATATGAAGCTGGATTTAAGCAAAAAATTGCAAGCGATAAGGATATGAAAACTATGCTTGAGTATTTCGAGCTTATTAGCTCAGTTTTAAAAAATGAATTTAATGATGTTGTTACTTGGTTTAAGGAAAATGAATCAATAGTAGCTGTTATGGATAAGAACAGGCTTGAATATGAGCTTATTTATCGACCTTTGCCTTATTTAGAGAAGATGCCTAAGCTGTTGCCAAAAAATAAGGAATTTATTGATGAGTTTTCTAATTGTACATATTTAAATGATGAATGCTATTTATTTGCATCATATTTACCAGTTGTTATAAAGGAAACAAATATTAGACCTTTGGTTTTATATTTTTATTTTCCAAAATTAAAGAAGCACTACTTCAAATATATTATGGATAAGCCTAAGGAGTATAAACACATTGCCTTTAGCATAATATATGATGTATTTACAGAGGTTGGTGTTCCTTATAAAATTTTATTTAATAATAGAACTATATACAGTATTTTGAAAAATACTATTAATGAATTACATATAGAGGATTGTTTTTTAAGAGAGGATAATAATGTAGATTCTAATATGAATGAAATTATCGCCAAGATTTACCAGGAGTCTCCTGAGGAGCTTGTTGAGGGTGAGGAATTTATTAAAATTCTAATGGATACTATTACAGCCACTCTTAATGATTTCAATGCATATGAAATTGATGATTCTGATGAATTTAATGAACAAGATTTCATATCTTAAATAACTTGAAAAATATTATTAAAAATGTTAAAATAAAAAAGTATTTATAAATTGTTGAAAAAGAGTGTAAATCTATAAGATTTATTTTAGCGAGAATGGTTGGTGTAAGCATTCATAAATCAGATTTACTGACACTTTGGAGAGCTTTTAAAAAAAGACGTACCAGGCGTTAACGGTTAATTAAGTGCTAGCGTATGCTAGAAGTAAGGTGGCACCACGATTTTTACGTCCTTATATTTTGTAAGGACGTTTTATTTATTTTTGGGAGGAACAATGAAAAATTATTTGCCAGAGGTTAAGCTAGGTAGAATTACTTTACGTGATATTTGTGAAGCTGATTATTTAGACTACTATGCAATAGGCTGTGATTTTGAAACTACAAAGGATTTAAATTGGGGTCCATTTAATAATCCATCAGAGGCTTTATGGGTGATTAGAGAAATATTTTTTCAAAGGCCTATTAGTGGTATTCCTGTTGGATATGCTATTGAGATGGATGGTAGGATGATTGGAGTAATTGATTTTCATACATATTATCCACATGAAAATGCAGCTGAGATTGGATATATTTTAAATAGAAATTATTGGAATAAAGGCATTATGAAAAAATGTCTTAGTGAAATGATAAAAATTGGTTTTTATCATTTGGATTTAGATAAAATCATAGTAGCTCATAAGGTTGATAACGAAGCATCTAAGCATGTTATCAAGGCGTGCGGTTTTAAATATGAGTATCAAAAATTAGTTAATTTAAAGGGTGTTGATTCCATCGCTTATTATTATGCGATGTATAGATATGAATATGAAGGAGGATTATTGAAATGATTACAAAGCCAAAAGGAACATATGACATTTTACCTAATGAATCTAGAAGCTGGAGTAAGCTTGAGGATACAATTAGAAAGATATGTAAGCTTTATAACTATAAGGAGATTAGAACTCCAATATTTGAATCATTTAATGTTTTCCATAGAGATGCAAACGATACATCTGATATGGTTACAAAGGAAACATATGATTTTAAGGATAGAGGAGATAGAATGATTACTCTTCGTCCTGAGGGTACTGCAGGTGTTGCAAGAGCATTCATAGAAAATAAATTATATGTAGAAAATCCAGTTAATAAGCTTTTCTATATGGGACCTATGTTTAGATATGAACGTCCTCAAAAGGGAAGAAATAGACAATTTAATCAATTTGGTGTAGAGGCTTTAGGAAGCAGCTCACCACTGATTGATGCAGAGGTTATTGCACTTGGAGCTTCATTAATTAGATCGTTAGGTCTAAAGGATGTTAAGGTTAAAATTAATACATTAGGTGATGAGGAATCTAGAAAGGCATATAGAGATGTTTTAGTTAAGCATTTCGAGGCACATAAGGATGAATTATGTGGTGATTGCTTAAATAGATTAGAAAAAAATCCACTTAGAATTTTAGACTGTAAGGTTGATAGACATAAGGAATTCTTTAATGATGCACCTAAGATTAAGGATTATTTAAATGATGCATCAAAGGATCACTTCAATAAGGTTTTAAAGGCTTTAGATGATATGCAGCTTCAATATGAGATTGATGATAATTTAGTTAGAGGATTAGATTATTATTCTCATACTGTATTTGAGCTTGAGGTAAATGTTCCTGAATTTGGTGCTCAAAATGTAATCGGAGCTGGTGGTAGATATGATGGTCTTATATCTCAATTAGATGGCCCTAAGACTCCAGGTGTTGGTATGGCCTTTGGTTTAGAAAGATTATTATTAGCTGCAAGCTTATCAGGTAAAGCGTTAGTTAAGCCTGATTCAATTCATGTATATTTTATTGCATTAGGTGAGCGTGCTCAGGCTGAATGTATTAAGCAGGCTAATATCTGTAGAATTGGTGGACTAGCCTGTGATATGGATTATTTAGGTAGAGGTATTAAGGCTCAATTTAAGGATGCTGATAAGAATAATGCTAGATTCACTTGTATTTTAGGTGATAATGAATTAGATGAATTTAAGATTAACATTAAGGATAATGAAACTGATGAGCAGGAAACTATTTCATTATATGATGTTTATCCATATGTAATAAATAAATTAAATAAATCTGCACTAGGTGCTTGTGCATCTTGTAAGGATAGGAAGGAAGAATAATATGAGAGTAAATTTAAGTAAGATTAAATTAGGCGAGGTTAATCATGTTGGTGGCTTCGTTGAAAATATTCGTAATAAGAAATTTATGTGCTTTATTGTATTACGCGATGTAACAGGCCGTTTACAATTAACTATTGAAAAGGAAAAGCATCCAGAATTAAATGATGTTTTAGATCAAATTACAGTGGATTCTGTAATTGAGGCTAAGGGATTAATTTTAGCTAGTGAATATGTAAAGCTTAATGGTATGGAAATGTATCCTGATGAAATTAAGCTTTGCTCAACTGCAGCACCAAATCCGATTGTTGCCCCTAAGGGTGAGGAAACTAATATCGATATGAGATTAGACTACAGATGGATTGATTTAAGAACTGATAAGAATACATTAATGTTTAAGACTCAATCTTATTTTGTAGCTAAATGTAGAGAATTTTTAGTTGATAAGGATTTCACTGAAATTCATACTCCAAAATTAATTGCAACAGAATCAGAATCTGGAGCAGGTGTATTTAAGGTTGATTATTTTGATGGAAATGCTTATTTAGCACAATCACCACAATTTTATAAGCAAATGGCTATGGCTGCTGGATTTGAAAGAATTTTTGAATCTGGTCCTGTATTTAGAGCTGAAAAGTTTGCTAGCCGTAAGCACGCTACTGAATTTACTGGCTTCGATTTAGAATTCTCATATATTGAATCATATGAGGATGTTATGAAGATGGAAGAGGAAATGCTTACTTATGCCTTAGCTGCAGTTAAGGAGAAATATGGGGAGGAAATTAAAAAGGTATATGATATTGATGTTGTAGTACCTACTTTACCATTCCCAAGAATGGATCTAAAGGATGTATATGCTGAGCTAGAGGCTAGATATGGTTATAAGGTAGATGAATCAGAAAAGGGTGATTTAACTACTGAGGGTGAAAGAATGGTTGAAAAGCTTTCTAAGGATATGTTTGGTCATGAATTCCTATTCATTACTGGCTATTCAAAGGAATGCAGAGCATTCTACCATATGCGTGATGAAAATGGTGTACCATGTGGTTATGACCTTATTTGGAAGGGCTGCGAGATTACTACAGGTGCACAACGTGAGCATAGATATGATGTGCTTAAGGCACAAGCTGAGGAAAAAGGCTTAGGTGCTGATATTGAATTCTATATTAATTTCTTTAAGTATGGTTGTCCTCCACATGGTGGATTTGGAATTGGTGTAGACCGTATTACAATGATTTTATTTGACCAAGGTATTAAGGATGCGATGTTCCTATTCCGTGGTCCAGATCGTTTAACTCCATAATATTGAGGTGAATTTTATGCATATAAGCTGGGAAGAATATTTTATGGGTGTAGCAATTTTATCTGCTAAAAGAAGTAAAGACCCTTCAACACAGGTTGGTGCTTGTGTTGTAAATGAAGACAAGAGAATAATAGGTATTGGATATAATGGTTTTCCTACAGGCTGTAAGGACGAGGATTTTCCATGGGGGAAAACTGACACAAATAAATTAAATACTAAATATCCTTATGTTGTTCATGCGGAGCCTAATGCTATTTTAAATTGTACATCTAATATTAAGGGTGCTACATTATATGTAACATTATTCCCATGTAATGAATGTGCAAAGCTTATTATTCAAGCTGGTATTAAGCATATAGTTTATATGTGTGATAAATATAGAACAGAAGAATCATCAGTTGCATCAAGAAGAATGCTTGATGCTGCTGGTGTAACTTATAAAAAAATGAATGAATTTGAGGTTGTAATAAAGTAAGGTGAATTTATGAAGCAAGTCCTTAAAAAGATCTGGATTGTTTTATTGTTGTGTGCTTTAATTAACGTTCCTATGTTAGTTGTTGGTATTTATAGAACTGATAAATCTGCAACTCTTAAGGGTGATTTGACTGATATCACATCACTAGTTGAAGTTGATAATGGTTATAAGGAAGAGGGTTCCTTTTCGTCCATTTATGTTATTAGCTTTGATCGTCCTACATTGCTGCAAAATGCATTTATTAATGTCACAAAATCTGCAGAACTTGATGAGATTAATCCATATTATACTCACTTTACTGATAGTGAATCTTATAAGATGGGTATTGTCCAAAAGAATTCTTCTTTAATGACTGCAGTAATAACTGCATATGAAGCGGCAAGCACGATTTCTGATTCTATTTATATTGATTATAATTTTATTTCCTTGTGTGTTAGCTTTTATTTTGAGGGCATGCCATTTGAAATAGAAGATGAAATTATAGCTATAAATGGGATTGATAATTCCGTTGGATGTGATGAATTTATAAGCTTGGCTATGAATACAAAAGCTGGTGATAGCGTCACTGTAAAAAGGAATAAAGAGCAAATTACTATTACATTAACAGACAATCTTTATAAGATGTGTAGATGGTATCCTTATTACAATATTAATTATGATAATATTGTACCATCAATAAAAATAAATAAAACTACAGTTGGTGGTCCATCTGGTGGACTTATGCAAACACTTTCCATATTTAATCGTTTGGTTGATTTCGATTATACTAGAGGACTAAAAATTGCAGGGACTGGTACAATGTCTATTGATAATACAGTTGGAGCTATTGGTGGTATTCAGCAAAAGGTTTATACTGCGTTTGATGATGATGTTGATATATTCTTATGTCCTGATGTACATAAGAAGGAGGCCCTTGTGGCATATAATAGAATAAAATATAAGGAGCAAATGGAGCTAGTGTTTGTAAAAACTCTAGAAGATGCCATTGATTATTTATATGCTAAAGAAATATAATGATGTTATAAATGAATTAAGAGAGCTTAATATTCCTATTAAAACTAAGATATTATATTTTATAATTTCTTTAGGTGTTTCATTGTTAATATTTTCGGGTATTTTATGTATTTTAATCAACCTTTTAATTTTTAGAGATTTCCAAAAGCTGATAGCTTTTGGTATCGCTACGGTTATTGTATTTATATTTTTTATAACTGATGTAATTTATTTTAAGGCTCTTTCTCAAAAAAGAGTTTCTGGAATAAGAATTGTTATTTTAACTGATTCACTTATTTTTTCAATAGGTGTATATATTATTTTAATTTTATTATATATTTTGGGGGTGGTATAATGTGGATTACTTTATTGCTAGTATTTATATTCTATTTTTTAGATCAATTAACTAAATATTTAGCTCAGGTACACACACCTAATAACATTACAGCTATTCCACACTTTCTAACACTTGATTTACATTATAATACTGGTATGGCTTGGAGCTTATTTGATGATAGCACTTGGCTTTTAGTTATAATAAGTGTTGTAGCCTCTGTTGTATTAATTTATTTTTGTTTGAAAAATGATTGGAAAAAAGCACCGCTTCCTGCATTAGGCTTAACTATGGCATTGGGTGGATGCTTAGGCAATTTATTTGATAGAGCTATTTCTATAACTCCTCTTTCTCAATATAGAAGAGGAGTTGTAGATATGATATCATTTGAACCATTAAATTGGATTTCAAATTTAATAAGTGGTAATGATTTTCCAACATTTAATTTGGCGGATACATTTTTAGTAATAGGGTTAATATTATTTGCTGTAGATTTGATATTTTTTGCAGAAAAGAGACAAAAGAACAATGAAGAAGCTACTAGTTAATGAAGAAGCAGCTAAAATGAGGGTTGATAAGGCCATTAAAATTTTAATGCCAGAATACTCTAGAGCTTATATTTCAAAATGTATTGAAGAAGAAAAAATATTACTAAATGATGCCCCAGTTAAGCAGTCTACTATAACAAAGCTAAATGACGAAATAACTATTTTAGATATCGAGCCTAAGGCCTTAGAGGTAACTGCAGAAAATTTAAATTTAAATATTATTTATGAAGATAATGATGTAGCTATTGTAAATAAACCAAAAGGAATGGTTGTTCATCCCGCTGCTGGGATTTATGAAAATACTTTGGTTAATGGGTTACTTTATGAATTGGATGATCTATCTGAAATTAATGGAGTAATTAGACCAGGTATTGTTCATAGAATCGATAAGGATACAACAGGATTATTAATGATTGCAAAAAATGATAATGCATCAAAGTTATTAACTGAGCAGCTTAAGGCTCATACCTGTAAAAGAACCTACCATGCACTTGTTTATGGTGTTATTGATGAAAATAGAGGTAGAATTAATGCCCCTATTGGTAGAAGCAAGGATGATAGAAAAAAGATGGCTGTTGTAAAGGATGGGAAATCTGCCATAACTAATTTTAAGGTGTTAAAAAGATTTGAAGGCTTTACATATATTGAATGTCAGCTTGAAACAGGTAGAACTCATCAAATTAGAGTTCATCTAGAATATATAGGTCATCCACTAGTTGGTGATCAAACCTATGGAAGAAGAAAGGTTATAGGAGACAAAGGACAATTCTTACATGCTAAAACTATTGGTTTTACTCATCCTACCACTAATGAATGGGTAGAATTCGATAGTGAGCTGCCTGATTATTTTACTGAGTTTATGAATAGTCTATAATAAAAGACTAGGAATTTTAAAA
>SVAZ01000011.1 GCA_015059145.1 Erysipelotrichaceae bacterium
TGCTTAGCTCAGTCGGTTAGAGCACTTGACTGTTAATCAAGGTGTCGCCTGTTCGAGTCAGGCAGCGGGCGCCATTTGATATATAAATGCTCTAGCGACATGTTAATGTCGTTTTATTTTTAGTTTGACAAATTAATATAGTATGATACAATATTTTTGTATGCTACATGCCTCGGTGGTGGAATAGGTAGACACGTGGGACTTAAAATCCCATGCCCCTTAAAGGCGTGCCGGTTCGACTCCGGCCCGAGGTACCATAATTAGATATAAAGCGACTTTGGTCGCTTTTATTTTTTTTATAATATTGATAAACGCTTACTATATTTACTTTTAAATGAATTTAAGTTAAAATAATCTTAAAAATAAACTATTTTGTTTAAATATGAAATAAGCGAGGTATATTAATATGAAATTATCACCACTTCAAAAATTTAGATATCAGTACGTTCCAAAACTACCTGGTATGTTAAGAAATGGTATCGCTGAGATTTGTGTTAAGGAGGGTGCTGAAACCTCTAGTGTAAGAGATCAAGAAAAGATTAAGGCATTATTCCCTAATACATATGGTAAAAAAGAAATTATTTTCCAAAAAGGTGAAAATACATCAGCTGCTAAGAAGCAGGTTGTCGGTGTAATTCTTTCTGGTGGTCCAGCACCTGGTGGTCATAATGTTATTAGCGGTTTATATGACGCTTTAAAGGCTTCAAATAAAGAAAATATTTTATTAGGATTTAAGGGTGGGCCTTCAGGACTTACAAATGATAATTGTGTTATTTTAGATGATGCAACTATTGATGCATATAGAAATACTGGTGGTTTTGATATTATTGGCTCTGGTAGAACTAAGCTTGAAACAGAGGAGCAATTTAAGATTGCTGCTGAGGTTTGTAAGAAGCGTGGTGTAACTGCAATCGTTATTATTGGTGGCGATGACTCTAATACTAATGCAGCAGTACTTGCTGAATATTTTGCAGCTAATAATACTGGTGTTCAGGTTATTGGATGTCCAAAAACAATAGATGGAGATTTAAAGAATGAGGATATTGAATGCTCATTTGGCTTTGATACAGCTACTAAAACATATAGTGAATTAATTGGTAATATTCAAAGAGACGCTAACTCAGGTAAGAAGTATTGGCATTTCATTAAGGTAATGGGACGCTCTGCATCTCATGTTGCCTTAGAGTGCGCTTTAGAATGTCAGCCAAACATTTGCTTAATTTCTGAAGAGGTTGCAGAAAAGAAAATGTCATTATCTCAAATTGCAAATTATATTGCTGACTCAGTTTGTGCAAGAGCTGAAAGAGGTATGAATTTCGGCGTTGCAATTATTCCAGAGGGTGTTGTTGAATTCGTTCCTGAATTCTCTGTATTAATTCAAGAGATTAATGAGCTACTTGCTGGAAGTAAGGCTGATAAGTTTAACGAGCTACCTTCTTGGAAGGATAAATATGAATTTATTGAAAAGGGATTAACTAATGAATCAATGGCAGTATTTGCTATTTTACCTGAGGCTATCCAACAGCAATTATTCTTAGAAAGAGATCCACATGGTAATGTTCAGGTTTCATTAATTGAATCTGAAAAGCTATTCTCTGCATTAGTAAAGGATGTATTAGCTGAAAGAAAGAAGAATGGAACATTTAATGGTAAGTTTGGTGCCTTACATCACTTCTTAGGATATGAGGGTAGATGTGCATTCCCTTCTAATTTCGATGCTGATTATTGCTATTCATTAGGATATAATGCATTCATGCTTATTCAATATGGGTATACTGGATATTTATCTAAGGTATCTAATTTATCTAAGCCTGCTGAGGAATGGGTTGCAGGTGGTATGCCAATCACTAAGATGATGAATATTGAAAGAAGACATGGGCATGATAAGCCAGTTATTAGAAAGGCTTTAGTTGAATTAGATGGAAAGCCATTTAAGTACTTCCAAGCAAATCGTGATACATGGGCAGTAGAAACTGCTTATACATTCCCTGGTGCTATTCAATATTATGGTCCAGCTGAGGTTTGTGATTTAACAACTAGAACTTTAGCATTAGAAAAAGAATAAATAATATAAGCCTTGAGAAATCAAGGCTTTTATATATATTAATATATAAATTTGAAATATTTTATAGTCTCTTGGCAAATAAATATATTGAAGGTGGTAAAATTTGTGATATAATTGTAATTGGAGTGATTTTATGAGAATTGGTGTATTAACATCTGGTGGAGACGCTCCTGGTATGAATGCTACTATTCGTGCAGTAGTCCGTGCTGCATTAGCCAATAAGGATCAGATATTTGGCATCTATGATGGCTATAAAGGATTAGTAGAGGGGAAAATTCAGGAATTCACTAGAAAGGATGTATCTGAAATACTTAATAAGGGCGGTACAATCCTAGGTACAGCCAGACTACCAGAGTTTGAATATGAGTCTGTAAGAAAGCTTGCCATTAAGCAATTACAGAAGAATGATATTGAGGCTTTAATATGTATTGGTGGTGATGGTACATACACTGGTGCTCTAAGGCTCCATGAAATGGGAATCAAGACAATTGGTATTCCTTGTACTATTGATAATGATATCGCATCTAGTGAATATACTATTGGATTTTCAACAGCGTTAAATACTGCTTGTGATGCAATAGATAGATTAAGAGATACTTCATCATCTCATCAAAGATGCTCAATTATTGAGGTAATGGGAAGAGAATGTGGTGACTTAGCATTATATTCAGGTATATGCTGTGGTGCTGAGTACATAATAACTAATGAGACAGGCTTAGATAAGGATCGTCTATTAAAGGATTTAAAGGATAATCGATTAGCTGGCCGTAGACATGCAATTGTAGTTATTTCAGAAAATTTAGCGGACGTTTATCAATTAGCTAAAGAAGTAGAGGATTATTCAGGATATGAATGCCGTGCTACTATTTTAGGATATGTACAACGAGGTGGAGCTCCAACACCTGAGGATCGATTACTTGCTGCAAGATTAGGTAAGTATTCGATAGATCTTCTTCATGAAGGAATTACTGGAGTTGCAGTAGGTGTAGTAAAAAATGAACTCCAATACACACCTATTGAAGAGGCTTTGGCGATGAACAATTCGTCAAATGAGGAGTTACACAAACTAGTACAAAAAATATCGTAAACATTAAAGGAGAAATTAGAAATGAAAAAGACTAAGGTTGTTTGTACAATTGGTCCTGCTTCTGAACAAAAGGACTGCTTAGAAAAGTTAATCGGCACAGCTGGTATGAACGTTATGCGTATGAACTTTTCTCATGGTGACTATGAGGAGCAAGGCTTCCGTATTAAGAATGTTAAGGAATTAAATGCTGAAAAGGGCTGGTTCACAGGTATGTGCTTAGATACTAAGGGACCAGAAATTAGAACTGGATATTTAGAAAATGATGAGCCAGTTATGTTACATACTGGTGATATCATCCGTATCACTATGGATTACTCTTTCTTAGGTAATGCTAAGAAGGTAGCTATTTCTTACCCAGGATTATATGATGATATTTCTGTTGGTGGTAAGATTTTAATCGAAGATGGTAACTTAACTTTAAAGGTTATTGAAAAGGATGCTGCTAACAAGGAATTAGTTTGTGAGGCTCAAAATGACCGCAAGCTAAAGAACAAGAGAAATTGTAATGTACCAGGCGTAATCTTAAATATGCCATACATTTCACCTAAGGATAAGGCTGATATGGAATTTGCATGTGACCAAGGCTTAGACTTCATTGCTGCATCTTTCGTTCGTCGTGCTGATGATATCAAGCAAATTCGTGATATCTTAGCTGCAAAGAAGAATACACATGTTAAGATCATCTCTAAGATTGAAAATCAAGAGGGTGTTTCTAACATGGAAGAAATTATCAAGTTATCTGATGGTGTAATGGTTGCTCGTGGTGACTTAGGTGTTGACGTTGATGCTTGGGATTTACCTGCAATCCAAAAGGAAATGATTTATTTAGCACAATCACAAGGTAAGATAGTTGTATGTGCTACACAAATGTTAGATTCTATGCAACAAAATCCAAGACCTACACGTGCTGAGGTTTCTGACTGCCACAATGCAGTATTAGATGGTACATGTGCTACAATGCTATCAGGTGAATCTGCACAAGGTGATTATCCATTCGAGGCTGTATCTTATATGGCTCAAATTGATGAAAAGGCTGAGGAAAGTATTGATCATGCACAAATGATTGAAAATGTTGTTTATGGTAAGGAAGAGAAGAATGAATGTGACGCTATCGGTTTAGCAGTTGCTTCATTAGCTGCAGTATTTGAAATTCCTGCAGTTGTTGCTGAGGGTGACGTTGAATTCGCTTTAGCATTATCTCAATATCGTCCTGCAACTGATATTTTCTTTGCATGTGACAATGCTGATGATTGCCGTACATTATCTATCGTTTGGGGTATCCAAGCAGTGTTAGGTAATATGGATGATGCTATGAAGGCTGCAAAGGCTAAGCTAGAATTAGAGGCTGGCGAAAAGATTATTAAGGCTACTTCAACTACATTTGTCTTAGCTGACGTTGAATAATAAAAATAAATAGTGGGGAGACCCACTATTTTTTTTATTTTTAACAAATATATCACAATGTGATAGAAAGGACTATATTTTTCGACAAAAGTTTTGTATAATATAATTAAGGATGTGATATTATGGATAAAATAGTTGAATCTCGATTAGAAATTATAGAGATGATTAAAAAGCTTTCATTGTATTTTAATAATGTTAGAGATGCACTTTGTGCACCTTATGGCTTATCATCTATTCAAGCTGTAATAGTATTAGATATTTATCATAACCCTACTGAAAATAAGGTTACTGATATTTGTAGAAGATTAAACAAATCTACTAACACAATTTCTCCACTTATCAATAGATTAGTTGACAAGGGCTTTTTAACAAAAACACAAGGTAAAGAGGATGCGAGGGTTACATATATTAACCTTACTGAGAAAACTAAAAAAATTACTGATAGTATTAGTGTTGATATTTGTGATTTTGCTTGGCCTATGTTTGACTCACTGACAGAAGCTGAGTTTAAAAATATTCATGATTCACTAAAGCTATTATTAAAGGTGACATCAGAATGAAATATTTAATTTGCTCAGATATACATGGGTCTATTGATTCAGCAAACTTTATTGCTAATGAATTTAAGAAATGCTCATGCGATTATATTATTTGCTTAGGTGATGTATTGTATCACGGACCAAGAAATGACTTGCCTGAGGCTTATAAGCCTAAGGAGGTTATCACAGCTTTAAATGAATTAAAGGACAAAATTATTTGTGTAAAGGGAAACTGTGAGGCAGAGGTAGATCAAATGGTTTTAGATTTTAAAATTAATGATTACCTAGACATCACTATAAATGGCATAAAATCACATTTAGAGCATGGTCATCATTTAGATCAATATAATGGTGATGCTAGTATTGTCCTATATGGTCATACCCACATTCCATCTATAGAAATTATGGATAATCAGGTTTTTGTAAATCCTGGTAGTATTACAATTCCAAAGAATGGCTCAGCTAGAAGCTACGCTATTTGGGATGAAAGAAGAATTACAATTTATTCAATGGATAAAAAAATTGTTAAAGAATATGAATTATAAAAGGCCATCAATCGATGGCCTTATTTTCATAATATCTTGAATTTTCATTACAGCATGAATCATCACAATCAAGTATTTCGTTCTTAATGGATTTAAATGTTTTACATTCTATTTCGTTATTATAAATTTCATCATTTATAAATGTATTAGAAAGCTCACACTTTCTTCCAAATACATATTTACATAATAGGCATTGTGAATGCTTCATATTATCATCTCCATAGATAAATTATATTATAGTTAAATTTTTCTTTCAATATTTAAAAAATAATTAAGTAAACACTCTATCTATTATATAGAAGGGAGTTTTTTTATGAGATATAAGAAAAAAGAAATATTTGCTATTATAATAATCCTGCTTATTTCATTGGGATTAGCCTTTCTTCCTAATATACAATCATATGTAAATAAGGATGATGAAATATTAGAGGACAAGCCTAACTACGTAACAATTACAGTAACTGGTGAGGTAATAGAAAATGATTATAAAATAAAAATTAAGTACGGCTATTCCTATGGTAATATTATTAGACAGCTTCAGCTTGTATCAAATGATTATAGTATTATTCAGTATGATTCTAAGGAAAGGTTTTATGAGGATACTACAATTGTAATTCCATCTACGGATACTGGCTCACTTATTTATGAGGATGACAAAATAATTTCTATTAATACAGCCTCTAAGGAGGAGCTAATGAAGATATATGGTATTGGTGATAAAAGATCAGATAAGATTATTGAATATAGAGTAAATAAAAAAATAAGTAGCTATGATGAGCTAAAGGTAGTATTAGGTGTTTCAGATGCAGTTATGGAAGAAATTAAAAAACAAGCCATTTTGCAATGATACTCATTTTTTTCTTATAGGCGTATTGCTATTATTAATATCCTTTAGATTTAAAATAGTCTTTATATTTTTAGCATTTTATTTGCTATTTATATATAAGAAAATAAAAATGCTTTATCCGGTAGTCATAGTCATTTCAATTTTTATCGTAAGAATATTATTAGATAATTTATTTACCATAGATGATTTAAAAGATTATCAAATTAGGATAACAGAGACGGATGATAATGGCTATGATGCTTATATAAATTTTTGTAAGGTTAGGGTAAGTGATTATGAGCATAGCTATAAGCCTGGAGATATAATATGTGCAAATATAAAAATAATTGATATAGATGAAAAATCATATGCTAGTGATTTTGATTATGAGCTATATTTAAAATCAGAGGGGATAAAATATTATGTTGAAGCTAATGAACAGGAATATATAAAATCTAGCTTTTCAATTGGATTAATCAAATATAATTTATTAGCCTTTTATAAATCTAAATTATCTAATGATACATTTGATTATTTATCTACTATAGTATTTGGTCAAAATAATTTAGATAGTAGCCTTAAGGATGGCTACTCCATTTTAGGTATATCACATATACTAGCGATTAGTGGTTTACATATTATGCTATTATTTAAGCTATTAGCCTTTTTGATATTTAAGCTTATTGGCTCATATAAAGAAACCATCCCAATTCTAATAATTACAATATATGTTATTGCTATTGGATGCCCTATATCGGCCTTTAGAGCTTTACTATTTTTATATATTGGACAGCTTAATAAAAAAGGCTCTATTCAATATACTAAGCTAGACATATTATCGATAGCATGTATGCTGATGCTTTTGATTAATCCATATAGTATATATAATAGAGGCTTTATGCTAAGCTATTTAGTTAGCTTTTTAATTATTTTTATGAATGATTTTATTAAGACGAAATCAAAGCTTGTTGAGAATTACCTTAGTCATTATTTAATTTATTTTATAACGCTTCCTATAGTTATAAGCATAACAAACTATATATCATTTTTTTCGTTATTGCTAGCGCCTGTTTTAACAATTGTAGTAACATATATAGTATTACCAATATCATATTTGGTATTAGTGCTACCATTTTTAGATTTTATTTTTAAACATATATTTGGTTTTATAAATAGCTTTGTATTAGGATTAAATAGTGCATCAATTGGAGTTCCAATAATGAGCTTTAATTTTTATACGGCTATTATTTATTATATTTTATATCTAATATTACTTGTGATGATAGCGAAAAGAAAAGGAATAATTAGATATGGTGTTGTTTTTATATTGTATATACTAGTGCTAATAAATTTTAGATTAATAAATCCAATAGCTAAAATTACATTTATCGATGTTGGTCAAGGAGATAGTGCTATTATAGAGCTATCTAATAATAGAGGAATAATGGTTGTTGATGCTTTTAATTCCTTTGATTATTTAAAATCCATAGGGATTAGTAAAATAGATTATTTAGTCCTTACCCATTCTGATACAGATCATATAAAGGATGCAATAGAAATAATAGATTATTTTAAGGTTGAAAAGATTATTTGTCCAAAATATGATGATGGGTTTAAGGAGTATAATCCAATATATGTTGATTACAATAATTCGTTTATTTTAGATGATGTTAAAATTGATGTATTAGGACCGATAAAGGAATATAAGGATAAAAACTCCAATTCGATTGTATTAAGATTTAGTATTAACGATTATTCATTTTTGTTTACAGGTGATATGACAATAGAGGAGGAAATGGATTTAATAGATAGGTATGGATACATTCTTGATTCTGATGTGCTTAAGGTTGGACATCATGGCTCTATATCCTCCAGCAGTAAGGAATTTATAGAGATAGTAAGTCCTGATTATTCTATAATTTCGGCAGGTCGTGATAATATTTATGGACATCCTGATAAGGAGGTTTATGAAAGGCTTAGTAGTGTGTCTTTGGTGCTACAAACTATAAATAGTGGTAATATAAGCATATGTATTTATAAAAATAAAATGTGGATAGATACATATCGTTAATTGTGGTAAAATATAATTAAGGATGTGATACTATGAATTACTTATATGAGTTATTTGAGAATGATAGGTCCACTAAGGCGGCATTTTTTGAGGATCCTAATTTTGGTTTTTTTCTTTTTACTGAAAAATATGATCATGAGCTAACTTTAGAGAATGAGTGTAATTTAGAAATTAAGGGTAATAGTATTTTTATATCTAAGGGATTTAATTATCAGGTATATAGAATTCAACGTGATGATAAGCTTGTTTATGCTTTTGCATTAAATGATATTACAAATAAGCCAAGGGTAGAAGCATTATCATTAGATGACCTACCTATTAATGGCCCGATTACTATATATACAGGTGGAGAGGTATTGGAGTATTTAGCTTCTATTTGTAAACTTCCTAATGGTAATTATGTGTGTGGAAATGTTCAGGATTATATTTCTGTAGTTGAGGATATGTCAAAGAAATATCCTAACAAGGAGCATTTCTTTAGAGGACATTATCATTACGATTATTTGCTGGTGCCATCCTTATATAGAAATCCAAAATATTATAATAATGAAAGCTATATGTATATGGATTTTAAAACTCAGTTCTATAATGAGCTTTCTAATAAAAAGTATATAGAAATTTTAACAACAATGCAGCATTATAAAATGCCAACTAGATTATTAGATACAACCTCTAATCCGCTAGTTGCCTTATATATGGCATGTGATAAGCCTCATAATGTTAAGAATCAAAAATACGGTATTGGTGAGGTTGTTATTATGAATGAGGATATTAAGAATATTAAATATTCTGAAAGCAATGCGGTTATTTTATTATCTTGCCTTGCGGTATTAGAAACAAATTACAAGCAGGAGCTTTATGAGAAAATAGTAGAATCAATCGAGAAAAACGATCCATCTATTTATCGTGACTGTCTAGCTTATCGTAGGTTTGTTGCAGAGGCTCATAATGAGCTACCATACTTTGATGAGAGCTTTTTTAAGCCAGAGGTTTTATTAAAGCCAAGGCATGTTAAGGTTGGTATGATTAATGAGCGTATAATATCTCAAAGTGGTAACTTTATTTTGTTTGGATTATGTAATTATGTAACTGGTGATTATATGAAGCTAAATACTGTTGCGAAGGAAAGAGTATTTATAGTTCATAGAGATTATATTTCTAAACAGCTTGAGATGCTAAATATTGATGCAGGTACAATGTATCCTGATAAGGATCATATAAGTGTATCTATTACTAAGAGCTATGATTAATTATGAGAAGATTTAATATTAATGATATAAGTAATGATTATATAGCTAAGGAAATAACTAAGGATAATGCGTTAGATGCATTTAATATAATGATAAAATATAAAATAAGAAATAAAATAAATATTCCTATGATAAATAAAGGACTATCAAATCCTAAAAAAAATGTATCTGTGTAACTAGTTATACTAGTAGCAGTATTGGGCTGGGACAGCCCTGATGGTAGTGGTCAATAGACCATGACATCGATGCTCGGTTAATTATTTGCCGAGTAGTTCACCTAGCTATCTAAATATATGGGTATAAATTATATTAGGCTTGGCTATGTTAAAACAAATATTCAAAGTAAATCATTTTGGTTTAAAAATGGATTTTTACCAACTGGTATTGAAAGTGAAAATGAGAAATATACTGTTGTAGTATTAGAAAGGAATATACATGATTAAGCTTGGTATTTATAAGCATTATAAGGGAAATATGTATGAGGTTATTGGAATCGCTAATCATAGTGAAAGCCTAGAGCCTATGGTTGTTTATAGAGCACTATATGGTCAAAATGATTTATGGGTTAGACCTATGAGCATGTGGGATAATGAAATTACACTTGCCTCTGGAGATAAGGTTAAAAGATTTGAACTTGTGGAGGAAGCAAAATGAGCTATATTTTAGATTTAAGAAGGGTAGTAGGTAAGCGTACCCTAATAATGCCTTGTGCATGCGTCATTATCGGAGATGGATTAGGTAGAGTGTTATTACAGCATAGAGCTGATAATAATTTATGGAGCTATCATGGAGGAGCTATTGAAATTGATGAAGAGGTTGAAGCAGCAGCTAAAAGAGAGGTTTATGAGGAAATAGGGCTTACCCTAGATAATCTTACATTATTTAGAATTTATTCTGGTAAGGATATGCATTATACATATCCTAATGGTGACGATGTTTCACCAATAGATATAGTCTATATTTGTCATAAATATCATGGCGATATTAAGCTTCAGTCAAATGAGGTATTAGAGGTTGCATGGTTTGATGAGGATACATTGCCTTATGAAATGACTCCACAAAATAGAAGGGTTATTTTAGAATATTTAAAATATTTAAGAGAATAAGAGCTTAGGCTCTTTTTTTCTTTGTCACACATTGGGATATTTATCATACCTTAATATTGGAAGTGATTATTTTTGTGTGGAATAGTTTATAAAAGTAATTTTTATAGCTCAACAAGCATAATTGATTTTATTAAAGCATGTGAGGCTTTAAACCATAGAGGTCCTAATGAATTTGGTTATTTATTTAATGACCATCATAGCTTTGGACATAAGAGGCTTTCTATAATCGATATAGAAAATGGTAAGCAGCCAATGAGTATTTTAAATCATCATTTAATATATAATGGCGAATTATATAATACAGATGATTTAAAGCTGATGCTAAATAATAAAAATGTACCACTAGAAAATCACAGTGATACATTATTGCTGCTAAAGCTTTTAATTAATTATGGTCAGGATGCATTAAATCATTTGAATGGTATATTCTCATTTGTTTATACAAATAAGGATGAGGTTATGGCTGTAAGGGATATGTTCGGAGTAAAGCCACTTTATTATACTATTATGGATAATGATTTATTTATTGCGAGTGAAATTAAGTCAATTTTAAAATACAAGAAAGAGGCTATTGTTAATAGTGAGGGGCTATGTGAGCTTTTAGGAATGGGACCATCTCATTCACAGGGTAAAACAGTATATAAGGATATATATGAGCTTAAGCCTGGTCATATGCTGTTATTCAATAAGGATAAGGGCTTAGAGATTAAGGAATATTATAAGCTAGAGGCATATCCATTTGATTTATCCTATAAGGAAACCGTTAAAAAGGTTAAAGAGGTATTAGATAAAGCTATCAAAAGACAGCTTCAATCTGATGTTGGTGTATCGACGTTTTTAAGTGGAGGCTTAGATTCATCAATTATATCTACGATTGTAGCAAAAAATATTGGCGCTATTGATACATATAGTATCGACTATGAGGATAACAAGGAAAGCTTTAAAGCTAATGCATTTGAAATTACAGAGGATAGAGATTATGCCAAAAAGGTAAGTGAGGCAATAGGCTCTACGCATCATAATATAGTGATTAATAATGAGACTGTTGCAGAATATTTAAAAAAGGCTGTTGATATGAAGGATTCACCTGGAATGACTGATATTGATTCATCTATGATTTATTTAAGTGAGCATATCGCACGTGATCATAAGGTTGCCTTAAGTGGTGAGGCGGCTGATGAAATATTTGCGGGATATCCATGGTATTACAAGAAGGATAATAGTAACATGTTTCCTTGGATTAGAAATATTGAATATAGAGAAAATCTTTTAAATAATAAATATAAAGAAAAGCTAAAGCTAAAGGAATATATTCAAAAGGAATATGATATGGCAATTAGCGAGGCACCTATATTAGATGAAAATAATAAAATAGATACTAGGCATAAGCAGCTCAGCTATTTAAATATTAAATACTTTATGGCTAATTTATTAGATCGTAAGGATAGAATGACTATGGCATCATCACTTGAGGTAAGGGTTCCGTTTTGTGATAAGGATTTAGTTGAGCTTTTATATAATGTTCCTTATAAATATAAATACAGGTATAAAACTGAAAAAAAGCTGTTAAGGGATGCATACAAGGATGATGTTATAAAGGATGTTATTTCAAGAAAGAAAAGCCCTTACCCTAAAAGCAATTCAAAAAAATATAACAAAATAGTTATTAGCTTATTAAAGGAAGCCTTAGATAATAAGGATAGTATTTTATATAGCTTATTTGATTCTGATAGGCTTAAAGAGCTTATAAATTCTAATGACGAGCTAGAGGTGCCTTGGTATGGTCAGCTGATGAGAAGGACATCACTTTTAGCATATCTATACCAAATTGATTATTGGTATAAAAAATATAATATAAGGATAGAGGATTAGTTTGGAAAATTTTGAATTTATTAATAGGCTTCTAGATGGAAGAGTAGTTCTAGGAGCTAAAGAGGAAATTGTAAGTGGGTTATATATAATACCTGTTTATAAGGTCAAGATTTCATTTTTAAATTTAAAGACTGATATTAATAGTAATAATGGAGATGGAGCATCTGGTTCAATAAGTGTAGGACCTATTTGCTTATTAAAGATTTCAAATAATAATGTAGAGGTTATTAGCTTAGAGGATGAGAATAAAAAGGATGGCATTTTAGATGCAATTCCAAACGTTTTAAGCAATATTGATATAAATAACTTATTTAAGAATATAAAGCTCAGCTAATGAGCTTTATATTTTTTATTTTAAAAAATTTACATTAAATGTAATAATATGTTATAATAATAACGTTATTTTCAAAATAAATTATAAATGGGGTAGTATTTATGAAAAAATTATTAATTGGTAACGCTGCTGTAGCTAGAGGGGCATATGAGGCTGGAGTAAGTGTTGTATCATCATATCCAGGTACACCTAGTACAGAGATTACTGAGTGCATGGTAGAATATAAGGATATTAATGTTGAGTGGGCTTCTAATGAGAAGGTAGCAGCAGAGGTTTCTATTGGTGCTTCAATTGCAGGTGCTAGAAGTATGTCATGTATGAAGCACGTAGGATTAAATGTAATGGCAGATCCATTATTTACAGTAAGCTATATTGGCGTTAATGGTGGATTAGTGTTTGTTGTTGCGGATGATCCAGGTATGCATTCAAGTCAAAATGAGCAGGATTCACGTCATTATGCTAAGGCATCTAAGGTTATGATGCTAGAGCCTTCTGATTCAAGTGAATGTAAGGAATATACTAAAATGGCTTATAAGCTAAGTGAGGAATTCGATACTCCTGTATTATTAAGATTATCTACAAGAGTTTCTCACTCTCAAGGCTTAGTTGAGCTATGTGATAAGGAAGAATACGAATTAAAGGATTACAATAAGAACATTGCAAAAAATGTTATGATGCCAGGTAATGCTATTAAGCGTCATGTTGTTGTAGAGGATAGATTCCTAAAGGAAGTAGAATTTGCAAACAAGACTGAATTAAATAGTATTGAAAATAATGGCTCTAAGATTGGTGTTATTACATCAGGTATTTCTTATATGTATTCTAAGGAAGCATTAGGAAATAATGTTGACTATTTAAAGCTTGGTGTGGTATATCCGCTTCCAACAGATTTAATTGTAGAATTTGCTAAGAAGCATGATAAGGTATATGTTATTGAGGAATTAGATCCTTTCATTGAGGAGCATGTTAAGGCTTTAGGTATTAACTGTATTGGTAAGGATGTATTTACATTATTAGGAGAGTACACTCCTAGAATGATTAAAAAGGCAGTATTAGGTATTGATGGTGCTGAATTTATTGATGTTAAGGAGCAAATTCCAGCTCGTCCACCTGTAATGTGTGCAGGCTGTCCACATAGAGGTACATTCTATGTATTAAAGAAGCTAGGATTAACTGTATCAGGTGATATTGGCTGCTATACATTAGGTGCTGTAGCTCCACTTCAATCAGTTGATACAACTATTTGTATGGGTGCATCAGTTTCAGCAGGCTTTGGTATGGCTAAGGCTAGAGGCGCTGAATTTAATAAGAAGCTTGTTTCAGTAATCGGTGATTCAACATTCATTCACTCAGGTATTACTGGTTTAATTGATATTGTATATAACAAGGGTGCAAATACTGTTATTATCCTAGATAATTCTATTACAGGTATGACAGGACATCAGCAAAACCCTACAACAGGTAAGACAATTAGATTAGAGGAAACCTCTCAGGTTAATTTAATTAAGCTTGCAGAGGCTGTAGGTGTTAAGAGAATTGTTGTTGCAGATCCTTTTGATGTTAAGAATTTTGAGAAGGTTGTTAAGACTGAGGTTGAGGCAGATGAGCCATCAGTAATTATCGCTCAAAGACCATGTGCCTTATTAAAGAGCGTTAAGTATGTTGGTCATTGCAAGGTTAATGATAATTGTAAGAAGTGTAAGCAATGCTTAAAGCTTGGATGTCCTGCAATTTCATTAGTAGATGGAAATATTGTTATTGATACAAATCAATGTAATGGCTGTGGCTTATGTATTAATGTATGTCCATTTGGGGCTATTGAGAAGGTTGGTGAGTAATATGAATATTATGATTGTTGGTGTAGGTGGACAAGGTACACTTTTAGCATCTAGAATTTTAGGTAATACTGTTATTGCTGAAGGCTATGATGTTAAGGTATCAGAGGTTCATGGTATGTCTCAGCGTGGAGGAAGCGTTGTAACATATGTTAAGTTTAGTGATAAGGTATATTCACCAATTATTGATAAGGGAGAGGCTGATATCATTTTAGCATTTGAGCTATTAGAGGCTTATAGAGCTCTACCTTATTTAAAGAAGAATGGTACTATTATTGTAAATAATCAAATGATTAATCCAATGCCAGTTATTATTGGGGCAATGGAATATCCTAAGGATATCGAAAAGAAGATTGCTGAGGTAGCTAATTTAAAATGCTTTGATGCAGTTAGCTTAGCTAAGGAGGCAGGAAATATTAAGGCTGTTAATGTTGTATTAATTGGCGTTATGGCTAAGAATACTGATATTGCTTATGAAAAGTGGGTTGAGGTAATTAAAAATACTGTGCCTGCAAAGCTTTTAGATGTTAATTTAAAGGCATTCGATTTAGGATATAAATTTAATGATTAATTTTGGGGGATAAAATCATGTACTATCAAAAAGAACAGGAATGTATGCCAAGAAGTGAGCTAGTTAAGCTTCAAAGTGAAAGATTAGTAGCTCAAGTAAAAAGAATGTATAATAATGTAGAATGCTTTAGAAATAGAATGAATGAAAAGGGCTTAAAGCCTGAGGATATTCATGGAGTAGAGGATTTACATAAGCTTCCATTCTCATATAAAACAGATTTAAGAGATTATTATCCATATGGATTATTTGCATCTCCTCTATCAGATATTGTTAGAGTTCATGCATCTAGTGGTACAACTGGTAAAAGAATAGTTGTAGGCTATACTAGAAATGATTTAGACCTATGGTCAGATATGATGGCAAGACAATTAGTAGCATTAGGTGTTACTAAGGATGACGTTGTTCAGGTTTCATTTGGATATGGATTATTTACAGGTGGCTTTGGTGCTCATGCTGGTGCTGAAAAAATTGGATGCCTAGTAATTCCAAATTCATCTGGCAATACAGCAAGACAAATTGAAACAATGATAGATTTTGGTACAACAGTTTTATATTGTACACCTTCTTATGCTATGTATTTAGCTGAAACAGCTGAGCAAATGGGTGTAATTGATAAGCTAAAGCTAAGAATGGGTATTTTTGGTGCAGAGCCTTGGACTGAGGAAATGCGTCAAAAGATTGAAAAGACATTTAAAATCAAGGCATATGATGTATATGGTTTAACTGAAATTTTAGGTCCTGGTGTATCTGGTGAGTGTCAATATCAAGCAGGTATGCATATAAATGAGGATCACTTTATCCCTGAAATTATTGATCCTGAAACATTAGAGGTTTTACCTTATGGTGAGGTTGGTGAATTAGTATTCACAACAATCACTAAGGAGGGCTCACCTATTATTAGATATCGTACAAGAGATTTATGCCAGCTAATTGCTGAGCCTTGTAAGTGTGGTAGAACTCATCTTAGAATGAAAAAGCCACAGGGTAGAAGCGATGATATGCTAATTATTAGAGGTGTAAATGTATTCCCATCTCAAATTGAAGAGGTATTATTAAAATCAGGAAATGCTATTACACCAAATTATCAAATTATTGTTGATAGAGTAGATAATACTGATACATTTGATATTTTAGTTGAAATGTCTTCTGATTTAGTTGCATCAGATATTAAGTCTATTGTAGATATTCAAAATAAGATTAAGGCAGACTTAAGAACTATTTTAGGTATTGGTGCAAATGTTAAGCTTGTTAGCCCTAATTCAATCACACGTAGTGAGGGTAAGGCTAAGAGAGTTATTGATAATAGAAAATTAGTTTAAGGAGGAATAAATATGTTTGCTAAGCAGGTATCAATTTTCGTTGAAAATAAAAAGGGTAGTATTGCAAATGTTATTTCAGTTTTAGGTAAAAATGATATTAATATTAGAGCCTTATCAGTTGCTGATACAGCTGATTATGGTATTTTAAGATTAATCGTTAATAATCCTGAAAAGGCGCATGATATTTTAAAGGCTGAGGGCTATGTTTCTAAGCTTACTAATGTATTAGCCTTTGCTGTAGAAGATAAGCCTAATGGCTTAGGATGTGTTTTAGATATTTTAGGTCAAAATAATATTGAAATAACTTATATTTATTCATTTGTTGGTCATTATAAGGACCAAGCTATTGGTGTTATTAAGACAACTAATTTAGAGGAAACTAAGATTATCTTAGAAAAAAATAATGTAAAAACATTAAAATACGATGAAATATACAAAGATTAGTTTATTTGATTGACTTTTATTCTATTAAATGTTAAAATTAACTAAATTTATTTTAAAGGCTATGATGAAAAACAAGTAGTATTTCTAGATGCTTATAGAGAGCTATCGTTAGGTGGAAGATAGTAGCAGCTATTTATATGAATACATTTTCGGAGCTTCTTACTGAAATTATAGTAGGTAATGACGGGTTCGACCGTTATATCGTTAATGAGGCTATATTTATATAGCAAATTAAGGTGGTACCACGATATAATCGTCCTTTCTTTTATAGAAAGGACTTTTTTATTTGTAAAGGAGAGATTCAAATGGTAATTACTAAAATATTAGAAAGAAACGCAGAGCTTTATGGTGATGAGGAATGCTTAGTAGAAATTAATCCTCAAAAAAAGCCAGAGGGCTATAGAACATGGCGTGAATTTAATCTTATTGAGCCTTCAAATTCTAAGGAATACAGAAGAAGCATTACTTGGAAGGAATTTGATTTGCAGGCTAATAGATTTGCAAATTTATTATTAAGTAAAGGTATTAAAAAGGGAGATAAGGTAGCAATTTTATTAATGAATTGCCTTGAGTGGCTTCCAATCTATTTTGGTGTATTAAAAACAGGTGCGCTTGCGGTACCTATGAATTATCGTTATACATCAGATGAAATTAAGTATTGTCTTGATTTAGCTGATTGTAATGCTTTAGTGTTTGGTCCTGAATTTATTGGTCGTGTTGAGCCGATTGCTGACCATACACCACTTGTTCAAACATTAATTTATGTAGGTACAGGAGATGTACCATTTGCAGATCATTATGATGATATTATCAATTATTTTGTATCTGAAAAGCCTAATGTTGAATTAAACGAAAATGACGAGGCTGCAATATATTTTTCTAGTGGTACAACCGGATTCCCTAAGGCAATCCTACATTTACATAAGGCTTTAGCTTGCTCTTGTGCAACAGAGCAAAAGCATCACTCTCAATCTCGTGAGGATGTATTCCTATGTATGCCACCTTTATATCATACAGGTGCTAAGATGCACTGGTTTGGTAGTTTGTTATCTGGAAGTAAGGCAGTATTATTAAGAGGAATAAAGCCTGAGTGGATATTTAATACAATATCTGAGGAAAAATGTACAATTGTATGGCTATTAGTACCTTGGGCACAGGACATATTAGATTGTATCGATAGAGGAGAACTAAAGCTAGATGAATATGAGCTTGATCAATGGAGATTAATGCACGTAGGTGCTCAGCCTGTTCCACCATCATTGATTCAAAGATGGAAGAAGGTATTTGCTAAGCATGATTATGATACTAATTATGGCTTAAGTGAATCTATTGGACCTGGCTGTGTGCATTTAGGTGTTGAAAATATTGACCATGTAGGTGCAATTGGTATTCCTGGTTATTTATGGGAATGTAAGATTGTAAATGACAAGGGTGAAGAGGTAGAGGCTGAGGACGTTGGCGAGCTTGCAGTTAAGGGTCCAGGAGTAATGGTATGCTATTATAAAAATCCTAAGGCAACTGAAGAGGTTTTAAAGGATGGCTGGTTATATACTGGTGATATGGCTAAAAAAGATAAGGATGGCTTTATTTATTTAGTTGATAGAAAGAAGGATGTAATCATTACTGGTGGTGAAAATATTTATCCAGTTCAAATTGAGGACTTCCTAAGAAAGCATGATAAGATAAAGGATGTTGCTGTTATTGGATTACCTGATAAGAGATTAGGTGAAATTGCAGTGGCTATTATCGAGGCTAAGCAGGATATGGAGCTAACTGAGGAAGAGGTTAATAGCTTCTGCTTTGATTTACCAAGATATAAGAGACCTAAGCTTGTTATTTTTGATGCGGTTCCTAGAAATGCAACAGGTAAAATTGAAAAGCCAAGAATTAGAGAAAAATATTGTAAGAAGAGCTTGGTTGAGCTTCAAACAACAGAGTAATAAAGGGAGAAAGAGTTATGGAATTGTTTATTAAGATTTTATTAATCGTATTATTCTTTGCAGCAACAATTTATATTGGCTTCTATTGTCGAAAGAAGGCTGCAAATTCAAATGACTTTATGCTAGGAGGAAGAAGCGTAGGACCTTGGTTATCTGCGTTTGCATATGGTACTAGCTATTTCTCTGCAGTAATATTTATTGGATATGCTGGTAGCTTCGGCTGGAAGTTTGGTGTATCTGCATTATGGATTGGTATAGGAAATGCTTTAGTTGGTTCACTACTTGCATGGGTGGTTTTAGGTAGAAGAACTCGATTAATTACTCAAAGGATGAATTCTGCAACGATGCCAGATTTCTTTGGTAAGAGATTTAATTCTAAGCCACTTAAAATATTTGCTGCAGTAATTGTTTCAGTTTTCTTAATCCCTTATACAGCTGCGTTATATAATGGATTATCAAGCTTATTTGCAACAGCGTTTGGTTTTGATCAATACTTTGTATGGATTTTAATTATTTCAGTAATTACAGGTGTTTATGTTATTATTGGTGGATTGATGTCAACTGCTGTTAATTCATTTATCCAAGGCTTAATAATGCTTGTTGGTATTGTTTTAGTAGTAATATTTGCTTTAAATGCTAATGGAGGCTTAATGGGCTCAATGGAGGCATTATCAAAGGAAGGATGGCAATTCTCATCAATTTTTGGTAGTGATCCTGTTCATTTAGTATTTGTTGTTATTTTAACTTCGTTAGGTACATGGGGATTACCTCAAATGGTTAGTAAGTTCTATTCTATTTCTAATGAAGCACAAATTAGAAAGGGAACTATTATCTCTACATTATTTGCGATAATAGTTGCTGGAGGCTGCTATTTCATAGGTGGCTTTGGTAGATTATTTGTTGAGGCAACTGAGGCTGGCGCGCCTGTTGGTGGAACATCTAATGTTATTCCGCAAATGGTAACAAGCTTAATTGACAATAATATTTTAAATGCATTAATGGTTGGCTTGGTTGTAGTTTTAGTATTAGCTGCATCTATGTCTACATTATCTTCCTTAGTAATTGCATCTGCATCAACAGTTGTTGTTGATTTAGTTGGCTCTTATAAGGAATTAGAGGAAAAGAAGAGAATGTGGCTATTAAGAGGCTTAATTGTAGCATTTATTGTTATTTCTGCTGCGTTAGCGATTTTCCAAATTTATGGACCAGAAAAGCTTACTAATGATATAGCTTCATTAATGGGTATTTCATGGGGTGCTATAAGTGGAGCATTCATCGGTCCTTTCTTATATGGACTATATTGGAAGAAGACTACAAAGGCTTCTGTATGGGCATCATTTATTAGTGGTGTAGTTATAGCCCTAGCAAGTGTTGTTTTCAAATTTGCAGGCTTAGGAAGCAATGGTACATTCATTGGCACTTTCCTATCAGATTCAATCTATATGGGTGTAGTTGCAATGCTATTTAGCTTAATAATTGTTCCTGTTGTATCATCATTTACAAAGGCTCCAGAGGAGGCATTCGTCAATGATTTATTCTCATGCTTTGAAGCTCAAGCAGCTAATGTAGTAGAAGCTAAGGAAGAGAAAATAGTAGATTTAAAGACAGAATAGCTTTTTATGGTTGTAAAGCAATATCTAGTATGATATAATATAATTGTAAAAGGCATGTATAATTTTAATATTGGCAAAATATTCGAAAGAATATGACGCAAAGCTATAGGGCCTTTAAAATGGTAGCCAGTTGCAATTTATTAGATAATCTTTATTTTATTATTTATTAGATTTATTAACCAGCTTTGTGTTGTATAAAGCTGGTTTTTTGTCGTTTAAAGGGGGGTATAGTATGTATAGAAATCGATTGATGCGTAGTCCATACTTTCGCGACTTACTATTAGATGAATCACCAAACAATGTGGTTGATTCTTTAACTAAGGTTGTATCACGAAAATATATACTTAAATATATACAGCATTTAGTTTCAAGAAATGTTTCTTTTTCAATGAGTATAATTGATGTTGATAATTTTAAGCTTATCAATGATTATTATGGTCATATTGTTGGAGACCAAACATTAGAGATAATTGGTTCAAAGCTAATAGAATATGTTGGGAATAATGGTATTGTAGGTCGTTACGGTGGAGATGAATTTTTAGTTATTTATGAAAAAGATCATAACTATAATGATTTGTATGATTTCTACTATGGCTTCTATGAGGGAGAAGCAGTATTTAGAAGATACATCGTTTTAGATAATGTTTCATTTTATATTACAGGAACTATAGGATCTGCATCATTTCCTAAGGATGCTGATAATTATGCAGAATTAATGGAAAAGGCTGATAAGGCACTTTATCGCGGAAAAATGAAGGGAAGAAATTGCTTTATCATTTATTCTGATGACAAGCATAGGGATATTGATACCTCTAGAATTATTAAGGAGCCTATCCATTTAATAATTGACAATCTGTCTAATGTTATGGATAATCAGCATGATGCTGAAAGAGGTGCAAAAGCTGTTTTAAATTATATTAATGAGCGTCTTCAAAATACACATGCTGAGCATTTTGATAATGATTTTAAACCACTCGAGGGATCAAAGCTATCTATTGAAGGCTGTAATATAAACAGTAAAAATGTTAATGAGTTATTAGATCGTATTGGAATGTTTTCATCTAATGATTTAGATGAGGTTGAAATGATTTCTCAAGAGGTTTATCAGTTCTGTAGAAAAAATAATATTATTTCAATAATGATTTACAGGGTAAAGCTTAAGGATCAATATTTTGGGTATTTTATACTTACTGATTCTGCGACTGAAAGAATATGGCAGGATGAGGATAGAGCATTATTAGTGGCAGCAGGAAAGATATATGCTTTAAATTCATTGTTCGATAAAAAATAGAAAAAGAGCTAGTCATCATTTGTGACTGGCTCTTTTTCTTTATCAACATTTTCAGTTTCCGATAATGCTTGTTTTTCAGCCTTTGTTAGTGGGACTGGATCGTACCCACATTTAAAAAATCTATTACATTTGCATAACCTTTTTGTTACTAAGAAGGAGGCCTTTATAAAGCTAAACTTTTGGTAGCACTCCTTAGCATATTGACTACATGTAGGTGTGTATCTACACCTTGGTGCTGTATTAGGTGATATCTTAGTTTGATACCAGCTGATAAGCTTGATTGGTAATTTATTTTTCATAATAAATTTGTTGATGTACGTTGGCTAAAACCTCATCACCTGCAATTTTTTTAATAATTGCGTAGGCAAAATCAATTGCGTATGCTGCGCTTCTAGATGTAATTAAATTTCCATCGATAACAACTCCATCATCAGAATAGTTGCCACCAAAGTCATCATTCATAGAAGTGTAGCATGTATAGTTTTTCCCCTTTAAATATCCTAGCATACCTAAAATAGTAGGACCAGCACAAATAGTAGCAACCACCTTGTTGTTATCAATAAAGTGCTTGATAATTTCATGTACGTCTGTAGCAACACGTAAATGCTTAAAATGTGGACCTCCTGGAATTAAAAGAACATCGTATTCCTTGTAGTTTATATTTTCTAATTTCTCTATATTTGTAAGAGCTATATTGTGGCAGCCAGTAACAACATCCTTATCAGATGCGATAGTAAGCTCTATTTTTGCTCTACGTAAAAGTGCGAATGGTGCCATTGCCTCAAGCTCCTCAAATTTATCGAAAATAATAGCTAATACCTTCATACATGTAATCCTCCTTGAATAATATAATTATAGCAAAAATAGATTTTAAAATAAATAGTGTTTAGAACTTATTTTATTAATGCTCATATAATAAATGTAGGGAGGTATGTATAATGAATGAAGTCCGTGAAATAGTTACCAAGGCAGTAGTGGCTAAGGGAAAAAAGGTCATGCATATTTCCCACCAGCTAAAAACTACTGCCAATCCTTATTCCATACTAGGCTGCTGGATTATTAATCATGAATTTGAAGCTAATAAAAAGGAAAGCTTGGTAAATATAGATGGTACACTAGAGGTTAATATTTGGTATTCAACTGAGGAAAACACAAAGACTGATGTCCTAAGAGAAAGAATTAGCTATCACAAGGATATTAAGGTTAAAAAAATAGTTAATAACTATATGAAAAACAGTGATGATGTAATTGCTAAAATCCTTAAACATCCTACTGTGACAAGCGCGAAAATAATAGATGATGTTATTCATTTAGACATTGAGCTTGAAATTCTAGCTGAGGTTATTGGTGAAACTAAAATGCAGGTAACTGTATTCTTACCAATCGAAAGCCAGGATGAGGATATTGATGATTTAGATATTGAAGTTAATGAAGAATTTTTAAATGGCAAATAAATATTGAAAAACAAGGCTAATTAGCCTTTTTTTCTTGTATTTTAATGCTTTATATTATATCATAATATAAAGGCTTGATTTTTGGGGGAGGTCTGCAAAATGGATGTAAATTTAGAGAAGGGAACCATTACAATATTCGGAAAACCGGAAAAGCTTGATGCTTTAGTTAACAAGCTTTCTTCACTAAGTGGTGAGCAGGTTTATTCTTTATTTGATGGTAGAGGAATAGCTTTACCTAGAAAAATGAATTGTATGGCATTAACCTCTGTAATTAATAAAAGATTAAAAACATTACATGCTTCAGAATTATCTAAGGATTATTTTATGAGATTAGCACATTATAAGAACTTCTCAGAAATTCAATTGTTTAATTTGTATATGAGCATATGTAATACTAAGGAATATTTCAAGGAATATAGACAAAATCTATTTAGATTAATTCTTATTAATTTTGTAGGTTTAAATTTAACAGATGGTGAGATAAATTATTTAAAGGGTATTAAAAAGCTACCTGTAGAAAGATTTGAGGATTATTATCAATATATATCAAGCATGTGTCAGGAGCAGGATAATACCTTTGATGGTCAAGAGCTATCTCAACTACAGGACGTTTTATGTAATGCATCACCTAATCAGGAGATAGTAGACCTAGGTGAAAAATATGGAATTGCTATTCCTACAGCTCTTAAGAAGAATGAGCTTGTTGATTTTATGAAGGAATATTTAATAAATCAAGGAGAGCTTACTAGGAATTTAGAGGTTGAAATTGAAGCATCATCTGTTGCTGGATTAAATAATCTTTGTAAAAAATATAGAATACCAATGTCTTCTAATATGAATAAGCAGGAGCTAGTTTCCTATTTATTCTATTATCTTTCTCAATGTGAAGTAGATACAACAAGTGTTCGAAGAATTGAAAGCCTTCCTATGTATGAGCCACTTGAGTTTACTGTTGATTTGACAGTGTTCAAGGGATTTGTACCTGATGATACTAGAAGAATTATTAGATATGATGGAGACGAGGAGGAAGAGTTTTTATCAATTAATGGTGAGGATGTAGGATATATCATTGTTAATACAGATGAAGAGGCTAGTAATGCCGAGGAGCTAACTGATGTAAAAGAGGCTCCATATAATGACAATGAGGTAAATGAAAATCCTTCTAATCTAGAAGAGGCTATAGCACCTCAGAGTAATGATGCTGTAAGCGAAGAGGTAAGTGCTAAAGAGGAAAATGAAGAATCACCATATGTAGATGAAAATGGAAAAGCATTAAACATTGATCAAATTGAGGCGATGATAAATGGTGAAGAAATTCCTGAAGCTAAGGAAGAGCCTAAGGAAGAGCCTGAAGAGATTAAGAAGGAGGAGCTTGCGAAGAATGCTCTTCCAATGAATGATGTTAGAGAAAACGATCAATACGGCAATGAAAAGCTTAAGAGGCTTACAAGAGGTGCTGGTGCAATTGTTGGTTGGGCTACTATCGGCACATTAGCAGCTTTAGCGATAGGTGCTATAATTTTTATGTTTATTTAAAGTAGTGGGTGAATTAAATGGCAAAGGCAGTAAAGGAAAAAAAATATACACCAATGATGGAACAATATTTAGAAATTAAAAAGGACTATACAGATTTTATAGTCTTTTTTCGCTTAGGTGATTTCTATGAGATGTTCTTTGAGGATGCATATACTTCCTCACGTGAGCTAGAAATAGCTTTAACTGGTAAGGATGCAGGTGCAGAGGATAGGGTTCCTATGTGTGGTGTGCCATTTCATGCTGCTGAGGGCTATATTGAAAAGCTTGTTTCTAGAGGCTATAAGGTTGCGATAGTTGAGCAAATTGAGGATCCTAGAGAAGCAGTTGGAATAGTTAAAAGGGGTGTAGTTAGAATTGTTACACCAGGTACTATTGATTCAGGTCTGAAGGATAAGGAGAATAATTATATTGCTTCAATTATTTATGTGAAAAAGGAGTATGCACTATGCTATAGTGATATTACTACTGGAGAAGGATATATTGCATCCTTTAAAAGCTTTGATTTATTAGCTAATGAATTATTAGCTCTTAAGATTAGAGAAATAATAATTGATGAAGAATTTAATAATAAATATTTAAGTGATTTTGCAGCTAATAACGAAATCGTTATATCATATGAAAATAAAAAGGAAATTCCGAATTCATTATTATATATATCATCAGAAATTGATCCTATGTATCATACTGCAATAGGTATGCTTTTGCAGTATTTTATTACTACTCAAAAGCAGGAGCCTAATCATTTTAAGAGGTTTAAATCTTACATACAGTCTAGCTATCTACATTTAGATGCCTTCACAAAAAAGAATTTAGAGCTATGTGAAACATTAAGATTAAATAATAAAAGTGGTTCTTTATTATGGCATTTAGATAAATGCTCAACAGCTATGGGCTCAAGATTATTACATAAATGGATTGATAAGCCTTTAATGGATGTTGATCAAATAAATGAAAGATTAGATTTTGTTGAGGTTCTTAATAAAAGCTATATTGAAAAGGAAGAAATTAAATCATATTTTAAGGATGTTTATGATTTAGAAAGAATAATTGGTAGAATTGCATCTAAAAATGCTAACTCTAAGGATTTGGTTTGGTTAAGAAGATCTTTAAAAAATATTCCTGATGTTATAAGGCTAGTGAGAGCATTAGGCATTTCTAGTGCAAAGGAGCTAGCTGATAGAATTAATCCACATAAAGAGCTATATGGAATTTTAAATGCTGCATTAGTAGAAAATCCTCCGCTATCAGTTAAGGAGGGTGGAATGATTTTAGAGGGCTTTAATAATGAGCTTGATGAAATCAGAGAAATTTCTTCTAATAGCAAAAACTGGATTTTAAATTACGAGGCAGACCAAAAGGAAAAGACTGGCATTAAAACACTTAAGGTAGGATATAATCGTATAACTGGTTATTTTATTGAGGTATCAAAGGGTGCGATTAAGGATTTGCCTGAGGATTGTGGCTATGAAAGAAGAGCTACCCTTGCAAATAGTGAAAGATTTATTACTGAGGATTTAAAGCATTATGAGCAGATTGTTTTAAATGCCAAGGATCAAATAGAAAGCTTAGAGTATGAAATATTTGTTTTATTAAGAGAGGAATGTGCTAAGCATGTAGCAACACTACAGGAGCTTGCAGATTTAATTTCTACAATAGATTGTTATATTTCATTATCTGAAATCGCAGTTAAGTATAATTATATAAGACCAACATTTAATGATAAGAGAGAAATAAATGTTGTTGATGGACGTCATCCAGTATTAGAAACTATTATTGAATCAAGCTATATTGTTAATGATGTTGTTATTAATAAATATAACATGATGCTTATAACAGGTCCTAATATGAGTGGTAAGTCTACGTATATGAGAATGCTTGCTTGTATTATAGTTATGGCGCAAATTGGTTCTTTTGTTCCTGCTAAGAGTGCTGATTTAATGATATTTGATTCAATATTTACTCGTATAGGTGCATCTGATGATTTAGTATCTGGACAATCTACATTTATGGTCGAAATGGTTGAGGCTAATTATGCAATTAGTAATGCTACAAAAAATAGCTTAGTATTATTTGATGAGATTGGTAGAGGTACTGCTACATTTGATGGTATGGCCTTAGCTCAAGCAATATTAGAATACCTTCATGAAAGGGTAGGCTGTATCACTTTATTCTCTACTCATTACCATGAGCTTACTAGCTTAGATGGTAAGCTAAAGAGATTAAAAAATGTACATGTAGAGGCTAAGGAGGAAAAAGGAACTGTAGCATTCCTACATAAGGTTATTGATGGTCCTACTGATAAGAGCTATGGTATCAATGTTGCCTCACTTGCCGGATTACCTAAATCCTTAATTGAAAGAAGTAAACAGGTTTTAGAGGCACTTGAATCAGAAAATAATTCTCATAAGGTTGTCGCTTTAGATTTATTTAATTTTCAGGAATTTGATAATCAGACAGAGGTTAAAGAGGAAGCAGTAGCCTCTAAGATTAAAAATAGATTAGATGAAATTGATATTAATAAGATGTCACCGCTTGAGGCGTTAAATCTTTTATATGAGCTAAAGGAGATGGAATAATGGGTATTATTCAAAGGATGAGTCCTCATTTAGCTAATATGATTGCAGCCGGTGAGGTGGTTGAGCGTCCTATGAGCGTCGTTAAGGAGCTTGTAGAGAATGCGATTGATGCAAAATGCTCGAGTATAAAAATTTATTTAGAAAATGGTGGGCTTGATTTAATCAAGGTTATTGATGATGGTGTTGGTATGGATAGCGATGATATTTGTATGGCATTTATGCCTCACGCAACATCAAAGATTAAAACTGAATATGATTTGTTTAGAATCAATACTTTAGGCTTTAGAGGAGAGGCGATTGCTTCAATCGCTTCAGTATCATTAATGCAAATTATTTCTAGTCAAAATGGTACATCAGGATATCAATGCACATATAAATCAGGTGTTAAGGAAAATGAAGGAGTTATACAATCTAATAAGGGTACAACAGTATCTGTAAGTAATCTTTTCTTTAATACACCAGCGAGATTGAAATATATGAAGTCTGCCAAGAGTGAGCTTGCATCTGTTATGTTTTATTTAGATAGAATTGCGATGGCTCATCCGAATTTAAGATTTACAGTTTATTCTGATAATAAAATGATATTTCAAACCTCTGGTTCTAAAAGCTATAAGACTTTAATAGGTGAGGTCTATGGGGTTGAGGCTGCAAAGAATACACTAGAGCATTCATATGTAGCTGATGGATATAAGGCTAAACTTGTATTAGTTAAGCCTAGTATATATCGTTCAAACAAGCTTGAAATTACGTTGATTTGTAATGGAAGATTTGTTAAGAATTTTAATGTTACTAATGCGGTTATTGAGGGTTACAGCACATACGTCCCTATCGGTAAATATCCAATAGCTGTTCTATATTTTGATATAGATCCTCTTTTAGTGGATGTTAATGTTCATCCAAGTAAGACTGAAATAAAGATATCTGATGAGGAGCTATTAGTTGAGAGGTTAGCTATTGAGGTTAGGAAATGCTTAGAGGACGCTAATCATATTATTCAAAGAGAAATAGAAAAGCCGATATTTGATAAATTTCAAAAGCTTTCTATTTTTGATGAGAGCTTTGATGAAGAGATAGCTTCAAAGCCTATAATACTTGAGGAGAATAAGCCTAGCTATAATGAAAGGCCTTTAGCTTTAAATAAACCAATAGATGTAGATGAGCCTAAGCCTATAGCTAAGGAAGCAAGGAAGCTTCCTTATATGGAATATGTAGGCTCAGTATTTGGTACATATTTAATATTCCAAAATGATGATGGTATGTATTTAATGGATCAACATGCGGCTGCTGAAAGGGTTAATTATGAAAAAATTTATGAGCTGCTTAATAATCCTAATCAGCCTACTACAAGTCTGTTAGTTCCAGTTATGCTTTCATTTACTAAGCAGGAGGCACTCTACGTAGAGGAAAATTTAAGTAAATTTTTAGAGATAGGGTTTGCTTTAGATCAGGTTGGTACATCTGATTATGCTGTTAGAGAGATACCATTATGGGCTAAGGATAATAGTGATGCTATTATTTATGATATTATTTCTATGATGATTCAAAATAAGAAAATTGATATTATGTATTTTAGAGATTCTATAGCTAAGCAAATTAGCTGTAAGGCTTCTATTAAGGCAAATCATAGAATTAATAATGATGAGATACAAGCATTGCTTGAAAATTTAAATAAATGTAGCAATCCTTATACATGTCCACATGGAAGGCCTACGATTATTAAGCTTTCGCTTAATGACATTGAAAAAATGTTTGAAAGGATACAAAGCTAATGGGTAAGGTTATTGTTGTAGTAGGACCTACTGCGGTGGGTAAAACTAAAATCTCTATTGAGCTAGCAAAATATTTTAGCTGTGAGATAATTAGTGGTGATAGCGTTGCGGTTTATAAAAGATTAGATATAGGAAGTGCTAAGCCTACAATTAGTGAGCAATCTGGAATCAAGCATCATTTGATTGATATTATTGATGCTGGTGGTTCATATAGTGTTGCTGATTTTCAAAAGGCAGCAAGAGAAATTATTGATAGAAATGAGCTGTCAATAATTTGTGGTGGGACAGGCCTATATGTACAAAGTGCTTTATATAATTATGAATTTAATGCGAGTGCTAGAAACCTTGATTATGGTAAGAAGTATGAAGCTTACTCGAATGAAGAGCTATATAAGCTATTATTATCTAAGGATAGTAATATAGATAAGGAAAAGCTTCATCCTAATAATCGTAAGAGAGTGCTAAGAGCCTTAGAGGTAATAGAGGAGCTTGACACATCCATTCATTCATTCGATAAAAAGAATGAGCCTATATATGATTATTATATTGCATATTTATCGATGCCAAGAGAAGAGCTATATGAGCGTATTAATCAAAGGGTTGATGTTATGATTAATTCTGGATTAATTGATGAGGTTAAATCATTATATGATGATGGTATATATCCTCATACGATAGGATATCAGGAATTTATTCCGTATTTTAATGGAGACTCTTCGCTTGAAAGCACAATAGAAGAAATAAAAAAGAATACTAGACATTTAGCAAAGAGACAGGAAACTTGGTTTAGAAATCAAATGGATAGCCACTTTTATAATGTCGATGTAAAATGTATAGAAAACACTATAGAAGAAATTAAAACTGATATAATTGGATGGTTAAAAAAATGAGACTATTTTTAATTGGTATGCCTGGGTGTGGGAAATCTACGTTAGGTAAATGCCTTGCAGAAAAGCTAGGATATGAATACATTGATATGGATAATTATATCGAGAAAGAGGCATGCATGTTTGTTGATGAAATCTTTGAGGCATACGGCGAGGATTTTTTCAGAGCGCTTGAGAAAAATGCTTTAAAGGATTTTGACACTATGGATAATGTAGTTATAGCTACAGGTGGTGGAGTTATTAAGGATAAGAGTAATAAGAAGCTTATGAATGGAAAGTGTATTTATTTATATGCTGACATTGATTCAATTAAAAATAGACTTCTTTCATCTGAGGTTGTAAGACCACTTCTTCAAACAAAAACTGTTGAAGAGCTTTATAACGAGCGTAAGGAGCTATATGAATATTTCAAGGATATCAAGGTTGATAATTATAATATAGATGCTGCAGTTAAGGAAATAATGGAGGCGTTAAAATGAAGGTTTTAGTTTTAAATGGTCCTAATTTAAATATGCTTGGGAAGAGACCTAAGGAGCATTATGGCTCAAAAACATTGGCTGAGATTAACGAGCTAATCGTTAAGGAAGCAGCAGGACAATTGGATCTAGAATTTTATCAAAGCAATTATGAGGGAGACTTAGTAACTAAAATTCAAGAGTCGCTTTCATATGATGCAATTATTATTAATCCTGCTGCATATACTCATACGTCAGTTGCGATTAGAGATGCACTTGAGATGTTTTTAGGTGTTAAAATAGAGGTTCATTTATCACATGTAGATGATAGAGATGACTTTAGAAAAATTAATTTTATTAGAGAAGTATGCGATGTATGCTTTAGTGGTAAGCTAGAGGTCAGCTACCTTGATGCTATAAACTATTTGAAAAAATAATAATATTATGTTAAAATAATTATTGACTTAAAAATTGGAGGATTTATATGGTATCTAGTAATGATTTTAAGAATGGTATGACTATTCTTTATGAAGGTAAAATTTATAAAATTATTGAATTCATGCATGTTAAGCCTGGAAAGGGTGCTGCATTCGTTCGTACAAAGCTTAGAGATTTAAGAAATGGTGGTATCGTTGATATTACATTCAATTCAGCTGAAAAGGTTGAAAAGGCTATGATTGAAAAAATCGCTATGCAATATTTATATGATACAGGAGATTCTTTAGTGTTCATGGATAATGAAACTTATGAACAAATTGAAATTGCTCATGAGTTAGTTGAATATGAAAGAAAATTCTTAAAGGAAAATGAAAATGTAAACATCGAAAAATATGGCGAAGAAATTTTAGGTGTTATCCTTCCTGATAAGGTTACTTTAAGAGTAACTGAATGTGAGCCAGCAGTTAAGGGTGATACAAAAACAAATGCTTTAAAGGATGCAATTGTTGAAACTGGTCTATTAGTAAAGGTTCCAATGTTCATTGAATTAGATGAAGAAATCGTCGTAAACACTGAAACTGGAAAATATTCTGGTAGAGCTTAATTATAGGAGTGTAGAAAGTTGGACATACAATCGATTATCTTGACATCTGAAGCTACGGATGTCCCCGTCTTTAACGTAACTTTATTTGTATTAATGCTATGCTTAATAGCATGCTCTGCGTTTTTCTCTATGAGTGAAACAGCCTTTTCTTCTTCAAGTACAGTTAAGCTTAGAATAGCTGTAGAGGATAGAAAGGCCGGTGCTAAAAAGGCATTGTTTTTAAGTGAGCGCTTTGATAAGACATTAACGACTTTATTAGTTGGTAACAACTTGGTTAATACTGCGTTATCTACTATTGCGGTAACATTCTTTATTCAATTAGGTATTAATGCTCAATGGGTTGAATTAGTATCTACATTAATTATTACAGTAGTATTATTAATTTGTGGTGAAATTATTCCTAAGATGATCGCAAAGCTTCATCCAGAGGCTGTTTCATTAAAGGTTTCATTTATTATTTATGTTTTATCATACATTTTATATCCTATAGTTATTTTATTCGTTGGTCTTCAAAAGCTTTTATCTAGAAATGTTAAGGATAAAAATGCTATTGATGAAGAGGAGCTTGGTGTATTAATTGATACAATGGAAGAGGAAGGTGCTATCGAGGATGATGAGGCTGACCTAATCCGTAATGTATTTGATTTAAATGATAGAACTGTTGAGGATATTATGATTCCTAGAATCAAGATGGAGGCTTTAGATTATAGCTCGACTCTTGAGGAGGTTAAGGAATTTATGCTTGATAATGCATATTCTCGTATTCCAGTATACAAGAAGGATAGAGATCATGTTGTTGGTATTTTATATGAAAGAGATTTCTTACCAGCATTAGTTAGAAATCCTAAAATGAGCTGGAAAAGATTAATTCGCCCTGTTAAGTTCGTTTCATCTGCGATGAAGGTCGATGCTTTAATTAAAGAACTTCAGATTTCTAAGACTCATTTAGCTATAGTTAGTGGTGAGTATGGAGATGTGTTAGGTCTTGTTACTATGGAGGATGCTCTTGAGGAGCTTGTTGGTGAAATATACGATGAGCATGATATCCCAGGGGATAAGGATTTACGTTTTGATGAGGAAGAGGATGGCAGCTATATTGTAGATGCTGAGATATATGTTGAGGATTTATTCGATAGATTAAATCTAGGTGATTGTCCAGAGGATGTTCCTTCAAAGGTTTCTGGCTGGCTATTTGCTAAATGTGAGAGCTTACCAGAGGTTGGATTTAAATTAAATTATTTAGCTATGTATACTATGATGGATGAAGAAACAGAAGAGTATAAGGATTATGCTAAAATGCTTACTATTTCAATTTATGAGGTAGAGGAACGTAGAATTAATTTGGCCAAGGTTGAGCTACGTGATGCTACTGAGGAGGAAGTAGAAGCACATAACTCAGGTTCAGAGGAATAGTCAGCCTAGCTGACTATTTTTTTATTTCTTAGGAAATTGTATCTCATTCCCTAGATGTAATAAGCGAGTAAAGCTATTTACAATACTATATATAATTTTAATGATAATAATCACCTTATGTCTAATAAAAACGGAATACATCATTTATATCGCTTTTAGCAACTTTATGATGATATTTATGCTGATTGGCTCAATGCTAAAGTTTGAATCTGATAAGGACCTATGGATGCATATGTGTCACTCTTCTATTGGTGCAGTTGCAATAATAACTATAGTAGCTCTTGTAATCTTATCTGAAGGAGATATTGGTGATGTAGGTGAGCTTTTGCCTGATTTTGATTTACCTACCATAAGGAAAAATAGAATTAAGAAATAATGAATGCCTTTGATGCATTCATTTTTTTTATTTTTTTTCATATATTTAATTGGTGATTATATGTATCTATATACAGGTGGTAAGACTGGTGGTCATATTATGCCCTTAATACGTCTAATCAAGGAATCCGATGCTGAGGCAATTTATGTAGGTCAAAAGGGGAATTTAGAGGAAAAGCTTTGCAAATCTAATGATATACTATTTTTAGGAATAGAGCATAATAAAAATAAAATATTAATGGGATTAAAGGGATATAGATATTTACTAGGTGAGCTTAAGAATAAAAGAATAGATGCTATTATTAGTACAGGTGGATATGTATCCTTGGCTTGTATATTGTTTGGAATAAAAAATAAAATACCATTATTCCTGATTGAAGAAAATGTAGTATTAGGTGCAGTAAATAAATTCTTTTACCCGTTTTGCAAAAAGGTATTCCTAGCCTTTGAATTAGAAAAAAATAAAAATAAAATGCTATTAACTGGATTACCAATTAGAGAATATATAAAAAGACCAGTATATAACAAATATGATATTTTAGTTATTGGTGGATCATTAGGCTCAAAGCCTTTATGCTTAATAGCAGATGAGCTGTCTAAAAAATATAAGGTATGCTTAGTGGCAGGAAGATATTATAAGGATTTTAAAAATAATAGTAATTTAGATGTGCTTGAATATACAGAGGATATTTATTCCTATATGGCAGGCTCAAAAATTATAATAGCTAGAGCAGGGGCATCAACAGCTCAAGAAATTTTTATGATGAATAAGCCCTTCATTTGCATACCTAGTATGAAAACGAAAGGGAATCATCAATATCATAATGCTAAATTTTTAAGTGAAAAAAAAGCTTGCTTTCTTGTGTTAGAAAATCAAGCAGCTGGTGATATAGATAGACTAATAAATAATATTTTGTTAAACCCTCAAATAAGCATTAACATGTCTGATTCACAAAATAAGCTTTATAAGAGTAATGCTGCTAAAAAAATATTAACTGAAATTGAGGAGACTATTAATGGAATTTAGTAGATTTGTAATAGATAATGAGCTAGGCTCTATAGAGTCTGATTATTCATTTAAATCCTTAACCACGATTGGTAGTGGAGGGAATATAAAATGTGTGTATTTTCCTAAGGATATAGACAGCCTTAGAAAAGCATATAAGTATATAAAAGATAATAATTTAATGCATTTTATTATCGGTAATGGTAGTAATATTTTACCTAGTGACAACTATTATGAAGGAATTGTTATTTGCTTAAAAAGGATGAAATATACCATGGAGATGCTAGATGATGGTGTGTTAGTATCAGCCTTTTATCCAACGGTTAAGCTCGCTTATGATTTGGCTGAGTGTGAGCTTGGTGATTTGTCCTTTTTAGGTGGTATACCAGGATTATTAGGTGGAGCAATATATAATAATAGTGGTGCATATAACGATCATATTTCTAATCATATTTTATGTGTTAGATATATAGATACTGCTGGAGAAATTCAAGAGATCAAAAATAATGCTTGTGCCTTTGGATATAGAAAAAGTATTTTCCATCATATAGAGGGAATTATTATTGAAACATTAATTAAGGTAAGTAAAATAGATACTAAAGATATATTGGAAAAAAGAAAGAAATCAAGGCTATTATCACAGCCTCTCAACCATAAAAGTATGGGATCGATTTTTAGAAATAATCCTTTAATCCCAAGCTGGCAAATAATAGATGGCTTAGGTATGAGGGGCTTTAAGATAGGAGATGCAGCTGTAAGTATGAAGCATACAAATTTTATAATCAATTTAGGTGATGCTAAAAGTCAAGATATTTTAAGTCTAATAGAGCTTATTGAAAAGAGAAGTAAGCTAGAGCTTGGTATAGAGCTTTTTAGAGAAATTACGGTCATTTAAAAAATAATATTTTACCCACGTATTAATATTGAAAAAATAGTTTATTTAATGTAAAATTAAATAGTAATGGTATCGATATTAGGACAGGAGTGGTAATGATGATTTTTGATGAATTTGATGCATTAGAATCTGCTAGAACTAAAATTAAAGTAATTGGTGTTGGTGGAGCCGGCAAGAATGCTATTGACCATATGATTGAAAATGAAGTTCAGGGTGTAGAATTTATTGCCGTTAATACAGATGCTCAAGACTTAAAAATGTCAAAGGCCAGAAATAGATTACTGATAGGTAAAACTAAAACTCATGGTCAAGGTGCTGGTGCCAATCCTGAGGTTGGTAGAGCTGCTGCACTTGAGGGTGAGGATGATATCCATGAAATGATTGGCGATGCTGAAATGGTATTTATTACATGTGGTATGGGTGGTGGAACCGGTACTGGAGCCGCACCTATTATTGCCCGTATTGCTAGAGAACACGGCTGCTTAACTGTTGGTATTTGTACAAAGCCATTCCAATTTGAGGGACCACAAAGAATGAATAATGCTGTTCGTGGTCTTGAGGAGCTACGTCAATATGTTGATACTTTAATCGTAATTCCAAATCAAAGATTATTACAAATTGTTGATATTCATACATCTGTATTAGACGCCTTTAGAGAGGCTGATAATGTGCTTCGTAAAGGTGTTCAGGGAATAGCAGAAATCATTGCTGTTCCAGGATTAATTAATGTAGACTTTGCCGATGTTAAGGCTGTTATGGCTAATAAGGGTACTGCGCTAATGGGTATCGGTGCTGCATCTGGTCCTAACAGAGCGATTGAAGCCGCACGTCATGCAATTCATTCCTCATTATTAGAGGTTACTATTGATGGTGCAACAGACGCAATTATTAATATTACTGCATCACAAAATCTATCTTTAAAAGAGGTTGATGCTGCAATTGCTGAGGTTAGAAATAATTGTGGTAAGGATTTAAATATCATTTATGGTACAGCCATCAATAATGATCTTGATGATGAAATTGTAATTACTGTTGTAGCAACAGGATATGAGCTTAAGGCTCAAAGCAATGGTTATGATGAGCTTGCTGAAACTATTTATCGTAACATGAGTGATGAGAACATCGTTTATGAAGGATTATCTGGATTACGTGGTGATGATGATTATGATGATGAGGACTACTATGAGGAAGAGGATAATTCATTTGCACGTGCTAGTGAAATCTTTGATATAAGAGGTAATAAAAAAGAAGAGAAGAGAAGACTTAAGCTTGAGGCTCGTATTAAGAAGCAAGAGGAAAAGGAAAACAAAAAATTCGAACAAGAATTCGGTAACAATACAGCTCAAACTAGCACTCTTCCAGATTGGTTAAAAATGAAAAAATAAAAAATGCCAGGATTTTTTCCTGGCATTTTTCTATGAATATTTAAATTCATTTTCAATGTGCTTTAGTTGGACTATATGATTTTTCTTTTCCTTAATAATGTTTCTTTGATGCTCCTCTTCATGAAGAATAAGAGCTTGATTTAACGCCTCTTCGATATCATTTATATTTCTTTGAATAAGCTTTCTTTCAGAATTGAATGAAAGTCTCTCAGCCTTTAATTCTGAATCAATCTGAGAATTTAAATCTCTTGTTTCTTTAGTAAATTGCTGAGATTGGAATCTAGTTGCGGCTGGAAGATGGTTAATAATATCATTCTTTGCCTTGATAAATATTTCTAGATTATTAGATAGGATATTACTTTCGTTGACTACATCCTTTGATAGAGTAAGCTTATCCTGATGAAATTTATTTTTAAAGCTATGCATAAATTGCTTAAATGATGATTCAATATACTTTAGATTTTCACACATTGCATTAAATTCAGTATAAAAACGGATTAGACTCTTGTTTTTGCTTTCGACGATTTCATTTGAGTCTGATGTGTATTGCTGCTCTACCTGATTAATAAGCTGATTATATCTTTTTTCCTCATCTAAGTATTTAGATTCTAAAGCTTTATATAGAGATTCGCTATTTGACATTTTTTTATCATATTCACGATTGTTATTGTCAATTTGATTTCTAGCCTTATTGTGAATACGTTCAATATCGTTTGCGAATTTGATTACAAGAAGACGTTTATCCTTTTTAATGGATTTTCTTGTTTTTTCACCAAATTGATAAACAATGCCATAAAGTCTTCTACAAACTGAACTATTAAAAGTGTTAACTATGCTCTTATAGTGAGCTATAGTTTCTGATGTATTAAGATAGTTAATAGGTATTTTTTTAACTGCCTGAAGAAACTCATCACATTCATCTAAAATAGTAGAAGTAAGCTTAGAAAATTCGTTTCGTAAATCATAGTACGAAATGGCACTATTGTATTGCATTTTCTTTATTTCCTTAACTCTACGATTATAATCATAATCTAAATTCTTTAATTCATTATTAATTGCCTTACTATCCTTTTCAAGAACGCTCTTAAATCCAAGGATATCTTCAATTTTTTTACGGAAGTCATTAATTTTTATATTGTTTTTATTAAACTCTTTTACAAGTGATTCCTTTTGCTCCTTGCTGGTTTGAATAAGCATTTTACTTTTGATATGATCGTTTTGATTTTGGAAGCTATAAAGTCTACTTCTAAATGTGTCTACAGTTTTATCATAATTTTCTAGTGTATCGTTAATAGAATTCTTTTTTGTTAAAAGCTTTTTTCTATCAGCTTCGTAGCTTTGTAGAAGCTCGTTATAATACACCTGAAATTTAAATTTTTCCTCAAATTCAAGATGCTTGTTAATAAGCTTATTTTCTCTTTCGGTTAATCCGGTTATAAGGCTACGGATATATTTTAGTATAATTTCTAAAAACTCAAAAATAAAAGCATTTATTTGTTCGAAATATTCTTCTTTAATTGTTATTGTATTAAATATAGTATTAATAACTTTAGACGCAAATGCTTCAGTATCTCTAAAAAGCATTACGAATGTTGAAAGTGTTTGGTGAATGGCTTTATTTTCACCCTTAAAGCGATCGTAAAGTGCATCATGATTACGTGAGTCGATTGCGTATTGTGAATTTCTTATTTGGATTTTTTTGTCCTCATCCTCACATATTTGCTCCTCCTTAATATTGTAAGCAGAAGTAATAATATGACTTTGAAGAGAATTTTTTGTTTTATCTATTTCGATTCTTGTTAAGGTTTCAAATTTATCGTTTTCAATATCTATTTTCTTTTTGCCATATAAAAGAGTATTTTTAGAATGAATAATGTTGTTTTCATATTGCCTATGATTGAATTGATCTAACAGCTTACACTTTTCGATTTCAAGTAGTGTAGTAACGTTAAGATTATTAATTCTTTCTTTATATTCCTCATCCTCATATTGATGAACTAAGTTATTTAAATCAAGAGCACCTTTTATTTCCAGATTTAGCTTTTCGATAGAAGTATTAACCATTTCAATTTTCTTTTGGAAATTAGCCTCACTTATATCAAGATCCTTTTCAAAGCCCTTAGCACGAATACGGCTTTGACATTTTAATAAATTAGCCTTTTGATTAAACTTCATATTAGAATATTTAATCAAATAATTCATATTATTCTCGTAGATGCTATTAAGCTCCTGGAAATGCTTGTTATTGCTTTGCTCCTTTTCATTTAATATCTTTAAAGCGTGAGCTCTATCAATATCCATCAGATTCTTATTACATCTAGATTTCTCTAATTCACGCTCGTAGCTAAGCTTAAAATTATTAAGCTTTTTATCGTGCTGAGCCTTATATTGATTATTTAGCTTTTGATATTCCTTGTTTTTCGCTTTTACAAGCTTTTTAGTATATTTATCATATTCATTATCGATAGAGTAACCATTACTTAAAATGTTTTTAACATCAGCCTCTTCATTTTTAGTAAGCTCTAAAAGCTTATAATGGAAATCTCTTTTTGCTCTTTCTATACTCTTGTTATAACTTATCTTGTAATTACTAATATATTCATCTAGCTCAGTCATATTGTAAACGAAATTCTTAAGAACCATTTGACTATTTGCTTGATACTCTTGACGATTTTTATCCTTTTCAGCTGCGGATTCAGCTAGTGCCTTTGTATAGCGTTCACGAGCAACATCGATAGAACAATTTTTTTCTAATAATATTTCATGTATTTGCTCGTTAAGCATAACACTTTCCTGACGCATTTTTTCCTTTGATTGATTTCTTACGTTTGTTAGCTTTCCTGTTATTTCATTTAGCTCGACTAGATGCTTATCTATTTGAGCCCTTAATCTATTAACAATTTCATCAGTAGATTGATCAAAATTAACTAATGCATTTTCGTGTTGTGTTTCTAATTCATTAAGCTTAATATCTAAAATTTCATTATATTTTTTTATGCTATCTCTATAAGTCTTTTTTGCATTTTGAATTTGATATTCATATTTTTTAATGTTGGAATTATATTCACCTTCAATTAGTGAGGCTCTTTGCTCAGATGCTATAAAGAAGTAGTCAATATCCTTATTTAGCTCATTAAGCTTATTTTCCTTATTAAGCTTAGATTTAGAAATATTTTCCTTAAGAAGATTTATTTTCTTTACGTATTTATCGTTAATAACATTAATAGATACATCTAATTGAGATCTTATTTTTTCAATATCCTGAGCATGTACATCAGATATATTTTTTAATAGCTTTTCAAAATTCTTTTCATGCTTCTCAAGAATTTCGACATGCTGATTTGAGGCGAAATTATGAGAGTTTACTAGCTTCTTTATTTTATTTAGGAGATGGTTTGTAATTGGATCCTTTATAGTTAATAATTCATAATCATTTATAAAGGCTAACAAATCATCGTTAAGTTTTTTGATTGTAGAAGAATAATCACTCATATTGCCACCTCCTGTTTGCATAATAGTTAATTATATTATATAATTTTTTAAAATAATAGTCAAAGAAATAGGAGCATTAAGAATGCAATGTTTTTGTGGAAATTTAATGAAAAAAAGAATAATTAATAAAATGGATTTTTTCGAGTGCCCAAATTGTAGCTATTTAAAAAAAGCTAATAAATTATCAGCTTCAGATGAAAAGAAAAGATATGATATGCATAAATGTGATGAAGGCTATCGAAAATATATGAATAATGTATATAAAATGGTAAGTCAATATCTTAAGGATGGGAGAAGCTTAGATTATGGCTGTGGTCAAATTCATCTTCTAAGCGACATATTAAATGCTAATAATAGGATATGTGATTATTATGATTTATATTATTATAATGAATATCCAAATAATAAGTATGACAATATTATATTAATTGAGGTTTTTGAGCATATAGATGATATTTATGAATTATTAGAAAGACTTAGAAAAGATTTAAATGACAATGGAAGAATTATTATTATGACCAAGCCCATAGTAGAGGATTTAGAGCATTGGTGGTATTTAAGAGATGAAACTCATATTAGCTTTGTTAATGCAAATACATTTAGTGTATTAGCTAATATGCTAGGTATGAAGCTAATGGTAGATAATAGTAGTTCTATTTTTGTTTTAGAGGCATAAGCTATATTGGTGATTACTTTTGATTGAGCATATAGTTAAGCATGGTGAAAGGGTAGATGATATATTAGCTATGTATCATCTAAGCCTTGAGGAGCTGAAGTATAATAATAGCCACATTACTGATTTTAAGAATCTACAAAGCGGAGTTAAGCTTTTAATTCCATTAATCAGTGAAGAGGTTGAGCAAATATTAGAAAAGACTGAAGGCTTTGTTATGGACTATTATCCAAAAATAAGCGAGGATATTATTCCTAAAATGATTGAGCCATCTAAAGAGCCTATTTTAGAAAAAAAAGAAGAAATCAAGACAAGGCAAATAGTGAAAAATGATAATTTAGCAAATGATAATAGAGGTGCTTATCCAGGCATAATGCCGCCTAGAAGACCATATAAAGGAAGATTGTGATTTTCCTTTTTTTTTCGTTGATTTTATGGTAATATAAAAAGGGTGATTAGCATGTATGGATATATAAAAGGAATTGTTACAAAGATAACACCTAAGTATATAATTGTTGAAAATAATAATATTGGATATTTAATGATAGTAAGTAATCCATATAACTTTAAGCTAGATACAGAGTATAAGATTTATACTCATCAATATGTTAGAGAGGATATACTTGATTTATATGGTTTTATTTCTGAGGATGAAAAGGATTTATTCCTAAAGCTTATTTCAGTAAGCGGTATAGGGCCTAAGAGTGCTTTAAGTATATTGGCTAGTGGTAGAGTTAAGGAGATTATTGATGCCATTGAAAATAGAAATGATGCATATCTTAGAAAATTCCCAGGAATCGGTATTAAGGCTAGTCAACAGATTATCTTAGATTTAAGAGGAAAGCTATCCTTTGATGAGGAGCTTGTAGTCCCTAGCTCAAAGCTTGAGGATGTAGAGGGTGCACTTATTGCCTTAGGCTATGGAAAGAAAGAGGTAGCTAAGGTATTAGCTAAGCTGGATATGAGTTTAGATGAGGGACAGCTTGTTAAGCTTGCACTTCAGCAAATGATTAAGTAGGTGATTTTATGCAAGAGCGTGTAGTAGACCCAAATGAACAGTCTTTAGATGAAGAGGATGTATTGAGTCTTCGCCCATCTAAATTAAATGAATATATTGGTCAGCATGAGGCAAAGGAAATGCTTGATGTTTATATTAAGGCTGCGCTAAAGCGTAATGAGGCATTAGATCATGTTTTATTGTATGGCCCTCCAGGCTTAGGTAAAACAACTCTAGCAACTATTATAGCAAATGAGCTAGATGTAAATATTAAGGTTATATCTGGTCCTGCTATTGAGCGTAGTGGTGATTTAGCTGCAGTGCTATCTACGCTTAATGAGGGAGATGTTTTATTTATTGATGAAATCCATAGACTACCCCGTTATGTTGAGGAGGTATTATATAGTGCTATGGAGGACTATGTTTTAGATATAATGGTAGGAAAGGATTCTCAAGCTAGAAGTATTAGAGTTGACCTGCCTCCATTTACCTTGATAGGAGCTACAACTAGATTTGGTGATCTTGCAGCTCCACTTAGAGATAGATTCGGTGTTGTATTAAGATTAGAATATTATAGCGTTGATGATTTGAAGCTTATTATAGATAGAACCGCAAGGGTTTTTGAAACACAAATTGATAAGGAGGCTTCCTTAGAGCTTGCCTTAAGAAGTCGTGGAACTCCACGTATAGCTAATAGACTATTTAGAAGAGTAAGAGATTTTGCGGATGTAAGAAATGATGGTGTTATATCCTTAGATGTTTGTAAGGAGGCTTTAGGTAAGCTTGGTATTGATGGCAATGGTCTTGATTATACTGACTATCGTTATTTAAGAGCTATCATTGAAACCTTTAAGGGAGGACCTGTAGGAGTTGAATCTATAGCCGCTACCATTTCAGAAGAGGTTACAACTATTGAGGATGTATATGAGCCTTATTTATTACAGGAGGGCTATATTAAGAGATCTAATCGAGGTAGAATCGCAACTGAAAAGGCATATAATCAATTAGGCATAAAATATTTAAAGGGGATATTCTCATGATATTAACAAGTGATTATGATTATTATTTGCCTGAGGAATTAATTGCTCAAACTCCACTTTTAAATAGAAGTGAATCAAGATTAATGGTATTAAATAAGGAAAATAGAACTGTTAATCATAAGCATTTTTCTGATATTATTGATTATCTAGATGAGAATGATGTTTTAGTATTAAATGATACTAAGGTTATTCCTGCTAGAATATATGGTCATAAGGAGGATACAAATGCACTTATTGAGCTATTACTTTTAAAGGATGAGGGTAATAATATATGGCAGACGCTTGCCAAACCACAAAGAAGAGTAAAGATCGGAAGTTTTATTTCCTTCGGTGATGGAAGATTAAAGGCAAGATGTATTGAAAAGGAGGATATGGGAATCTGTAGATTTGAGCTAATATATGATGGTATATTAGTTGAGATTTTAGATTCACTAGGCGAAATGCCACTACCTCCATATATTCATGAAAAGCTAGAAAATAAGGATAGATATCAAACTGTCTATGCTAAAAATCCTGGTAGTGCTGCTGCACCTACTGCAGGGCTACATTTTACTCCTGAACTTTTAGAAAGAATAAAGGCTAAGGGGGTAGAGCTTATATATGTAACGCTTCATGTTGGCCTTGGAACCTTTAGACCTGTTGAGGCAGAGGATTTAACTAATCATGTAATGCATTCAGAATATTATGAAATAAGTGAGGATGCTGCAAATAGATTAAATGAAGCAAAGAGAAATGGAAAAAGAATTGTTTCTGTAGGAACTACATCAACTAGGACATTAGAGTCTGCATACGATAATGGCTTTAAAGCAGAAACTAAGGAAACATCTATTTTTATTTATCCTGGTTATAAGTTTAAGGCAGTGGATGCTTTAATTACTAATTTCCATTTGCCGAAGTCCACGCTTATTATGCTAGTAAGTGCACTTGCGGGTAGAGAGTTTATTTTAGATGCTTATAATGAAGCAGTAGAGGAGAAATATCGTTTCTTCAGCTTTGGAGATGCGATGCTAATTGAGTAATTTAGGAGGAATATAAAATGAATTATCAAGAATATTTAAATGATAAAAATCCAAGAGTAAAAATTGATATGGGCTCTTTAGGTGAAATAGAGCTTGAGCTATTTCCTAGTGTTGCGCCTATAACTGTAGAAAACTTTTTAGATTTAGTTGATCATAGCTTTTATGATGGAATTATCTTCCATAGAGTTATAAAGGGATTTATGATCCAAGGTGGAGACCCTAATGGCATTGGTACTGGTGGAAGTGGTAAAAACATTAAGGGTGAATTCACTAGAAATGGAGTGGCTAATCCATTAATGCATACTCGTGGTGTAATTTCAATGGCTAGAAGTATGTTCCCAGATTCTGCTAGCTCTCAATTCTTTATTATGCATAAGGATGCCCCACATTTAGATGGAAGCTATGCTGCCTTTGGTGTAGTTGTAAATGGTATTGAGGTTGTAGATAAGATTGCTGATGCTAAAACTAATCCAATGGACAAGCCTCTTGAGGATGTTGTCATTAAGAAGATTGTGAGAGTTCGCTAATGGCAGCTGTATGGCATGAGGTCAAGCATGTATGTAAGCAAACTGGGGCAAGGTATGGTATCTTACATACACCACATGGTGATTTTGAAACACCATTATTTATGCCTGTTGGAACTAAGGCAACTGTTAAAACATTAGTTCCAGAGGAAATTAAAGAGGTAAGTGATGGGCTTATACTTGGAAATACCTATCATTTATGGCTACAGCCTGGTGATGAGACTGTAAAGGAATTTGGTGGTATTAGAGGATTTATGAATTGGGATGGAGCACTGCTTACTGATAGTGGTGGATTCCAGGTGTTCTCTTTATCTAAGATTAGAAAGATTACTGAGGAGGGTGTAACCTTCCGTCATCATAAGTCAGGTGAAAAGCTATTTTTATCACCTGAGAAGGCGATTGAAATTCAAAATAATTTAGGGGCAGATATTATTATGTCCTTTGATGAGTGTCCTCCATTTGATGCAGATTACAAGTATATGAAGGATTCTGTTGATAGAACTATACGTTGGGCAAAGCGTGGTAAGGATGCACATAAGAATCCTGATTCACAAGCATTATTCGGTATTGTTCAAGGTGGAGGTAATAAGGAGCTTCGTAAGTATTGTCTTGAAAAGCTTATGGAAATCGATTTTCCTGGGTATTCTATTGGTGGATTATCAGTAGGAGAATCAAAAGAGGATATGTATGAAATGCTTGAATACCTAAAGGATGTAATGCCAAAGGATAAGCCTAGATATTTAATGGGAGTAGGATCTCCAGATGATTTAGTGGTAGGTTCTATTAATGGTATTGATATGTTTGACTGTGTATTAGCATCTCGTAATGCACGTCATGGATCTGCGTTTACATCTAAGGGCAAAATTCAGGTTAAGAATTCTAGCCTTAAGCATGATCATTCACCTCTTGATGATGAATGTAATTGCAAGGTTTGTAAGAATTATACTAGAGGATATTTAAATCACTTAGTTAAGGCTGATGAGATTTTAGGAATGAGATTATTAACATATCATAATCTATATTTCCTGAAAAATTTAATGGCTCAAATTAGACAAGCTATTAAAGAGGATAGATTATTAGATTTTAAAAATGAATTCTTTAAAAGGTTTGGTTATATAAAATAGCTAAAGGAGGGTACTATGGATAAGGAGCATTGGAAGGCTGGTAATATGATTTACCCAGTTCCTGCAGTAATGGTAAGCTGCAAAAGAAAAAATGAAAAGCCTAATATCATTACAGTAGCATGGTGTGGTACCTGCTGTACAAATCCACCAATGGCCTATGTATCTATTAGACCTGAAAGATATTCCTACGAAATTATTAAGGATACGAAGGAGTTTGTTATTAATCTTACTACTAAGGATTTAGCTTTTGCTACAGATTTTTGTGGAGTTAAATCTGGTAAGGATATTAATAAATTTGAGGAAACAGGCTTAACTGTCCAGGAATCACAGCATATTAAGGCTCCAGGAATTTTAGAAAGCCCTGTTAATATTGAATGTAAGGTAAGAGAAATTTTGCCACTTGGATCACATCATATGTTTTTAGCTGATGTGGTAGGAGTCACAATCAATAAGAAATACTTAGATGAAAATAATCGATTTGATTTGGCAAAATCAAACATTATTGCTTATTCTCATGGACAATATTTTACTATGGGTGAATTGCTAGGAAAATTTGGATATTCAGTACAAAAGAAAAAATAAAAAGGAGAATATTGGGTAATTCCAAATTCTCCTTTCTTTATTCTGTAGTTGATGTAGTACATACCTCAACACTAATTGGTTCAAAGCATTGAATAGTTCCGACGCAATCCAAATCTAGGATAACTGTATAATCAGTTCCAGTTAAGGCAGGATCTCCGCCAGTAGGCTCTAGAAGTCTTAAGGTTACATATCTATTACATCTAATTGATTCAATTCTAAAGAATGATGTAGTAGCACCTGTAACACCAATTAATGCTTCAAATGGAGTGCCACAGCAGCAAGTGAATCTTACTGGAATAGTGTTATTTGCGGAAGTGAATAGGGAAGCTTCACAGGCAATGCATCTACCAGCTGAATCACAAATTACCTCCTTCTGAATTTTATCGATTTTCGTAACTGTTTCTCTAATAAAATTACAGCCTTGGCTTTCAGTATTATGAGTATCGCAATTCATAATTTCACCTCCCATCTTATCTTATGCAGCTATCATAAAAAATGAATAGTCAAAAGTTGATGTTTGTTAAGATAAACCTTGATAAAATTTGTAAAAATTCTTATAATATATAATAGGGAAAGAGGTGTCGATTATGCTATTAGAAATTAAGCCTTATATATTGATTTCGATAATTTGTGCTAGTATATTAGCTATTTTTATAATTTCTTTTATCGTTATAAAATGCTTAAAGGGTAAAAACAATAAATCTAAGCTTAAGGTTGATGATGAGTTCATTGATAATCTTATTTCACTTTATGGTGGAAAGGATAATATCAAGGAAATTAATGTTGATAATGCAAGATTAAAGGTGACAGTATTAGATTTAGATTCTGCAAATCTAAATGGACTTAAGGAAAACTCAGAGGCAGGAGTTTTTGTTACAGGTAATACAATTAAGACGTTATTCAAGTTTGACTCTAAATTAGTTAAGAGCTCAATTGAAAATAAATTATAAGGAGTATTGAGTTATGGTTAAAAAGCTTTTTAAAATTACAAGTGAATCTGGTGTACATGCTAGACCAGCAACTAATTTAGTAAATACAGCTATGGATTTTGACTGTGAAATTAGACTTACAGCCTTAAGAAGAACAGTAGACTTCAAGTCTATTATGGGTGTAATGTCTTTAGGTATTTATAGTGGTACTACAATAGAAATTACATGTGAGGGATCTGATGAAGAAAGTGCCATGAGTGCTATTGAAAATACTATTATAAATCTTAAATTAGGAAAAGAAGTTTAAAATATAAAGATAAATTATTGAACGATAATTTATCTTTTGTTATTTATGAGGTTTTAATATGGATAATCTAGATTTAAAAATAAATGAATATAAGGAAGATGCAATTAATCTTTTAAAGAAATTAATTAGCTATAAAACAGTCTTAGAAAAATATGATCAAAATAGTAATGCACCATTTGGTATTGAAAATAAGGAAGCATTAGAGTTTCTTTTAGAGCAAGCAAAAAGGGATGGTTTTTTAACAAAGAATGTTGACAATTTTGCAGGACATATTGAATTTGGCTCTGGAGAGGAAATACTTGGGGTTTTAGCCCATCTAGATGTTGTTCCGGTAAATGAGGTTGAATGGGATTCAAATCCATTTGAGCTATCTATTAGAGATGATAAAATGTATGCTAGAGGGTCTATCGATGATAAGGGCCCATTAGTATCAGCATATATTGCTATGAAGATTTTAAAGGATTCTGGATTTAAGCCTAATAAGAGAATAAGGCTGATTGTTGGATGTGATGAGGAATCGGGAAGTAGATGCCTTAATCATTATTTCAAAACTGAAAGGAAGCCTGAGCTAGGCTTTTCACCAGATGCAGAGTTTCCACTAATTTATGGTGAAAAGGGAATGCTGTCATACGATATTATTGGTAATGAAAATGTCATTACAAAATTTGTATGTGGTGAAAGATATAATATTGTACCATCAAAGGCTATGTGTAAGCTTTCTATTAATTTAGAGGAGGAGTTTAGCTTTTTCCTAAAAAGAAATAATTATAGTGGTGAATTTAAGGATGGCTATTATATTACTTATGGAGTTGCAGCACATGCTATGTGTCCACAAAATGGAATTAATGCTGCGTATATAATGTTTGAGTTTTTAAGCGAATATACGGACTCTTTACTAGCTAAGTTTGTTAAGGAATATTTTCTAGACGATGTTTATGGTAAGAAGCTTGGCTATGATTATTATGATGAGGATATGAAGGAGCTAACTAGTAATTTAGCTATAGTTGTTGTTGATAATTCTAAGTTTAGAATTGGAGTTAATTGTAGAGTTCCTGTTGATAAGCAATTTGATGTAATTACAAAAAAGGTTACAAGTGCTTGTGAAAAATATAATTATCTATTTATAAATCTAGGCCATTCACCTAGGCACTTTGTTTATCCTAATAGCCAATTAGTTAAAACATTAATGGAAAGCTATCAGGAGGTAACAGGAGATTATGAATCTAAGCCAGTTACTATTGGTGGTGGGACATACGCAAGAGAAATTGGAAATGCTGTAGCGTTTGGTCCTGTATTTGTAGGAAGAGAGGATGTTTGTCATATAGCCAATGAGTATATGTATGTTGAGGATTTCTTTAATTCGATGAAAATATATATGCGAGCTATGTACAAGCTATGTAAATAATGAGATTAAGAAAAATTAAAAATGCATTAGAAAAGCTTCAATCAGATAAGAAGCATTTTATAGATAACCCAACTGAAAATAAGGGAAATTGGAAAAATATATTTGGCAATGATAATCCAATTCATATAGAAATTGGATGTGGTAAGGGTCAATTTATTATTGAGCTTGCAAGAAGAAATCCAAATATAAATTATATTGCAATTGAAAAATTTGACTCTGTATTATTAAGAGTATCTGAAAAGCTATTAGAGGAAGATTTGAATAATATTAAAATTTCTATTATTGATGCAATAAAAATATCAGAATATTTTGATAAAGGTGAGGTTGATAGAATTTATCTTAATTTTTCTGACCCATGGCCTAAGACAGCTCATGCTAAGAGAAGATTAACGTCTTCACAATTTTTAAATCAATATAAGGAGATTTTATCTGATGCTGGTGAATTACACCAAAAGACTGATAATAGAGGATTATTTGAATTTTCATTAGAGTCATTTAATGAAAATGGCTGGAGAATTAATCATGTTTCCTTAGATTTACATAAGGATTTAGAAAAGTATCCATTTAACATTACAACAGAATTTGAGGACAAATGGTCTAAGCTTGGACCTATCTATCGATTAGAAGCATTAAAGAAGTAGGTGGTGCTATGGCTAGATTTGCACTAATAGGTGGTAAATCTAATAGAGAGGTTGTCTCTAATAAAATTGAAAAGCATTTAGTGGGGCTAGTCCCTAAGGATAAGCCTACTATTCTATATTGTCCATATGCAAGCTTAAATGATATTGATAAAAGCATTAATAAATTTTATAGACTTGTTAAGGATATTGATTGTAATATTATTAATATGACATTTGATAATGTCGATGAATTTGAGCTATTACTTAAAAAGGCTGATATTTTATATATAGGCGGCGGACATTGTGATGAGCTTGTTAAATTCTTTAATGAGCATAAGCTTACTGAGGTATTGGCTAAGCATATATCTAGCGATATTATATTTGCTGGATCGTCTGCAGGAGCTATGCTATATACTGTTGCATCTATGGGAGATAGGCATGTTTATTTAGATAACTTTCATTACCATAATTATAAAATGGTAAATTGCTTAGGGTTTTTAAATATTACAATTTGTCCACATTATCAAAATGATGATTTAGTTATATATAATGATGAGCTAAGGAAATATCCTTACGACGCCTTTGGGGTAGAGGAGGATACAATGGTGGTTATAGAGGATAATAAATACTATGTTGTTAAGGAGGATAGCAATAGAAGTGTTTATTATTTTGATAAGGATAAGGAATATTTAATGATTCCTTTATATGAGGGAGTATGTTATGAAAAGGATAGCAGTTTTAGGTCCTGAGGGTACATATAGTGATATTGCCTGTAAGGAATATTTAAAGTCTATAGATGAAAAATATGAAATTGTATATTATCCATCAATTTTAAAGGTTGCTAAGGCAATTGATGATAATACAATTGCAATATTACCTTTTGAAAATACCTTAGATGGCTTTGTTGTTGAAAGCATGGACTACATTATATTAAATGATTATTATGTAACTTCTCAGCTAAAGCTTAATATTGATTTTGCCTTTGTAACAAATGCCAAATCGATAGAAAATGTAAAAGGATGCTATGTGCAATTTAAAGCCTATGGTCAATGCTTAGACTTTATTTCTAAATATAATTTTGAAATAATAACAACTCAAAGCAATATAGAAAGCTTATATAAGCTTAAGGAGTCTGATGATACGTTTGGTGCTATTATACCGATGCATGCTTTAGATGAAGGCTTTAATACAGTGCTAACACATATTGCTGATAGTAAGCATAATGAAACTAGATTCTTTATAGTACAAAATAAAAAGGAAGAAGCATATAATCAAAATGACCTTGAGTCTTCAATCTGTATTGAAACTCATGTTGATCGTCCAGGTATTTTATTTGATATATTAAAGAAATTTCATGAGCTAGATTTAAATTTAAATTCTATTATGTCTAGACCAATGAAAACTGAGATGGGTAAGTATCGTTTCTATATTGAAATATCTTTAAATAATGATAATTTATATAAGCTAGATGATTTAGTTAATAAATTCTCTAGTCATAGTGAATTCGTAATTAAGGTTTTAGGAATATATAATAGATGTAGGTGATTTTTATGAGAGCTGTTGACATTATTATGAAAAAAAGAAACGGCGAGGAGCTTAATGAATCTGAAATTAATTTTTTAATTGATGGTTTTACTAAGGGTAGTATTGAAAATTATCAAATGTCAGCATTTACTATGGCAGTATACTTTAAGGGTATGACTGATTTAGAGTCAACATATCTTACTAAGGCTATGCTAAATAGTGGTGATGTTTTGGACCTATCTAGGATAGATGGCATTAAGGTGGATAAGCACTCAACCGGTGGTGTCGGTGATAAGACATCACTTGTGATTGCTCCACTAGTTGCATCACTAGGGATTAAATTTGCTAAAATGAGTGGTAGAGGGTTAGGCCATACTGGTGGGACATTAGACAAGCTTGAATCTATTCCTGGATATAATATAAATTTATCAGAGGAAAAATTTATTGACCAGGTTAATAGTATTGGTATTGCGCTTGTTGGTCAAACTGCATTATTAGCTCCTGCAGATAAAAAGCTATATGCCCTAAGAGATGTTACTGCAACAGTGGATTCTATTCCTTTAATTGCATCATCTATTATGAGCAAGAAGCTTGCGAGTGGTGCAGATGCTATATGCTTAGATGTAAAGGTTGGTAGTGGTGCATTTATGAAAAATGTAGAGGATGCTACTAGGCTTGCAAATCTAATGGTTGAAATTGGTAAAAATTGCGGTAAAAAAATGACTGCTATTTTGACAAATATGGATGAGCCCCTTGGCTTTGCGGTAGGAAATTCACTTGAGGTTGTTGAGGCTATTAATACATTAAATGGTAATGGACCTAAGGATTTTATGGAGCTTTGTCTTGAGCTTTCTGCCTATTTAGTATTAGATGCTGGAGTATGTGAAACTATAGAAGAGGCTAAGGCCTTATGTATTAAGCAAATTGAAAATAAGGAGGCATTAGCTTCATTAGCAAAGCTTGTCGAGGCACAAGGTGGAGATGCATCATTCGTTTATGATGTAAGTAAATTTGCTAAGGCTAAATATACTATAGATGTTAAGGCCTTAAAGGATGGCTATGTAGGCTTTATTAATGCTTTAGAAATAGGTAATGCAGCAATGCTATTAGGAGCAGGTCGCGCAAGGCTTACTGATAATATTGATCATAGCGTTGGTATTGTTTTAAACAAAAAGGTTGGATCCCTAGTTAAGAAGGGTGATGTTATTGCAACTATTCATTCTAATAAGGAGGATAACTCTAAGGAAATCGATATGCTGTCTAATGCATATTGTATTCAAAATGATAAGGTTGAATCTAAGCTAATATTAAAAGTTGTAAAATAATACTTGTAATCCTTAAAAAATTTATGTATAATATCATAGTAAGATTTTGTTTGTTAGGAGGTTTTCACATGAAGGAATTTATTGTTGATATATTTGTATTCATTGTAGCAATTTTATTAATCGTGATTGTTATGCTTCAATCTTCTAAGGATGATATAAATGACGCCTTCAACGGTAGCAAGTCTGACCTATTCAAAAACCAAAAGACTCGTGGTGTTGAGTTGTTTATGCAAAGAGGAACTGCAGTTATGGCTATTGTATTTATTGCTTTAGTTATTACTTCAGTAGCATTACATACAAGATAATGAGGAATTAATGAGATTTGTTATAAAATCTCATTTTTTTTTATGAAATAGACTAATAATAAAGGTGGTGATGATATGAACTTCAAGGATCAAATATTAGAATGCCTTAATCATGGCATTAATAGATATAGAAGCCTACTTGCTAGTATTAGTATAAATAAAAAGGAGCTTCAAGCACTTTTAGATGATATGGTAAGAGATGGCCTAATATATTATGATTATGAATATAATGAATACTATATTATCAAGGAGGCAATCCTTAACGTTAAGGAAGCAGGCTATGCTTTCGCTAGAATTGAGGGAGAAGAGGAGGATTACTTTATTCCTGCTTCTGAGCTTGGATATTGTTATGATGGCGATAGAGTATTAGTGTGCCCTTATGAGAAGGGCTCAAAGCTTGTTAATGCCAAGGTCATTAAGGTTTTGGAGCATGCTCATAAATATGTAATTGGACAATTACATATGAAAAGAACTAAAAAAGGAAACAAATATTATATCGTATCTAATATGAAATCATTCCCTGTTAGGGTTAATGTTCGTGAGGACCAATTAAATGGTGCAGAAGTTGGCAGCATTGTTTATGCTGATGTTTCATATCAGGGGACTGCCATTAATGGTAAAATCACTCAGGTGCTAGGACATCCAGATGATCCAGGGATTGAAATATCTCAAATAGCCTTAGAATTCGGCTTTAAAACGCCTTTTCCATCTGAGGTTGAAAGACAAATTGAGGACATACCTGATGAGGTTTTAGAAAGCCAAAAGGAAGGCAGAAGAGATTTTACTAATAAATCAGTTATAACTATAGATGGTGATGATTCAAAGGATTTTGATGATGCAGTATATTTAGAAAAATTATCTAATGGTAATTATCAGCTAGAGGTTTATATTGCAGATGTTGCAGAATATGTAGCTGAAGGCTCACCACTTGATTTAGAGGCGTTCTCACGTGGTACATCAGTATATTTAGCTGATAGAGTTATACCAATGCTTCCAAGAAAGCTTTCTAATGGTATTTGCTCATTAAATGAGGGTGTTGAAAGATTAGTATTAGCTTGTCTAATGGAGATTGATTTAAAGGGTAATTTAGTAAATTATGAAATAGTAGAGGGTGTAATTAAATCACATCATAGAATGACCTATAATAATGTTAATAAAATATTATTAGGTGATAAGGAGCTATGTGAGAAATATGCTGATATTACTCCTATGCTAAATAATATGCTAGAGCTTTCTAAGCTTATTAGAGCTAGAAGATATAAAAAGGGTGGAATTGAGTTTGAGGTTGATGAATATAAAATAACATTAAACCCTGATGGCTCACCTAAGGATATTGTATTAAGGGTTAGACAGGAAGCAGAAAAGCTTATTGAGGATTTTATGCTTCAGGCTAATGAGACTATTGCATATCATATGAATATTATGAATCTGCCTTGTGAATATCGTGTTCATGAAAAGCCAGATCAGGAAAAGCTTCATAATGTATTTGGGCTTATATCTAATATGGGTATTCCTCTAAAGAATACTAAAAATGATATTCATCCTAAGCAAATACAGGAGGCTTTAGAAAAGATTAATGATAATTCATTTGCGCCAATATTAAATAACATGCTATTAAGAAGCATGATGAAGGCTAAATATCATGAAAAATGCCTTGGCCATTATGGACTAGCTATGAATTATTATTGTCATTTTACATCTCCGATTAGAAGATATCCTGATTTAATGGTTCATAGAATGATTAAAAGAGTATTACTACATCCAAATAATTTTGATAATGATATGATTCATTTTGAAGCCATATTACCAGAGGTGGCTCTTAAAAATTCAGCATCAGAGCGTAAGGCTATTGAATGTGAGCGTGAGGTTAATGATATGCTATATGCTTGGTATTTATCAAGCTATATCCGTAAGGAGTTTAGTGGTATAATTACATCATTGACACAATTTGGTATGTTTGTTACACTAGATAATGGAATTGAAGGTCTTGTATCATATCGTGATATGGATGGATATTTCGATTATAATGAGAATACACTATCAGTAACAAGCTCAAGCAGAAGCTATAAGCTTGGCGATAAGGTTAATATAGTTGTATTAGACTCTGATAAAAATACAAGAAAGATAGATTTTATGCTTAAAGAGGATTATGAAATCTATTTTGGTGATGACTATGAAGATAATATGTTCTAATAAAAAAGCATCATTTGAATATTTTATTTTAGAAAAATATGAAGCAGGTATTAAGCTTACTGGTACAGAAATAAAATCTATTAGAGCTGGTAAATGTAATATTAATGACGCATATGTAATAATTAAGGATAATAGACCATATATTTTAAATATGCATATTGCAAAATATGATCAGGGTAACATCTTTAATCATGATGAAACTCGTACAAGAGAGCTTTTACTTCATAAGCATGAAGCAATAAAGCTAGCTACTAAGGTAAAGCTTGATGGCTTAGCATTAGTAGCTACAAAGGCTTATTTTGAAGGCTCACTTGTAAAAATAGAGGTAGCGCTATGTAGAGGTAAGAAGCTTGAGGATAAGCGTGAGGCTATTAAGGAAAGAGAATTTAAGAGAAATGTCTTAAAGGAAGTTAAATACAATAATAGGTAATTTAACAAAATAAAAAAATGTGCTATAATCAAATAGCACATCATATGGGGTTGTTTTGGATTCGCTATGATTCACAAAGCTTTGTAAGCACGTAGCAGTAGACTGCTTTAAAAACGTCGAGGTTTAAATAACCGCAAACAATACACATTTATTTGCACGCTCTAACAACATGAGCGCTGCATTCGCTTGCTAATAATAATATAAGCGGCTCACCCTATTAGTTTCCTATGCTTTTAGGCTTGAGTTTCATTACAGTAGGATATATCAACCTTGTGCTACTCTAACAAGAATTGATGAATATAATAGAGTGTAGTTAGTCTTTGGTTTGTTTGTTCGCTTAGGGCTAATGAAGATTTAGGATAAACTAAACGTGTAGAAAGCATAGTAGCGTGGGTTGTATACCGGGGTTCGAGTCCCCGCAGCTCCACCAT
>SVAZ01000023.1 GCA_015059145.1 Erysipelotrichaceae bacterium
AGCCCTGTCCAATATAGAACAGAGCTCTCATTTAAATAACTGGCTTTTTTGTGTCTACGAACTATTGACTAGTTCAGTTCGAACCATAGCCTTTTTTATACCCCTAGATATTCTTTTAATATATCTAAAACAATATTAAAATCCTTTTGCTTATTACATAAATCCTTTATCTTAGCACTACCAGGCATACCCTTTAAATACCAAGAAACATGGCTTCTCATTTCAAGCATTGCTAAATGCTCACCCTTTAAATCAACTAGCAAATTATGATGATGAATAATAGTATCATATATTTCCTTATTACCAGGTCTTTCAATTACTCTACCATTTTCAAACCATTCATTTAGTTCTCTAAATAAAAATGGATTACCTAGCGCACCCCTAGCTATTGCTATAGCATCACAGCCTGTATAATCTAGCATCTCCTGTGCAGTCTTTATATCGACAATATCACCATTACCAACTACAGGAATAGATACTGCCTCCTTTACTGCCTTTATATAGCTCCAATCAGCTTTACCATTATACATTTGGCTTCTAGTTCTTCCATGAACTGTTATTGCCGACGCTCCTGCACGCTCAATGGCCTTAGCATTTTCAACACAATTAATATGCTCAAAATCCCAACCAATTCTAATTTTTACAGTAACAGGCTTTTTAACACTTTCAACAACAGCCTTAACTATTTCATAAACCTTATTAGTATCCTGTAAAAGTGACGCTCCTGCTCCACTCTTCTTTGCAACCTTATTAACAGGACATCCCATATTAATATCAATAATATCTGCATCACTATGCTCATCAATAAATTTAGCACCATTTACTAATGACTCAACATCTCCACCAAATATCTGCATACTGATAGGATGCTCTACGCTATTAACTCTAGTCATACCAATAGTCTTTTCATTTTTAAAGCCTATTGCCTTATCACTAACCATTTCAGCCATAACTAATCCAGCATTCATTTCCTTACAAATAATTCTAAATGCTTCATTAGTTACACCAGCCATTGGTGCTAATACTAATTGATTTGGAATCTCTATATCTCTAATCTTCCACTTCATATAATTCACCTAATACCTTACTTAGCATTTCAGTAGGAAGTCCAATTATATTATTAAGTGAGCCCTCATAGCGTTCTACTAAATTACCACCTAATCCCTGGATAGCATAGCTTCCAGCCTTGCCAAAGCATTCACCACTTTTAATATAATCATCAATATCCTTATCACTTAATTCCTTAAAATAAACCTTAGATACATCAACAAAGTTATATACCTTGTCCTTGTATATAACACCAACACCACTCATAACCTCATGGCATTTACCACTAAAAAGCTTAAGCATACCTCTAGCATCTTCCTCATCCTTCGGCTTACCATAAATTACTCCATCTAAAACAACTATAGTATCACAGCCAATTAATATGCTACCATAATCAAGCTCCTTAAATGCTGCACATTTCTTTAATCCTAATTCCTTCACATTCTCATAAGGGCTCTTAGATGAATCAACAGTCTCATCAACCTCATATACCTTAATATCAAATTTATAACCCATATTTTCTAATAACTCTTTTCTTCTAGGTGAAGAGCTTTTTAAAATAATATTCATAATATCACCAAAGGTATTATAATTTATTTTTCATAAAACAACAACTTTTTTATATTCAGATAAATATAATTCATGTGGGTGAGATTATGAAAAAATACTTTATACTAGCAATTCGTTATACTTTTTATATTGCAGCTTTACTATTCTTTGATGATTATATAAAGGTAATCGGGGCAATACTATTAATTTCAACATTATTCCTTGATAATAAATACTATTCCATATTGCCAATAATACTTTGCTTTTACATAGACTCCATCTATACAATTATACTAATATCCGTAATTCTATATCATTTCATATTAAAGAGCTTTATCAAAAGAAATAGATATTATGCATTATCAGTATTTATACTATCACTACTAACAGCTAATATTCTAATTCTAATTAACAAAAGCTATAATTTAAATATTCTTTTTGTATCCCTAATATCATTAATAATTTATAGCATAATAAATATGCTTCATATATATCACAATAAGGGTAATAAGCATTACACCATAGCCTTAAACGATAATTTAATCCATCTAACTCTTTTACTAGGATATCTTCTTTTAATTATATTCTATAACCCATTAGATTATTTATTCTTCTTTTTATTTATGCAGCTATTCATAATCAATGACATTAAATATAATTTGATATTCTTTATCGTTTCTATATTGATGTATTTATTTAGATATCAAAGCTTAAATATAGAAAATCTCTCATACATATCTACTTCGTTTATACCACCTATATTACTATTTAAATTTGATTACACAAAAGCTATCTCATATCTTTATGCATTATATGCAATACTTGTATCACTACTAGCAATCAACAAAAAAAATAAAAAGCTAGAAACAGATTATATTAGTAATTTATTTAAGGATTTTAAAAAATATATTAATGATTTAAATATTGAATATGATAATCTTAATACACTTAAGGAGCTAAAGGAAAATCACCTAGAGGCAATACAAAACACATTTTGTAATAGCTGTAAAGAGGATTCAATTTGTAAATACAAGCAGGATAAAAGATATAGCTTTTTATGTAACGCTATGAATAACGATAATAACAACATATACAATTGTCCTCATTATAACGAGTTTTATTTTAACAATAATATTCAAGCAAGAACATCATTTTTACAATTTAATGCAATTACATCTTTAGCTGATGAGCTTGAATATCTATATAATCAAAACATTAAAATGGCTAGCTGCTATAATAAGTTCCTTAATGAGCTGTCATTTTACGAGTATAATATTTTAAATATAGATATTAATCTTGCAGCACCTACTATTTATTTTTCCCTAGTACTATCAAAGGAAAAACAAATAATAGAGGAAATATTTCTAAGGCTGTCTCATAAAGCATTCCATGAGGAGCTAGCTATTAAAACCATTGAAAATGAAAATGATTATATCATATATATTTATAAGAAGCCTAAGGTTAGGCTTGATTATTCACATAAAATATTAGCTAAAAATGAAAACATTATTAGTGGAGATAACTACTACATAAAAAAGGATTTCAATGAATCCTATATATTTGCCTTATCAGATGGAATGGGCTCAGGCCATAATGCCTATAGAGAATCTAGTGAAACACTTAAGCTAATAAGCCATCTATCTACTTATCACTTTTCATTAAAAACTATACTTAAAATGCTTGAAAATATTTATGATTTAAAATGCGAATACGATTCATACGCCACACTAGATATATTAAATATAAATACATCTAATATGAAGCTCAATTTATATAAGCTAGGTTCAAGCACAACCTACATATATCATAACGGTGAATTAAAGCCCTTTGAAAATAAAGCCTTACCATTAAAGCTAGATGATATTAATTCAGCCTATGAGCTTGAATATTTCAAAGATGATGTAATCCTTCTATTATCAGATGGTATTTCTGATTTTATAAGCAGGTTAGAATTAAAAAACGAAATCAACTTCAATAAATCAAGCGAGGACATTCAAAATCAAATTATTAATAAGCTACTATTAAAAGAAAAAAATGAGCTAAAGGATGACGCTTCGCTCATTGTTATTAAAATTATTTAGTTGCTTGAAAATAGCTATCAAAGATTTCATGGAATTCAGGTAATACCTTTTTACATGAAGCAATTTTGCCATCTACGATAAAGCAATGCTTAGACTTTGCCTTAACACAAAGCTCATCAGTTTCCTTATTTCTAATTTCATATGATAGCTCTAATCTAATACCATTATACTCATCAATCTTAATAACAAAATAAACTGTATCATTAAATAAAACTGATTTCTTATATTCAAGGTTAATAGAAACAACTGGAGAAATAACACCTAGCTCCTCCATCTTTTTATAGCTAAACCCAAGCTCATCCATAAAGTGAGTTCTAGCCTCCTCCATCCATTTAACATAATTAGAATGATGGATTACACCCATTTGATCAGTTTCGTGATAAAATGCTTTTCTTTCATAATTCGTCATAATTAATCATCTCCCAATTAATTATAGACCATAGTTATAAATTTTACAAATAAAACATATAATTATTTGGGTGATGATTATGAAGATAATTTTAACAGATAACGAGCTAGAAATTAACGATGTTACAGAGCTAAAGGAATTTAGCGACAAGACATTTATTTTAGAAATTAAAAATTGCTTATATGAAATTAAAGGAGATGGACTATCCTTAAGCGAGGTTAACAATAATAAAACAAATATAAAAATTACTGGTAATATTTATAGCATAGAAAAAAAGGATAACAAGGATCATAAGGAAAAGAAAAGCTTCATTAAAAAGCTATTTCAATAATGGAATCACTATATCAATTATTACATCTTCTTTTATATACATATCTAGGCTTTTTTACTCATATAGCATATAACATTATCTTTTATTATCAGAAACGATTTATTACAATCAAGGCTATTATCTTCTTCTTGGGAATAGCTTATTTATGGATAGATATATCAAATGACTTTAATATTGAATTTAATTATATATTTTTTATTTTTTATTTATTAGGCTTCCTTCTATCCCATAAGCTATTTGAAGAATATCTAAATAGCTTAAATATAGTATATAAGAGATATTTAAAATTAATAATTAAAAGGACATTATATTATTTAAAGCTTATTGCTATTCCTCCTATTTATTATCATATAAAATGTTTCATATATACTAAAGCTTATTACCATAAGCATCCATGGCTTAAACCCTTAAGTATTAAAAGGCTATTTTAAGCCATTTTCTTGTTTTTTAAAAATCACTATGTTATAATAACCTATGTGAAAAATTGGAGGCTTTAATATGGAAAAAAGATCTGAACAAGAATTAGTAAGAATTGCTAAGCTAGAAAAATATAAAGAATTAGGTATTGATCCTTTTGGACAAGCATATAATGCTAAAAACAAAAGTACTGAAATAAAGGAAACATTCAAAGATGCTACTCATGAGGAATTAGAGGAACAAAAAAATGAGGTTAGCGTTGCCGGAAGAATTATGTTTATTCGTAAAATGGGTAAAGCATCCTTCTTCTCTATTCAAGATAAAGCTGGTTTTATTCAGGTATATATCCGTAAGGATGTAGTTGGTGAAGATATGTATGCATTATTTAAAATGGCTGATATCGGTGATATCGTTGGTGTTAAGGGCTATGTAATGCGTACACAAAGTGGAGAAATAACAATTAGCTGTGATGAGTATACTCACCTAGTTAAAGCATTAAGACCACTTCCTGAAAAATTCCACGGCTTAACAGACGTTGAGGAAAGATATCGCAGAAGATATTTAGATTTAATTATGAATGCTGATGCAAAGCGTATTGCAATCCAAAGACCAAGAATCATTCGTGCTATGCAGGAATATTTTGACTCTAAGGGATTCATCGAGGTAGAAACACCTGTATTACAAAACATTCAAGGTGGTGCTACTGCACGTCCATTCATTACACATCATAATGCATTAGATGCTAACTTCTACTTACGTATTGCTACTGAATTACATTTAAAGAGATTATTAGTTGGTGGTTTAGAAAAAGTATACGAAATCGGTAGATTATTCCGTAACGAGGGTATGGATAGAACTCATAACCCTGAGTTTACTACTGTTGAATTATATGAGGCATACGGTGATTTATCAAGCATGATGGAAATCTGTGAGGGTGTTATCCGCTTCGCTGCTAATAAGGTTATTGGTAAAACTGAATTCCAAAATCCTTTCGATGTTGAGGGAGATAAGATTGATATTTCTGCTCCTTTTAGAAAGGTTACAATGTGCGAGCTTATTAAGGAGGCTTGTGGTGTAGACTTCAAGGCTAACAACTATACACTTGCTGAAGCAATTGAAATTGCTAAGAAGCATAATGTACCTGTTGAAAAGCATTTCACAGTTGGTCATGTTATCAATGCATTCTTCGAGGAGTTCTGTGAGGCTAAGCTTATTCAGCCTACATTTGTAATGGGACATCCAATTGAGATTTCTCCTCTTACAAAGAAGGACCCAGAGGATCCAAGATTTGTTCAAAGATTTGAATTATTCATCGGTGGTAAGGAATTCGCTAATGCTTATACTGAATTAAATGACCCACTTGATCAAAGAGAAAGATTCTTAGACCAATTAAAGGAAAAGGAAGCTGGAAATGATGAGGCTAACGAAATGGATGTTGATTTCGTTGAATCATTAGAATATGGTATGCCTCCTGCTGGTGGTATCGGTATCGGTATTGATAGATTAATTATCTTCTTAACTGAATCTACTACTATCCGTGATGTTATACTATTCCCACAAATGAAGACTAGATAATATGGATATTTATACAGATTATGGAAATTGGAAATTCGAAAACCACGAATTTATCAATGAGCTAGTAAAAAATAAAAGTAAAACAATTTCTCGTTTTACTCCTGTTATTGCAGTTGTTGATTATTTATATGATAAGGTTGTAGATAATAAATCATTATCTCAAGATGAAGAGGTTATCTTCTCGACAGGCTTTGATTATATCTATGATCAATTCCATTTAATTAAAACACTATTAGAATTAAAGTTTAATAATAATTATAAGGAATTAGAAAAATATGCTCAAACTATTAATCTTCTTCTTTACATAAATGATTTTCAATCTGAGGCTTTAAATTATCCAAGCCTAAAGGATGATATCAAGAAATTAGATGATTTAGAGGATAAGGTTAATACATGCTTAGACAAAAAAGAAAATGCACCTGATGCATATTTCCAAATATTAAATGAAATAACAGATACATTATTTAATCAAAATAATATCGAGGTTCATACTGTAGATCAAATATTTTATGAGATAGCACTTGAATATGAAATATATGAGGATGAGGAATTCGATATTTATAATGCAGTGTTAAATAAACAAATAGATAAAACAAGAAGCAAGGCTTAATCGCCTTGCTTCTTTTACTATTCTATTATTAGCACATCTTCTACTATTATAGTCTCGCCCCTATATGATACCTTCATATCATATGTACCTGGCTTTTGTGGATAGTAAGTATATGTTCTATCAATAACTTGATTAGTTTCAACAGTATAGGTTGCAAATGCATCCATAGAAGCAAAATTAGAATTCATAGAATTTTCCCCATCTATAAAATCAACACTTGCTCCTTCTAAATAAGTAAAAGGAGATGTATAAGTAAATGTCTCACCTGTATAAGTCATAATCGCGTTACAGCTAAAAGCTAAATTTCCAACCGCAATATCTAATAAATACCTATCAAATACTATTTTAACAAAATAATTATCTGATTCTAACATATACTCATTTTCCTTAAAGTTTACCTTCAATTCATTAGGCTTTAATGTAATAAAATGTGTATCAATATTATCTATATTATTATCATTTGAACCATATATAGAAAAGCCTTTTTCTAAGCTTTGGTAAAAGAATAAATATTTATCTAAAGCACTACTAAGTGATGTACTCTTTTTTATTTTACTATCCAGCATTTCTACATTTGATTTGTGAATAATATTTTCATATCCAGTAGATGATAATAATTCATAATATCCATCATTATTTAAATCAGTAATAGAAAAATGAACAAATCCCTTAAACTTTGAATTTGAAGTAGCTGTTATACTTTGAGAAAATGCATTAACTAAGCAGCCATCATAATAAATATAATATTCAGAATCCTCATTATTATTAACTATCTCAACCGCATCAAACTTGTATTTATCAGAATACTCCTTAGGCATATAATTATAAAATGCCTTGACTTCATTAGAAGAATTAGTCATTTCATTATATGCATCAAGAATCTTATCTTTATTTAATTCTGTTGCTTCAGATGGATAAAAGTTAATATCCTCGTCAGATGTTCTTGTGACGTCAGTTTTATCCTTTAATATTTTTACAGTTTCAAAATCTTCAAGCTTATCAATAGGAAGCTCTAAAAAGATTATAGCACCCTCACTTGTTGAGGCCTCTTGCTTAGATGAGGTAGCCACATTAATAGTTAATATCTTATTTTCTATCACATATGACTCAATATCGTAATTCATTGTGTAGCCATATTCATCTAATCTAAATGCCACCAAAAAATTAGATTCAAAAAAAGCTTCATTATATTTTGATGGAACCTTACTAGAATCCAAGTCCCTGTATATATCAAATTTATTATCAATAATTTTATAAATACCTTCTGAATTTAAAACGGAAGCTGTTCTAACTGATGTAGTAGACACATTAGTTTCAGCCTTACTGCAGCCAGCAAATAATAAGCATATTAAAAATAAACATACTACTAACAATGAATTTAAGATTCTTTTTTTAACCAAAACTACTACCTCCTTATATTAAAATAAACAAATAACTCTTTATCTAATTATATTATATTCTAAAATACTAGTCAATTTTAATAGATAAAACAAGAAGCAAGACTTAATTGCCTTGCTTCTTTTCATTATAGCTATTAATATATATTTCCTTTAATTTATTGCCAACCTTATCTAGGGTTCTTTCCTCTACTGTCATATATCCGTTATTAACTACATTAGTAACATCATTATTTAAAATAAACTCAAGCTTATCCTTAAATGATTGAACATCTGTAGCCTTATAACAATTAACGCCATCAGTAAGCCAGTCCTTAAATACTCCAATATCTCTTACTAATACAGGTGTTTTAGATGCCATAGCCTCTAATACTGCAATACCCTCATTTTCCTCAAAGCTTGGGAAGAAAAATGCATCTGCAGATAAGAACGCTCCCTTTAATACCCTAATATCTACATATCCAGGCATTGATACATTTTTAGGACGTTTTTTAATTGCTCTTAAAACCTTACCTTGAGCTAATATCTTATCTAAATGACCAAACCAAATAAACTCAACATCTGGCATTTGTCTTGCAACCTCAAAGAAATCAAAAATTCCTTTTCTCTTAAAATACAAGCCTGCAGATATTACTATTTTCTTATTTCCAAAATTAAAGAATTTTTTGAATTCATTAACATATTCCTCATTATATTGATAATCCTCTAGCTTAATACCATTAGATACAGCATATACAGGACATTTAACCCTTTTATAATTTTCAATTAATGATTTTGAGTAATTAGTAGGTGTAATAATTAAATCAGCTTTTCTATACATTCTTAATATCATTCTATTAAATATTGGAGCGATTAATCTCCAGCATCTAAATGAATATCTAAAATCCTCAACTGTAGAATGACCATGAACTATAGCTAGCTTTTTATTCTTTTTACATTTCTTTAAAAGCTTATAAGAATCAAAGAACAAGGTGTTGATATGAGCTAAATCAAAGCCTTCATCCTTATATAATGTATAATCAACATTAGCTAATTCTAAAGCCTTCTTTTGATGTGTTAAAGCACGACCAATACCACTTTGTTTTAAACTCTTCTGTTTTTCAAAGTATAATAAAACCTTCATTTAATTCACCTACTTCAAACATACGTAATTATAGCACACATAAATATAAAAATAAATAGAGCGTACCAAAAATGTACGCTCTATGCTTTCTTAATTAGTTTAATACACTCTTAACGAAATCAATGATTTCAGGACACTTAGCATTCGCAAAGAATAATTCCTTAAATGAAGGACGATCGATTGTTTGTAATAAGAACTCTCTATCAATGTTCTTTAAAACATCAATCATTGGAGTATGAGTAATCTTCTTAACATTCTTTAGGATTTCTCTATTAGCCTTCATAGGAACAGCTCTTTCTCTTGGATATCCTAATCCTCTTTCACCAGTAAATAGCTTTTCAAAAATATAAGCTAAATTTACCTCAGCAGCCCAGCCAAAGCCCTTAGCATATGGTAATGAAATAGCATTACCATCATTGATTTGTCCAAATAGGAATGCATCTGTTGGATCAATGATTAATCCACAAGAAACATTAGGGAATGAGTTTAATGCAAGCATAGCACCCATACCTGTACCACATCCTGTTACTACGAAGTCAGCAGCACCTGAATTTAATAGGATACCAGCAAGTAAACCATTTTGCACATAAGTTAATGACTTATCCTCACCATTAAACATACCATAGTTATCTACTGTATGTCCTAATGGCTCTACTGTATTTTTTAATGTGTTATAAACAATTTCATTTTTAGCCGCTTGGCTATTTTCCATAATTAATGCAATTTTCATTTTTTCTTTCTCCTTTTATTTATCATAAATCAAGGGGACCTAAGCCCCCATTAATTATTCAGCCTTACCTATTGAGCCAAAGATTTCCATTTTCTCTCTAACTGTTGCCTTAATAGCCTCACAGCCAGGAGCTAAAAGCTTACGAGGGTCAAAGCCCTTCTTTTCCTTATCCTTATTAGCCTCAATATAAGATCTAGTTGCAGCACAGAATGCTAATTGGCATTCAGTATTAACATTAATCTTACATACACCTAATGATATAGCTTTTTTAATCATTGCAGTTGGAATACCTGTTCCACCGTGTAATACAAGTGGCATATTACCACATGCTGCTTGAATTTTTCCTAATGTCTCAAAATCAAGACCTTGCCAGTTAGCAGGATATTGACCATGAATATTACCAATACCTGCAGCTAAAATATCAACGCCTAAATCTGAGATTAGCTTGCATTGAGCTGGGTCAGCAACCTCACCCTTACCAGCAACACCATCTTCTTCACCACCAATTGAGCCTACCTCAGCCTCAACTGTACAACCCATGCTATGTGCTAATTCAACAATTTCCTTTGTCTTTTGGATATTCTCATCAATATCATAATGAGAACCATCAAACATAACTGATGAATATCCAGCAGCTAAAGCCTTTTTAGCACCCTCGTAAGTACCATGATCTAAATGTAGAGCAACTGGTACTGTAATATTTAAATCCTCTACCATTGCGGCAACCATTGCAGCAACAGTCTTAAAACCTGTCATATGCTTGTTAGCACCTTCAGATACACCTAAAATAACTGGTGATTTTAATTCCTCTGCTGTTTGTAAAATAGCTTTAGTCCATTCTAAATTGTTAATATTGAAATGACCTACCGCATAATGACCCTCATAAGCCTTTTGCATCATTTCCTTTACGTTAACTAACGGCATAAAAATTCCTCCTAAATTTTCGTTAAACTCTAATATAATTATAATCAATAAGAATCGATTTTACAACCCAAATCAATATGAAAAGGTTTTAAAGAAAAAAGAAAAGAGACTTTCGTCTCTTATTCCATACACTCTTTAATTATCTTAGGTAAATAAGCACAATCCTTAATAGATATCGCAGAAAGTGTTACTCTTAATACATTACCCATAGGTATAATATGAATTTTCTTTTCTACTAATTTCTTATATACCTCTTCAGGGTTCTTACAAGGAATAGTAACAAAGAATCCACAATTAAAAGGAATTGTTACTAAGTTAGCCTCCTTACAAGCTGATAAGAAAGTATTAGCACGTGTTACTAATGTATTTCTAGAGATTTCTAATTCTCTTTCGAATTCCTCTCTCATATCCTTATCTAAAATTATCTTAGCTACTAAATTCATGCCTAGATTAGTTGTATTACTCCACTTAGCACGGCTTGAGAATTTATTAGCTCTATTGAAGTCATCAATATTTTCCTTGCATGTGCTTACTGCAATTTGAGCACCAATTCTAACACCATATAATGCTAATGTTTTAGAGCCACTAAATGCCATAACAACCATTGCTGATTTATTTAGCTTTTGGTATAATCTCATATTATTTCTAGTAGATTCAAATCCTCTATAATCATAATCTATATAAGCCATATCATGAATTAAAATAACTGGAGTACCATCATTAGATACCTCATTAATAATATCAATTAGACTTGTCCATTCATTATCTGTCATTGTATATCCAGTAGGATTTTGACATGGGTCATTAACCACTAGCATTACTCTACCTTGTGATGATTTAATCTTATTCATCTTAGCCTTAACATCATCTAAATTAAAGCTTCCCTCTTTGTTAAATAATTCATAGGTTTCAAAGTCTGCATGGTTTTCATATGCAAATTGCTTGTAATTACCCCACATAAATGATGGTAATAAAACCTTATCGCCCTCATTTAAATAGTTAGTAAATGTATTAGATAAAGCACCACTACCTCCTGGTGTAGCCATTACACCAACATAAGTGTTTGCCATAAACTCATCATAATATTCTCTAAATATCCATCTCTTTAGTGCCTCATGGAAATCTGCACTTCCTGGAGTTGATGCATAAGCATATTTTTCATCAGCTGATAGTAATGATAAAGCCTTGTCTACACTCTTAAATGTAAATAGCTTTCCTTCCTCATCATAAAGCATACCAATAGTTGCGTTAATGATGCTAGGATCCTTTTTCTTCATTTCCTTGGCAATAGCACCTAAAGTAATAATATTACTTTTATCTTCTTTAATAATACTTCTTTTTGCTAGTAAACTCATATACTACACCTCAATTATCACATATACTATTTTAAAATATGAATAAATAAAAGGCAAGTTTTTTTAACCTGCCTTTTAAAAAAAATGGAGAAAAATTTATCAATCAATTGAAATAGTTTTTTTATTAGAGATTATTTCACTTTTACCAATTGTGATTTCTAAAACACCATCATTAAGCTTTGCCTTGATTTTGTTCTCATCACCATTCTCTAGGTAATAGCTTCTAGACATCTGTGATACTGATCTTTCTCTTTTAATATATGATCTATTCTTATCCTCATTTTCTATAGAATGATTAATTGTAATAGATAATACATTTTCCTCATAGCTTAGTTGAATATCCTTTTTATCAACACCAGGAACATCAACAGATACCTTATATTCATTTTCAGTTTCCTCTATATCAGTTTTCATTTCCTTATAAAATAATCCACCTGAAAAGAAATTGTTAAATTCATCTAATAGGGTATTTCTACCTTCATCATTTTTCTTAATATAAAACATAATTCATCCTCCTTATATATTATGTGATCAAATCAATTTAATTATTCAATGTTTATTGATAAAGCCTTTTTAGCCTCTATAGGCTTAGTAATTATTGTTACTGTTAATAATCCATTCTCATATTTTGCTGTCATAGATTCTTCATTAATATCACCGAAGTTGATTACTCTTTTAACATTAGAATTAGATCTTTCTCTAACTAAATATTTACCATCCTCTTTCTCACGCTTTGCCTCAATAGTTAAGCTACCATCCTCAAATGTAACATTTATGTTTTCCTTCTTAAAGCCTGGAATCTCAGCTATAACCTTATAACCATTTTCGATTTCTAACAAATCGATATCAAATCTTTTTAGAGCCTCCTTATAAAACATATTGTTTACCTCATTCATTAATCCATATAATTCATTCATCATTTTTTCTTACCTTCCTTATTCTTAGTTTTTTTATTGGCACTCTATATACTCGAGTGCTAATTACACTTATAGTATACCACATATTTTGGCACTGTCAATACTATAGTGCCAAAAAATTTTAAAAAAATAAAAACTAGCATTTCTGTGAACTAGTCAATAGTTCGTAGACACAAAAAATCCAGTTATTTAAATAAGAGCTCTGTTCTATATTGGACAGGGCTT
>SVAZ01000012.1 GCA_015059145.1 Erysipelotrichaceae bacterium
ATATTTTAATTATAAAAGAAAAAATGTTAGTAAACACTATTGTACTTTTTGTGTCTACTAACATTTTATCATTTCAGTTCGAACCATAGCCTTTTTTGTTATTTCTTTAAATATTCCTTATAACCAATTTTTTCTAGCTTTTCCTTTTTAGCTACAACTTGAGCCTTTAATTCCTCCTTATAAGCCTTAAGCTTAGCTAGAAGCTCTGGGTCAGAAGCAGCTAATATTTTAGCAGCTAGGATACCTGCGTTAGCACCACCATTGATTGCGACAGTCGCAACTGGGATACCACTAGGCATTTGAACAATTGAATAAAGTGAATCAACACCGCTTAAAGTCTTAGTGTGAATAGGTACACCAATAACTGGAAGTGTGAAGATTGCTGCAGCCATACCTGGAAGGTGAGCTGCACCACCAGCACCAGCGATGATTACCTTATAGCCCTTTTCCTCCGCGCTATTTGCGTAATCAAAGAAAATGTCTGGCATTCTATGAGCTGATATAACTGTCATATCATAATCGATTCCAAATTTTTCTAACATTTCAGCAGCCTTACTCATGATTTCTAAATCAGAGTCGCTACCCATTACTATTCCTACCTTTGCCATAAATAGTCTCCTTTTAATTATTAATACATAATAATTTTACTAATTCACATTTATTCAGTCAAGAAATTAAAATAAAATAATTTGTAAAATGCTTTCATTTTATGTTTTTAAGGTTTACGAACATATATTTTTGTGTTAAAATATGTAGGTAGAATTTTGGTATAAAAGCTTTAATATGGAAAGCAAGTCTCTACCCTGAACCATGAATTACAGGACTACCAAAATTTTAAAGGGACTTTCTTGGATCGGAGTTAATATGATGTTACTAATGATGCAAGTAAATAACTTTAATTTAACCATTAATGATGGTTATTTTATAATGCAATAACCAACAGCACTATCTAAAATAGTTTGGGTGCTGTTTTTTGTTTTTATTGCAGATGGTATAAAAATTGTTATGAGAGGTATGTTATGAATAATTATCGAATTTATGTTGAAAAGCTAAAGAAGTTTCAAGTAGAAGCGAAGTCATTACAATCAGAGCTTAATCTTAATCTTGGCTTAAGCCTTAAGGATTTAAGATATATCAATGTATATGACCTATTTAATTTTTCTAAGGAATTATTAGAAAAAAGCAGATATCAGGTATTTGGAGAAATCGTTACTGATGCAGTTGTTGATGAATTAGATTTAACTTCAAAGAAATATATTGCGATTGAATACCTTCCAGGTCAATTTGATCAAAGAGCATCATCTGCGATTGATTGTGTTAAGCTAATTGACCCAAATGCTGATATCAATATCAGAAGTGGTAAAATTGTTATTTTAGATGATGATACATCTGATGAGAATGTTTTAAGAATTAAGAAGTACTTAATTAATGCTGTAGAGGCAAGAGAAAAGGACTTAAATGTTTTATCTGATTTAGAGACTGCAGATATTAAGCCTGTTGAAATATTAGAAGGATTTACTCAAATGACAGAAGCTGACTATGCTAAATATTGTAAGAAGCAAGGTCTTGCGATGAACAAGGATGATTTAGCATGTGTTGTTGAATACTTTAAAAAGGAAGGCCGTGATCCTTGGGAGACTGAATTAAGAATCCTAGATACTTATTGGTCTGATCACTGTCGTCATACAACATTCAACACTATCTTAACTGATATTAAGATCAGTAAATCATTTATGAAGGCTGAGCTAGAGGAGTCTTTAGATTTATATTATAAGATTAGAAAGAATTTAAAAAGAGAGAATAAAAAACTATGCTTAATGGATCTAGCATGCATTGGAGCTAGATATTTAAAAAAGAAGGGTGTTTTAGATAACCTAGAGGAGAGTGAAGAAAATAACGCATGCTCTATTTTCGTCACTGTAGATGTTGATGGTAAGGACCAAAAATGGTTATTACAATTTAAAAATGAAACACACAACCATCCAACAGAGATTGAGCCATTTGGTGGTGCTTCAACTTGCTTAGGTGGTGCGATTAGAGACCCACTATCAGGTAGAGCTTATGTTTATCAGGCTATGCGTGTAACTGGTGCTGGTGATATTTATTTAGATGTTAAGGATACAATGGTTGGTAAATTACCACAACGTATCATTTCAACTAAGGCTGCAGCTGGTTATTCTTCATATGGTAATCAAATTGGTTTAGCAACTACTCATGTTAGAGAGGTATTCCATGATGATTATGTAGCTAAGAGATTAGAGGTTGGTGCTGTAGTTGGTGCAGTTAAGGCTGATGTTATTAGACGTGAATCACCTGCTCCTGGAGATATCATTTTATTATTAGGTGGTAGAACAGGTAGAGATGGTATTGGTGGTGCAACTGGTTCATCTAAGGAGCATACAACAAAATCAATCGAGGTTTGCTCATCAGAGGTTCAAAAGGGTAATGCACCTGAGGAAAGAAAGATTTCTCATTTATTTAGAAGACCTGAGGTTACTAAGCTTATTAAGAAGTCAAACGACTTTGGTGCTGGTGGTGTATCAGTAGCAATTGGTGAGCTTGCTGATGGTTTAGATATTATGCTTGATAATGTTCCTACAAAGTACAGTGGCTTAAATGCAACTGAATTAGCTATTTCTGAATCACAAGAAAGAATGGCTGTTGTTATTGAGCCTAAGTCAGAGAAGAAGTTTATAAAGTTCTGTAAGGAAGAAAATATTGAGGTTACTAGAGTTGCAACAGTTACTGCTGATGCAAGATTAGTAATGCATTATAAGGGAAGAAAGATTGTAGATATTAGCCGTGAATTCATTGATTCAGCTGGTGCTGATCATTTTGCTAAGGCTACAATTTCTGCTGTAGAAAATATTAATCCATTTGTTAAGGAAGAAAAGCCAGTTAAGGAAAAGGTATTAGATACATTAAATGATAATAATGTTGTTAGTCAAAAGGGCTTAATTGAAATGTTCGATGCTACTATTGGTGCATCAACAGTATTGATGCCATTTGGTGGTAAGTATCAAAAGAGTGAAACTCAAGTATCTGTTCAAAAGCTTCCAGTTAAGGATGGCTTTACAAATACTGCTTCAATTATGGCATATGGTTATAATCCATATTTAGCAAAGTGGAGTCCATATCATGGTGCTGAATATGCAGTTATTGAGGCTTGTGCTAAGGTTGTAGCTGCTGGTGCTAGATATGATAAAATGAGATTCTCTTATCAAGAATATTTTGAAAGAATGACTAAGGATGCATCTTGGGGTAAGCCTCTTGCTGCATTATTAGGTGCACTTAAGATGCAGGTTGAATTAGGATTGCCTTCAATTGGTGGTAAGGATTCAATGAGTGGTACATTCCAGGATATTTCAGTTCCACCAATGCTAATGGCATTTGGTATTACAACTGTAAATGCTAATACGGTTATTTCTACCGACTTAAAGAAGGCTGGAAATAAGCTATATTTAATTAAACATAATGAAAATGAAAATTACACTCCTAATATTAAGGAACTTAAGAAGAATTTTGATTATGTTTCTACTAATATTGAAAATAAGAATATCGTATCAGCTTATGCTTTAAGCTTTGGTGGTGTTATTGAAGCTATTTCAAAGATGAGCTTTGGTAATATGATAGGCTTTGATATTAATTATGATGAAAAGCTTTTAGATGCTTACAATTATGGTTCTATTTTAGTAGAAACTACTTGTGAATTAGATTATAAGAATGCTATTTATCTAGGTGAAACATTAGATAATGCTAACGGTATTATTAATGGCGTAGAATTTACTTTAGCTGAATTAGAAAAGGCTAACACAGATAAGTTTAATACAATTTATAAGGATAAGGCGGAAAATGATTGCAAGATGATGAAGATGAAGCCTTATACAAAGAAGAATGTTAAGCCATTAAATAATAAGGATGAGGTTGTTGCATACTTCCCTGTATTCCCTGGTACAAACTGTGACTATGATACATCTAAGGCATTTAAGCGTGCAGGTGCTAAGATTGTATCAACAGTATTTAAGAATTTAACAAGTGATGATATTTTTGCTTCAATTGAAGAGATGGCTAATTGCATTGATAATTGCGATATCTTCGTATTATCAGGTGGATTTAGTGCAGGTGATGAGCCAGATGGTTCTGGTAAGTTTATTGCTAATGTATTAAATCAAGCTAGTGTCAGAGATGCTATCCATAGATTGATTGATAGAAAGGGATTAATATTAGGTATTTGTAATGGATTCCAAGCTTTAGTTAAGTCTGGATTATTACCATATGGTAGATTAGGTATGGTTACAAAGGATTCACCTACTCTATTTAGAAATGATATTAATCGTCATATTTCACAAATGGTTTCAACTAAGGTTATGACAACTGCATCTCCTTGGCTTCAAAGCTACAGTGGTGGAGAAATCCATAGTATAGCAGTAAGCCATGGTGAAGGTAAATTTGTAGTATCTGATAAGCTTGCTAAGAAGCTTTATAAGAATGGACAGGTTGCATTCCAATATGTTGATGCTGATGGTAATGCAACTGCAGAATCTCCATATAATCCAAATGGTTCGTCTTATGCAATTGAAGGTATTATTTCTAAGGACGGATTAATTTTAGGTAAGATGGGTCACTCTGAAAGATATGAGGAAAACTTATTTAAGAATATCGATGGCAATAAATATCAAGATATTTTTGAAAATGCAGTAAATTATTTTAAGAAGTAAAAAAACTACAAGCCAAGAATTAGCCTTCTTGGCTTAGTAAATTGGAGGACATAAAATGGGATCTAAGGCATATGGATCATCTGGTGTAGATTTAGAAGCTGGATATGAGGTAGTAAGAAGAATTAAGAAGCATGTTGCTTCAACTAATAGATTAGGCTGCATGGGTAATATCGGTGCATTCGGTGGAATGTTCGATTTATCAGCATTAAATATTAAAGAGCCTGTATTAGTAAGTGGTACTGATGGTGTTGGTACTAAATTAAAATTAGCATTTGAAATGGATAAGCATGATACTATTGGTATTGATGCAGTAGCAATGTGTGTTAATGATGTATTAGCACAAGGTGCTGAACCATTATTTTTCTTAGATTATGTAGCTGTTGGTAAGAATGAGCCAGCTAAGATTGAGGCTATTGTTAAGGGTGTTAGTGATGGCTGTAAGCAAGCAGGCTGTGCATTAGTTGGTGGTGAAACAGCAGAAATGCCTGGTATGTATGGTGAGGGCGAATATGATATCGCTGGTTATACTACAGGTGTTGTTGAAAAATCTAAGCTTATTGATGGAACTAAGGTTAAGGTTGGAGATGTATTAGTTGGTATTGCATCTAGTGGTGTACATTCTAACGGCTTCTCTTTGGTTAGAAAGGTTATTAGTGATAATAACATTGACCTACATTCTCATAGTGATGAATTAGGTGGAATTGTTGGTGAGGTGTTCTTAACTCCAACAAGAATCTATTGTAAGCAGGTATTAGATGTAATCAAGAATGTTGATGTACATGGTGTTGCACATATTACTGGTGGAGGCTTTGATGAAAATATTCCACGTATTTTAGCTGATGGTATGGGTATTGAGGTTTATGAAGGATCTTGGCCTATTTTACCAGTATTTAAGTTCTTGGAAAAATACGGTAAGATTGATCATAGAGAAATGTTCAATATCTATAATATGAGTATTGGTATGGTTTTAGCATTAAATGAAGAGGATGCTCAAAAGGCTATTAGTATTTTAGATTCTCATGGCGATAAGGCATATGTAATTGGTAAGATTACTGATAGCGGAATCGTAGATATTAAGTAATCATGAAAAGAATAGCTATATTTGCATCTGGATCAGGAACAAATTTTGAAGCTTTAGTTCAGGCTTGCAAAAGCAAGTATGTTAATGCAGAGGTTGTTCTTATGGTTTGTGATAAGAAAAATGCATATGTTTGTGAGCGTGCTAAAAATCATAATATTGATTCATTTATCTTTTCTGCAAAGAATTATGAATCAAAGGCAGCTTATGAGGCTGAAATTGTTAAGAAGCTAGACGAATATAAGGTTGATTTAGTTTGCTTAGCTGGATATATGAAGCTATGTGGTGAGGTATTACTAAATAGCTATGAAGGTAAGATTATAAATATTCACCCAGCATTATTACCATCATTTAAGGGTGCACATGGTATAGAGGATGCATTTAATTATGGTGTTAAGGTGTTTGGTGTTACAGTTCATTATGTTGATAGTGGAATGGATAGTGGTAAGATAATTGATCAGGAGGCATTCCATATTGAAGCTGGTGATACTATTTTAGATGTTGAAAGAAAGATTCATGCGATTGAGCATGTATTATATCCAAAAGTTTTAAAGAGTTTAGTTGAAGGAGAATAAAGATGAAAAGAGCTTTAGTTAGTGTAACTGACAAGACTGGTATTGTTGAATTTTGTAAAGGATTAGAAAGCTTAGGCTATGAGGTTATTTCAACTGGTGGTACTAAGAAGGTTTTAGATGAAGCAGGTGTAAAGACAATTGGTATTTCTGATGTTACAGGCTTCCCTGAAATATTAGGTGGACGTGTTAAGACACTTCACCCAAATGTTCATGGTGGCTTATTAGCAGTTAGAGATTCTAAGATGCACCAAGATCAATTAAAGGAAAATAATATTGATTATATTGATTTAGTATGTGTTAATTTATATGCATTCCGTAAGACAGTTGAGGCTGGCTGTGCATTTGAGGATGCAATTGAAAATATTGATATCGGTGGACCTTCTATGCTAAGAAGTGCTGCAAAGAATCATAAGTATGTTACAGTTGTAACTGATGCAGCTGATTATGATTTAGTATTAAACGAAATCAAGGAAAAAGGCGACACAACTTATGAAACTAGATTACGCTTAGCAGCTAAGGTATTTAGAACAACTGCTCAATATGATTCTATGATTTCTTTATATTTAACAGAGCAAACTGGTGAAGAGAATGCTGAATCATTAACATTAAATTATAATTTAAAGCAATCATTAAGATATGGTGAAAATCCACATCAAAGTGCTGCTTTATATGAAGGCTCTTATACATCTTATTCAATTGTTCATGCAAAGCAATTACAAGGTAAGGAATTATCTTATAATAATATTCAAGATGCTAATGCATGCTTAAATTTATTAAAGGAATTTGATGAGCCAACTGCAGTAGGCTTAAAGCATATGAATCCATGTGGAGTTGCTTCAGCTGAAACAATCGTTGAGGCTTGGGACAAGGCTTATAATGCTGACTCAGTAAGTATTTATGGTGGTATTGTTGCATTCAATAGACCTGTTACAGTTGAATTAGCTAAGGATATTAGAGATAAGAAGGTATTCTTAGAAATTATTATGGCTCCAGCTTATGAAGAGGCTGCTTTAGAAATATTAGCTAAGAAGGCTAATTGTAGAGTAATGGAGGTTGATATGGAAACTCCATTTAAGGATAAGAAGCAAGCTGTTTCAGTAAATGGTGGCTTATTATATCAAGATTTAGATAATGATATTTGGAATGAGGCTGACCTTAAGGTTGTTACTAAGACTCAACCTTCTAAAGAGGAATATGAAGACTTATTATTTGCAATGAAGTGCTGTAAGCATGTTAAGTCTAATGCTATTTTAGTTGCAAAGAATAAGGTTACAGCGGGTATTGGTGCTGGACAAATGAACCGTGTTGGTTCTGCAAAGATTGCAATGGATTGGGCTAAGGGACAAGGTATTACATCTATGGTATTAGCATCTGATGCATTCTTCCCATTTGATGATACAGTTAGACTTGCTGCTGAGTATGGTGTAACTGCAATCATTCAACCTGGTGGATCAATTCGTGATGAGGATTCTATTAAGGCTTGTGATGAGCTTGGAATTTCAATGGTTACAACAGGTATGCGTCACTTTAAGCACTAATTAATTTTAAGGAGGATTAGCTATGAAGGTATTAGTAGTTGGTAGCGGAGGTAGAGAGCACGCTATAGTACATGCCTTATCAAAATCAAGTAAGGTAACAGAAATCTATGCAGCACCTGGTAATGCAGGTATTGCTAAGCTTGCAATGTGTGTTAATATAAAGGATACTGATGTTAATTCATTAGTTGAATTCGCCAAGGCTGAGGCTATTGATTTAGTAGTTGTTGGTCCAGAGGCTGCACTTGCTGTAGGTGTTGTAGATGAAATGACTAAGGCTAATATTAAGGCCTTTGGTCCTACAAAGGCTGCAGCTCAAATTGAAGCAAGTAAGAAATTCGCTAAGGATTTAATGTTTAAATATAATATTCCAACAGCAAAATATGAATCATTTAGTGATTATGAGGAGGCTTTAGCATATGTTAAGGCTAACTCTATTCCTACTGTTTTAAAATATGATGGCCTAGCTGCAGGTAAGGGTGTAGTTGTAGCAATGACTATGGATGAGGCGGTAGAAGCATTAAAGGATATGCTTTTAGATGATAAGTTTGGTCATGGTAAGGTTGTTATTGAGGAATATTTAGAAGGACCTGAATTCTCATTCATGTGCTTCGTTGATAATGAAAATGTTTATCCGCTTGAAATGGCTCAAGATCATAAGAGAGCTTATGACAATGATATGGGGCCTAATACAGGTGGTATGGGTGCATATTCACCACTTCCATTTATTACAGAAGAGGATTATAATTATGCAATGAATGAAATTATGATTCCTACTGCTAAGGCAATGGTTAAGGAGGGTGTTCCTTTTAAGGGTGTTTTATATGGTGGATTAATGAAGACTAAAAATGGCATTAAGGTTATTGAATTTAATGCTAGATTTGGTGATCCAGAAACTGAGGTTGTTTTACCTAGACTTTCAAGTGATATTTATGATGCATTTGTTGCAATAGTAGATGGCAATAAGCCTGTATTAGAGTGGGAGGATTGCTATACTATTGGTATAGTTTTAGCATCTAAGGGATATCCTGGAAGCTATGAAAAGGGATTTGTTATTGAAAATGCAGATTCTGATGATATTTACCATATGGGTACTAAGATTGATGATAATGGCAACCTAGTAACTAATGGTGGTAGAGTATTATTTGCTGTTGCTAAGGGTAATACCCTAGAGGAAGCAAATAAGAAGGCTAATAAGCTTGTTGATGAAATTAAGTGTGAAAACCTATTCCATAGAACAGATATTGGCGCTAAAGCATATAAAAAGTAATTTAGGAGATAAGATTATGGCTCAGGTTATTAGTGGAAAAGATTTAGCAGCTTCAATTAAAGCTGGCTTAAGAGAGGAATTACCTCAACTAGAAGCAAAGTATGGTAGAAAGCCACATTTAGCAGTTATTTTAGTAGGTGAGGACCCAGGTTCAGTTTCTTATGTAAAGGGAAAGGGTAAGGCTTGTGAAGAGGTTGGTATCAATAATACAACTATTCGTAAGGATGTTTCTATTACTGAGGCTGAATTATTAGAAATGATTGATAATTTAAATAATGATCCATTAGTTGATGGTATTTTAGTTCAATTACCATTACCTAAGCATATTGATTCTGATAAGGTTATTAATGCAATTAGACCTGATAAGGATGTTGATGGCTTCCATCCAATGAATGTTGCATCATTATACCTTAAGCAACCAGGAATCCTTCCTTGTACTCCTAAGGGTATAGTAAGAGTAATCGAGCATGCTGGTATTGAAATTGCAGGTAAGAATGTATGTGTTATTGGTAGAAGTAATATCGTAGGTATGCCTGTAAGTAAGCTTTTATTAGACAAAAACGCAACAGTTACTATTGCTCATAGTAGAACTAAGGATTTAGCCTCTATTACAAGCCAAGCAGATATTTTAGTTGCAGCAGTTGGTAGACCACTTTTTGTTAAAGCAGAAATGGTCAAGGAGGGTGCTGCAGTTATTGATGTAGGTGTTAACAGAAATCCAGAAACAAATAAGCTTTGTGGAGATGTTGATTTCATTAATGTTGAGCCAAAGGCATCTTATATTACAAAGGTACCTGGTGGTATCGGACCTATGACAATTGCTTGTCTAATGGAAAATACATTCGAATGCTTCCTAAAGCATGTAAAATAATGGTAGCTTTGCTACCTTATTTTTATAGATAAATGTTGTAGTTTGTCGAAACTAAAATTATATTTTATTTTAATGGTAAAAATGAGCAAAAAAATTAAAAAAATGCTAATAAAAAAATTGAAAGTATAAAAACGTAGTGTTATAATATTTTACGTAAATTATATAAGTGAGGGACAAAGATATGTATTTACCAAATAAAAGACCAGAAAATATGCAAAGAATTAACACTCCAGAATTAGCTGAAGCCTTTATTAATGAGCAAGTTGCTTTAGTACGTGAGCAAGTTGGTGATAAGAAGGTATTATTAGCTTTATCAGGTGGTGTAGATAGTAGTGTTGTTGCTGCTTTATTAATTAAGGCTATTGGAAAGCAATTAGTATGTGTTCACGTTAACCACGGATTAATGCGTAAGGGTGAAAGTGAGCAAGTAATTGAGGTTTTCCAAAATCAATTAGATGCTAATTTGATTTATATTGATGCAACAGATAGATTCTTAGACTTATTAAAGGATGTTAGTGAACCAGAAACTAAGAGAAAGATTATTGGTAATGAATTCGTTAAGGTATTTGATGAGGAAGCATCAAAGCTTAAGGGTATTTCATTCCTAGCTCAAGGTACAATTTATCCTGATATTATTGAATCTGATGGTGTTAAGGCACATCATAATGTAGGTGGTTTACCTGAGGATATGCAATTTGAATTAGTTGAACCAGTTAGATTATTATATAAGGATGAGGTTCGTGAGGTTGGTAGAGCTTTAGGCTTACCAAGAGGAATGGTAGATCGTCAACCATTCCCAGGTCCAGGCTTAGGTGTACGTTGCTTAGGTGCTATTACTAGAGATAGATTACATGCATTAAGAGAAGCAGATGCAATCCTAAGAGAAGAATTTGACAAGGCTGGATTAACTGATAAGGTATGGCAATTCTTCACTGTAGTACCTGATTTCCGTTCTACAGGTGTTAAGAATGGTAAGCGTGCATTTGATTGGCCAGTTATCATTCGTGCGGTAAATACAGTTGACGCAATGGTTTGTACAGTTCCTGAAATTGATTGGGCTGTATTAAAGAAGATTACAGATCGTATTTTAGCTGAGGTTTCAGGTGTATGTCGTGTATTATATGACCTATCACCAAAGCCAAATGCTACAATCGAGTGGGAATAAAAGAATTAAAATAGAGTGGCATGCCACTCTATTTATTGTTTAATGAGATAATTCTTTTATTTTTGCTAAATAATGATATAATATTAAAGAATTAGTAAAGTGAGGTGAGCATTATGATCGAGGTTAAGAATTTATCATTTTCATATAACCAAAAGGAAGAAGCATTAAAGGATGTATCATTTACTGTTAATGATCATGAATGGATTTCCATTATCGGTCATAATGGTAGTGGTAAATCCACTATAGCCAAGCTTTTAGTTGGCCTTATTGCCGCAACTAAGGGTAGCATTCTAATTGATGGCGTTGAGCTTAATGATAAAACAGTTGACAGCATTCGTCATAAGATTGGTATAGTATTTCAAAATCCAGATAATCAATTTGTTGGATTTAATGTTAAATATGATATTGCCTTTGGTTTAGAAAATTATAAGGTTGAAAGAAAAGAAATGGTAGCTCTTATTGAGGAGTATACTAAAAAGGTTGATATGTATGAATATCTTGAGCGTGAGCCTCAAACATTATCAGGAGGACAAAAGCAAAGAGTAGCTATTGCAGGAATATTAGCACTTAACTCAGATGTTATTATTCTTGATGAGGCAACATCTATGCTTGACCCTGAGGGTACTGAGGAGATTATTAAGCTTATTAAGGAGCTTCATACAAAATATAATAAAACAGTTATTACAATCACACATGATTTAAATTTAGCCCAATTATCTGATCGTGTTATTGTAATGCGTCTTGGTGAAAAAATTGCTGAAGGAAAGCCTGAGGAAATATTTAAGCAAAGAGATTTATTAGTAAGCTCTAATTTAGATATGCCTTTTGCTTTAAAGGCATATGATGAGGCATCAAAGATAGAAAAGCTAAATAATGATAAGGAGCTAATGGATACATTATGGGAATATCATTTAAAGAAGTAAGTCATTTCTATCCTGGGCTAAAAAGAAAAGAATATACTATCGCAATTGAAAATATTAATTTAGAAATTGCTGATAAGGATGAATTTATAGCAATTGTTGGTAAAACTGGTAGTGGTAAATCTACACTTATGCAGCATATGAATGCATTAGTTTTACCATCTAGAGGTAATGTAGTTATTTTTGATAAGATGATTACACCTAAAAAGAAGAAAAATCCTAAATTAAAGGAAGTTAGAAAAAAGGTTGGATTTGTATTCCAATTTCCTGAATATCAATTATTTGAGGAAACTGTATTAAAGGATATTATGTTTGCTCCACTGAATTTTGGATTTAGTCAAGAAGAGGCAAAGAATAAGGCTTTAGAAATAGCTAAGCTATTAAAAATTGAGCACTTATTAAAGAAATCACCATTTAATTTGAGTGGTGGACAAATGCGTAAGGTTGCTATTGCAGGTATCCTAGCTTATGAGCCAGATATCCTTTTATTAGACGAGCCTACTAGAGGATTAGATCCTAAGGCTGCTAAGGAAATAATGGATTTATTTTATGAGATTCATAAGACAACTGGTAAAACAATAATCTTAATATCTCATGATATGAATATTGTATATGAATATACTACAAGAGTTGTTGTAATGAATGATACACAAATCACCTTTGATGGCAGTAAGGTTGAATTATTTGGAAGTGATAAGTATTTAGAAAATCACTTAACTAAGCCAGAGGTTTTAAAGCTAGTTGATTATTTAAATAAAAAGCTAAATTACAACTTAGATTATAATACCTTTACTCTTGATGAATTGATACAAAAGGTGGTGGATAAACATGAATAACATCTCCTTTGGTCAATATGTTCCAGGTAATAGCTGGATTTATAAGCTAGATCCTAGATTAAAGATTATATTAACTGTTTTAATGATTGTATTAATATTTTTAATTCCTAGCCTTTTAGGAATGGCTATTGCCTTAGGTGTATTTATTTTAATATTCCTATCGACAAGAATATCATTTATTAAGGTTTTAAAGGGATTAAAGCCTGTATTATTTCTTTTGTTATTTACAGTTGTATTACAGCTTGTTTATACTACGGGTGATAATTATACCTTGTTATATTCATTTGATATGCAAATAGGATTATTTAATTTATTAATTATTGTTGGCATATTAGCCTTTTACTTTTTAACTAAGAGGTTTATTCCTTTTAGGTTTATATACCTTTTAATATGCTTAGCTGGTGTATTTATGGTTTTGTGGTACGTTAGATTTGATATGCTTGTATGGAGTGATTTTAAATTTGATGTATACAATGAAGGAGTAGAAAAGGCAGGCTTTATATTGATAAGAATATTAATAATGATTGGTACAACCTCATTATTAACATTATCAACAATGTCTACTGATATTAACAATGGTATTGAATCAGTATTATCTCCATTAAAGCTATTTAGGATTAATGTTGGTGTATTATCAATGCTTATATCATTAACATTTAGATTTATTCCAACATTACTTGAGGAAAGTAAGAAGATTATGAATGCTCAAGCATCACGTGGCGTTGATTTCCAAGAGGGTTCAATAAAAGCTAAGGTGACTCAAATAATATCACTTTTAATTCCAATGTTTGTTATTTCATTTAAGCGTGCAGAGGATTTATCTAATGCGATGGAGGCTAGAGGATATATTATTGGTGCAAAGAGAACTAAGCTTGATGAGCTTAAGTTTAGATGGCGAGATTATTTATCCTTATTAATTGTTATAGTATTCTTTGGTTTGGTAATTTGGAGTAGATTCTATGTATAGATATAAATGTACAGTTGCCTATGATGGCTATAATTATATGGGATTTCAAATCCAAGATGATCTACCTACTATAGAGCTATATATCAAGCAAGCCATTTATAAGATGCTAAATGTAGATGTAAAGATTTATGCATCAGGTAGAACTGATAGATATGTTCATGCATTTAATCAGGTTTTTCATTTCGATTTAGAAAATGAGATACCTGCAAGAGGTATTCAAAAGGGCTTAAATTCTTATTTGCCTGAGGATATTTATATTAAGAACGTAGAAATTGTTGGTGAGGATTTTCATTCTAGGTTTTCTGCAATATCTAAGGAATATAGATACTACATTAATATTAATGAATATAATCCATTAACAATAAGATATGCTCCTAATATTACTAATTTAAATGTTGATAAAATGCAGGAGGCTATTAAGCTATTTGAGGGAACTCATGATTTTAAGGGCTTTGCGTCAGCAAGCATTGATCCTAGAAAGGATACTGTTAAAACAATATTTAATGCTAGTATTAATAAAAGAGGAGATTATCTAGAATTCATATTTATTGGAACAGGATTCTTAAAATATCAAATAAGAAGAATGATGGGCCTACTTTTAGAAATAGGTAGAGGTAAGGAAGCTAAGGATATGATTTTAGAGGTTTTAGAAAAAAAGGATCCATCAATTTCTCACAAGGTAGCTGATGGATGCGGCTTATATTTATATAAGGTTAATTACAAGGACGAGTAGTCCTTGTTTTTTATTTGACAAATGTAATAATAATTATTATAATTCAAACGGAAATTATATTAGGAATGGATTTATTATGGAAAGATGTAAGCAAATTGAAAGAAGTATTATAACTACATATAGAGGTAAGCTTTGGAGTAAATTTATTAAAGCCTTGAAGGAATATCAACTGCTAAAGCCAGGTGATGTTGTGGCGTGCTGTATTTCTGGTGGTAAGGATTCTATGGTTATGGCTAAGCTATTTCAAGAACTAAAGAGGCATTCTGATTTTGAATTTGAGGTTAAGTTTTTAGTAATGAATCCAGGATATAATGAAAAGAACCTAGATAGAATTAAAGAGAATTTGGAAATATTACAGGTTCCTGCTGAAATCCATGACACTGATATTTTTGAGATTGCAGCTATTCAAGATAAAACGCCATGCTATTTATGTGCTAGAATGCGCAGAGGAGCTTTGTATAAAATAGCTAAATCGATGGGATGTAATAAAATTGCCTTAGGTCACCATTTTGATGATGTTATTGAAACAACATTAATGAATATGCTAAATGTTGGATCTTTTCAAACTATGCTTCCTAAGCTACATAGTCAAAATTATGAAGGGATGGAATTAATAAGACCTTTATATTTAATTAGAGAAAAGGATATTAATGCTTGGAAGAATTATAATAATTTAGAATTTATTGCTTGTGCGTGTAAGCTGACAGAAAAAACATCTACTGAGGATGATAAGACAAGCTCTATGAGATTGAACACAAAAAAGCTTATTAGAGATTTATTAGAGTATAATCCATATGTAGAAAAGAACATTTTTAAAAGTGCAACTAATGTTTATATAGATAAAATATTAGGTTGGAAGAAGGATGGAAGGAATGTTTCATTCTTAGATAACTATGATAGTGAATCTAGTGAGGATTAACCTATTATATATAAATAAAGGGCTTCATATAGCCAAAAAATGTAAAAAAATAAATTTCATTTTTATTAAAAAAAGTCTTGCCAAAGGCTTTTTTTTCTTGTATAATGGAAAAGGCTCTATATCGAGCAAGAAGTGGCTGTGAAGTGGGAGGTTGCTGACACACCGATAAACGTTGTCATTGCAGCGTGTTAGGTTTTCCCATGGAGCAAGTCTATACGCAGATTATAGGCGAAAGGGGTTAAAAAAATGGCAAAAGAAAAAATTAAAATTCGTTTAAAATCTTATGATCACAGATTATTAGACCTATCAGCAAAGAAGATTGTTGATAGCGTTAAGAAGACTGGTTCAGCAGTTAATGGTCCTATTCCACTACCTACTGAAAAGGAAATCTTCACAATCTTAAGATCAGTTCACGTTAACAAGGATTCTCGTGAACAATTCGAAAGAAGAACACACAAGAGATTAATCGAAATCGTGGATCCAACTCCACAAACAATTGACGCTTTAATGCACATTGATCTACCTTCTGGTGTAGATATCGTATTAAAGAAGTAATTAAAAAATATTTATTAATGGAGGAAATTTCAAATGGCTAAGGGAATCTTAGGTAGAAAATTGGGCATGACTCAAATTTTCGATGCAGCTGGAAACTTAATTCCAGTTACTATCGTTGACTGTTCAGATAACGTAGTATTACAACAAAAGACAGTTGAAAACGATGGTTATGTAGCAGTTCAAGTTGGTTGCGAAAACAAGAGAGAAAATTTAGCAAACAAGCCTGAACTAGGTCACGTTGCAAAGGCAAACACTGCTCCTAAGCGCTTCATAAGAGAATTCCGTTTCTCAGAAGCTCAAGGAAATGAGTTATTATCTTACAATGTAGGCCAAGAAATTAAATGTGATATTTTTGCAGCTGGTGATGTTGTAGACGTTCAAGGTACTTCAAAGGGTAAAGGATTTGCTGGTACAATCAAGCGTTATAATCATTCTCGTTTAAGAATGAGTCACGGTACATCAGCTTGTCACCGTATTGTTGGTTCAATGGGAGCCATCAAGGGTAATATGAAGGGTAAGAAAATGCCTGGTCATATGGGAAATGAAACTGTAACATTACAAAATTTAGTAATTGCTGCTGTTGATGCTGAAAGAAATTTAATTTTAGTTCGTGGTAATGTACCAGGACCTAAGAAGGGTTTCGTAGTAATTAAGACAGCTGTAAAAGCTAATTAGAAAGGAGATTTATTATGCCAACTATTGCATTATTAAATCAATCTGGAGAAAAGATTAAGGATTTAGAATTAAGCGCTACAGTATTTGGTATTGAAGAGCTTAATCAACAAGTTATTTATGATGTAGTTAACTGCCAAAGAGCAGCTATGCGTCAAGGTACACATGATGTAAAGAACCGTAGTGAAGTTCGCGGTGGTGGTAAGAAGCCATGGAGACAAAAGGGTACAGGTCGTGCTCGTCAAGGCTCAATCCGTGCTCCACAATGGCGTGGTGGTGGTATCGTATTCGGTCCAACTCCAAGAAGCTATGCTTTCAAGTTAAATAAGAAGGTAAAGCAATTAGGTATGAAGAATACTTTATCTTATAAGGTAAAGGAAAAAGCATTAATTGCAGTTGAAGCAATTAAGTTTGAAGAAATTAAGACTAAGAATTTCATTAAGTTCTTAGAAAATATTAAGGCAGAAGGAAAGACTATGGTTGTATGTGCTCCTGAGGAGTTAACAGCTGAAGCAGTATTATCTGCATCAAACATCCCAGGTGTTTTCTTGGCACCAGTTACTAACGCTAGCGTATATGAAATTTTATGCTACAAGAATTTAGTTTTAACTCAAGGTGCTATTGCTTACTATGAGGAGGAATTGAACTAATATGACTAAAGCATTCGACATTATTCAAGCTCCAATCATTACTGAAAAAACAATGGGCTTAAAGGAAAACTTTAACAAGTATACTTTTAAGGTTGCTAAGACAGCTAATAAGGTAGAAATCAAGAACGCTGTTGAAGAAATTTTTAAAGTAAAGGTATTAAGCGTTGCAACAATCAACGTATTACCTAAGCGTAAGAGAGTCGGAAAGTATGAAGGTTTCAAACCAGCATACAAGAAGGCAATCTGCAAGTTAGCAGATGGCGATAAGATCGACGCTTTCGAAATTTAATTAGGAGGAATTATTAACTATGGCAGTTAGAAAATATAAGCCAACGTCTAATGGTAGACGTAACATGTCAGTGTTAACATTTGATGAAATCACAACTGACACTCCTGAAAAATCATTATTAGCTCCAAAGCAAAAGCATGCTGGACGCAACAATTCAGGTAAAATTACAGTTCGTCATCAAGGTGGTGGCGTTAAGCAAAAGTATCGTATTATTGACTTCAAGAGAAACAAGGATGGTATCCCTGCAACTGTTAAGACAATTGAATACGATCCAAATAGAAGTGCAAATATTGCATTATTATTCTATGCAGATGGTGAAAAGAGATATATCTTAGCACCTAAGGGATTAAAGGTTGGTACTGTATTAACTTCAGGTGCTGACGCTGATATTAAGGTAGGTAATGCTTTACCAATCGTTAATATTCCAGTTGGTTCTTTAATCCATAATATCGAATTACATCCTGGTAAGGGTGGACAATTAGCACGTAGTGCTGGTGTTTCTGCTCAAATTCTAGGTAGAGAAGATAAGTATGTATTAATCCGTCTTGGAAGTGGTGAAGTACGTAAGGTATTATCTACTTGTAAGGCTACAATCGGTGAGGTTGGTAATGAATCTCACGAATTAGTAAGAATCGGTAAGGCTGGTCGTGCTCGTCATATGGGTAAGCGTCCAGAGGTTCGTGGTTCTGTTATGAACCCTAATGACCATCCACATGGTGGTGGTGAAGGTAAGTGTCCAATCGGTCGTCCAACACCTGTTACACCTTGGGGTAAACCAGCATTAGGTTTAAAGACTCGTAAACATAAAAAAGCTTCTAACAAACTAATCGTTCGTAGAAGAAATGGTAAATAATAAGGAGGAACACTATGGCTCGTTCAATTAAAAAAGGTCCTTTCATTGATGACCATTTAATGAAGAAGGTTGAAAACCAAATTCAAAGTGGTGACAAGAAGGTAATTCAAACTTGGTCACGTAGATCAACTATATTCCCAGCATTTGTTGGTTTAACAATTGCTGTTTATAACGGTCGTGAGCATGTTCCTGTATACGTTACAGAAGATATGGTAGGTCATAAGTTAGGTGAATTCGCTCCTACAAGAACTTACCGTGGACATGATGCAGACGATAAAAAAGCAAAGAGATAGTAAAAGGAGATAGAAATAATGGAAGCAAAAGCAATTGCAAGCACTGTTAGAATAACTCCACGTAAAGCACGTCTTGTTGTAGATTTAATCCGTAATAAGGATGTAGCTGAAGCAAAGGCTATCTTAAAGCTAACAAACAAGCAAGCTTGTGAAGTTGTTTTAAAAGTATTAAATTCTGCATGCGCAAATGCAGAACACAATTATAGTATGGATGTTAATAATCTATATGTTCAAACAGCATATGTAACTGATGGTATTAGAATGAAGAGAATGTTACCTCGTGCTAAAGGCCGTGGAGATGTTATTCAAAAGAAAACTTGTAATATTACAGTAATCGTTGCTGAAAGAGAAAGCAAGTAAGGAGGAATTTAACATGGGTCAAAAAGTTAGTCCAATAGGATTACGCGTTGGTATTAACCGTGATTGGGATGCTGCATGGTATGCAGAAAAGACTCAAGTAGCTGATTTATTATTAGAGGATTTAAAAATTCGTGAATATTTAAATACTGTTTATAAGAAGGCTGCTGTTTCACGTGTTGTTATTGAACGTGTAAAGGGTACAAATAAAGATCGTGTAAAGATCACATTACACACTGCTAAGCCAGGTGTTGTAATCGGTCATGAGGCTGAAACTAAGAATGCTGTTGTTAAAGAATTAACATACATGACTAAGAAGGAAATCATTTTAAATGTTGTTGAAATCAAGAGACCTGAATTAGATGCAACATTAGTAGCAAAGTCAATCGCTGAACAATTAGAAGCTCGTGCTTCTTTCAGAAGAGTTCAAAAGGTTGCAATTCAAAGAGCATTAAAGGCTGGTGCTAAGGGTGCTAAGACATTAATTTCTGGTCGTTTAGGCGGCGCTGAAATGGCACGTAGCGAAGGTTATAATGAGGGTCAAGTTCCTCTACAAACTTTACGTGCAGATGTTGATTACGCTGTAGCAGAAGCACTTACAACTTATGGTAAATTAGGTATTAAGGTATGGATTTATAAGGGTGAAGTATTCAACTACACTCCAAGAGCTTTAGAGGATAGAAAGCCTCAAAGACCTAGACAACCTAAGAGAGATAAGGAAGTAAAAGGCTCTAAGGAGGTAAAATAATTATGTTAATGCCTAAAAGAGTTAAATATCGTCGTCCACATAGAGTTTATTTCGGTGGTAAGGCTAAAGGTGGTACAGAAATCACTTTTGGTGAATACGGATTAGTAGCAACTGAAGGTTGTTGGTTAACAAACCGTCAAATTGAGTCTGCCCGTATCGCTATCACTCGTAAGATGAACCGTCAAGGACAAGTATGGATTAAGGTATTCCCACACTTAGCTAAGACTAAGAAGCCACTTGAGGTACGTATGGGTTCTGGTAAGGGTTCTCCAGAAACTTGGGTAGCAGTAGTTAAGACTGGTGTAATATTATTTGAAATCGCAGGTGTATCTGATGAGATTGCACGTGAAGCTTTACGTTTAGCTTCTCATAAGTTACCTTGCACAACTAAAGTTATTGTAAAAGTAGGTGACGAGCAATGATGAAAGCAAAAGAAATTCGTGAAATGACTGCAGAAGAAATCAATGCAAAAATCGCTGATTTAAAGGAAGAATTATTCAACTTAAAGTTTCAAGCTGCTCTAGGTAATATTGAAAAGCCTGCTCGTATGAATGAAATTAAGAGAACAATTGCTAGAATGAAGACAATTTTAACTGAGGGTTCTTATTCTTTAGAAAAGAAGGCTAAGAAGGCTGCTGCAAAGAAGGCACCAGTTAAAGCTGTTGAGGCTGCTGAGTCAACTGAAGCTGAGGCTGCTACTGAGGCACCAGCAAAGAAGACTACTACTAGAAAGCCAGCTGCAAAGAAGGCTGAGTCAACTGAGGCTGCTGCTGAGGCACCAGTAAAGAAGACTACTACTAGAAAGCCAGCTGCAAAGAAGGCTGAGTCAACTGAGGCTGCTGCTGAGGCACCAGTAAAGAAGACTACTACTAGAAAGCCTGCTGCAAAGAAGACAGCTGAAGCTAGCAAGGCTGAATAATAGGAGGAGACAACATGGAACGCAATAGTCGTAAGTTTTTTACAGGTACTGTAGTATCTGATAAAATGGATAAAACAATCGTCGTATCTGTTGATACTTTTGGAGTACATAAGATTTATAAGAAGCGTGTTAAGAAGTCTACAAAGTTTCACGTTCATGATGAAAACAACACAGCTAAGGTTGGAGATGTTGTTAAATTCATGGAAACTAGACCACTTTCAAAGACTAAGAAGTATATCTTAGTTGAAGTGGTTAAAGCTAAAGAAACACTTTAATATTAGTTCCTGAAAGGAGGTACTATCATGGTTCAACAAGAAACAAGAGTAGCAGTTGCTGATAATAGCGGTGCTAAGGAATTATTAATTATAAAGGTATTAGGTGGAGCATTACATAGATATGCTAACGTTGGTGATATTTGTGTTTGTTCTGTTAAGGAAGCATCACCAAATGGTACAGTTAAGAAGGGTGATGTTGTTAAGGCAGTTATCGTTAGAACTAAGGCTGGCTTAAGAAGACCTGACGGATCATATATCAAGTTCGATGAGAACGCAGCAGTTATCATTAAGGAAGATAAGACTCCACGTGGAACTCGTATTTTCGGACCTGTAGCTAGAGAATTACGTGATAAGGATTATATGAAGATCGTATCTTTAGCACCGGAAGTACTATAAGGAGGTGCACAATTATGCAAATTAAAACTGGAGATACAGTAGTTGTCATTGCTGGTAAAGATAAATTTACAAAAGACAAAAAAGGAAACATCACACCTACAACAGGTAAGGTTTTAAAGGTATATCCTGCAACTAATAAGGTGGTTGTTGAAGGAGTTAACATGGTTAAGAAGCATCAAAAGCCAACTCAAGCTAACCAACAAGGTGGTATTGTTGAGGTTGAAGCTCCAATCGATGCATCAAATGTTATGTTATTAGATCCAAAGACTAATAAGCCTACTCGCGTTGGTATCAAGGTTGATGAAAACGGAAATAAAATCAGAGTTGCTAAAAAGTCTGGTTATGAATTTAAATAAGTCTACTGGAGAGGAGGTAAACTTTCATGAATCGTTTACAAGAAAAATATAATACTTCTGTTAAGTCAGAGTTAGCGAATAAGTTCGCATATAAGTCTTCTATGCAAATTCCAAAGATTGAAAAGATCGTTATTAATATGGGATGTGGAGATGCAGTTGCAAACGCAAAGGTATTAGATGATGCAGTAGAAGAATTAACACAAATTACAGGTCAAAAGCCTATCATTACTAAAGCTAAGAAGTCAATTGCAAACTTCAAGCTACGTGAAGGTATGCCTATCGGATGCAAGGTTACATTAAGAGGCGAAAGAATGTATGAGTTCTTAGATAAGCTTGTATCAGTTGCTTTACCTCGTGTACGTGACTTCCATGGAATCAATGGTAATGCATTTGATGGTCGTGGTAACTATACATTAGGTGTAAAGGAACAATTAATTTTCCCTGAAATTAATTTCGACAAGGTTAAAAAAGTTCGTGGTATGGATATTGTTATCGTTACTACAGCAAATACAGATGAAGAGGGTCGTACTCTATTACAATTAATGGGTATGCCTTTTAGAAAGTAAGAAAGGATAATAAACTATGGCAAAAACATCAATGGTTGTTAAAAATCATAGAAAACCTAAATATAGTGCGCGTGAATATACAAGATGCGAGCGTTGTGGTCGTCCTCACGCTGTCATCGCTAAATTCAAGTTATGCCGTATTTGTTTCCGTGAATTAGCATACAAAGGACAAATTCCAGGCGTTAAAAAAGCAAGCTGGTAATTTAAAAATATTTTTTCCAAGATAGAAAAAGGAGGAATCAGGTTATGATGACAGATCCAATTGCAGATATGTTAGTCCGCATTAAGAATGCAAACGCAATGCGTCATGAAACAGTATCAGTTCCAACTTCTAAGACTAAGTCAGCTATTTTAGCTGTATTAAAGTCTGAAGGCTTTATTACTGATTATACTGCTACAAATGATGTTAAGAGTGTAACTACAATTACATTAAAGTATACTGAAAATAACCAAAGAGTTATTAAGGGTTTAAAGAGAATTTCAAAGCCTAGTCTTCATGTTTATACTAAGTCTGAAGAATTACCAAAGGTATTAAATGGTTTAGGTGTTGCAATTATCTCTACTTCTCAAGGAATTATGACTGATAAGCAAGCTCGCAAGCTTAATATCGGTGGAGAAGTTTTAGCTTACGTATGGTAAGATAAAAATATTTATTTAAGATTATTATAGAAAATACAGGAGGTGTTTTATATGTCTCGTATTGGTAATAAGGCAATTAGCATCCCTGCAGGCGTTACTGTAAATGTTGACAAGGGTAACTTTGTTACAGTAAAGGGCCCTAAGGGAGAATTAACTGCTCAATTCAATAGCGAACTAGAAATCGTAGTAGAAGCTACACAAGCTGAAGTTAAGCGTCCTAATGATACTAAGGTAATGAAGACATTCCACGGTACAACTCGTGCTTTATTAAATAACATGGTTGTAGGTGTATCAGAAGGTTTCAAGAAAACATTAGAAATTAACGGTGTAGGTTACCGTGCTCAATTACAAGGTAACACTTTAGTAGTAAGTGCTGGTTATTCACACACTGTTGATATGATCATACCACAGGGTTTAAAGGTAGAATTACCTAAGAACACAACTATCATTATTTCAGGTATTGATAAGCAAAAGGTAGGCCAATTTGCGGCAGAAATCCGTGAGATTCGTAAGCCAGAACCATATAAAGGTAAGGGTATTAAGTATTCTGATGAGGTTATCCGTCGTAAGGAAGGTAAAACTGCTAAGAAGTAGTAGGAAAGGAGTGCTAATATGATAAGTAAGGTATCTAAGAACGTAACTCGTCAAAAGAGACATTTACGTCTTCGTCAAACATTAGTCGGAACTGCAGATAAGCCAAGATTAAATGTATTCCGTTCTAACAAGCAAATTTATGCTCAAATTATTGATGATCAAACAGGTAAAACTTTATGTAGTGCTTCTTCACTAGATAAAGAATTAAACTTAAAGAATGGTTCTAATGTTGAGGCAGCAACTCAAGTTGGTACTTTAGTAGCTAAGAGAGCATTAGAATTAAAGATTGAAGCTGTAGTATTTGACCGTGGTGGTTATTTATACCATGGACGTGTTAAGGCTTTAGCTGACGCAGCAAGAGCTGCTGGATTAAAATTCTAAGGAGGAAAGACTTTATGCGTCAAAATGAACAACGTAAAGAAGTTGAACAACCAGAATTTGAAGAACGTGTTGTTACAATCAACCGCGTTACTAAGGTTGTTAAGGGTGGTAGACGCTTCCGTTTCGCTGCTTTAGTAGTAATCGGCGATAAGAAGGGAAGAGTTGGTTTCGGTACAGGTAAGGCTCAAGAAGTACCTGATGCTATTAAGAAGGCCATCGAAAGTGCAAAGAAAAATTTAATTACTGTTTCTACAGTAAAAACTACTATTCCTCATGAAGTAACAGGTATTTACGGTGCAGGTAGAGTTGTATTAAGACCTGCAAGCGAAGGTACAGGAGTTATCGCTGGTGGTCCAGTACGTGCTGTTGTAGAATTAGCTGGTATTTCTGACATTTTATCAAAATCATTGGGTTCAGCTACACCTATCAATGTAGTTAGAGCTACAATAGAAGGGTTAAAGAGTTTAGAGACTGTTGAACAAGTAGCTGCTCGTCGTGGCTTAACAGTTGATAAGATTCTAGGTTAATTATTATGTATAAGATTACTTTAGTTAAGAGTTTAATCGGACGTAAGCCTAACCAAGTAGCTACTGCTAAGGCATTAGGCTTAACTAAGATTGGTCAAACAGTTACAAAAGAGGAAAATGAAGCAATTAAAGGTATGATTGTTACCATAGCACATATGGTAAAGGTTGTCCAAGAATAATAAGGAGGTACCAAATATGTTAAATGAATTAAAGCCAGTTGAAGGCGCTAGACATTCTAAGAAGCGTGTTGGTCGTGGTATCGGTAGTGGTTTAGGAAAGACTGCTGGTAGAGGTACTAAGGGTCAAAACTCTCGTTCAGGCGGTGGTGTTCGTCCAGGATTCGAAGGTGGACAATTACCTTTATTCCAACGCTTACCTAAGAGAGGTTTCCACAATCATACTCGTAAGGAGTATGCAGTTGTTAATATCGCTCAATTAAATGTTTTTGAAGACGGAGCTACTGTTGATGCAGATGCATTAATTAAGGCTGGTTTCTTCAAGGATGTTTTAGACGGTGTTAAGGTTTTAGGTCAAGGAGAATTAACTAAGAAGTTAAATGTTAAGGCAACAAAATTTTCTGCATCTGCTAAGGCTGCAATAGAAGCTGCTGGTGGATCTGTAGAGGTGATGTAATTTGCTTACGAAAGTAAAGCTAATCTTAAGTAATCGTGAGATTGTCTTAAAGATATTAATTACATTTGCTTTATTATTAGTTTTTAAGGCTGGAACATATATTCCAATTCCTTTTATCTCTACGACTAGTGTTAAAGCATTATTATCTGGTAATGATTTCCTAACAGTGCTTAATGCATTCTCAGGAGGAGGATTAGCTAATTTCTCTGTTTTAGCTTTAGGTATTTCTCCATACATTACAGCATCAATTGTTGTTCAAATGTTACAAATGGTAATTCCTAAGTTTAGAGAATGGGGAGAGCAAGGTGAGCAAGGTAAGCAAAAGCTTAACCGTATTACTAGATATGTAACAATTGTTATAGCATTGATTCAAGCTCTATTAATTATTTTCAGTTTAGGTACTAGACCTGAAAATATTTTAGTAGATTCATTAATTAAGTACCAAGATTACTTCTGGGTAATCTACATTTATATGGCAGTTGTAATTACTGCAGGTTCTGCATTTACAATGTGGTTAGCTGATTTAATTACTCGTCATGGTATTGGTAATGGTTCATCAATGATTATTTCAGCAGGTATTATTTCTTCAATTCCAACAATGTTTACAACATTATCAAATAAGTACTTAGGAGCTCAATTTACAGGCTTAAATTTATTCTTATTTATTTTAGTTATAATTTTATATGTAGCTATGATTTTTGGTGTTGTTTACTTTGAAGGTGCTGTTAGAAAGGTTCCTGTTCAATATGCAAACCGTCAAGCAGGACAAAAGGGTTCAGATATTCCTATGAAGCTTAATAGTGCAAGCGTAATTCCTGTAATCTTCGCTTCAACTATTATGTCTATTCCAATGACTATTATTGGTGTTACAGGATTAACTGTTGATGGTTCATCTGTTGCATACTGGTTTGATCAAGTATTCTCTACTTCAAATCCAATCGGTATTGCATTATATGTTATTTTAATTATTTTCTTTAGTTTCTTCTATTCATTTATGCAAATTGATCCTGACAAGATTGCTGATAATCTTGAAAAGCAAGGTGCATTTATTCCAGGATATCGTCCAGGTGAGGAAACAAAGGTTCAATTATCAAAGACATTATTTAGAATTACATTAATTGGTTCTGTATATTTAACTATTTTAGCATTAGTTCCAATTATTGTTTCAAAAGCATTCGGCTTTACAGCTGCTGAATCTCAATCTATCACTATTGGTGGTACATCATTAATCATTATTATCGGTGTTGCAATCGAAACATTTAGACAAATGGAAACAGCATCTGAAACAAAGGATTATAAGGGATTCTTAGAATAATCGGGGAGGAAATAATTATGAAATTATTAATTATGGGTAGACCTGGTGCAGGTAAAGGAACACAAGCTGTTAATATTAAGGAATATTTTAATATCCCTCATATTTCAACTGGTGATATGTTCCGTGCTGCAATTAAAAATCAAACAAAGCTTGGTATGTTAGCTAAAAGCTATATGGACCAAGGAGCTCTAGTACCTGATGAGGTAACTATCGGTATTGTAGAGGAAAGATTACTTGAGGCTGATTGTAAGGATGGATTCTTATTAGATGGATTCCCTAGAACAATTGCTCAAGCAGAAGCATTAGATAAATTCTTAAATGAAAATGGTATTAAGCTAGACGCTGTATTAGATGTTAACGTTCCTGTTGAAATCTTAGTTAGACGTATGGTTGGTAGACGTGTATGCAAGGGCTGTGGCGCTACATATCATGTTGAATTCAATGCTCCTAAGGTTGAAGGAGTTTGTGATAATTGTAATACACAATTAATCCAAAGAGCAGATGATACTGAGGCTACTGCAGTTAATAGATTACAAGTATATGATAATCAAACTGCACCATTATTAGAATTTTATTCTAAACAAAACATTTTAAAAACTGTAAATGGTGATCAATCATTATCTAAGGTTTTTGAGGATATTAAAGTTGTACTAGGTGCATAATAACATGATAAACATCAAAAGTGAGCGAGAAATCGCACTGCTTAAAGAGGCTGGAAGAATTGTGGCTTTATGTCATGAGGAGCTTAAAAAGCATATCAAGCCTGGTGTTTCAACATGGGAACTAAATGAGCTTGTTGAAAAAGTGATTTTAGATAACAATGCTACGCCATCATTTAAAGGCTATGGTGGATTCCCAGCATCAATATGTGCATCAGTAAATGAAGTTGTTATTCATGGTATTCCTTCAAAAAAGCAAATTCTAAAGGATGGCGATATTATTGCTGTTGATATAGGAGCTTGTTATAAGGGATATCATGGAGATTCAGCTTGGTCTTATCATGTTGGGAAGATAAGTGATAAGGACAAATTATTAATGGAAGTAACTCGTGATGCATTATTTGCTGGTCTAAATGTAATTAAAGAAGGCGTCTATCTTGGTGATGTTTCACACGCTATTGAAGCACATATTAAACCATATGGCTTTGGTATTGTTGAGGAATTCACTGGTCATGGCGTTGGACGTAACTTACATGAGGATCCTGCAATCTTTAATTTTGGTACTCCAGGTACTGGACCAATTTTAAAGGAAGGTATGGTGTTAGCCATTGAACCAATGGTAAATGCCGGTACAAAAAATGTTAGAATATTGCCTGATCGTTGGACAACAGTGACAAAGGATAAGTCAAAGAGTGCTCATTTTGAGCATACAATAGTTGTTCGTAAGGATGGGTATGAAATATTAACTACACTTTAATTCATTAGGAGGCTATATTTAATGGCAAAAAAAGATGATGTAATTGAAATGGAAGGTAGAGTACTAGAGGTACTACCTAACACACAATTTATTGTTAAGCTTGAAAATGATCATCAAGTTTTAGCCCACGTTTCTGGTAAAATCCGCATGAACAACATACGCATTTTACCAGGTGATAAGGTAACTATAGAGTTATCTACGTATGATTTAACACGTGGAAGAATTACTTACAGACATAAATAATATTGGAGGTATTTAAAATGAAAGTAAGACCATCAGTAAAACCAATATGCGATAAATGCAAGGTTATTAAGCGCAAGGGCCGTATAATGGTTATTTGCGAAAACCCAAAACATAAACAAAGACAAGGATAGAAAGGTAGAGGTGCGAATATATGGCACGTATTGCAGGAGTAGATATTCCAAATGAAAAAAGAATTGTTATTTCATTACAATATGTATATGGTATTGGATTAACATCAGCAAAAAATATTTTAAAAGCTGCGGGTGTTTCTGAAGACATTCGTACAAAGGATTTAACTGAAGAGCAACTTGGTAAGATTCGTTCTGTAGTTGCTAACTATAAGGTTGAAGGTGACTTAAGAAGAGAAGTTGCTTTAAATATCAAGCGTTTAATGGAAATTGGTTGCTATAGAGGTATGCGTCATCGTAAGGGATTACCAGTACGCGGACAAAATACTCGTAACAATGCACGTACTCGTAAGGGTCCAAGACATACAATCGCTAATAAGAAGAAGTAATAAGGAGGAAATTGAAATATGGCACGTAAAGTTCAAAAGCGTAAAGTTAAAAGAAATTGTCCTACTGGTGTAGCACATATTCATTCAACTTTCAATAATACAATAGTTACTATCACTGATCCTCAAGGAAATGTAATTTCTTGGAGCAGCGCAGGTGCACAAGGCTTTAAAGGTAGTCGTAAGTCAACTCCTTATGCCGCACAAATGGTAGCTGAGGCTGCTGCAAAGGCTGCAGTAGATCAAGGTGTAGCAAAGGTTGAGGTTTCTGTAAAGGGTCCTGGTCAAGGACGTGAAGCTGCTATTCGTTCATTAACAGTTGCAGGTTTAGAAATTACAGCAATCACTGATGTAACACCAGTTCCACACAATGGTTGTCGTCCACCAAAGCGTCCTCGTGGATAGTATTTGGTATTTTTAGTAAACTGTGTTATAATATTATTTAATACGTTATAATTGGATTTAACAGGAAAAATATATAGGAGGCCCATTATGAAAGAATTAAAATTTGAAAAGCCAAGAACAAATGTTGAGGAATTAGCTGAGCAAGGTTCTTATGGTGAATTCGTTATTTCACCTCTTGAAAGAGGATTTGGTATTACACTAGGAAATGCACTTCGTAGAACTTTATTATCATCTCTACCTGGTGCTGCAATCGTTAATGTAAAAATTGACGGGGCTGAGCATGAATTTCAAAATGTAGATGGCGTTGTTGAGGATGTTATCACTATCATTTTAAATTTAAAGCGCGTCGTTTTAACAGTGGATAGTGAAGATCCTAACTATGAGGCTACTGTTGAAATAGATAAGGGAGAAGGCGTTGTTACTGCTGGTGATATCATTGTTAATAGTGATATTAGTGTAGTTAACCCTGATCAACATATTGCAACTGTTTCAGAGGGCGGACGCTTACATATGTTCTTAACAGTACGTAGAGGCGTTGGTTATGTTAGTTCAGTTGCTAACAAGGAATATAATAAATCAGTTGGCGTTATCGCTATTGACTCTATTTATACTCCAATTGTAAATGTTGCTTTCAACGTTGAGAAAACTCGTGTTGAAAACGTAAATGAGGCTTCATTTGATAAGTTAAAAATTGAAGTTACAACTAATGGTTCAATTACTGCAAAGGAAGCTTTAGCAATTGCTTCTAAAATGATGATTGAGCATTTAGAGGTTGTAGTTGAATTAAGTGAGAAGGCATTTAATACAGATTATATGATTGAGGCTGAGGATGATAACCAAAATCGTAAGCTTGAAATGACAATTGATGAATTAGATTTATCAGTTCGTTCTTATAACTGTTTAAAGAGAGCTGGCTTAAATACTGTTGCGGAATTAGCAGCAAAATCTGAAGAGGATATGATCAAGGTTCGTAATCTTGGTAGAAAGTCTCTAAAGGAAATTAAGGAAAAGTTAGAAGCCTTAGGTTTAGGCTTTAAGAAAAATTAATCTATAAGGAGAAAGTATCATGGCATATAGTAGATTACGTCGTAGTTCTGACCAAAGAAAAGCATTACTTCGTGACTTAGTTACTGATTTAATCTTAAATGGTCAAATTGAAACTACATTAACAAAAGCTAAAGAATTAAAAAGATTAGCTGATAAAATGGTTACTTTAGGAAAGACTAATACTTTAGCTTCTCGTCGTCAAGCTGCATCATTTGTACGCTTCGAGAAGGATACTGAGGGTAATTATGCTGTTCAAAAGTTATTCAGCGAAATCGCTCCTAAGTTTGCTAGCCGTAATGGTGGTTACACTCGTGTAATCAAGACTGGTTTCCGTCGTGGAGATGCAGCACCTATGGCTATCATTTCATGGGTTGAATAATAAAAATTATTAGAGGTAGAAATACCTCTTTTATTTTATGTTTAAACAATGAATTTTTATGAATTGACAAAAATTTAAAAGAATTATATAATATTATCAAGGAGGATTTTAGTATGTTAGAAATCAAAAATTTATCAAAAACTTATAAGAAAGCAAATAAAAAGGCAATCAATAATATTAATATCACAATTGAAGATGGTGATATATATGGATTTATAGGTCCTAATGGTAGTGGTAAATCAACTACTATTAAATGCATTGTAGGAATTCATGAATATGATGAGGGAGAAATTATATTAGATGGAAGATCTATTAAGGATAATCCAATGCTTGCTAAAAGCAAGATAGCTTATGTTCCAGATAATCCAGAGCTTTATGAGCATTTAACTGGTATTGCATATGTAAATTTTGTATGTAATATTTATAATGTAGGCGAGGAGCGTAATGAGCTTATTCATAAATATGCAGAAATGTTTGATATTGAATCTAATTTAGCTGATCCAATTAAAACATATTCACATGGTATGAAGCAGAAGATAGCATTAATTGCTGCATTAGTTCATAAACCAAAGCTTTTAATATTAGATGAACCATTCGTTGGATTAGATCCAAAGGCTTCACATGATTTAAAGGAAATAATGAAAAGCTTATGTGAAACAGGAACTATGATATTTTTCTCATCACATGTTTTAGAGGTTGTAGAAAAATTCTGTAATAAAATTGCTATTATTAAAAATGGTAATATCATAGCTAGTGGATTAACTGATGAGGTCAAGGGTAAGGATTCATTAGAGGATAAGTTCCTGGAGTTATTTAATGAATAATTTATTGGAGCTAGTTAAGGTAGATTTACGAGAGACCCTTGACGTTAGAAAATTTAAAGAAAATAAAAGTAAATCTATTTCTTTCTTTGCATTTTTAGGATTAATGCTTATATTAGGATTAGTCTTATCTATTATATATAATTTAATGTTTAGCTCATTGTTTTTAGTACAGGAGGCAAATTTAGTTTATTCAACTTTGTTTATGGGTGGATTTGCAACATTCCTGACATTGTCAACATCTATATTTAAGGTTAAGAGTATATATGTTGGTAAGGATTATGAAATGCTTAAAAGCATGCCTGTAAAGAAGACTGAAATCATTGCAGCAAAGATTATAAATTTATATTTAATTGAATTAATATATTCAGCAATTATTATGATTCCAAATGCTGTAATAAATATTATTTTTACAGGTAATTTCACATTTATAATTACTGGATTATTAGCAACCTTATTAATTCCTGCCATTCCAATGGCTGTGGCATGCCTATTCTCATTATTTATCACTTTAGTTGCAGATAGATATAAGTTTGGAAATGTTATTAATTTTATTTTATATTTCTTAATGTTTGCAGCAATAATGTTCTTTTCATTGATGATTAATATGTCAACTGGAGCTGCTGGTGGACAAAGTGATATGGTTGATATGGCAAATGCTTTTGCATGGGTAAATCCATCGCTACAATTAGTAAAGCTTGCGCATCTTGATAATTATTTATATATATTATTATTTGCTTTAGGTAATGTAGTAGTATTATTCCTAGTAATTTTATTCATATCATTATTCTTTGATGGTATTCATGAAATGATTAATTCATATAAGTCAAATAATGTATATGTTAGAAAGAAGCTTGAAACAAAAGGACAATTTAAAGCTTTATTAGGTCATGAATATAAAAGATTCTTTACTTCAAAGTTTTATTTTGTAAACTGTATTTCATCAGGTATATGCTCTATTATTATGTCGGCATTAATTGGATATATGTTTAGTCCTATATCTACAATTACAGATGCAGCCTCAATTATGGTATATATTAGACAATATGCATATTTAGGTGTAATTATAATTGCCTTTGGAATTGGTATTGCAACTCCAGCATCAGGCTCTATTAGTATTGAGGGAACAAAATTTTGGATGATTAAAACATTCCCAATTGATTATAAGAAGATGATCAAGAGTAAGCTTTTAGTATCAATCTCTGTATTAGGTGTATGTGCTTTGATTTCATCTGGAATTCTAGTTGCATTAACACAGCCATCAATATATAGCATTATTATTTTATTTGTAGCACCATTATTATTTGTTACTTTAGCTTCTGTATTAGGCTTATTAATTAATATTTCATACTATAAGCTTAAGTGGAAAAATGAACAACAATTTTGTAAGAATTCAGCATCTGTAGTTATATCTATGCTACTAGATTGGCTAATCATGATTATTCTTGCAGGGCTTCTTGTAGGCTTCACTTTTGTTAATATTTATTTAGCTGGTATTTTAACTATAGCAGCATTAGCTATAGCAACAATTATTCTATATATTGTATTAATGAAAACATGTGAAAGAAAAATAGAAGCGATAGAGGAATTTTAATATTTAATGATTTTAGAGTCTTTTCTATAAAATAGAAAGGACTCTTTTATTTTCATTTTTAAAGTGGTATAATTACAATGATAGATTATGGAGGAAAAACGAAAAATGAACGCTTTAAAACAATTTGACAAAGAAATTTTTGATTCTATTCAAGACGAATTAACAAGACAAAGAACTCATATAGAGTTAATCGCATCTGAGAACTTTGTATCTCAAGCAGTATTAGATGCTCAAGGATCTGTAATGACTAACAAGTATGCAGAGGGATACAGTGGTAGAAGATATTATGGAGGATGCGAATGTGTAGACGTTGCTGAAAATATTGCAATTGCTAGAGCGTGTGAATTATTTGGTGCTAAGTTTGCTAATGTTCAACCACATTCTGGTTCATCAGCTAATATGGGTGCATATGGTGCAATCCTACAGCCTGGTGATAAGATTTTAGGTATGTCTTTAGATGCAGGTGGACATTTAACACATGGGTATAAAATTAATTTCTCAGGTAGAATTTATGAGGCTTATAACTATGGCTTAGATGAAAATGGATATATTGATTATGAAAATGTTAGAAAGATGGCTTTAGAAATCAAGCCTCAGGTAATCGTTGCTGGTGCTTCAGCTTACCCTAGAGTAATTGATTTTAAGAAGTTTAGAGATATTTGTGATGAGGTGGGCTGCTACTTTATGGTAGATATGGCACATATCGCAGGTTTAGTTGCTGCTGGTGCTCATCCTAATCCAATGGAATATGCTGATATTGTTACTACAACTACTCATAAGACTTTAAGAGGTCCTCGTGGTGGTATGATTTTAACTAATAATGAGGAAATTGCTAAGAAGGTAAATTCTTATGTATTCCCTGGTATTCAAGGTGGACCATTAATGCATGTTATTGCAGCAAAGGCTGTTGCATTTAAGGAGGCTTTACAACCAGAGTTTAAGGATTATGCAAATCAAGTAGTTAAGAACTGCAAGGCATTAGCTGATGAATTAGTTAAGCTTGGATTTAATTTAGTTTCAGGTGGTACAGATAATCACCTAATTTTAGTTGATATTTATGGTAGTGTTGGTGTTACAGGTAAGAAGGCTGAAAATGTATTACATTCAGTTAATATTACTTGTAATAAGAATGCAATCCCTAATGATACTCAAAAGCCTGCTGTTACATCAGGTGTACGTTTAGGAACTGCAGCTATTACTACTAGAGGCTTAAAGGAAGCTGAAATGGTTAAGATTGCACATTTCATTAATGATGCTTTAAGAAATAAGGATAATGAAGAGGTATTAGCTTCTATTAGAGAAGAGGTAATTGCTTTAATGGCTAACTACCCATATTTAGAGGACTAATAATCAATTAATAAACGAATTTAAGTGAGGTGTAAAAATGATTGCTAAGACTAAGGTGATTCATGGTAGCAAGCAAGTTGAAAAAATAGTAAAGACAACTAATTCCTTACCAACAATCCGTTATGTTGATCCTGATTTTGTATATTTAGCAATAACTAATGCTAGATGTCCAGAGGGTGAATCATATGTTAAACCTGGCGATAAGGTTAAGGTTGGTCAGGTTGTTGGTTTGAGAAAGGGTCCTTTCTTTGAGCAGCCAATCCATGCTACAGTAAGTGGTGAAGTTGTTGGTACTGTAAAGAAGTTCCATAGAAGTGGAAAGCTTACAGAATTTATTCAGGTTAAGAACGATAAAAAGGATTCATTTTATAAGACATTAAAGGAGAGAACTCCTGAGCAAATTGCAAAGCTAACTAGAGAGGATTTTGTTCAAATCACTAAGGATATGGCATTAGTAGGTTTAGGAGGAAGCTCATTCCCTACTTATATCAAATTCCAAACAAAGGATCCTATTGATACAATTTTAATTAACGCTGTAGAATGTGAGCCATTCTTATCAGCAGATCATAGATTAATCTTAGAATTCCCATTTAGAATTTTAAGAGGTATCACATATGCTCAGCAAGCATTTGGTGCTAAGCGTGCTGTTATTTGTATTAAGAAGAAGTATAAGGATTTATATGATACATTAACAGCTGCAATAGCTAGACACCCTGAATTTAATATTGAGGTTAAAAAGGTTGGAAATTATTATCCACAGGGCTGGGAAATTGAATTAATTAAGTCTGGCCTAGGTGTTAGTGTTCCTACAGGTGTATTACCTGCTAAGCTAGGTATTATGGTATTTAACGTTTCAACAATAGTTGGTTTATATAAGGCAGTACGCTATAATATGCCAGTTGTTAAGCGTAACTTTACTATTACAGGTACAGGTGTTAATGTTCCTCAAAATTTCCGTGTTAGAGTTGGTACTTCAATTAAGGAATTAATTGATTACTCAAAGGGATATAAGGGTGATGAGAATAAGGTATTAATTTTAGGTGGACCTATGATGGGTGCTAACCTAGTTAGAGATGATGCCGTAATTACTAAGACTTGTACATCTTGTATTATTTTAAATGAGAATAAGGAAACTGAGGAGCCATGCGTACGCTGTGCATCTTGTGTTTATTCTTGTCCAGCTGGCTTACAGCCAGTAGCAATTATGCAAGCAGTTAAGAATAATGATAAGGAAGCCTTAAAGGGTAAGCTTAACATTAGAGCTTGTATTTTATGCGGTATGTGTTCATATACATGTACATCTAAAATTCATTTAACTGATTATTGCCGTAAGGCAAAGAAAATGGCAATGTAGGGGGGAGAAGATTTATGAGATTAGTTCCACAAACTGCTCCATACATTCGTAAGAACGTGTCTGTCAAGAGAATGATGATGGATGTTATTATTGCGTTAATGCCAGCTACATTATTTGCGATGATCGTTAATGGATGGGATGGAATTTATGTATTTTTAATATCAATAGCTGCAATGCTATTTATTGAGCTATTGTGTCATATGTTTATTAAATGGCCAAAGGAAATGAAGTTTAAAGAGCTATTTAGTAAGGAAGGCTTTCAAAAGGTTAAGGCTACTTACACAATAAACAATATTACTGCTCCAGTTATTTCTGCATTAATTTATGCTTTAATTATGCCAGCAGGCTGTGATTGGTATGTTGTGCTTGTTGGTGCAGTATTTGGTATGCTTGTTGGTAAAATGCTATTCGGTGGGTTAGGAAGTAATATTTTTAATCCAGCTGCAGTAGGTAGAATATTTGTTGGTATTTGCTTCGGTGGACAGGTTAATAGTGCATATGCAGTAGATGCTTATGCAGGTGCTACTCCACTAGGCTTTACTAAGGGTAATTTAGCTGCTTTAGGAAATTATTCCTTATGGGATTTATTTATTGGTAATATTCCAGGATGCATGGGTGAGGTATCAGCACTATGTATTTTAATTGGTGCAGTATATTTATTTGCTAGAAGATCAGCTGATTTAAGAAGCTGCCTAAGTTATTTATTATCATTTGGCGTAGTTATGCTTTTCGCATGTATTGGAACTTATGCAATGAATAAGAATTCTAATATCATGGAAATGTGGGCATATCAAATGCTTTCAGGTGGTTTATTATTTGGTGCTGTATTTATGATTACAGATCCAGTAACATCACCTACAAGTAAGTTTGGTAGAATTGCTTTTGGTACGATAGCTGGATGCATTACAGCACTTATTCGTGTGTGTGGTGCATATCCAGAGGGTGTTGCATTCTCAATTTTAATTGCGAATATGCTAGCACCATGTATTGATCACTTTATGAAGGGCAAATCAAATGGCTATTCATGGAAGCAAGCGCTTGGAATTACAATTGGTATTGCACTTGTATGTGTGATTGTTACAGCTACTGTGATGGGAGGCTGGTTCTAATATGAAAAAGAATATTATAATCGCTTCAATTCTAGGTGGTATTGCACTTGTATGTGCTGCTTTAATTGCATGTGTAAATATGTTTACAAGTGAAATGATTGCAAAGAATAATGCAAAGACTGAGCTTGAAACATGCCAAGCAATTTTCAATGAATATGATGCTGATAAGTCAGAACAAATAGAAGTATCTAGTGAAACTATTACAAAAAAGGTTTTAGCTAAGGATGCCAGTGGTAACGAATTAGGTTATTTATATACAGTAACTGGTAAGAATTCGTATGGCGCTATTACATTAATGGTTGCTATTAAAGATGATACAGTTTATCAGGTTGAATTTTTAGAAAATGGACAATCATTTGCTTCAACTGTTGTTTCTCATGTTAAAGAAAATTATCCTTCAAGTAAGGATGAGGTTATTTATCCATTTATCAAGCCTGCTGATACTCCTGCAGTAGGAGCATTAGATGAAGCTACTGTAGCTGGGATAGATACAGTATGTGGTGCTACATATGGTGCAGTCCTTGTTAAGGATTTAGTAAATACAGCACTTGCTGATGCAAAGGGAGGTAACTAAGATGAAAAAAGAAAAAGTTTCATTATCGAAAACATTCCTTGCAGGTATTATTACTGAAAATCCAGTGTTCGTATCCTTATTAGGTATGTGTCCTACTTTAGCTACTACAAAATCTATTGAGGCTGCGCTAGGTATGGGATTATTAGTTATCCTTACATTAATGGGCTCTAACGTGTTAATTTCTTTATTAAGAAAGGTTATTCCTGCAGAGGTAAAGATTCCATGCTATATTATCATCATTGCTACATTTGTTACAATTATTAAAATGCTATGTCAGGCTTTAGTTCCTGCATTATATGATAGTCTAGGTGTATTTATTTCCCTAATTGTTGTTAACTGTATCATTTTAGGTAGAGCTGAAAGCTTTGCATCTAAGAATGGTCCAGGAGCTTCGCTTATTGATGCAATAGGACAAGGCATTGGCTTTACAATGGCTATTTGTATTATTGCAGCAATTAGAGAAATTTTAGGTACAGGTGCTGTTACAATCGGTGAATATTTCCCAATTGGAACAAAGATTGTTTTACAAATGATTCCTCAAAAATATGCAATTTCTTTATTTGTTCAATCTGCTGGTGGATTCCTAACATTAGGTGCAGTTTTAGCATTTATGGCTTGGAGAAAGAATGTTAAGGAAGATAAGGAAGCTATCGAGCAAAAGAAGAGAATTGAAGAGCTTAAGGCTAAGAAGGCTGCTGAGCTTGAAGCTAAAAAGGCTTTAGAAGATTCAGCTAAGGCTTCAGTAGAGCCTGTAGCAAATACTGCTGAGGCACCAGTAAAGGAGGCAGCATAGTATGAATTATATTATTACTTTCCTATTAGCTATTGTTAATGCAATGCTAATAAATAACGTAACATTATCAAGATTCTATGGTATCTGTCCATTCCTTGGTGTTTCAAAGAAATCATCTTCAGCACTTGGTATGGGTGCTGCAGTACTATGTGTTACATTGGTAGCCGCAATTATTTGTTGGCCTATTTATAACTTTATCTTAGTGCCTGCAGGTATTCCATTTATGGATACAATAACTTATATTCTAGTAATTGCATCATTAGTTCAATTAATTGAAATGATAATTAAGAAATATTCACCTTCTTTATATAAGGCATTAGGTGTTTACTTACCATTAATTACAACAAACTGTGCAGTATTAGGTGTTGCACAAGGTAATACAGATCAAGCATTAAGCTTTGCTGATTCTATGGCAAACGCTATTGGTACAGGCTTAGGATTTGCAATTGTTATATTTGTATTCTCAACTATAAGATATCGTTTAGATTCTTCAAATACTCCAAGAGCATTTAAGGGAATTCCTATTGCGTTAATTACAGCCGCTTTAATGGCAATGGCTTTCTTAGGGTTAAGTGGTTTAATCTAAGATGGATCCATATGTTATTTTAGCAATCATTGTAGTTATAGCATTAGTAGCTATATTCTTTATAACTTATGTGCTAAATAAAAAAACTCCAGTTCCAGAGGGCTGTGAGAATATAAAGATTTCTGATGAAAATTGTCTTTCCTGTGGTAATATGGATTGTCATATTAAGCAAGGAATAGATTTAAAGAAAATAGAAGAAGAACTTAAGGAGGATGAATAATATGGAAATATTTTGGGCGATATTTATTTTAACTATTTTAGGCGTTCTTTTAGGTCTAGGCTTAGCAGTCGCTTCAAAGGTATTTTATGTTAAGGTTGATACAAGAGTAGAGGATATTACAGCAATTTTACCTAACGCAAACTGTGGTGCTTGTGGATTCCCAGGATGTGCAGGCTTTGCTGAAGCAATTGTTAATCAAACTGCAGAAAATTTAAGTCTATGTAAGCCAGGTTTAAAATCTGGTAAGCCAGAGGCAATTAGAAAATATTTAGATGAGCATCCTAATGATGATGGCTCTGTAAACCCAATTAAATTAAAATAATATAAAAGGCTGTCTCGTGACAGCCTTTTAAATTGTTTGATATTTTTTGTTAAAAATTGTTAATTTGTTCGTTTATTAAGTGAGGTGGTAAAATGAATCTTGAAAAATACGCTTTAGAATATAAGGCTGGAAATCAAGCCGTATTTGGGACAATATATAAAGAAACATATTCTTTAATCAGATGCTGTATTTATAGATATGTTCAAGTTAAATATGTTGTTGAAGATTTAATCCAGGATACTTATATGAAGATTACAAATAGCATCAAGAATTACAATTCAAATAATTTTTCAAGCTGGGTGTATACTATAGCAAAGAATATTGCATTAGATTATGTTAGGAAAAAGCAAGAGGATAAAATAGAAGATCCTACTAGATTACCTGACAAGGAAACACATCCATATTTAAACTATGCATTAAGCCACCTAGATGAATCTTTAAGAGAAATCTTTTTAATGAAGGTATTGTGTGGCCACACAACTAAGAAGATAGCTCAAGCATTGAATCTACAGCCTCATGAGGTTAATAGAGCATATAGTAGAGCTAAGGAAATCTTAAAGGCAAGCTTAAAGGAGGATTCTTATGAGACTAAATGATTTTAACAAAAAATTAAAACAAGAATATAATGAGACCTTTGAAACAGAAGAATTCAAGGTTATAGAAAAAAAGAAAAGAAAATATAATTTTAGATTTAAAATCGCTATATTAGCTGTATTAGGCATATTTATATGCTTTCTATTTATACAGCATATAGGGATTAATATTTATAATTCAAATGGTATAAAGAAGGCTGAGGAGGCAATTGCGAGTGAGTCTAATAAGCTATATAAAATTGAGTCTACTTCAGATTTTGAGAAAAAACTTAAGGTTAGAAGCTTTTCAAAAAAGAAATCCATATTATCTAGCATATTTTCTATTCAGCTAACTGGGTGCACATCATATAAAGGTTCATTAGATGGTGCTCCAGAGAACAATAACATTCTTAATTCTTATGACACTAATGTTCAAACTATTGGTGTTGATGAGTCTGATACTGCAAAATGTGATGGAAATTATATATATAGTATATTAGAAGGCATACCATATGTAGCATCACTAGATCAATCTGTATTTATTATAGGTGAATTTAAGGCCAATGAAATGTATGTTTATAATGATAAGCTTGTATATTTAACGAATACTGGTATTAAGATTTGTAGAATCGAGAACGAAGAGCTCGTCATAATTCAAACTATCCATTATGATTATTTGGTGGATTCAAGGCTGGTTGATAACGTATTATATTTTGTAAGTCGTGTAATTATCTCTAATGAAGATTTAAATGGTTTTTATTATGACGGTACAAAAAATGCAAATGCATTATTTAGTATTTCAAGCTTTAATCTAGATACATTTGAAAAAAATAGTATTGAAGTTATTACTTCTTATAATGCAACGCTATATGCCTCAAATAATAATTTTTATTTAGCAAGTACTAATTCCTTTAATTCTTTGAATAAAACATATATAACAATTGTTGATATGCAGTTAAATGAGGTTGGTGTCATTAGAGTTGATGGACATATCTTAAATCAATTTTCAATGGATGAATATAATGGCTATTTAAGAGTGGTAACTATTAATACATTAAAGAATGATTATGAATTAAATGCTTTATATATTTATAGCTTAAAATCTCTTGAAATGGTAGGATCTATTACTAGAGGCATTGGAATAGAAAGGCAAACTATCAAATCAACAACCTTTGCTGGTGATGTATGCTATGCTGTTACATATTTAAATAAGGATCCACTATATGAAATTGATTGTAGCGATCCTACAAATCCATATATTGTATCTCAATATGAAGCACCAGGCTATTCATCATATTTAAAGACTTTTGAGATAAATGAAAAGCTTTATACAATTGGCACAGGCTATGATGATTCTTTCAATGTTAAGATGTCTGTGTATGAGCAAACAAAGGATGGAACATTTCAAATAGGTAGAGATTTGATTTTTTCAACCTATAGATATTCAAATGATACTGAGCTACTATATTACAATGCAGATTATCCATATAATTTGTTAAATCATAAGGCTTTATTTATATATTGTGATGATACACATATTTTCGTAGGGGCGATGGTTGAACGAAATTTATATACTATTTTCAAGGTGGATGTTACGAATTATTCAAGACCGATATCTACGTATTTAGAAATCAGTGTAGTAACAGATTATGAAGCTGCAAGAGGCTTTCTAGTTGATGGAAAATTCTATATTCCAACAACAAACGGTTTAAATATTACAGAATGGAAATAAATACTCCCACGTGGAGTATTTTTTCTTGTAATATGGATAAAAATAAATTATAATTAGTATAGATTTGTTTAAGGACTTGATATTATGGAAATTTTAAAAAAGCAATATAAAAATATAATATTAGTATCTATCTATACTATAGTTGCAATTGCTGTTTATACTATATGGGCACATTCGGTATGGGGATTATGGTATGTTGATTTAATTGTTGGATTTGCTATTTTAGCTATAGGTGTGGTTGTTGGATATTTCTATATTAAATCCGAGTTAAAGAAGGAAAGTATATCTGAGGTAAAGGTAGAGACTGTTGCTGATTCTCCTTTGAATGATGCTAATGAGTCAAATGTCGAAGAAAAAAATTCTATTGAAAATCAACAATAATATGCTATAATTTATAATGTATTTAATCCTAAATGATAGGACAAAGTAATATGATGAATCTATTTAGAGAGCTACAGGCTGGTGAAATGTAGTTAGATAGTTATATGAAATCTACCCTTGATAGGAATCGTATCCCTGCGTTAAAGGTTTAAGAGCTAGTATTATTACTAGAAGTAAGGTGGCACCGCGTTAATTCGTCCTTAGTATATCTAAGGGCTTTTTATTTTTTTAGGAGGTTTTATTTATGATTGATATTAAATTTTTAAGAGAAAATCCAGATTTAGTAAAGGAAAATATAAAGAAGAAGTTTCAGGATTCTAAATTACCTTTAGTTGATGAGGTAATTGAGCTTGATAAAAAAATTAGAGCTTTAAAGGCTGAAGGTGAGGCATTAAGAGCTCAGAGAAATGATTTGAGTAAGCAAATTGGTCAATTAATGAGAGAAAAGCAAATTGATAAAGCTAATGAGATTAAGGACATAGTTTCTAAGAATAATGAACGTATTACTGAAATAGATCCTTTATTAGCAGAGTATGAGGCTCAAATATTAGAAAGAATGATGGTAATTCCTAATATCGTTGATCCAAGTGTTCCTGTTGGTAAGGATGATAGTGAGAATGTTGAAATAGAAAAGTTTGGTGAGCCAGTTGTTCCAAGCTATGAGATTCCATATCATGCTGATATTATTGCTAAATTTAACGGTTTAGATAAGGAAGCATCTGGTAGAACAAGTGGTAATGGCTTTTACTTTATGATTGGAAATATTGCAAGGCTTCATTCAGCTATGCTAAGCTACGCAAGAGACTTTATGTGTGATAAGGGCTTTGATTATTGTATTCCACCATTTATGATTAGAAGTGATGTTGTAAAGGGTGTAATGAGCTTTGCTGAAATGGAAAATATGATGTATAAGATTGAAAATGAGGATTTATATTTAATTGGTACATCTGAGCATTCAATGATAGGTAGATTTAAAGGACAAATTGTTAAAGAGCAAGAATTACCTATTACTTTAACCTCATATTCTCCTTGCTTTAGAAAGGAAGTTGGTGCACATGGTATTGAGGAAAGAGGAATCTATCGTGTTCATCAATTTGAAAAGCAGGAAATGGTGGTTTTATGTAAGCCAGAAGAATCTATGGATTGGTATAATAAGATGTGGAGCTATACTGTTGAATTCTTTAGAAGCCTAGATATTCCCGTAAGAACATTAGAGTGTTGTACAGGTGATTTAGCTGATCTTAAGGTTAAATCATGTGATGTTGAGGCTTGGAGTCCAAGACAGCAAAAGTATTTCGAGGTCGGTTCTTGTTCAACACTAGGTGATGCACAAGCGAGAAGGCTAGGTATTAGAACTAAAGGTGAGAATGGTACTTATTTAGTACACACATTAAATAATACTGTTTTAGCTACGCCAAGAGGATTAATTGCATTTATTGAGAATAACTATAATGAGGATGGAAGTATTTCTATTCCTAAGGTATTACAGCCATATATGGGTGGCTTAAAGTTTATTAAGTAAAAAGTTGTAGGGAGATGTACTTATGTTTTTAGAAAATGAGATTGCTCAAATTGATTGGAAGCAGGTTTTAGATACAGTTGTAAATTGGTGTACTACTACAGGGCTTAAGCTTCTTATAGCTCTTGTTGTAATGTTCTTTTCTTTTAAGATTATAAACTTTATAACTAAGAAAATTTATAAGAGAATTCAAAAGAAAAATATAGATAAAACTATTGTTAGAGTATTATACACTGGTACTAGATTTGTATTGAAGGTTGTTATTTTAGTTTGTTTAGTTGGATATGTAGGTATTGAAACTGCATCATTATCTGCTGTTATTGCTTCACTAGGTGTTGGTATTTCGCTTGCTGTACAAGGCACATTATCTAATTTTGCTGGTGGTATGATTATAATTATAATGAGACCATTTAAGCTAGGTGATTACATTACATCAAATGGACAAGAGGGTACTGTAGAGGATATTAAATTATTCTATACGCATATTGTAACTAATGATAATAAGGTTGTGTATATTCCAAATGGTAACCTAGCAAACAATGTAATCGTAAATGCATCTGTTAAGGAAACAAGACGTGTAGATGTAATAATGTCTGTAGCTTATGATACTAATTTAGAATTTGCTAAAAATTTGATCAGAAGTGTTTGTGCTAAGAATGAGTTGATTTTACAAAGCCCTGAACCATTTATCGATATTAATGAATTTGCTGCATCTTCAATCGATTTGAAGGTTCGTGTATGGTGTGCTAGCTCAAATTATTGGTCTATATACCATTATTTATTAAATGAAATTAAGAATGTTTTTGATGAGAATAATATAGAAATTCCATTTAATCAATTGGATGTTAATCTTAAGAAATAATTTTAGTAAAAGGATGCATTTGCATCTTTTTATTTTTTTATATTGAAAAATATTTTTTTAAGTGGTAAAATATTTAAAATATTTATTTTTGGAGGGTAAATAATTATGGCATATTATTATAAGGAACCATCTCATACATTTAGTGAGTATTTATTGGTTCCAGGTTATTCTGATGAAAATTGTATTCCAAATAAGGTTTCTTTAAAAACTCCTCTTGTAAAGTTCAAGAAGGGTGAGGAGCCTGCAATTACGATGAATACACCACTTATTTCAGCTATCATGCAATCAGTATCAAATGATACTATGGCTGTTGCGCTTGCTAAGGAAGGTGGAGTTTCTTTCATCTATGGTTCACAAACAATTGAAAATCAAGCTGCAATGGTAAAGAGAGTAAAAACTTATAAGGCTGGTTTTGTTACATCAGATTCTAATGTTAGACCTGATCAAACATTAGCTGATATTTTAGCATTAAAGGAGGAAAAGGGACATTCTACAGTTGCTGTAACTGAGGATGGTACTCCTAATTCGAAGCTATTAGGAATTGTAAGTAGTAGAGATTATCGAGTTTCTAGAATGGAATTAACTGAAAAGGTTGAATCATTCATGACTCCTCTTTCAAAGCTAATTACTGCACCTGAGGGTACTTCTTTAAAGGAAGCTAATGACATTATATGGGAGCATAAATTAAATTCATTACCTATCATCGATAAGAATGGTTGTTTAGTTGCATTCGTATTTAGAAAGGATTATTCTTCTCATAAGGAAAATCCAAATGAATTATTAGATTCAAATAAGAGCTATATCGTAGGTGCTGGTGTTAATACAAGAGACTATGAGCAAAGAATCCCTGCATTAGTAGAAGCAGGAGCAGATGTGCTTTGTATTGATTCATCTGAGGGATTTACTGAATGGCAAAGAAGAGTTATTAAGTGGGTTAGAGAAAAATATGGTGATACAGTAAAGATTGGTGCTGGTAACGTTGTTGATAAGGAAGGCTTCAGATTCTTGGCAGAAGCAGGAGCAGACTTTATTAAGATTGGTATCGGTGGTGGTTCAATTTGTATCACTCGCGAAACTAAGGGTATCGGTCGTGGTCAAGCAACTGCATGTATTGAGGTTGCAGCTGCACGTGATGAATACTTTAAGGAAACTGGTGTATATGTACCTATTTGTTCAGATGGTGGTATCGTACATGATTACCATATTACATTAGCTTTAGCTATGGGATGTGATTTCTGTATGCTAGGTAGATATTTTGCTAGATTTGATGAGTCTCCAACTCAAAAGGTTTTAATTAATGGAAGCTATATGAAGGAATATTGGGGTGAGGGTTCTGCAAGAGCTCGTAACTGGCAAAGATATGATATGGGTGGAGCACAAAAGCTTTCATTCGTAGAAGGTGTTGATTCATATGTTCCTTATGCTGGCTCTTTACATGATAACCTATCAGTTACAGTTAGTAAGATTAAATCAACTATGTGCAATTGTGGTGCTTTATCAATTCCTGAATTCCAACAAAAGGCTAAGCTTACGTTAGTAAGTAGTGTATCTATTGTTGAAGGTGGAGCGCACGACGTAGTAGTTAAGGATAATAATAACCATAATTAATAAGATATAAAGGCTAAGCTCGTGCTTAGCCTTTTTTATTTGAAAAAAAAGAGTGGAGTATTTCCACTCTTAATTTATATGATTTTTTTTATGATAAGTATTTGCGTTTGAAATCATCAGCAGGAATGGGCTCTTCATAAAGGAAGCCTTGTACTAAATTACAGCCAATGTTGCTCAAATATTCAGCAAATTCCTTTGTTTCAACACCCTCACATAAAACATCTACATGTAGGTTTTTAGCAAGTGACATAACGAATGATAATACTATTGATTGTCGTTCACTATCCTGATTACTACAGAATCCCTTATCAAGCTTTATTAAATCGAAGTCTAATGTTGCAAGTGATGATAGATTAGAATATCCTGCTCCAAAATCGTCCATCGATATGCTGTATCCATAAGAATGAAGCTTGCTTATAAAATCGGATATTCTATTTATATTATCAATATACATACCTTCAGTTATTTCTATTTCAATTAATGAAGGATCTACATCATACTTTTCTCTAATTCTATTTATTTCCATTAGATATTGGTCAAAGTTTGGTTGATATCTGGAAACATTGACAGAAATCTTAAGAGGCTTAAGATTTTCATCTATGCATTTTCTTAAGAATTTACACACATTTTCAAATACAGTATAATCAAGCTCAGTAATAAATCCATTCATCTCAAACAGTGGAATGAAAAGATTAGGTGTCAAAAGCTTGTTTTTTTTGAAGTTCCATCTTGTTAATGCCTCAGCACCAACAACCTTGTTTGTTTGAGTGTTAATTTTAGGTTGTAGGTAAAGCAGGAATTCTTCATTTTTAACAGCCTCGTGCATATGTATTTCAAGCTCGGCCTTTTTCTTATCCTCTTCATACATTTCAAAGTTAAAGTATGTTAGTAGAGAAGAAGAGGTATGTTGCTGTCTTGCAAGAGATGCTTTATCTGCTGCAGTATTAATGTCATCCATTTTATCGTGAATATATACACCACCACTAATGTTGACATGCTTAGCTAAATGTGGAAGAGCTAATAGATAATTGCTTAATGCCTCAAAACAACTATTAATTTCTTCAGGCTTGTCTGTTGGTGTAAATATTAGGAATTTTTCTTCGCTTACTCTACAGTATATAGCTTTGTCAGCATAAATGGTCTTGAGACCATCAGCTATAGCCTTTAGTGCGTCATAGCAATATGATACACCATATAAATCATTAAAGTTTATAAAGTTATCTATTTGGAAGGATATAATTGAGAATCTAACAAATTCTTGAGCTTTGCTTAAATAAGTCTCAATTGTGGTTTTCCATTTTGTATAATTGTAAAGACCAGTAACATTATCATATAATAGTTGTCTTATATGTTTTGTTTCTTCTCTTTCTTTATTAATATAGATAGAGAAGATTTTAGATATAAGCATTAATGATGATACATCATTTTGTGTCCAAAATCTATTATGTGAACACATATCAAATCTAATTAAGCCTAATATTGAATTCATATATTGCATTTCAAATGCTAATATAGAAGAAACATTTTGTTTTTTTAATAAATCATATAATTCAGGATTAAAATCTTTGTTTGAATCTAGCTGCACATATTTAAGCATACCAGTTTTATCATAGCTTTTTCGCCATTTATAAATATTAGAATCACTTGTTTGTACAGTGTTTTTCAGTTCAGGCATTCTAGGATTTACCCATTCAATAGTAGAAGATATAGAATCTATCTTGTCCATTTCAAGTGTACATAGAATTATTCTATCTAATAGGAAATAATTTCCAACTAACGAAAGCGAATCATTTATATTTTTTTGTGGATCGCCGCCACGATTTAATATTTCAAATATTCCGGCAACGATATTAGAGTTAGTAGTTGTTTGGTATATTTTATCTATGATAGTAGCTGATTTTAATTCCTCATCATTGATACTACCACATTTTTCTTCAGTGTAAATGATAAAGCAGTTTCTACCCTTTCTCTTTCCTCTTAATAAGGCTTTCTCAGCCTTATGAAATAGAGAGTCAAAATTATCTGAATCACTTGGGTAACAAGCGCATCCAACAGTAGAAGTGATTTGAGCCTGCTTGATATTGTGATTATTTACATTAGTTATTGCCTGACGTATTTGTCTACAAGCATTGTAAATTTGATCATAATCATTTTTAACCTTATACAATACTATGAATTCGTCACCGCCACCTCTGCCTACAAATCCGTTATTACCTAAAAATTTTTTTATAGATGCAGCAGTTTCAACTAGAACAATATCTCCAAACATATGTCCATAGTCGCTATTGAATGTTTTAAAGTTGTCAACATCTACAAGCATTAATAGGAAAGGTTCCTTGTTGTTTATCGCATCCTTAATCTTATTTAGTATTACCTCTTTAGTAAATACCTTTGTTAAATCATCATATTGATCAGCAGCACTAGAAATATAATTATCTGCAATCAATATAACCTTGTTTTCTTCGTAACGAATTCCCTTTAGTTCAAACATTATTGGACCTTTTGAAATTGACTCATAAGAAGCCGGCTGAACAAATGGCTGATTATTAGGGTTTAAATTTTCAACAAATCTTTGAACCTTCTTTTTAGAAGCTTCATTCAAATCGAAGATTTCAGCAAACCTTTCCGCATATTCCTCAAAACTTATATTAGTAGCTATACAATCATTACCCCTATATAATGATTGAATGCATTTTTCCTTTATATCTACAATGACTGTTATATTACTGTAGACAAAAAGAAGGTTCCTCAGAAATTCCATTTCGCTCATAAAAGAACTCACCCCACATATTAAAATATAAAAACGCAGTTATCAATTTTATTATATCACTTTAAAGTAAACTGTCAATATTGTTTAAATTCAAGAAAGGTGGTATATTATATATTGTATTTTAGATAAATATTGCAATGTAAGCAGGTGTATTTTATGTATGATGTTATTGTCGTAGGTGGTGGGCATGCTGGCTGTGAGGCTGCACTAGCATGCGCTAATATTGGATTTAAAACAGTATTAGTAACAGGAAATTTGAATATGGTTGGTTCAATGCCATGCAACCCATCTATCGGTGGTCCTGCAAAGGGTGTAGTGGTTAGAGAGATTGATGCCTTAGGTGGCTATATGGGTAAAAACTCGGATTTATGTCAAATTCAAACAAAAATGTTAAATCAATCTAAGGGACCTGCGGTATGGGCACTTAGATTTCAAGAGGATAAAATTTTATATTGTAGGGAAATGCTTAAGCACCTTAAGGCTACAAAAAAATTGGAGCTGATTGAAGCGTATGCCGAGGATATTATCGTTATTGATAATATGGTTAAGGGGATAGTTTTAGAGGATGGAAAGGTCCTAGATTGTAAGGCTGCAGTTATAACTACTGGTACTTATTTAGATAGTAGAATACTTAGAGGACACTGGACTTCTAAGGAAGGTCCTGATGGACAAAAAACATCAAAGGGTATTAGTGAGGCATTAAAGAGATATGGGTTTACAATTCAAAGATTAAAAACTGGTACACCAGCTAGAATTAAGGCTTCAACTATAGATTTCTCTCAAACTAGTGTTGAATGGGGAGACGAGAAGGTTTGGAAATATAGTCATGATAAGGGCTATGATTCAATCTTAAATGTTAAAAAGCCTTGTTATTTAACTTATACTAATGGTGATATTCATAAGCTTATCATGGATAATTTAGATAAATCAGCAATGTATGGTGGTGTAGTGGAAGGTATTGGTCCTAGATACTGCCCTTCCATTGAAGATAAGGTCGTTAGATTTAGTGATAAGGAAAGACATCAAATATTTTATGAGCCTGAGTCATTAGAGCTAGACCAAGAATATATCCAAGGATTTTCTACATCTATGCCTATAGAGGTACAGGATAGGATGCTTAGATTATTACCAGGATTAAAGGATTGTGAGGTTATTAAATATGCCTATGCAATTGAGTATGATGCGATTGATCCGCTAGAATTATGGCCGAGCCTAGAGACTAAGCTAGTTGGAAATTTATTTACTGCTGGTCAAATTAATGGAACAAGTGGCTATGAGGAGGCAGCAGCTCAAGGTCTTATTGCTGGTATTAATGCCTGTAATAAGCTTAGAGGCATGGAACCATTAATACTAAAAAGAGATGAAGCTTATATAGGGGTTATGATTGATGACCTAGTTACTAAGGGAACTAGAGAGCCATATCGTTTATTAACATCGCGTGCTGAATATAGATTATTATTACGTCATGATAACGCCGATGTTAGATTAAGAGAAAAGGGCTATGAGGTAGGCTTAATTAGTGATGAGCAATATAATAGATTGCAATTAAAGAAGCAATCTGTTAAGAAAATGATAGAGGATTTTACTGTTATAAAGGTTAAGCCAAATGATTCAAATAATGCTATATTAGTGGATAATGGGTCAACTGCTATAGTAGAGGGTATGTCATTAGCCGCATTAATTAAAAGACCAGAGGTTAATTATAAGGTTATTTTAAAACTTGTTGAAAATTCTAACCTAGAGCTTAAATCAGAATATGATGATATAGAGGAAATTTTAGAACAGGTTGAAATATTTTATAGATATGATGGGTATATAAAAAAATCCTTAGAGCAAGCTAATAAAATGAGAAGCTATGAAAATAAGCTTATTCCCGATGATATAGATTATAATGATGTGGATAATATTGCGCTTGAGGCTAGAGAAAAGCTGAAGAAGATAAGACCAAGAACTATTGGACAAGCATCTAGAATAAGTGGCGTTAATCCTGCAGATATTTCTGTATTGGTAGTTTATGTTGAAAAGATAAGTAGGGGCTAGTGTATGGACTTTAAAAAAGAGGCAGAAAAACTTAATATTGAATTAACCCCTGATATGGAGGCTAAATTTGAAGGGTATTATGCTAAGCTTGTAGAGGTTAATTCATATATGAATCTTACTGCAATTACTGAGCATGATGAGGTTTATAATAAGCATTTCCTAGATTCATTATCAATAGTAAAGGCGCTTGATTTGAATAATAGCTTTACAATTTGTGATGTTGGTAGTGGTGCTGGCTTCCCGTCTATTCCTTTGGCTATTGTATGCAGTAATGCAAATGTAATTATTATAGATGCTTTAAATAAAAGGATAAAGTTTTTAAATGAGCTAGTAGCACACTTAGGACTTAATAATGTTAATGCATACCATAAAAGAGCTGAGGATTACGCTAAGGAAAAGGGTGGCTCTTTTGATGTTGTTACTGCTAGAGCTGTAGCAAGATTAAATATTTTATCTGAGCTTTGCCTTCCGCTTGTAAAGATAAATGGTTATTTTGTTGCTATGAAGGGTCAATCAGGACAAGAGGAATTAGCTGAAGCAGTAAATGCTATTAGTATATTAGGTGGAAAAATCGAAAATGTTATAGATTTTGAGTTACCTGATGATGCTGGTAAAAGAAGCATTGTTATAATTAAAAAGGTTAAGGATACACCAAAAAAATATCCTAGACAATTTGCAAAGATAAAGGAGAGACCTTTATAATGTACGAATTAAACCAAATAGTTAAGACAAAAAAACCGCATGTTTGTGGCAGTAATGAGTGGAAGATAATCAGAATGGGTGCCGATTTAAAGCTTGAATGTCAGGGCTGTAAAAGAGTTATTATGATTTCATCTTTTGAATTGGATAAAAGAATTAAAAAATGAGGGTACGAATGCCCTCATTTTAATTTTTACAAAAACAATAAAAAAAACAAATAAAAAAGAAAAATACTTGTTGACAAAGAAGTTGCGTGATGGTAAAATAAAAAAGCGCTGTGCCCTTGGGGACAGTTTAAATACATATGGTTGGGTAGCGAAGAGGCTAAACGCGGCAGACTGTAAATCTGCTCCTTAGGGTTCGGCGGTTCGAAACCGTCCCCAACCACCATTATTTATTTAGGTCTTTGAAAACTATATATGACGAGAAGAAACGTAACGAATAAACAAACGCAATTCTGAATAATAAAAAGTT
>SVAZ01000013.1 GCA_015059145.1 Erysipelotrichaceae bacterium
AGATATTAATATTTCGTTAAAATAGGCGAATGCCTAGATGAATAAGTTATTTTTTAAATAAATTATTAATTTTGTTCTTTATGGTTTATATGTTATAATTTTATGTAGGTGATAATTATGAAAGTAGCGATTATTGGAGCAGGTGCTTGTGGACTAATGCTTGCCACTCTTTTTGAACGTGAAGGAATTGAATATAAAATTTTTAACGATGGTAAGATTGGAAATAAAATTTTAGCAAGCGGTAATGGAAAGTGTAATATATCTAATTATATGTATGCTAGGGATAAGTATCATAATAATAGGCTTGCTGATATTATAGTTGGTACTAATCAAAAAAAACTATTTGAATATTTTAAAGAATTAAAGATTTATACTAAGCAGGACAACGAAGGAAGAATGTATCCTATTAGTGAGTCTTCGCTAAGTGTTTTAAATATCTTATTAAATAATATAAATGAAAATATTATCGATAAAAAGATAAATAGTATATCAAAAAAGAACGATAGGTATTATTTAGATGATTTAGGTTCATTTGATAAAGTAGTTATTGCTGTAGGATCTAATGCTTCTTATAAAAAGGATTTTTATTTTATAGATATTTGTGATTTGAATTTACAATTTAATGATTTTAAACCATCTTTAGTTGGCTTTAAAACTAATATAAAGCTTAACCCTATTTCTGGTGTAAGAGCAAAATGTAGAGTTTCATTAATTAATAAAAATAAATTAATCCATCAGGAAATGGGAGAGGTTATATTTAAGGATAATGGATTATCTGGTATTTGTGTAATGAATTTGTCAAGCTATTATAATCATTTAATAGATAATAAAGATTCTAGTATTACAATTGATTTAATTCCAGATAATGAATTTGATGATTACCAATCTATATTACATCCAAAGCTTTTAAAATATATTACTGATAATAAAATAGATGTACATAAATTTACAATACCTATTACATCTACCTATGATATGGATGTAGCACAGGTTGCTTCTGGTGGTATAGCTATTGAAGAAATCAATGACAACCTAAGCTTGAAAAAGGATAAGAATATTTATGTTGGTGGAGAAATTATTGATATAGATGGTGTATGCGGTGGTTATAATTTGATGCTAGCTTTTTGTTCAAGCTTAGTTATTTGTGAGGATGTAAAAAATGAAATATCAAATAAATAATTTTAGAGTATCTCCTTTAAAGGATAATGAATTAGCTCAGGAAATAAAAGCTAGAATAGATTCTAATATTAATGATTTTAAGATATTACAAAAATCTATTGATGCAAGAAATAAAAATAATGTATTTATAAATTATAAGCTTATGATAGATACACCTAATATATTAAAGGGTAAAAATATATCTATATATAATGATAAAGAAATAGAGCTTACGTATCCCAAATGGGATGGGTTACCTCCAGTTATTGTAGGCTTTGGTCCGGCTGGTATGCTTGCTGCATTATATCTAGCACGTTGTAATGCACAGCCAATAATTATTGAAAGAGGTAGTAAAATAGAGGATAGAAGGAAGCATGTTAATGACTTCTTTAAAAATAAGACATTAAATACTAATTCAAATATTCAATTTGGTGAGGGTGGAGCTGGTGCATTTTCTGACGGTAAACTTGTAAGTAATGTTAAGGATCCTTTAATAAAGTATATTTTAAATGAGTTCTATAAGCATGGTGCTTTAGAAAATATTATATATGAATCAAAACCACATATTGGTACTGATTATTTAGAAAAGGTTGTTAGAAATATTAGATTAGAAATTGAAAGCCTTGGCGGCAAATTCTATTTTGAGCATACATTTTTAAATACTAATAAGATAGATGATAAGATTAGTGTTTCTATTTCTAATTTAGATGAATGTCTTATTACAAAACATTTATTATTAGGACTAGGCCATTCAGCTAGGGATACTATTAGACATTTATTTAATAATATGAATATTAAGATGGAGCAAAAAGCTTTTTCAATGGGTGTAAGAATAGAACATCCAAAAGACCTTATTGATGAATCACAGTATGGAGAATTCCACAAGTATTTACCTGCTGCCTATTATAAATTAGCAGCTCATTATAATGATAGAGGTATATATACATTTTGTATGTGCCCTGGTGGATATGTGCTTGCTTCACAATCTGAGGAAAACACAATTGTAACTAATGGAATGAGTAACAATGCTAGAGATAATCTCAATTCTAATAGTGCTTTATTAGTTGATATAAGACCAAGTGATTATAATAAAGGTAATGTACTAGATGGAATAGATTATCAGGAAAGATATGAAAAATTAGCATTTGAGATTAGTGGTGATTATAGAGCACCTGCAAATCTTGTAAAGGAATTTTTAAACGATGATATTGCATCAGATATAAGAAGTATTTCAACTTCATATCCACACGGATTATGTATGACAAGGTTATCTAGATGCTTGCCTGATTTTGTTATTGAAGGTCTTAAATATGGAATTGTTGAATTTGATAAGAAGCTTAAGGGCTTTAATAACGATGATGCAATTATTATCGGAATAGAATCTAGATCATCATCTCCTGTTAGAATTCTTAGAGATGATAATAGAGAATCAAGTATTAAGGGAATTTATCCTATAGGAGAGGGTGCTGGATATGCTGGTGGTATTACATCGGCTGCCCTAGATGGATTAAAAACTGCAATGCTAATAGCGAAAGGAACTATTAAAAAATGAGTAAATTAGAAAGATATAATAAAATACAAGATGAATTAAAAAATTACAGATATGCGAGCTTCATTATATCTTTTGATCAGGCAACAGTATGCCCTAAAAAGGATAAGGAAAATGCTTTATCTGTATGTGATTATTTTCAAAAACGAATTATACAAATAACTACAAGTGATGACTATTATTCTTTGCTTAATGAATTGCTTGACGAGGAGCTAAATGAAGTAGATAGATTAGCTATCGAAAAGGAATATAAGGATTTAACAAAAATTCGTAAGGTTCCAAATGATGTTTTATTTAGAGGACTAGATATTATGTCTAAATCTAGCTTGAGCTGGGAGCTTGCTAGAGACACATTAGATTATACTGATTTTGAAGCTAGGCTTAATGACTTAGTAAATTATTATAAGGAGTATATTACATATTTAGAGGGTAAATATTTCGGCTATAATGTTTTATTAGATGAGATGGAGGATGATTTTACAATAGATATGTATGATGAATTCTTCAATCTTTTAGAAAGGGAAATTTTACCTTTAGTTAAGCAAATATTAAAAATGCCTAAGCTTTATAATGAATCTATTAAAAATGTTAAATTTGATATAGATAAGCAAAGAAGGCTTACTAAAAGAATTTGTGAATTGATGGGCTATAATGATGAGGTTGGATATATTGGTGAAACAATTCATCCATTTACTAATTCAGCTAATATTAATGATGTTAGAACTACCACTAGATATGATGAGAGCTTATTATTTTCAAATTTATATAGTGTAATGCATGAGGTGGGTCATGCCCTATATGAATTGCAAAATGATGAGCGTTATAATGAGACAGTATTATTTGGTGGTACCTCATGTGCTATTCACGAATCTCAATCTAGATTTTATGAAAATTATTTAGGTAGAAGTAGAGAGTTTATTACTTTCATTTATCCGATATTAAAGGAGATTTTTGCTTCTGAATTAAAGGATTATACATTAGATGATATTTATTATTATTGTAATGATGTATGTGCACAATTAACTAGAACAGAGGCAGATGAGCTTACTTATCCTTTTCATGTATTAATAAGATATAAGGTTGAAAAGATGCTGTTTAATAATGAGATAGAATCAAAGGATATAGATAGGGTATTTAACGAGCTTATGAATGAATATCTTGGCATTATTCCATCTAACAAAAAGGAAGGCTGCTTCCAAGATGTTCACTGGAGCGGAAGCTTCGGTTATTTTCCAACGTATGCTTTAGGTAGTGCAATGTCTGCTCAATTCTATTATGCTATGAAGAAGGATATTAATGTTGATGATGAAATGCTAAATGGTAGATTTGGTTTGATTAATGAGTGGTTAAAAACTCATATTCATCAATATGGAGCAGCTAAGAAAAATTTAGAGATTATAAAGCTTGCAACTGGTGAGGAATTTAATCCTAAATATTACATTGATTATCTAAAAAATAAGTTTAAAAAGCTATATAATATAAAGTAGAAAAAAGTATTAAATTGTTGAATTGACCATCTTTCATGTGTTATACTAATAAGGAAGTGTTTTAAGGAGGTCTACTATGAACGAAACAGTTAATGAAGGAATTAGCCTGGGCGATATTTTTAAGGCTATATGGAAAAAGAAAATATTGATTTGTATAATCACAGCTATATCTTTGGTTGTTGTTTTTCTTGCTATTACATTTGGATATAATCCTTATAAGGTAAGCTATTCTTCGCAATTTGAGCTTTCATTTTCTGGGGCTGATGAGGGGCTTTATCCTACTGGTGAAATTTTTAATTTTAAGGATATGGTTTCTAAAGATAAGCTTATTGCTGTAAAGGAATCTGATCCAAAGTACAATGGTATAGATGTAGAGAAAATGTATAAGAAGGATGGAGTCAAAATTCAAAAGGTTGAAACAGATTCTACAGAATTAGATGCTCAATTTTTGCAATACGTTATTACTATTGATCATAGTAGAGTTCAGGATACTGATTTAATGGCTGATTTTGTAAGTGATTTAGTTAATATAACTATAGATGATATCACAGTTAAATCACAAAAAACTAATTATGTATCAGATTTGAAAAAATATAATGACAACATATTATATTCTGATGCTATTACTTATTTAATAGAACAAACTGAAGTTATTACAGATGGTTATGATAAATTAATTAGTGACTATAACGAGCTTTATGTTGTTAATGATGTAACATTAAAATCATATAAGGCTGAAGCATTAAAGGTTATCAAGGCAACTAACCTTGAGTATTATCTTTCTGAGGCTGAAAAGAATGTATATTTAACTTCTTCAACAGTTGAAGATGAATATGAAGCTTATGCTGAGGCTAGAGTAGCATCATTATTAAGAAAGAAGCAATTGAATGACCAAATTATTGATGAATATAGTAAAATGATTGATACTAGTATTTCTGGTGTTAATTACACAGAGCAAATGAACCTGATTGCTAAAGAGAATGCTGAAATTATAATCGAGCTTTCTTCATTATGCTATTTTACTGCTGACTCTACTAATAAGGATTTTAAGAGTTATAGCTTATCTGATTACACTATTCGTGATGCAGTATATGATTCTACTTTTAATGCGAAGGTTAACTCAATTTATAGTACTATTCAGGATATAATGACTACTTATGAAAATAATGTTAGAGAATCTAATTTAAAGTCTATTTTATTATCATATGATACAAATCTAATAGTTGTTAGAACAGGTGTATTTAATATGGTTATTTCAGCTGTAGCTGGTATTTTTGTTGGTTTAGTTATTGGTGCAATTACAGCAATGATAATTGAATTGCCAAAGTTAAGTAAGAAAGAAGAAAAAGAAGAAGCTTAAAAATGGTAAAAATCATATATCGGCGATATATGATTTTTATTCTTGAGGGGACGTGGTTATATGTTAAAGGAATATTCATGTGGTGCTATTTTATATACGTACGAGGAAGGAATTAGAAAGTATATATTAGTTATGGAAGCAAGTGGAACATATGGATTCCCAAAAGGACATAAAGAAGGAAATGAGACGGATATGGAAACTGCTATCCGTGAAATTAAAGAGGAAACTGGTATTGATCCTGAATTTATTCCAAATTTAAAAAGAACTATAAGATATAAGCTTATTAATCAGATTGAAAAGGAGGTAACATTTTTTGTTGCTAAATATCAAAATCAAGAGCTTAATATTATGGATAAGACAATACTATCATTAAAGAAGCTTGATCTACAATCTGCATTAAATATATTAAAATTTCAGGAGCTTAAAAACATATTAATTGAAATAGATTATATTTTAGACACTAAGGGTGAATAATATGAGAATTGATTTACATAATCATACTAATCATTCAGATGGAGTGTTGACGCCAAAGGAATTGTTAGATAGGGCGATAAAAAACAATGTTGATATTTTTGCCTTAACTGATCATGATTCGGTGTTTGGTTGTGATGAAATATACGAGCTAGCTAAAGATACTAATGTAAAGGTTATTAAAGGAATGGAGCTTTCTACTACCTATAAAGGGGAAAGTGTCCATATTATTTGTTTGTTTAAGGGCAATGTTGTTCCAGATATAATACGTGATTTTTCAGTTGATATGCTTAATAAAAGAAAAGAAAGAGCTATTAAAATGATAGAGAAAATAAGAGATATTTATAATGTTAACGTGGATGTTAAGGAATTATTAGAGGATGGTGAAATTATCACAAGAGCTAATATGTATCGCCACATTTTGAAGCATAATAATATTTCTGAATCAGATGCAAGCTTTATGGTTTCAACTGAATCTAAAGGATATATTCAATCTACTAAGCTTTCGGTTGAGGATGGATTAATCTTGGCAAAATCAGGCGGATGTATTACTATATTTGCTCACCCATGCTTAGTTAAGGAAGCTTATGTAGAGGAAATTTTAGCCTATGGGTTTGATGGTATTGAAGCAAGATATCCTTCTATAAAAAATGATGAGCTTAAGTATCGTGAGCTTGCGAAAAAATATAATTTATTTATATCTGCTGGTAGTGATTGTCATGGAGATAAAACTCATGCAGATATTGGGACTTGTACGCTTGATGAGTATGAATTTGAGATAATTAAAAATAAATTACAAATAAAGGAGCTGATTTAATATGGAAATTAAATATGCTGAATTTGTAACGTCTGCAGTAAAGCTTGAACAAATGCCAGATGATAATCGTGTTGAATTTATGTTTTGTGGTAGATCTAATGTAGGAAAATCTTCTTTTATTAATATGCTTGTTAATAGAAAGAATTTAGCTAGAACATCATCTAATCCTGGTAAAACTCAAACCTTAAATATTTTTGATATTAATAAGGAATTTTACTTTATTGATGTTCCTGGATATGGTTATGCAAGAGTTAGTAAATCAATTAAGGCTACATTTGGTAAGATGATTGAGGAATATGTAGTTAATAGAGAAAATTTAAAAATGGTTTTCTTGCTAGTTGATTTTAGGCATAAGCCTAGTGAGGATGATGTGCTAATGTACAATTTTTTAAAGTATTATAATCATCCAGTAACTATTATTGCGACTAAATCTGATAAGATTAAAAATAGTGAAAGAGCTAGGTGTAAAAAACAAATTATCGATACTCTTAATCTTCAAGAGGGTGATAAGCTGATTATTACATCCTCTGAAAAAAGAGAGGGCTTAGGCTTGGTATTACAAACATTAGATGATGTTTTAGCATTATATAATGAAGCTGAGTAATCAGCTTTTTTTTCATATTTATTTTTATTTTACATATAATCTAATGGTGATTATTGTATGGAATTAGAAATTGTTAAAAATACCTTTTTGGAAATAGAAAAAATTTCCAGTTTAAAAGGACATATTGGAAAGCTTGTTGATAACAAGTATGATGGTGACGATGCAATAGGAACGATTGAAATCGACATTTCTTATAAGGACATTAATGGAAATGAGTGCTTTAAATCAATGTCCTTTAATTATGAAATTGAGCTTGATGATTTAAATATATCTGATGTAAAGCTAAAAAGCTCTAATGTCTATGTTGTAGAGGGCAGAGGTATAAGTGTTGACTATGTTTTATCTATAACATATGAAGCTAGTTTAGATGAGGAAATCGACATTATTAGCCTGGAGGCTGAAGATGAATATGTTGAAGAGGCTAAGAGTATAGAAGAGGTCTTAGAGGAAGAAAAAATAGAAAAAATTAAAGAGGATATTTCTAAGGATTATGAAAATAAGCTTGCAGATAATTTGAATCAAAGGGTTTCAATTGTATCAACTAAAAATAAGGAATCAGAGATAGAATTTTTAAGATTTTTCGATGAAAAAGAATCATCATATTTTCATATTAAAACCCTTTTGTGTGAAAATGAAAAGGAGCTTAATAGTATTTCAAAGGAATATAAAATTTCTTTAAATGAACTTTTATTAGGCTATGATAAGGCTAATGGAAAAGTTACATTCAGATATACTAAATAAATTACCAATTAAAGTGGTTGAAGCAAAATTTAATTATAGATATTTTATAATTAAAGATAATATAGGAAATGTATATCATTTACATAAAATAAATAAAAATAGTTATTTAACATATTATGAGCTGATTAGATCTAAAAATGTACAAAAGGCAATTTTTGAACTTAAAAATGATGATACATATTTTTTATTGTTTGAAATGCCTTTTAAAAAATCAGAAAAAAAAGCAGTCTTAAAGGATATTTTAGAAACACTTGAACAAATACATAATGATTTTAAATTTAAAGTCACCTTAAAAAAAGAATACTTTAAAAATTTACAAAACATTTATCGTGTTTTAGATAATCGTTTTTCATATCTTGAATTAAGAATTAGAGAAATAGAAACCTCGCCTAAAAAAAATGATACTTCTTGGGTGGTATTATCAAAATATAATGTTTTCTTAGATGCAAAAATATTCTTGTATGATTTACAGCAGGATATATTTAAAATCATTGATAATAATGAATCAATTATATATGGATTAGTCTATAATTATTTAAATACAGATATGTATAAAAATGGCGTAATAGAGCCAATTTTTGACTTGTATTACGCACCATATTCAAGCTTGCTAGTAAGGTATTTTTTAGAATTTGATGAATTAGATATTTACGAGCTTTTAATAGAAAAAATTAAAAAAATAGATAAATTTAATCAAAAGTATTTTTGTTTCATGTGTTTATATATCTATGTGTTAAATGTGAGGCTTGATGTTATGCTAAATGAATTTAATATAAGCTGCTATTTGTTAATTGCCAAAAAAATCAAGTTTTTCTTAAATAAATTTGGAGACTATATGAAATAGTCTCCATTATTTTTTGAAAAAGCTAACTATATCATCCTTGTAATTCGCAAATAAAATATATCCAGCAAATATAACGATTAATGCAGCTAAGATAATAAGATTTTCTGTTGAGAAGAAGAAAATAGTTAATATTAGTTGATATACAAGTATTGTAATAGCTATAATTTTAAAGTTATCCTTAAGGAATTGAATCAGATTAGACATAGTATCACCATTATATTATATGCATTCAGGGTTAGAAAGTGATAAAAATTGTCATTTATTATATAAATATAATAATTTCCTTAAAATGAGTTGACATGTTTACTTTCCTGGATTATAATTATAGAATGGAATTAATATGTATTTGGAGGGATTTAATATGCAAAAAATTACTTTAGAGGAGTTAGTTGGTTTTTTAAAGGAACAAGGATATGTATTCCAAGGTAGTGAGATTTATGGTGGTTTAGCTAACTCATGGGATTATGGCCCTTTAGGAGTTGAATTAAAAAATAATATTAAGCAAGCTTGGTGGAAGAAGTTTGTTAAGCAAAATAAATATAATGTTGGTTTAGATTCTGCAATTCTAATGAATCGTGAGGTTTGGGTAGCATCAGGACATATTGGTTCATTTTCTGATCCTCTTGTAGATTGTAAGAAGTGTAATTCTAGATATCGTGCAGATAAGCTAGTTGAAGATCATTCTAATGGTACTATTAATGGAGATGGTATGTCTAATGAGGCTTTATTAGCTTACCTAAAGGACAATAATGTTGTTTGTCCTAGCTGTGGTGCTTTAGATTATACAGATATTCGTCAATTTAATCTGATGTTTAAAACTCATCAAGGTGTTATTGAGGAAGCTAAAAATGAGGTTTATTTGAGACCTGAAACTGCACAAGGTATTTTTGTTAATTTCAAGAATGTTCAAAGAACTACACGAAGAAAGGTTCCATTTGGAATTGGTCAAATCGGAAAAAGCTTCAGAAATGAAATTACTCCAGGTAATTTTATTTTTAGAACTAGAGAATTCGAACAAATGGAATTAGAATTCTTCTGTAAGCCAGGAACTGAAATTGAATGGTTTACATATTGGAGATCATTCTGTATGGATTTCTTAAAATCTATTGGTGTAGATGCAGATAAGCTCAGATTTAGAGACCATGATAAAGAAGAATTATCTTTCTATTCAAATGCAACTACAGATATTGAATTTGAATTCCCATGGGGATTTGGTGAGCTTTGGGGTATTGCAAGTAGAACTGATTATGATTTGAATGCTCATCAAAATCATGCAAAGACTAATATGGAATATTTAGATCCTGAGGATAACACTAAATATTTACCATATGTTGTTGAACCATCTGTTGGTGTTGAACGTATGTTATTATCTGTATTATTCAGTGCATATGATGAAGAGGTTGTAAATCAAGAAAAGGGAGATACTAGAACAGTATTAAGACTACATCCAGTATTAGCCCCTTATAAGGCTGCGGTTTTACCTTTAATTAAGAAAAATCACTCAGAAAAGGCAAATGAAATTTACGAAGAACTTTGTGAGCATTTCAGCTGTGTTTATGATGAGGCTGCAAACATCGGTAAGAGATATCGTAGACAAGATGCTATTGGTACTCCTTTCTGTATTACAATTGATGATAATACATTAAATGACGGTGTAGTAACCATCAGAAATAGAGACACAATGGAGCAGGATACTGTTAAGGTTTCTGAAATAGCTTCTTATGTAGAGGCAAAATTGAAATTCTAATATACTAAGAAAGGGTGGGTTCTATGGCTAGCAAGCAAGAGTTAGAACAAATTGTTGATGCTACTGATATAGTATCGCTTGTATCTGAATATGTAAAGCTTGAACGTCAAGGAAAGAATTACAAGGGCTTATGTCCTTTTCATAATGAAGATACGCCATCCTTTGTAGTAAATCAAGAAAAGAAAATAGCACACTGCTTCGGATGTGGAGGCGGTGGTGATCCGATAAAGTTTCTTATGCAAATTGAGAATATTGAGTTTAAGGATGCTGTAAATAGGTTGGCTGAAAGAGCTGGAATCAAGATTTCAGGATATGCTATAAATAGTAAGCCTAATCCTTTGACAAAGTATTATCAAATTATGCAGCAAGCTCAAGCCTTCTACAAAAAATATTTGGAGAATACTGATAAAGGCGTTGAAGCGATAAATTATTTGTATAAAAGAGGGCTTGATGATGAAACAATAAAAATGTTTGGAGTTGGTTTATCTCCAAATGAGCATAATTTTTTATATCAGGTTTTAAAGGAATCTAATATTCTTGAGCTTGATATGTCTGATTTAGCCTTGATTGATAAAAATGAGAAGGGCTATTATGATTTGTTCACTAAAAGAATTATGTTTCCTATTTGTAATGAGTCTGGAAATGTAATTGGATTTAGTGGTAGAATATTTAACTCTGATGATAAGAATCAGCCAAAATATGTTAATTCAAGAGAGACAATACTTTTCAAGAAAAAGGATGTATTATTTAATCTTAATTTAGCTAAAGGTGATATTCTTAAAAAGAAAAGAGTTATTCTTCATGAGGGACAAATGGATGTTATAGCATCCTATAGAAGTGGACTTAAGGAAGCTGTTTGTACTTTGGGTACTGCATTATCTATTGAGCAAGCAAATATATTACGCAAATATACTAATCATGCAGTTATTTGCTATGACGGTGATAAGGCTGGTATTAATGCCTCTTTAAAGGCAATTAAGGTATTTCAAAATGCCGGTTTTATAGTACATTTGGTATTGCTACCTAATGGAAGTGACCCAGATGAATATGTTTTAAATAATGGTATAGATGCATATAAGAATTATTTTGAATCTCATATGATAGATGCTAATACTTATATTTTTGAGCAGGCTATATTAAATAAAAATTTAAATGATGAAACAATAGTTGATTCTGTCAAGTCTGAAATCTTTGGTATGATTTATTCGGCTAATAGTAAAACTACTGAGGAAAGCTTTTTAGCAAAACTTTCTGAAAAGCTTAAAGTATCTTATCAAGCTATATCAAATGATTTTCAATCATATTGTAATACACATCAAAGACCGAAGCGTGTCGAAAAATATGATGATTATGAAAATGATTATGAGACATTAGAAAAACCAATAAATAAATCTAAGCTTGATTTTAGATATGAAACTAGATTGTTTATGTACGCTAAATCTAGTAGAGATAAGGCTTTATATATTGATAAGCTACTATTAAATAAAATGGATGCTTTATCTAATGATAGCCGTAATCTTTGGATTAAATTAATAAATGATTATTATGAGCATTATGAGGAATTTAATGAAACATTATTTATTAGCATGCTTGATGCAAATTGCTTTGCATATTATGCTACTATAACTGAAACTTTAAAAAAAGATAAGGCTCCATATAATGATTCGGATTTAAATTGCTGTATTGAGCATTTAAATTCTACTATTTATGATAGGCATAATGAGAAGCTTAATGCTGATTTTAGAAAAACAGATTCAGAAATTGAACAATCAAATATTGTTTCTTTAAGGTTTGAAAATAAAAATAAAAAAGATAAATTACTAATAAACAGGAGGAAGTAAAATGGATTTTGAAGCTATTCTAAAGGAATTAATTGAATTAGGACAAAAGAATGATGGTTTTGTATATTCAAAGGATGTTTTAAAGTATTGTACTGAAGATAGTGATGAATACGATAATATTGAAAAGGAATTAACAAAGCTTAATATTGATATTCAGCCTAGCGAGATAGTTGATGATGATTTTGATTTACCAGCAGGAGAAGAACCAAACCTTGCTGAAGTAGAAGAAATTGATATTTCAACATTCGACCAGCTTCCAGCATCAGTAAAGGTTGATGATCCTGTTCGTATGTATCTTAAGGAAATTGGTAATATTCAATTACTAAATTTAGAAGAGGAAACGGATTTAGCTAAGGATGTTGTTGATGGAAGAGAAGCAAAGGAAAAGCTAGATAAAATTGAGGCTGATGACCAAAATACTGTTTCAATTGAAGAATATAATGAGCTACAGGATATTGTAGATAAGGCTGAGCATGCTAAGGATAAGCTAGTTAATGCGAATTTACGTTTAGTAGTATCAATTGCTAAGAGATATTTAGGACGTGGTTTACAATTCTTAGATTTAATTCAAGAGGGTAACATGGGCTTAATTAAGGCAGTAGATAAATTTGATCACCATAAGGGATTTAAGTTCTCTACATATGCAACATGGTGGATTCGTCAAGCAATCACAAGAGCTGTTGCGGATCAAGCTAGAACAATTCGTATTCCAGTTCATATGGTTGAAACTATTAATAAGCTAGTTCGTGTACAAAGACAATTAGTTCAAGAGCTTTCACGTGAGCCTTCTCCAGAGGAGGTTGCTGAAAGAATGGAAATTTCTGTTGAAAAGGTTCAACAAATTCAAAAGATTGCACAAGAGCCTATTTCATTAGAATCTCCTGTTGGTGAGGAAGAGGATTCATCTTTAGGTGATTTCATTTCAGATCCACATGCGTTAGATCCATATGAGTATACTGCTAAGATGAAGCTAAGAGAAGAATTAGATTCTGTTTTAGCATCATTAACTGATCGTGAGGAAAGAGTTTTACGTCTTCGTTTTGGTTTGATTGATGGCCGTCAAAGAACATTAGAAGAGGTTGGACGTGAGTTCAATGTAACAAGAGAACGTATTCGTCAAATTGAAGCTAAGGCTTTACGTAAGCTTAAGCATCCATCTCGTAGTAGAAAATTAAAGGATTTTATGATTAAACATTAATATGAAAAGAATAGAATTATTAGCTTCCCTTTCTAAGGGAAGCAAAATTTTATGTGATGTTGGCTGTGATCATGGGTATGCTTTAATTGAAGCTATTACTAAATATGGTGTAAAAAAAGGATTGGCCTGTGATATTAATGAAGGTCCACTTCAAATAGCAAAGAAGAATATAGAGGCTTCTGGCTTGGAAAATAAAATTAGCCTTATATTATCAAACGGCTTTAATAATGTTAATGTAGAGTTTGATACTGCAATTATTGCAGGAATGGGTGGTAGCCTAATTTGTGATATTTTAAGCAATGATATAATTAAGCTTAAGGATAAGAAGCTAATTTTACAAGCTAATAATGATAGATATAAGTTAAGAAGCTTCCTATATAGTAATGGTTTTAAAATAGTAGATGAGCACTCTATTTTTGAACAAGGTAAATATTATGAGATTATAGTTGCTGAAACTGGAAATGAAGCTGCTAGTGATTTTGATTTAAAATATGGTCCTATTTTAAGAAGAAATAGAAATGAGGCTTTTATAAAGCATTATACTACCTTATATAATCAGCTTTTAGAAATTTTACCAAGAATTTCTAATGCTTTGGCAAAAGAGGAAAAGTCTTCGTTATTTAGAGAACTAACCTCTTTATTAGGAGATGGAATTATGGAAAGACATAGTATTTTAAATACATTAAATTATTATACGACATATTTTATAGATGATATGCCAAGACCAACAATCTTAGTTTCACCTGGCGGTGGTTATCAATATACATCACCTAGAGAATCAGCACCTGTTGCTAAGGTTTTTAATACTTTTGGTTATCATGTTGTAATAGTCAATTATAGAGAAACAAAAGAAGAGTCTTACCCTAAGCCACAGGAGTATTTAGCTTATGCTATTAATGAGGTTAATAAGGATAAGAGAGTAACTAAATTAATAGGTTTAGGTTTTTCTGCTGGTGGACATAATATATTAGAGGTATCATTACATCCTGATAAATATAATGCAAAGCTTGATTTGTTAATGTTAGGGTATCCTGTTATCACATCAGATCCAAATTATTGGCATAAGGGATCATTTGAAAATTTATTACATGATGATTTTAATGATGAAGAGCTTAAAGAATTATTATCGTTAGAAAAGCAAATTAATGAAAATGCCTTGGATTTATTCTTATGGGGAACATATACAGACGAATCTGTTGATGTTATGAATTCAATATTATTAATTGAGGCTTATAAAAAAAATAATAAAAATGTTGAATATCACATGTTTCCTATGGGTGGTCATGGTCTAAGTGTTTCTAATGTTGATTCTGCAGAGGGGAATTCTAATAAACTAATTCCATATATAGCTAGATGGGCTAGTCTTGCAAATGAATGGATTAAAAATAAGTTAAGTAAATAATTTTTGGGGGAGAATATTCTCCCTAATTTTATTTATATAGATATAATATATATAAATTTTGTCGTTTTTGTGGTAATATAAATTAGTCGAGGAAGTGATGATTATGGAAAAGAAATTATTCGAAAAAATTGAAAAATATGATACTATAATTATTCATCGTCATTTTAGACCAGACTTGGATGCATTAGGAAGTCAGTTGGGCTTAGCTTATACTCTTAAAAAAGCTTATCCAAAGAAGAATATATATGTGGTTGGAGATTCTTCAATGAAGTATTCATTTATTGGTGCAATGGATTTAATAGATGATGATGTTTATTCTAATGCCCTTGTTATAATAGTGGATGTTGCTGTTTCTAGTATGGTTAGTGATGAAAGATATAAGCTTGCAAGTGAAATCTATGTAATAGATCATCATAAAAATGACTGTGACATAACTCATAATCATTTGTGTGATACATCGCGTGTTGCTGCCGCTGAATACATTACCCATTTATTATTAAAGTATGGGTATGATATTCCCGAATATGCTGCAACATGTCTTTATGCAGGAATAATTTCTGATAGTGGTAGATTTTTATATGGTAATAATTTATCTGACTCACTATTATATGCTTCAAAGCTTATAGGCTTTGGTGCAAAAAGTAAATACATATACGATAATATCTATACTGAATCATTAGAGGATAGAATGAAGAAAAATTATTTTTCTAATAAATTTGAAATCAATGGTAAGGTTGCATATATGAAAAATACTCAAGAGGTTTTTGAGAAATTTGGTGGGGAATTTAATGATATATCTCGTGGCATGTTAAGTGTTATGAGTGGTATTGAGGAAATTAAAATTTGGTTAAACTTCACATATGACATTTCTAAAAATGCAATTATAGGAGAATTTAGAAGTAGAAGCATTCCAATTGTAGATGTTGCTAAAAAATATGGTGGTGGTGGTCATGAGTTAGCTTGTGGTGCTACTTTAGACAATTGGGATATTGTAGATTTTGTTATTAATGATTTTGTTGAGCTATCAAAGCTGGAGGATATGGAATAATGGTTGGAAGACTTCATTCAGTATATGCAGGTGGAACTGTAGATGGGCCGGGTATAAGATTTGTTGTGTTTTTTAAAGGATGTCCACTTAGATGTCAATATTGCCATAATCCTGATACGTGGAGTATAGAAGGTGCTAAGGATTATACTGTTGATGAATTAATTAAAGAGGCTTTAAAATACAAGGGTTATTTCGCAACGGGCGGTGGTGTTACTGCTACAGGTGGAGAGCCTTTAATGCAAATTGATTTTCTAATTGAATTTTTTAAGGAATTAAAAAAGTACAAGATTCATACAGCAGTAGATACCTCAGGTATAATTTTTGATAAAAACAATGAGGCTGTTATTAATAAGCTTAGAGAATTAATGAGTGTTACAGATTTATTTTTATTAGATATAAAGCATATTGATAATGAAGAGCATTTAAAGTTAACTGGAAAAGGTAATTCAAATATTTTAGAATTTGCTAAATTTCTTTCAGATAATGATAAAAAGATGTGGATTAGACATGTTATAGTTCCAGGTATTACTTTAAATGATGAATATTTGACAAAAACTAAGGAATTTATTAATTCATTACGAACTGTTGATAAGATTGAGGTTCTTCCATATCATACAATGGGAACTGTTAAATATCAGCAATTAGGTATAGCATATCCCCTTGATGGAGTAGTTGCTCCAACTAAGGATGAGGTAAGACACGCTAAATATATGTTAGGAGTGATTAAAGATGTGGCTTAATGAGAAGAATTATAAAGAATTATTAAAAGGTATTTCAGTAATAGAAGTTTCAGGTGAATCATGTGCTAATTGTATTTCGCTTATGCCAGTATTAAATAGTATTATGTCGAATAGATCTGATGCTAAAATGTATCATATTGAAGCAAGTGAGGATACAGTTGAATTTATGGAAAAGTTTGAAATTACAACTGTTCCAACTATTTTAATAATGAATGATGATAAGGTATATGCTAGATGTAGAGGATATCAACCAGAAGAAATTTTAGAATTATGGTTAGATGCAAAAATTGAAGAAATTAAGAATATATAGTAAATTATTGATGCTATGAAAACGTTTTAAATTAAGAATAATTCTTAATAAGGAATAAAAATCTATTGATATAGTTAATGTGTTGTTATATAATGGTTAAGGATAATATAATTATCTTAACGTGTATAAATTTTAGCGAAATGAAAGAGGGATTATTTATGTACAAAGGATGGGAAGGCTTCGTACCAGGAAAATGGTCAAGCGACGAAGTAAATGTTCGTGATTTTATTCAAAGAAATTATGTTCCATATGAAGGAGATTCAAGCTTCTTAGCACCAGCTACTGATGCTACAAAGAAATTATGGGATATAGTAATGGATTACTGTGCAAAGGAAAGAGCTGCTGGTGGTGTATTAAAATGTGATACAAGCATTGTATCTCAAATTAATTCACATGAAGCTGGCTATTTAGATAAGAGCTTAGAAAAAATTGTAGGTCTTCAAACAGATGAACCATTAAAGAGAGCATTAATGCCATTCGGTGGTATTAAGATGGCTGAACAAGCTGCTGCTCAATATGGATATACTGTTGATCCAGAAATTCATACAATCTTTACTAAGTATCGCAAGACTCATAATGATGGTGTATTTGATGCTTATACTCCAGAAATGAGAGCTTGTCGTACAGCTCATATTTTAACTGGTTTACCTGATACTTATGGTAGAGGACGTATTGTTGGTGATTACCGTAGAGTAGCATTATATGGTACAGACTACCTTATTAAGCAAAAGGAATTAGATAAGTCTTTAATCGGTGGAGATATGAGACCTGATGTTATTAGAGATCGTGAAGAAATCTCTGAGCAAATCAAGGCTTTAAAGGAATTAGCTTTAATGGCTGAGCGCTATGGCTGTGATATTACTAAGCCAGCTGAAACTGCTAAGGAAGCTGTTCAAGCATTATACTTTGGATATTTAGGAGCTGTTAAGGACCAAAATGGTGCAGCAATGTCAATTGGTCGTAACACTACTTTCTTAGATATTTATTTCGAAAGAGATTTAGCTAAGGGTATTATTACAGAAGAAGAGGCTCAAGAAATCATTGACCACTTTATTATGAAATTACGTATTGTAAGATTTGCACGTATTGAATCATACAATCAATTATTCTCAGGAGATCCAACTTGGGTTACTGAATCTATTGGTGGTATGGGTGTAGATGGTCGTACATTAGTTACTAAGACTGCATTCCGTGTTTTACATACATTAGATAACTTAGGACCTGCACCAGAACCAAACCTAACAGTTTTATGGTCAAAGAGATTACCAAAGAACTTCAAGGCTTTCTGTGCTGATTTATCAATCCGTACTTCATCAATCCAATATGAATCAGACGAATTAATGCGTCCTGAAATGGGTGATGATTACTGTATCGCATGTTGTGTATCTTCAATGAGAGTTGGTAAGGATATGCAATTCTTTGGTGCACGTGCTAACCTAGCTAAGTGTTTATTATATGCATTAAATGGTGGTAAGGACGAATTACATAAGGATAAGAAAACAGGTTTACCTTTACAAGTAGCACCTGAATATTCACCTATTACTTCTAATGAACCTTTAGATTATGCTGAGGTTGTTAAGAAGTATGAACAAATGATGGAGTGGTTAGCTAATGTTTATGTTAACACATTAAACCTAATCCACTACATGCATGACAAGTATTCTTACGAAGCATTAGAAATGGCTTTACATGATTCAAAGGTTGGTCGTTTCTTTGCAACAGGTATCGCTGGTTTATCTTGTGCAGTTGACTCATTATCAGCTATCAAGTATGCAAAGGTTACTCCTGTTCGTAACGAATTCGGTTTAATTTCTGATTACAATATTGAGGGTGATTTCCCTAAATATGGTAATAATGATGACCGTGCAGATGATATCGCTGTATGGTTAGTTAAGACATTCATGAATAAGATTAAAAAGCACTACACTTATCGTGAATCTATCCCTACTATGTCAATCTTAACTATTACTTCAAATGTAGTATATGGTAAGAACACTGGTAATACTCCTGATGGACGTAAGGCTGGTGAACCATTAGCACCAGGTGCAAACCCAATGCACGGACGTGATACTCATGGTGCATTAGCTTCATTAGAATCAGTTGCTAAGCTTCCATATGACTATTCTAGAGATGGTATTTCTAATACTTTCTCTGTAACACCTGCTTCTTTAGGTAAAGAAGAAGACTAATTTTTAGGAGGAAAAGAATTATGTCAAATAGAGTTGAAAATTTAATTCAAATGTTAGATACATATGTAGCAGATGGTGGTTACCATTTAAATGTTAATGTTTTTGATAGAGAAACATTATTAGATGCTCAAAAGCATCCTGAAAAGTATCCACAATTAACAATTCGTGTTTCTGGTTATGCAGTTAACTTCATCAAGCTTACAAAAGAGCAACAAGATGATGTTATCAATCGTACAATTCACGAGTCTATGTAATTAATGAAGAGCTATCGTTTGATAGCTCTTTTATTTTTGAAATTATTTGTTGAAATTTATGTTATATTCCTATATACTTTACTTGTGACAGAGTAGCAAGAGCGCGTTAAGTGCTATATCATGGGAAGTTGGATATGGACGAACACAAATGTGGCGATTCTCTTGTGCATCCGCTGTACTTAGTTATAGTGGACTCTTCAGTATTGGGAGGCCGAATATGAAAAATAGAATAATAAAATCCTTTTGGGTATATAAGGCAATTGTCCTTATGTTTTTACTTGTTGGATTTCTTGTAGGATTTTTTGTTACAGAATATGTGTTTAATGAGAACTTTAGCTATTACAGGTTCGAAATTACTTCAAATACTAATCCTAAGGAATTTATGAATGAAGATTTCTTTACAAAAACCTTAGAAGATATTTCCACTTATAATTCAAATCTGGAAGAAGGACAAAGTAAAATTAGTATCGCTAATATAGAAAATTATGCGAAGATGACTAAAAAGGCTAAGATAAAGGAAATAGGTGATAATGTATATACTATCTCTATTCAAAGGAAATTTTTTCCTACAACCTTTAAGACATCTAGTGGTGAGCTTAATGAAGGATTAGCTAGATGTAGTAAATATATTAAAACAATTTTAACCTTTGATTCTACAGATAGTTTTGAAATTACATTTAATAATGATCCAATCGCAATCTATGTAGGTCATTTAAATCCTTATCTTTTTGGATTGTTAATGATGGTTGTAATTCTAATATTTATAATTATTTTATTTGCGATAGGCTCTAAAGAAACAGAGGATAAGTTTCTTATTGATATTGCTGATAATGAGTTTATATTTAAAACTCCATTTCACAAAAAATATTGGACTTTTGCCAGCAAAGAATTTTCAACTGTTAAAAAGCTTTGTGGTATAAGCGTTACGTTTGCACTAATGTTTATTTGTAAGCTCGTAGTTATACCTTCAGGATTTGCAAATTTAGGAATTGGTATAACTTATCTAGTCTTTTCAATAATAGCAATGATATATGGACCTATTTGTGGAATTACTATAGGCTTCTTATCTGATATTTTAGGATATTTTGTATTTCAATCTTCTGAGGTATTCTTTTTAGGATACACAGTAAATGCAATGCTATCAGGATTAATGTATGGATTATGCTTTTATAAAACTAAGGTTACATTTACTAAATGCTTATATGCAAGATTATTTGTCAATCTATTTGTAAATGTATTTTTAGGTTCAATATGGTGGGCTATGCTTTATGATTTAAATTTCGAAGCAATGATGACATATATGTTATTTATTTCGTTGCCTAAAAATTTAATTTATTTGATACCACAAAGTATAATTTTATATGTAATATTGAAGGCTGTTGCAAGGCCACTTTCTGCATGTGGAATCATAGATCAAAAAATTGGTGAAAATATTACTCTAATTTAAATTAATTTATTGTAATTTATCTTAATAAATAGTATAATTATTATGTCATAAAGAGAAGGGTAGAGGCAAGCTCGTTGATCCTTCAGCAACCTACAATATGCAAGGTGCTAAAGCTTGATGGATGGCATGAATATAAAATAACGCCATCGTAAGATGGCTTATTTTTTTTGTAAAGGAGGGATTGTATGATAGCTGAAATAATAATTGATATTAAGAATAAGCAGGTTAATCGAAGCTTTGATTACATCGTTCCTAAGTTTCTAGAGGATATTATTGACGTTGGCTATAGAGTTACAGTTCCTTTTGGAAATACTAAAAGAGTAGGCTTTGTAACAAAGCTAAAGGATTCAACTGAGTTTAAAAGTAATCTTAAGGAAATCCTAGAGCTTGTTGATGTTTATCCAGTTTTGAATGAGGAATTTATTGGTATAGCTAAGTATATTGCTGAAAACAATTTTTCCTTTTATGCAACTGCATTACAGACAATGATTCCTACATCACTTAAGGTCAAATATAAAAGAGTTGCAAGAGTTATTAATAGAGAAGATATTACACAGGAGTGTAAAGAAATACTAAAAAGAAATGAATGCCAAATTGATGGGTTTGATAATAATAAGCTTAAGATAGTATATGCTGAGGTTAAAAAAGGAAATGTTATTTTAGATACAATACCTAAAAAGAAAAAGGATTCTAATGAGATAGCATATGTTAGATTAAATGATACAGATATTAAGCCTTCAAGCAAACAAGGTGCAGGACTTGTATCATTTTTAGAGGAAATTAATGATTCAATAGAGCTTAGTGTTTTACTTGAGGATTCAGGATATTCTAAATCTGTAGTTGATACATTAGCTAGAAAAGGAATTATAAGCATTTATACTAAAGAAATTATTCCACTTAAGGAAAAGAATATTGATTATCCTAATAAAGTAATTGAATTTAATAAATATCAATTAGCAGCATATAAGGCATTAAAGCTTAATGAGTATAAGACATACTTGCTTCATGGTATTACTGGAAGTGGTAAAACAGAGGTTTATATGAAGTGGATTGAGGATGCAATCAAGGCTAACAAGACTGCTATTATGCTTGTTCCTGAAATCTCTCTTACTCCACAAATAACAGGCTTGTTTCAAAACAGATTTGGTTCTGAAATAGCAATTTTACATTCTAGATTGACCTTGAATGAAAAATATAATGAATGGAAGAGAATATATAATAAGTCTGTTAAAATTGTAGTAGGTGCTAGATCTGCAATATTTGCTCCACTTGATAATTTAGGAATTATTATTATTGATGAATGTCATGAGCAATCTTATATTCAGCAAAATAATCCTAAATATAATGCGATTGAAATAGCAAAGCTTAGAGGTGCTAATCATAGCTGTTGTGTTGTTTTGGGTAGTGCTACGCCTAATGTTTCAGATTATTATTATGCCACTAATGGTGAGTATGAGCTTTTGTCAATGCCTGTTCGTGCTAATGGTAAGCTTTTACCTAGAGCTAAGGTTATTGATTTGAAGGAGGAGCTTCAAAGTGGAAATAGAAGTGTTTTATCAAGAGAGCTACAACGAAAGCTAAAGTCATGTTATGATAAGCGTGAGCAATCTATTTTATTTTTAAATAGAAGAGGCTACTCTTCATTTGTTATGTGTAGAAGCTGTGGTGAGTCTGTTAAATGTCCTAATTGTGATATTTCACTTACCTATCATGCAAATACTCAAAGCCTTAAATGTCATTATTGTGGCTTCCATCAACCAAACGTTATGAAGTGTCATAGCTGTGGCTCTGATAAGATACGTTTTGTTGGAAGTGGTACTGAAAAAATTATAGAGGCTGCACAGGATTTAATTCCTGGTGCTAAGATATTAAGAGTTGATTTAGATACTGCAGCTAAAATAGAAGATTATGAAGCCGCATTTTATAAATTTAAAAATCATGAGGCTGATATATTAGTTGGTACACAAATGATTACTAAGGGATTAGATTTTAAGGATGTAACATTAGTAGGTGTTGTTAATGCTGATCTAGCACTATCTTATCCGTTGTTTGATGCTTCACAGGTGGCTTTTAATTTGATAGAACAGGTGTCAGGTCGTGCCGGTCGAGCTGACAAGGATGGAGAGGTTATTATTCAAACCTATAATCCAAAGCATTATGTGATTGAATGTGCAAAGAATCATGATTATGAAAGCTTCTATAATTTTGAAATTCGTAATAGAAGAGTTACTCAAATGCCACCATATTCAACAGTGATTGAAATTATGGTTCAGTCTAAGGATGCAAATAAGGCATATGAGGAGGCAAAAATTATTGTTGAGAATTTAAAAAAGGAAGCAACTGATTCTATTATTTTAGGTCCAGCTGAGGATATGATATTTAAGAAAAATAATGTATTTAGATTTGTGATTCAAATTCAAGCAGTAGAGGATAGAGTATTAAATAAGATTAAATATCTTTATCCGTTATATCAAAATAATAAGGATATAAGCTTATCTATAACAAGGATGTGATAATTTGAAAATTGTTTTTATGGGAACTCCCACGTTTGCAGTTCCAATTTTAAATGAATTATATAAGAAATATGAAATAGTATTGGTTGTTAGTCAACCAAATAGAGTTAAGAAAAAAGGAGTGTTTATTCCTACACCAGTTGCTGAGGCTGCTTCAATGCTTAACCTAAAGCTATTTCAACCAGAAAGAATAAAGGATGATTATGACGCTATAATAAATTCGGGAGCAGATATTTTAATTACTGCTGCTTATGGACAGTATGTTCCTTCTAAGATATTAAATAGCTTTAAATATTGTCTAAATGTTCATGGTTCACTGTTGCCATATCATAGAGGTGGTGCTCCAATTCAAAGATGCCTAATTAACGGTGATGAAAAAACAGGTGTATGTATAATGGAAATGACTAAGAGGTTAGACGCTGGTAAGGTTTATGCTTTTAAGGAATATGATATTTTACCTGAGGATAATAATAGTATACTTTTTGAAAAGCTATCAATGATTGGTAGAGATTTATTAATGAATTGTATTGAAGATATTTATAATGGTAATAATCAAGGTGTTTCTCAAAACGAAGAAGAAGCGACATATTCTCCAAATATCTCACCTGAAGAGGAGATTATTGATTTGAATAATACCTCTAAGAATATCGTTAATCAAATTAGAGGTCTTTCGTATGAACCGGGAGCCTATTTAAAAATTGATGATATAAAGCTTAAAGTCTTTAAGGCAAGAGAGATAAGCTATATTGGTGAGGAGCTGCCTGGTACTGTTTTAGATACGAAAAAAAGAATCGTTTTAAAAACTAAGGATTCTGCCATTGAGCTTTTAGAGGTTTTATATCCAGGCAAACGAATCTTATCAGGAAAAGATTTCTCTAATGGTCAAAAGATATTTGTTACAGGTGATATATTAAAATGATAAAAAATATGATAAAATAATAAAGAATGGAGGTGAATGATAATGGGTATTAAGGATTTGAAAAATAAAATCCAACAAAAGATTAAAAATAATAATTTCTTTCAAAGTAAATTTGGTTTTGAAAGCGGAATAGATATTACTAATGATAATCAGGTTTTATATAGAAAGAATGTTGTTATCAAAAATATAGTCTTTGTTTCGAACTTAATATATACCTTAATATTTACTATCATTTCATTCTCTGAGCCTTCAAACTGGCTATTAACAGTTTTACTATTCCCTGTTACATTTATTGTTAACAGTGGTTTAAAAAAGATGATAAATAAGGGTCCTGAGGACAAAATGGCTCAAATCATAGCCATGTATATATCCAGCTTTTATTTGTTTTTATCAACTATAGTAATTTATATTAAGCTTAAGGTTGGTGAATCTACTTATCTACAGGAATGCGGATACATATTGCTATATTATTCTTTAGCAGTATGTGCATTCTATCAAGATAAAAAAATGCTTAAAAATGTTTTTCTATGGGTATTTATAATTGTAACTATTTTACACTTTACAGTTACCTATTCATTATTAAATACTAACATGGCTACAAACATTTCTGAATTTATAAGTAAATTCTTTGTGTCTAATGAATTTAAGGATATATTTATAAGGACCATTTTACTTTTGCTATTTATGCTGGTGCTTTATATAAGTGTTGCGATGGCAAATTATATGCAGGACGAACGTAAGAAAGAGCTTATGAAACGTAGACAGGTACAAGAGGATTTTACTAATGTTGTTACTAAAATATTTGATGTTACCTTATCATCAAATGAATTATCAAGTGATGAAAGAAATAATATAGAGATTTTGGCCTTAATGGCTAAAAAGCTTGGTTCTCTTTTAGGCTTAAAGCCAGATGCATGTGAAAGAATTTATAACTTTACTAGAATCCATATTGAAAAGAAGGTTTATTTTGATAAGGATTACTATAATAATGAGGATGATAAATTCGAAGCTCTTAGAATGGAAACTGAGTTAGGTAGTGAGCTTATTTCAAGATTACAGCTTGAAAGAAAATGTGAGGATATAATTCGTGCAACATTTGAAGGTTCTAACACAGATGACTTTGTTAAGAAGATGAGAGATATTCAAAGTAATATGGAATCACAAATTATTTTAATATGTGATATATATGTTTCTATGCGAAGTGTTAAGTCGTATAAGAAGGCGTATAATCATAAGCTTACAATGAATTATTTAGAGGAGCATTTTAAAATTTATTTTGATCCTGTAATATTTGATCGTTTTGTAAGATTTAGTTCAGATTTTGAAAATATATATAATGAGATGTAGTAGGAGGAATAATATATGAATTATGAATATTTAACAAATGGTGTTTGTGCAAAAAAAATAACTTTTACAATTGATGAGGATAAAAAGGTTAGAAATGTTTCGTTCCTTGGTGGTTGTAATGGTAATTTAAAGGCTATTTCAAAGCTTGTAGAGGGTATGGATGCAGATAAGGTTATTGCTATACTTGAAGGTAATGTTTGTGGTATGAAAGGTACAAGCTGTGCAGATCAATTAACTAAAGCTTTAAAGGAGAACTTATAATGAGAAGATTTTTTACGTCAGAATCAGTAACTGAAGGACATCCTGATAAAATTGCAGATCAAATTTCTGATGCTGTTTTAGATGATATATTAGCACACGATCCTAATGCTCGTGTTGCATGCGAGACTATTTGTACTACAGGTATGGTGATGGTCTTTGGTGAAATCACTACAGATCATTACGTGGATGTTCAAAAAATTGTTAGAAATAAAGTAAGAGAAATTGGATATGTTAGAGGTAAGTTTGGCTTTGATGCTGATAATTTAGCTGTTATGTGTGCAATTGACCCTCAGTCACCTGATATTGCTATGGGTGTTGATGAAAGTGATGAACATGAGCAAGGTGCTGGTGACCAAGGTATTATGTTCGGTTATGCTTGTGATGAGACTGATGAATATATGCCAATGGCTATTACATTAGCTCATAAGCTTGCAAAGAGATTAACTGATGTTAGAAAAAATGGGACATTAGATTATTTAAGACCAGATGGTAAAACTCAGGTTACTGTTGAATATGATGAAAATAATAATATTAAGAGAATAGATACAGTTTTAATATCAACACAGCATTCACCTGAGGTTGAAATGGATAAGCTAGCTAAAGATATAAAGAAGCATGTTGTTGATTTTGTTATACCAAAAAAATTAGTTGATAAGGATACAAAATTCCTATTTAATCCAACAGGAAGATTCGTAATTGGTGGTCCTCAAGGTGATAGTGGATTAACTGGTAGAAAGATTATTGTTGATACATATGGTGGTGCTGCTTGTCATGGTGGTGGAGCATTCTCTGGTAAAGATCCATCTAAGGTAGATAGATCTGCTTCATATATGGCTAGATATATTGCAAAAAATATTGTCGCAGCTGGATTATGTAGGAAGTGTCAAATTCAGTTATCATATGCAATTGGTGTAGCGGAGCCTACATCAGTTTTAGTTGATACATTTGGTACAAGCTTTGTTTCAGAGGAGAAAATTTCTAATAAGGTTTTAGAGCTGTTTAAGCTTACACCAAAGGGTATTATTTCAACATTAGATTTAAAGAGACCAATTTATCAGCAAACAGCTGCTTATGGTCATTTTGGTAGAAATGATTTAGATTTACCTTGGGAAAAGCTTGATAAGGTAACAGAACTTAAGACTCTATTAAAATAGTTGTATTGAAATAAAGTATAATAATAGTAATAAGGAGGAAATGAAATGGGTTCAAGTAATGTTAGTGGAATAGGTTCTACAGGATTTGTTGTTTTAATTGTTATTGGTGGAGTTGCTTTATTGTTGTTAATTATTGGTATATGGTTTATTTCAACTCGAAATAGATTTATTCGCATGGAGCAGGATGTTGAAAATTCTGAATCAAGAATAGATGTATACCTAACAAAGAGATATGATTTATTAACAAAGATGATAGATGCTACTAAAGGCTTTATGAAGCATGAGAAGGGCACTTTAAAGGAGATAGTTGAAATGCGTAATCCTGGTGCAAATGCGTCATTAAAGGAAAAGGCGGAATTTAATGAACAAATGGATGCTGTATCTAAACAGTTAAATGTTGTTGTAGAGCAATATCCAAATTTGAATTCTGATAAGGTATTTTCTAATTTACAAGCTGCAATTAGTGATGTTGAAGAAAATCTTCAAGCAGCTAGAAGTAATTATAATTCTAACGTTGCAGCGTTTAATAAAGCTATATTAGTATTCCCAGCTTCTATTATTGCAGGCTCTAGATTTATTAAGAAGGAGTACTTTGAAGCAGAAGAAGGCAAACGCCAAGATATTAAAATTGAATTTTAAAAAGTATATTTAAAAAAAACATAAAAGTCTTCTATATTTATATAGGAGGCTTTTTTTATGGAATGTAAAATTTGTAAGAGATTTTTTTATATTAGGAGAAATTTTGTCGATTTATTTAGTAGAAGAATAGAGTATATTTGTGATAAATGCTATAATTTGTATCCTATTAAACTTCAGCTAGAATCTATTGAGCTAGAAGATTATAGCTGCCGTATATTATCAATTTTTGATAAGCAATATTTTATTGAATATAATTGTTATATAAAGGAGTATAATCAAATAGCTATGAGGTATATTAATAATGATAATTATCAATTTATGTTTTTTGATACTATTGTTATTGATGATTATAATTTAGAACTGCTGAATATGGCTAGTAAGCTATTTCAAAATAATCTTTTTATTCTATGCTTTTATTTGAAAAAGCAGTCGAACTTTTTGGTTTGATTTTTCTTGTGTATATATTAACTTTAAGAGTATTATTTAATTACACAAGGAGGAAAATTTTATGTTAGTAGGAAAAGTAAAATGGTTTAACAATGAGAAAGGATATGGCTTTATAGTCAAGGAAAATTATGATGATATTTTTGTTCATTATAGTTCTATTCTTGATGAAGGATTTAAAACATTAAACGAAGGTCAGCTAGTTGAATTTGATCTTGTATTTGGTGATAAAGGACTTCAAGCACAAAATGTTTATAAGCTTTAGCTGTATTTTAAAGTCTTAATAAATTTATTTCTTTATTGAAACCGTATAATGTAAATGGTATAATAAAGATAGAAAAGGAGTGATATATATGAAGGTAGAAATTGTAGGAAAAAATGGATTCAATCCATCAGATGCCAACAAGGAATATGCCATTAAAAAACTAGGAAAGCTAGAGGGACTTTTACAAGATTACGATAATGTTTCTGCTAGAGTAGTATGTAAGGTTTATAAGGCATACCATAAGGTAGAGGTTACAATACCATCTAAAAATATCATACTTCGCGCTGAAGTAATGGAGGCTGATGTTTATGCAGCCATTGACCTTGCCGTTGATAAGCTTCTTAAGCAAGTTCGTAGATTCAATGATAAGGTTAAGGATAAGCTAGGTAGAGCAGGAATTAGAAGTGTTGAAGAGGAGATGCCTAGAAATGAAAAGGTTGTTCGTGATAAGCAAATTGATTTAGAGCCTATGAGTGAAGAAGAGGCAATAGATCAAATGGAAATGCTTGGACATGATTTCTTTATATATTTAGATAAGGCAACTAGAAAAACAAATGTAATTTACTTAAGAGAAGATGGCGATTACGCTGTTATCGAAACTACAAATAAATAGCTTTTGTTGAAATGGGGCATTTAGCCCCATTTCTTTTTCCTTTAAAGGTTGAAAAAAATTTTAAATTATAGTATGATTTAAATTAGAGATTTTAGAAAGGATTAATCCTTTAGGATTACTTGATTTATGGGCTTAAAGAAATTATTTGATTCTGGTTATAGGGAAATGAAGCGCTGTGATAAGCTTGCCACTAAGATAGAAGCATTAGATGAAGAAATGCAAAAGCTTACTGACGAAGAGCTTAAAGCGAAAACTCCTTATTTCATGGATTTAGTAAAAAATGGAAAAAAATTAGATGATATATTAGTAGAAGCATACGCTGTTGCTAGAGAGGCCGCATATCGTGTTACTGGTATGAAGGCATACCATGTTCAATTAGTAGGTGCTGCCGCAATACACGGTGGTAATATTGCAGAAATGAAAACAGGTGAAGGTAAGACTTTAACTGCTGTATTCCCTGCGTATTTAAATGCATTATCTGGTGATGGTGTTCATATCGTTACAGTAAATGAATATCTAGCTGGTCGTGAGGCACATGGAGAAATTGGTGATATTTATAGATTTTTAGGTTTAACAGTAGGTTTAAATTTAAGAGAATATGACCGTAAAACTAAGAGAGAGCAATACATGTGTGATATTATGTATTCTACAAACTCAGAGCTAGGCTTCGATTATCTTAGAGATAATATGGTTAACTCTTTTGATGAGGTAACACAAATTAGAGGTTTAAATTATGCGATTATCGATGAGGTAGACTCTATCCTAATTGATGATGCAAGAACTCCACTTATCATTTCAGGGCCAACAAAGGATGATAATGGTTTATATGAAAAGGCTGATACTTTTGTTAAGGCTTTAAATGAAGATGACTATTCTATTGACATTGAATCACGTTCTATTGCATTAACTCCATCAGGAGTTACTAAGGCTGAAAAGTTTTTTAAGGTTGAAAATATTTATGACGTTGAGCACACTTTATTAGTTCATAGAATTAATAACGCTTTAAAGGCTGTATATATTTTCTCTGATGGTAAGGAATATGTAGTTCAAGATGGTGCTGTATTAATTGTTGATGCATCTACTGGTCGTATTCTTAAAGGACGACAATTCTCAGAGGGTCTACATCAGGCTATTGAAGCTAAGGAAGAGGTTGAAATTAAAAAGGAAACTATTACAGTTGCTACTATAACATATCAAAATTTCTTCAGAATGTATAAGAAGCTTTCTGGTATGACAGGTACAGCAAAAACTGAGGAAGAGGAATTTAGAAACATTTATAATATGTATGTTGTAGAGGTTCCTACTAATAGACCTGTTATTCGTAACGATATGCCGGATTTATTATTCTTGACTCCTGAACAAAAGTTTAAAGCTATGATTGAAGAAATCAAGGTTAGACATGCTAATGGTCAACCAATCCTAATTGGTACTGCAAATGTAGAAACATCTGAGCTTGTTCATAGAATGCTTGTTAAGGAAAAGCTTCCTCATGAGGTGTTAAATGCTAAGAACCATGAGCGTGAGGCTGAAATTGTAGCTAAGGCTGGTGAAATTGGTGCTATTACTCTTTCAACTAATATGGCTGGTCGTGGTACCGACATCAAGCTTGCTGAGGGTGTTAGAGAGTTAGGTGGTCTTGCAGTATTAGGTACTGAAAGATTTGAATCTCGCCGTATCGATAATCAGCTACGTGGTCGTGCTGGTCGTCAAGGAGATCCAGGTTATTCAAGATTCTTTATTTCTACTGAGGACGATTTAATTCAACGCTTTGGTGGTGACACTTTTAAGAATAGATTAGCTTTATGTATTCGTTGGATGAGCGATGATGAAAATGCACCATTAGAAAACAAGATGCTTACTAAGCTTGTTACAATGGCACAAACTAAGATCGAAGGTATAAATTTTGATTCGCGTAAAAATGTTTTAAAGTATGACGATGTTATTCGTAAGCAAAGAGAAATTTTCTATGCTCAACGTACACAGGTCATTAAAGCTGAAAAGCTAGATGAGGTTTTAAAAACTTTAATGAAATCTGCAATTGCTGATGTTGTTGATCAATTTATGGAATCTGCAAAATTTGATGATGACAAGCTTGCTCAAACATTTAACGAAAAGCTATTTAGACCTAATATGGTTGATGTTAATGTTATTCGTGAATATGAGGATGATAGTGATATCATAGAATATCTATATAAGATTGCATGTAATGATTTAGATAATAGAATTACTCAAATGAGAGAGATTCTTGGTGGAGTAATACCTGAAGAGGTTAAGAAGGAAAATCCAAATATTATTGAAGATACAGTAATGTTCCAATTAAAGAGAATTATTCTTCCAATCCTAGATAGAAATTGGAGAGAGCATATTGATGATATGGCTGGATTCCGTCAGGGTATTCATTTACAATCATATGCTCAAAACAATCCTCTTGAGCTATATCAAAGAGAAGGTTTCAATAAATTTGAAAGATTAACTAAGAGAATTAATAATGAAGTGTTGATTGCTGCAATGCATACTACTATTGCTGTTCAACGTAGAATTGTAGAGCCACCTAAAGAAGAGGATGCTTTAAAGGGTTTATCTACTAATCAAGACCAAAATACGGTTAAAAAGAATACTCCTAAGAGAGCTGAGCCAAAGGCTGGAGCAAATGATCCATGTCCTTGTGGAAGTGGTTTAAAATATAAGTTCTGCCATGGTGTAAGAAGATAATAAAACAAAAAGTTCACTAGCAATAGCAAGTGAACTTTTATTTTATATAATTAGTAATGCTATTGCTCCAGCAATTAATAATGTAAAAGTAATTATTACTCCATTTTTCATAAATGATTTAAATGAATAATCAATTCCATTTATTTTAAGCATTCTAATCCACATTATTCCTGCAAGTGCACCTACAGGAGTTAGCATTGCTCCAATGTTAGAACCAATTATAGTAGCATAAACGAGCTTTAAATTTTCTGTATTTGAAAGAATAGAGCCATATGCTAATGTCATTGGAATGTTGTTTAATACATTACAGCTTAATGTAGAAGTAAGTAAATAGATTAGTGGTTCAGTAATATTATTAGATATTTCAGCAAATCCTTCTTGAATAAAACTAAAAACTGAGTAATGATTTAATGCCATAATAATGGTAAACATAGACAATATAAATGGAATTAAACTATATGGTACCCTTTTAATTGTAGATTCAAGATATTTAGAATTTCTTTTTACAATTGAATATACAGAAAGTATTAACAATAATGATACTGCAAAGCATAAGCATATAATCCACATTTCAAGATTTATGTAGCTTGAAATAGCAAGTAAAATTGTTGTAAGAGCAAGGTGGATTCCACAAATAATGCATAAAGGCTTATTTTGGATTTTTGCTTCATTCATTTCGAACACCTCAATAGGCTTTTTTAATTGCTTTCTAAACATTATTAATAATAATATAAAAGAAGTTATACCACATAATAATGTTGGAATTATCATTGTTAATAAATAATCAATAAATGTTATATTAAAAGCACTCGCTAAATAGATGTTAGTAGGATTACCAATTGCAAGGAGCATAGAGTATGTATTTGCAGCGACAAATTCCATTACTAAATATGGTATTGGATTTATTTTGCCGCTTTTAGAAAAATATAAAATAAATGGAGTAAAGGTAAGTATAACTATATCATTTGAAGTAAATATAGTTAATATAGATATTAATATATATATGACTATAAATAGCTTTGTTTGGCTTGCCTTATATTTATTAATAAATATTGTTGCTATATAGCTAAAGAATCCTGTTTCATCTAAGGCAATAGATATTATTGAAACACATATAAATAAAACTAATATTTTAAGTGGGTTTAAATTTGAGTTTGTAGTTAATATATTAAATAATTCATTTTTGTCAAATATTGGAAATGTTAAAAAAATAATAGCTACAAATAAAATAGGTAAATAAAATGTATCCATTTGAAAATTTTTAATTCTAATACTTGGAAATCTCAAAATACATATAAACATTCCGATAATTGCAAGCATTGAAAGAACAATAGTTATAATCATAGAAATCACCTCTATAATTATAAATCTTTTGTGAAATTTTACAATAGAAAAACCTAAAATTATATTTGTAAAAACCACTTATGCTTCATTGACAAAAAAAGTAAATCATTTTATAATATACATTGGTATATTTCATATAATGAAATTAAATTTGAAAAGAGGTAGAAAAAATGAAAAAATTTGATGTTTTAAATCGTATTGCTGCTGTAGGTGTTGTTGCAGTTGTACGTGCAGAAAACGAAGAACAAGCTAGAAACGTTTCTGCAGCATGTATTGAAGGTGGTATACCTGCAATCGAAGTAACATTTACAGTTCCTGGTGCTGATAGAGTAATCGCAGCATTAAAGAAGGAATTCCCAGCTGATAAGCTAATCGTAGGTGCTGGTACTGTTTTAGATTCTGAAACTGCTCGTGCAGCTATTTTAGCTGGTGCTGAGTATATCGTTTCTCCAGGATTCGATTTAGAATCTGCAAAATTATGTAATAGATATCAAGTTCCTTATATGCCTGGATGTATGACTATTACTGAAATCGTTCGTGCTATGGAAGCAGGATGCGATATCGTTAAGTTATTCCCTGGATCACTTCCTGGTCCATCTTATGTTAAGGCTGTTAAGGGTCCACTTCCACAAGCTAACATTATGCCTACTGGTGGTGTTGATTTAGATAACGTTGCTGAATGGATTAAGGCTGGTGTAGTAGCTGTTGGTTCAGGCTCTCACTTAACTGGTCCTGCAACTAAGGGTGATTTAGCTAAGACTACTGAGTTAGCTAAGCAATATGTTAAGGCTGTAGCTGATGCTAGAGCTGCATTAAAGAAGTAATAAAATAAAAAAGAAAGAAAGTTGTCTATGGAAAAAATTATTACATTTGGAGAGATTATGCTAAGATTATCAACTCCAGATTATGCTACAATTAATCAAACTCATTCATTTATGGTTAATTATGGTGGTGGAGAAGCAAATGTTGCTGTTGCTTTAGCTCACATGGGTCATAAAGCTTACTTTATGAGCAAGCTTCCTCCTAATCAATTAGGTGATGGAGCAATTACTCATCTTCTTAGTCATAATGTTGACACAAGATACGTTGTAAGAGGTTCAACAACTATTGGTATTTACTTTTTAGAGACTGGCTTTGGTGGTCGTCCATCAAAAGTAATTTATAATAGAAAGCACTCTGCAATCACTCGTATTCAAGAAGAAGAGTTTGATTGGGAAGAAATATTTAAAGATGCTACATGGTTCCATTTATCTGGTATCACTTTAGCACTAGGTGACAGAGTTCGTAAAGTTGCCCTTCGTGCATGTAAAGAGGCTAAAAAATATAATGTCAAGGTTAGCTTTGATTTCAACTATCGCTCTAAGCTATGGACAGTAGAAGAGGCTAGACCGGTATATAAAGAATTTATGAATTATGTAGATATCGTATTTGCAAGCTTCTATGATGCTAATACTATTTTAGAAATTCCACTAGATGATGACTTTACAGGAACTACATTATCTGAAAAGAGAAGAAATGTTTTCCCTAAAATGATTAAGAAGTACAGCTTAAATTATATATTTGGTACTGATAGAGTTGTATATTCTGCTACTGAAAATTCATTAGCTGGATATTACTTTAAGCTAAATGGTGAAGAATTAAGCTGGAAGCTAACTGATCCAATTCGTTTCAATATTTATGATAGAATTGGTGGAGGAGATGCGTTTGCTTCAGGAGTTATCCATGGTTTATTAAAAAATTATGATGATCCTGATTATGCTGTAAAATATGGTTTAAATACTTCTGTATTAAAGCATACTATTTATGGTGATGCATCAGTATTATCATGTGAAGATATTGAGAATTTTATGGCTGCTAATGGTAGTGCTGAGGTTGTAAGATAATAAAGGGGTAAAATTATGATAGTAGGAAAATTAGTTGATTTATATCGTTATAAGGGAATTGCTAAAAATATTGATACTGCAATTAACTATATTGAAACTCATGATTTATTAGCATTACCTAAGGGTAAGACTATAGTAGATGGTGATAACGTATTTATTAATCGTGACACATATGTAGCTAAGCCTTTAGAGGAATGCTTCTATGAAAATCATGAAAACTATATGGATTTACAAATTGTTTTAAAGGGTCAAGAATTATTTGCATATACACATATTTCTAACCCTACATTAAAGGTTACAACTCCTTATAATAGTGAAAAGGATGTAACTAAATATTCATGTGATGGCGGAGTATTCTTCACACTTGAAGAAGGGTTCGCACTAGTTTATACTGAGGATATCCATTTAGCTAAATGTAAGGCTAATGATGATATTGTTGAAAAAGCTGTCATTAAAATTAAGATAGAAAAATAATAATTAGAAGGAGATTTAAAAAAATGGCAAAAGTTGTTACAATGGGCGAAATTATGTTAAGATTATCTACACCAGGTAATACTCGTTTCGTTCAATCAGATTCATTTGATGTTGTATATGGTGGAGGAGAAGCAAACGTTGCAGTAAGCTGTGCTAACTATGGTCATGATGCTTATTTCGTTTCAAAGCTTCCAACTCATGAAATTGGTCAATCTGCAGTTAATGCATTAAGAAAGTATGGTGTAAATACTGAATTCATCGCTCGTGGTGGTGACCGTGTTGGTATTTATTATTTAGAAACAGGTGCTTCAATGCGTCCTTCAAAGGTTATCTATGACCGTGCTGGTTCAGCTATTGCTGAGGCAGATCCTAAGGATTTCGATTTTGATGCAATTATGAAGGGTGCTGACTGGTTCCACTGGTCAGGAATTACTCCTGCAATTTCTGATAAGTCTGCTGAATGCTTAAAGTTAGCTTGTATCGCTGCTAAGAAGCATGGTGTTACAGTATCTGTTGACTTAAACTTCCGTAAGAAATTATGGACTTCTGAAAAGGCAATTTCTGTTATGAGACCTTTAATGGAATATGTTGATGTATGTATCGGTAACGAAGAGGATGCAGAATTATGCTTAGGCTTCAAGCCAGAGGCTGACGTTGAAGCTGGTGAAACTGGTGCTGCTGGTTACTATAAGATTTTCGAGCAAATGGCAAAGGAATTCAACTTCAAATATGTAATTTCTACATTACGTGAATCTTTCTCTGCTACTCACAATGGTTGGAAGGCTTTAATCTATAATGGTAAGGAATTCTATGAGTCTAAGAGATATGATATTAACCCAATCATCGATCGTGTTGGTGGTGGTGACTCTTTCTCTGGTGGTGTTATCCATGGTTTATTAACTAAGCCAAATCAAGGTGAAGCTTTAGAGTTTGCTGTTGCAGCATCTGCATTAAAGCATACTATCAATGGTGACTTCAACTTAGTATCTGTTGCTGAGGTTGAATCATTAGCTGGTGGTAATGCTAATGGACGTGTTCAACGCTAATTAAAAAATATTTCAGGCTAGTGCCACTTTATATAGGTGGCACTATATTGAGGTAAAAGACCTTTGGAGGTTTATATGAAAATAGGTGTAAGAGTACATGATTTTGGTAAGTCTGATGCTAAAACTTTAGCTCAAAAGGCTAAGGCTATTGGCTTTGATTGTGTTCAATTGGTTTTAAATAAAGCAATAGAAGGTGAAACTGGACTTGCTGGTACCCTGACAAAAAAGAAAGCAAAGTCTTTTTATAAGGCTTTTAAAAAAGAAGGATTAGAGATTGCTATGCTTGGTGCATATTTTAATCCTGTTCATTCAAACAAGGAATTAGTTGCCAAGATGGTTGCAAAATTTAAGGAGCATTTAGAATATGAGAAAGCTTTTCACGCAGGTTATGTCGGTAGTGAAACTGGATCATATAATGATGATAAATGGACCTATAATCCATTAAATAGAACTGAAGAAGCATTTAATGAAAATGTGAGAATCTTTAGCGAGTTAGCATCTGTAGCTGAAAAGAGTAAAGCGAAGATTGCTTTAGAGGGGGCATACGGTCATTGTATGTTTGAGCCTAAGGCTTTAAAAAGATTAGTAGATACAATTGGTAGCGATAGTATTTATTATACTGTTGATATTTATAATTATTTATCTATTGACAATTATGCTAATCATACTCAAATTTTCGATGAATGCCTTGAATTGTTTAAGGATAGAATAGTAATATTCCATATTAAGGATTTTATCATTGAAGATGGTGCTTTAAAGCAATGCTGTATTGGCAAGGGTGTGATGAATTATGATTATATCATGCCTAAAATTAAAGAGAATTGTCCTAATGCCTATTTAATATTTGAAGGCTCTAAACCAGATGATATGGAATTCTCTTATAAATTTGTTCAATCTAAATTAAAATAGGAGATTTAATAATGAAACTACAAGTTAGATATGCGAATCATCCAGATGATTCAAAGCATTATACAACTGAAGAATTACGTAAGCATTATTTAATGGAACGTGTTTTTGAAGAAGATGAAATTTTATTAGTATATTCTCATCAGGATCGTATTGTATCTGGTGGTATTATGCCAGTTAAGAAGGCTCTTCCTTTAGAAACATCTGATGAATTACGAGCTAAATATTTCTTAGAACGTCGTGAATTAGGTATTATCAATATTGGTGGTGCTGGTAAAGTAACTCTTGACGGTAAGGTTTACGATGTTAAATCTAAGGATGGTATGTATGTTGGTATGGGTACAGTAGAGGTTATTTTTGAATCTGTAGATCCAAAGAATCCTGCTAAATTCTATATTTCTTCTTGTCCAGCTCATACATCTTATCCTACATATTATATTGATTTTGAAAAGGCAAATCATCGTCCATGTGGTGAGGCTAAGACTTTAAATAAGCGTGTTATTAATCAATATATTCACCCAGATGTATGTAAGTCTTGTCAATTAGCAATGGGTATGACTGAGCTTGCAGAGGGTTCAGGATGGAATACAATGCCATCTCATACACATGAAAGAAGAATGGAAGTGTATTTTTACTATAATATCCCACAGGATAATGTAGTATTCCACATGATGGGTCAACCACAAGAAACTCGTCACATTGTTATGAATAATGAGCAATTAGTTATTTCTCCAAGCTGGAGTATTCACTCTGGTATTGGTACATCTAACTATAATTTCATTTGGGCAATGTGTGGTGAAAACCAAGAGTTCGATGATATGGATCATATCAAAACAACTGATTTAAAATAATAATTAGCATTATTGTAAATGGTTAGAAACTAGCCTGATTATTTAATCGAAGCTTAAAGCAGTTATCAAATAATAGGAGGAAAGTTTAAAATGAAAATTAATTTTAGATTAGACGGTAAGGTTGCATTAGTTACTGGTGCATCTTATGGTATCGGTTTTTCAATTGCATCAGGTTTAGCAGATGCTGGTGCTACTATCGTATTCAACGATATTAATCAAGAGTTAGTAGACAAGGGTTTAGCAGCTTATAAGGAAGCTGGTATTAAGGCTCACGGTTATGTTTGTGACGTAACTGATGAGGATGGCGTTAATGCTATGGTTGCTAAGATTGAAAAGGAAGTAGGAGTAATTGATATTTTAGTTAATAATGCTGGTATTATTAAGCGTATTCCTATGCATGAAATGACTGCAGCACAATTCCGTCAAGTAATTGATATCGACTTAAATGGTCCATTCATCATGGCTAAGGCTGTAATTCCTGCAATGATTAAGAAGGGCGGCGGAAAAATCATTAACATTTGTTCAATGATGTCTGAATTAGGTCGTGAAACAGTTTCTGCTTATGCAGCAGCTAAGGGTGGTTTAAAGATGTTAACTCGTAATATTTGTTCAGAATATGGTGAGTTCAATATTCAATGTAATGGTTTAGGACCTGGTTACATTGCAACTCCACAAACTGCTCCATTACGTGAAAGACAAGCTGATGGCTCTCGTCATCCATTTGATTCTTTCATTGTTGCAAAGACTCCTGCAGGACGTTGGTTAAATCCAGATGAGTTAGCTGGTCCAGCTGTATTCTTAGCTTCTGAAGCTTCTAATGCAGTTAACGGTCACATTTTATATGTTGACGGTGGTATCTTAGCATACATTGGTAAGCAACCTAAGTAATTAAAATAATAAGCACATATTATATGTGCTTTTATTTTTTTGTCTATGTCGATTTATCTTTATAAAAGTAGTGTTTTGTGTTATGATAAATGAAAGGGGGCAATGATATGGCATATTTTGGCTTTATTTTATCTACGATAATATATTTGACTGTTATTGTTACACTTATATATTATATCGTTAATGTGATAATGAAGAAGTATCATTTTGCTAATAATTTATTACCCTTTTTATTTTTGTATTTCTTTTTTTCGATAATGATATTATCATGGGGATTAATATTAATGAATGGTGGATTTGATATATTTTTCTCAATAAAAGTAGATTATACTTTTATCTTTGTTTTATCCATTATATTATTATTCGGAATTCCTGTATTAGATTATTTTGTGAAAAGAAATGCATATGTAGCTAAAAATGTAATTTCAGCAATGTATAGGTCATCACTACCTATGCTTACAGTTATTTTGTTTTTAGGCTCTACATTAATATATTATTTTATTTGTCATTATTTTGCGTTTTTAATTGCTTAATGAAAGAAGAAATGAGGTATGTAAAAATGAATGCAATTTTATCTGTAGTAGGAAAGGATACTGTTGGTATTTTAGCAAGTGTATCTGGAAGATGTGCTGAATACCAAGCAAATGTAATTGATGTTTCTCAAACAGTAATTAATGATTATTTTGCAATGTTTATGATTATTAATATTGATGCACTAACAATTGAATTTAACGACTTTGTTGATGTATTAACTGACCTTGGGAAATCTAAATCATTAGATATTCATGTAATGCATGAGGATATCTTTAATTTAATGCACAAAATTTAATGGTGGTATATTATGTTTAATAAAAGAGAGATAATGGAAACTATCCAAATGATTCAAGATCAGCATTTGGATGTTAGAACTATTACAATGGGAATTTCACTTGTAGACTGTATGGATACTGATATCAATAAGTCTTGTGAAAAGGTATATAATAAAATATTCAATTATGCTAAGGATTTAGTCAAAACTGGTGAGTCTATATCTAAAAAATATGGCATTCCTATTATAAATAAAAGAGTAGCAGTAACTCCAATTTCAATGCTTGTAGGTGTATCTGGCGGTGATCCAATTTTATATGCTAAGACTTTAGATAAGGTTGCCAATGATATAGGTATTGATTTTATTGGTGGCTATTCTGCACTTGTACAAAAGGGATTTGCTCCTGGTGATAGAGAATTGATAGATTCAATTCCACAGGCTTTAGCTCAAACATCTAAGCTTTGCTCATCTGTTAATATTGGCTCAACTAGAGCAGGTATTAATTTGGATGCAGTTAAACTTATGGGTCAAAAGGTTAGAGAAGCAGCAGAAATTACACAAGATAGAGAATGCATTGGTGCATCTAAGCTTGTAGTATTTTGTAATGCTGTTGAGGATAATCCTTTTATGGCTGGTGCGTTCCATGGAGTAGGTGAGGCTGATTGTGTTATTAATGTAGGTGTTTCTGGTCCTGGTGTTGTTCGTGCTGCAATAGCTAATGCACCAAAGGATGCTTCGATTGCAGAGATTGCTGACATTATTAAGAAGACTGCATTCAAGGTTACTAGAATGGGTCAATTAGTTGGTGTAGAAGCTTCTCAAATGCTTGGTAAGCCTTTTGGTATTGTTGACCTATCATTAGCTCCAACACCTGCAGTTGGTGATTCAGTTGCTCATATTTTAGAGGAAATCGGTCTTGAACAATGCGGTGCATGTGGAACAACTGCTTGCCTTGCTATGTTAAACGATGCAGTTAAAAAGGGTGGCGTTATGGCATCTAGCCGTGTAGGTGGATTGTCTGGTGCATTTATTCCTGTAAGTGAGGATGCTGGTATGATAGCTGCTGCTGAATCTGGTGCTTTATCTATTGAAAAGCTAGAGGCTATGACTGCGGTATGCTCTGTTGGATTAGATATGATTGTTATTCCTGGTGATACATCTGCAGAGGTTATTTCTGCTTTAATTGCTGATGAGGCCGCTATTGGTATGATCAATTCTAAAACTACAGCGGTTCGTGTTATTCCTGCCATCGGAAAGAAGGAAGGCGAATCACTTAACTTTGGTGGATTATTAGGCTATGGTCCTATTATGAAAATATCTAAAGTTAAGCCTAATGTATTTATTAATCGTGGTGGTCAAATTCCAGCACCATTAAACAGCTTAAAGAATTAGTTTATTAAGTTCCCTATTTTAGGGAACTTTTTATTTTTAAAATTGAATATATTTGTTAAATAAAGTATAATTATAATGTATAAATATTCGATAAACAAAAGGTTTGGTGAGATTTATGAAATTTGATGTGCTTATATGTCCTATTTGTGGAAATCAAAATTTAGAAATTGAGCATGATAGATGTAAATGCCCTTATTGTGATTCAGTGCTACATGTTGATTATTGTAAGGATATTGTTGAAAATATAAATAGCTTATTAGAATCTGATAAGGAATGTGATTTAAAGAATTTAAGAAATCAATTATCTTTTGAGCTTAAGAATACCTTTTTAAACGTTGATAGAATAATTGAAATTTGTAATGATTTATTATTAATAATTCCTAAAGATACTGTTGCTAGATTTATTAAAGCCTTTTTAGAAAGAAATACATATAGATTAACATATGAGAAATTAATCAAGGAGCTTTCTAAAGTTGATATACAGCCATATGAGATGAATATTATTCTTCCACTTATGGTTAAATATTGTGATATGAATAATCAAAGCGTTGTTGTAGATTTTTTAAATGCTAAAAATTTATATGAGGATTATAAGCTTGATATTGAAGAGGCTTTAAAGGATAGAGAAGAAGAAATGGATAGATTTTATGGTCAAAAGGATATATTCATTTGTCATAAATCTGATGATATAGAGGTTGTAAGGCAAATTGCAAAAATTCTTGAGGAGAATGATTGTAGCTGCTGGTATTCAGAAAGAAATTTACCTTTTGATACTAAGAATTATTGGGATAATATTACTGATGCAATTAGAAATTGTAAATTATTTTTATTTGTTTTATCTAACAAGTCTAAGCTAAGTCATGATGCTTTAAATGAGGTAAAAATTGCTTCTAATTTAAATATTAAAAAGAGATTAGAATATAGAATAGATTCTAGTACTAATAATATTCCTCTTAAGCAATTTTTTAATGGCATTGAGTGGATTGATGCTTCAAAGGAATCAAAATTTGAATATTTAGCAGAATTAGTATATCAAACTTTAAATGAGGATGACATTGAAGAGGTAAAACAGGAAGACATTAAAAATGATGAAGAAGATGATAATTTAGATGAAGCAATAAACAATGCTAAGCTATTAGTTCTTCTTAAGAGGTATGATGAGGCTATTGAGGAAATAACGAAAATAATTCCTAATGATATTAATAATCCTCATTTGTGGGAGCTATTATTAGAAGCTAAATCTAGAGGTGAAAAGATAATCACTTCTGAAAATGATGCTATTTTTGAGCACTTATTAACTTTATTATCTCCTGCTGAGCAAAACGCTTTAAGAAAAGAATATAATGTTCCTATCAATAAAATTCAGTTTAATGAAAACGAAACTAAGCCTAAGGGTCCACTTAATTCTTTAAAACAAACATTTAAATCTGCAGTTGAAGATTTTAAAAGCTTTGCTGGGTTTGGGGCAAAAAAGGAAGAAGTTAAGGTTGATATGCAAAAGCTTGAGGAGGTTGACGAATTAATTAGACTTCGCAATGATAAAGCTTATGCAAAATTAGCAGATCTATTATATTTAGATCACGCCTACTATCAATATTTGGTAGGTAAATGCTATGACTTAGGTATTGGTGTTGAGCAATCTAAGACTGATGCATTTAACTGGTTTGAAAAGTCATCTAAACAAGGATTTGTCAGAGCAAGAAATGCTTTAGCAAATTGTTATTTTAATGGTAGTGGTGTAAATCAATCTTATGAAAAGGCATTTGATTTATATAAGAAATCTGCAGCTGAGGGTAGTGCTGTGGCACTATATAATATAGGCGTATTTTATTACAATGGAATTTATGTTGGTAAGTCATTTGCTGAAGCTGTTGTATGGTATAGAAAAGCTGCTGAAAAGGGTTATGCTAAGGCTCAATATGCTTATGGATATTGTTATTACTATGGCAAAGGGGTTAAGCAATCATTTATTGATGCTGCTAAATGGTATGAGAAGGCAGCAACACAAGGTAGTATTCAGGCTATGGATAGATTAGCTGATATGTATAAACATGGTCATGGTGTAGTTAAGGATTTATCTATTGCTAATACATGGGAGAAGCGTTATATTGAAGAAAAAACTAAGGTTAAATAATATTGTATATTTTTAATAGTTTATGTATAATTTTTGTGAAGGAATGGTGATTTAAATGAGCTATATTGATAAGGTTAAACTATGGAAGGAAAATGAAAATTTAGATTCAAATTTACGTAAAGAATTAGAAGCAATGACTGATAAGGAATTAGAAGAGGCATTTGCTGTTGATTTAGAATTTGGTACTGGTGGATTAAGGGGTATTTTAGGTGCTGGTACTAATCGTATGAATATTTATATTGTAGCAAAAGCAACATTAGGCTTTGGAAGATATTTGTTATCTCAAAGTGATGTTGCAGGGGCTAGAGGAGTTGCGATTGCTCATGATAATCGTCATCAATCTAAAGAATTTGCAAGAATCTCTGCTGAGGTTTTAGCATCATTAGGATTTAGAGTATTCCTATTTGAGGAATTAAGACCAACTCCTGAGCTATCATTTGCAGTGCGTCATTTCAATTGTATTGGTGGTATTATGATTACTGCAAGTCATAATCCTAAGGAATATAATGGTTATAAGATTTATGATGAAACAGGCTGCCAATTAGTACCTAAGGATGCTGATAAGGTAATTGCTGAGATTAATAAAATTGATAATTACTTTAATATTGAAACATCTAAAAACCATGAATTAATTCATTACATTGGTAAGGAAGTAGATGAAGTATATATTAATGAAATTAAGAAAATCATTTTAAGACCAAATTTAAAGAAGGACTTTAAGCTAGTATATACTCCACTTCATGGTACTGGTCAAGTGTTTGCACCTCAAGTGTTACAAAATGTAGGATATGATGTATATCCTCTTGCATGTCAAATGACTAATGATCCTGATTTCTCTGGTGTTAAAACTTCAAATCCAGAAAATAAGGAAGCTTATGATGAGGCGATTGAATATGCTAAGGAAATCGGCGCTAAGATTGTACTTGCTACTGACCCAGATGCTGACCGTTTAGGTATTGCTGTTGAGCATAATGGTGAATATGTATTATTTACAGGTAACCAAACTGCTGCATTAGTATTAGACTATATCTTAAAGACTAGAAAGGAATTAAATACATTACCAGAGGATGGATATGTATTTACAACTAATGTATCATCAACATTACCTTCAGCAATTGCTGAAAAGTATGGTATGAAGGTTGAAATTACTTTAACTGGATTTAAGTTCATTGGTGAAAAGGCACGCGAAATGGAGAAGGGTAAAGGAACATATGTATTCGGATTTGAAGAATCATATGGCTGCTTAATATCTGATTGTGTTCGTGATAAGGATTCAATTCAAGCAATTTTAATGCTTTGTGAAACTGCTGCATATTATCGTGAAAAGGGTATGGATTTAGTTGATGCATTAAACGCTGTTTATGAGGAATATGGATATTATAAGGAAGGAATTACTAATATCGGTCTTAAGGGATTAGAGGGTGCTGCAAAGATTCAAAGAATTATGAATTTCTTTAGATCTACAGATATTTCTTTAAAGAACTTCAAGATTTTAGCTAAGGATGATGTAAAGCTTGGATTCAAGACTGATTATGTAGCTGACACAACTTCTAAGATTGATTTACCATCTAGTAATGTTATTAAATATTATTTAAATGATAATATGTGGTTTGTATTACGTCCTAGTGGAACTGAGCCTAAGCTAAAGGTTTACTATGGTGTAAATGGTAAGGATCATGCTGATGCTGATAGCAAGCTAGATGCATTATCAAAAGAAGTATTATCTATTGTAGAATTAATCAAATAATACAATTTATTAAAATCTCCAGATATTTGGAGATTTTTTATTTATTAGTAAAATATTATATGATATAATGTTTTTGTGAGAAATTAGTTAAAATATGAAAAAAAATGTATAAATGGGAGGTATTTATGGAAGGGTTTAATGAATTATTCGGTAAAATTGGTGATTTTTTTGTTAATAACTGGTTTAATATTGTAGGAGCATTTGCAATATTTATTATAGGAGGTATATTAATCACATTACTTTCTAAGCTATTAATGAAAATAATATATTCAACTAAAATTGATAATGCATCGGGTGGCTTCTTTGTTGCCTTGATAAAGGTTATTTTATGGTTTTTCTTAATCTTTTCATGTGCAAGTATTTTAGGAATTGAAGGTAATAGCTTTTTAGTTGCATTTTCATCTGTTGCACTAGCTATTGGTTTAGCATTAAAGGATTCTCTAGCAAATATTGCTAATGGTATATTGATTGTTATTAATAAGCCATTTAAGAAGGGAGATTATATTGTTGTTTCTTCAGTTGAAGGAGTTGTAAGAAAAATATCTATCCTAAATACTGAGCTTACAACTGCTGATAATAAAAGAGTAATAGTTCCTAATAGCACTATTTATAATAATAATCTTATAAATTATTCTGCTAATCCTACTAGAAGATTGGATATGATTTTTTCTGTAAGCTATGATTCTGATATTAAGAAGGTAAAGCAGGTATTATATGAAGCAATTTTAAATTATGAATATACACTATCTACTCCAGCACCTTTTATATATTTAGATGCTCAATCTGCATCATCTTTGATTTTAAGGTTAGATTTTGGGTTGAAAATAGTGAATATTGGAATGCTTATTTTGGATTAAATGAATTAGTATTTGAAGCATTAAAGGCTAATGATATTGAAATTCCATATAATAAGCTTGATGTTAATTTGTTTAAAGCTATGGAAGGTAATAAAAAGGAGAATAATGATGAAGATAATTAAAAGATTTTTTGTTTTCTCATTCTTCATCATTCTTGGATTAATTTCTATAAATCCAATATTTGCTAAAAAAGATGAAGTCAATGAGAATGACTCAAGTAGGGTTTCATTAAGCACTGGTTTTGAGCTTTTAGCTGATAGTGTAGAAAATAATGATAAGCCTGCCTCAAGTAATTTAGAAAAGTTATATGAATCAAATATTCCAGATCAGTGGTATGATCCAGAACAAAACTATGGTTGTAATGTAGAGGATGATATAAATCTAACTCCATACATGTATATGGATTTTATTGATAGCGAAAGAACTACAAATTATTTTACTGATGAAAATCCTATAGTATTAAATATCCCATATGGCGAAACAAAGGATTTTTATTTAGAAATAGCTCATTTAAATTGGACTTCTTATAATGCACCAATGGAATTGTATTCTATTTCAGGAGAAGGCTTTGATTTCTTTCAATTAGAAGTTACGCAATATTATACAGATGATGGTAATTCATTCGAAACATTCGATTTTTTTAATTCTAGTAGTGGTGAAACTTCATTTTCTACCTCTTCTGACACACCTAGAAAAATGTCATGCTCACGAAATTCTGATACTGGATTATTAGAACCAATTGTAAATAATAACTATTATATGCCAAAATTTAGTTTTACAGGTAATAATGTTGGTTACGGTAAACTTAACTTTACTCTAAATGCCTATGCAAGTGGTGGTCCTGAGGCTGTATCATACGAAGTATTAATTTGTGTATCTGAGCATGATACAGTTCCAACAGATTATAGCATTTTAACGATAAAAGATTATTATTTTGAATATAATGATGCTTCCGCAAATTATAGATATATGCCATTAATATTTGATGCGGATGATTACAAGGATACTCCAATTCCTGTTAATGTGCATGAAGATTATCCAATAGTGATAGATGGTTATACTATTTCATATTCGAATTTAGAATATTCTTATAGTTTTTTATCACCATCAAATGATTTAGAAATAAATGGTAACTCTATTACATTTACTAAGCCTGGCATATATGATATATATTACTCCGTATACATGTCAATTGATTTTGATTCTGGAGCACATACAAAATTATTTTCACAAAAATTTAAGGTTTTAGCATATTCGGAAGAAATTGTTGATTTTGAGGAAGGAATATTTGATAGTGATGGTGGTATTCTTTATCTTCAACAGCAGGATATACAATCAATATATGTTAAGGATATAGATAATCCAGGATTAGAGGTTACATACAAGATTGACGGCGTTGAAACAGGTTATATATTGGAAAATTATTATCCTGGTGAATACGCATTAACTATTGAAATTTCAGAACCTGATTATAACATTAGTATTTATAGAAACCTTACATTGATCATTAAAAATGATGATATTTATGAAAAGATTAGTCTTGAATGTGGGGATACGAAGGATTTAACGATTGGCTCATTTGATTTTGATAATCCTACAAAAATAGAGATAACTAATTATAATTATATAAATAAATTAGCTATGGTTAAAATTAATGTTGTATCAGGTGATGCAAATGTATCCATTTCAGATGGATTCCTTAATATTGCATCTGCAGCTTATGGTAAAAATACAATTGAATTCATTGTATATTATGAAAATAAAACAGTCAAATCATATTTCACCATAAATGTATTAAATGAATTTGTTTTTTGTGTAAATGTTGATCATGTAAATATGGCAACTAATTCAACTACCTCAGTAAGTATAGGCTATTTGGCAAATTCACAATTTCACAATTTACCAGTTGAAGAGTATAGGTATACAATTCCATCTAATTCAGATTTACTTGAAATATCTATGGATGGAAGTGTTATTAATCTGAATTCTTTTGAAAACACTGGCACAACAACAATTGCGGTTGGTATCATTCATATACCTTCAGATAATACAGTTGTTTCAATTGTATCTTTTAATGTAACTGTTGGTGAGGAAGCAGAGGTCGTTAATGCGACAGTTGATATCATGGAAGGAAGCTTAATTAAGGTTTTATTAAGTAATAAGACTAAAACTGTAACATTGACATTAGATCCAATTATAAATAATTATAACTACAATTTCACGTGGATGAGCTTAAATACTAAGGTAGTAACAGTAATGAAAACATCTGAAACAACGGCATTAGTTACAGGATTAGGTGTTGGAACGACTGAGGTTATTGCGATTAGTCAAAATGATGATGGCTCTACAGTTACTGCAAGAACTACTATAACTGTATTTAATGAATCGCCTTCAATTTCAATTGACTTTAATAAGGCTGATGAAACAACTACAGCGTTTACCATCTATGATTTGATTAATATTTCTTTAAACAATAATCATTTTATATTTTCTTCAGATATAGGGTTAAAATGGTATATAGATAATGTTGAGGTACAATCAGCTTTATCTAACAGTAGTGAAAGCATAACTGTAGGCTCTAAAACTAATAATTTTTATTATAAGTTTACTGAAGGTATTCATACTATTAAGGTTGAATTGATAGATAATACATATGATTTAAGTTTATTTGCTACTAAAGAAATATCTATTTCAAGTGTAGAAAATCAGGATAGAGAATTATCATTTAAGGATGACGAGCTTTATTTGGCATTATCAGGTGACATGTATTTGTTACATGCTTATTTAGATAATGTTGAGAATACGGATTATACATATTCATGGAGTATTGATGATACCAAGGTAGTATCTATTTACATGAGTGAGAATAATACCGTTTTATTGAAACCTGAATCTGTTGGTGAAACAATATTAAACGTATTTACAAATATAGGTAAATATGAGGATAAGATTATTAGAGCACAAATTACAATAAAAGTAGAGGAAGTAACTACTATAGAACTATCTACTGTTAATAGCTTTAATAGACCAGGTGATAATGTTGAAATAATAGTATTACTAAATGGTAAAGATAATTTTTCTAACATAAATCCAAAAATTGATATAAAAAATTCGGCCAATCAAAGCGTTGAATTTGAATATAACAATGGAAAAATTATAATTAATAATGCTCAAAAGGCTAAGCTAAGTATTAATGCATCTATAAATGAATTATCAAATTCCATTTCAGTTAATGTTACAAATTTTGATATCACACAAATTATGCTTCAGCTATTACCATATCTTATTATTTCTTTAGTAATTGTTTTAGGTGGATTTATAATTTTCAGGGTTAGAAGTAATCCGTTTGTAAATTCTTTAAAATCAATTGAAAAGATTAGAGATAGAGTAGAGGAGGCTATTAAATCAACTAAGCAAATTAAGGATATAAAGCATGCTAAAAAGGAATATAAGACGATATTAAGAAAGTGTATAAAGCTTAAAAATCAATTAGCATATTACACTGATGAAGGTATAGATGAATTTAAGCATACAGTAAATAAAATAGAATCAGTAATTAAGATTTTTGAGGTTTTAATAAATTCTTCAGATGATAAAATTAAAAAAACATCTAAGGTTTTAGCTAATATTAAGAGAATGCATATTAATGTAATTCATTCTATGATAAAGGAAGTAATTGATGCTAGAAAGAAATATCAAAATATAATTAATATTAATAATTCAAAGACTGAGGTAACATCTAATGGTAAAAAGAAGAAGAGAAAATTAACATCAGATGAAATTGATGATTATTTAATTCAAAATGGTATTACTGTTTATCCTGAGGATGTTGATGAGGATGATTGATAAAAACGGCTTATTAAA
>SVAZ01000024.1 GCA_015059145.1 Erysipelotrichaceae bacterium
CATCTTTTAATTTCATAAAAAATACCCCTCAAGTTTTTCTAGATTTCTCTAGTCCAACTTAAGGGGTACTCTACAAAATGTGGCTCTCTTATATTTAATTATGCTCTTGAAACGTAAGAGCCATCCTCAGTTGATACAATAATATCCTCACCTTGCTCAACAAAGATTGGTACCTTAACCTTAAGACCAGTTTCTAACACTGCATCCTTCATTGCTGTTTTAGAGGTATCACCACGAACAGCAGGTTCACTTTCGGTAATATTTAATGTTACCTTAGTAGGTAAAGTAATACCCAAAATTTCACCATTATATGTCATTATTTCAACCTCTACACCAGAAATTAGGAAATTCATTTCCCACTCAAGAATAGCCTTAGGAATACTTACTTGGTCATATGTTTCATTATCCATAAAACAAATTGAATCACCCTCATCATACAAGAATCCCATTTTACGTTTTTCAACATAAACAATTTCTACCTTGTCTCCACCAATTAGGGAAACCTCTGTTGTAGCTCCAGTTCTAACATTTTTTGATTTAAGCTTAACCTTCATTTTAGCCATTGCTGTTTTATTTAAGTCAATGTTTAAGCACATATATAATTGATTATCCCAAATATATATATTACCAGGTCTTACTTCTGTACAGTTAACCATGTTTGCCATATTTTTTACCACCTTTAATTTTATTCATATATATATTATCACAAAAAATAATATATTTAAAGTTTAAAATAATCAATCAAATTATCGACACATCTTATACCAACTCTATATAACGCTTCATCAGTATTAGCACCAATGTGAGGTAGTGCAATCACATTATGCTTTAACAATGGATCATTTTCATTTATAGGTTCTATTTCAAAGACATCTGCAGCATAGCCTAATATCCTTTTTTCTTCTAATACTTTTATTAAATCTTCTTTATTTACTAATCCGCCTCTAGCAGTATTAATCAAAAAAGAATTCTTTTTCATCAAGGATAATTTATCATAATTTAATAAATATTTAGTCTCGCTATTTAATGCTAATCCTAAAACTACATAATCACTATCCTTTAACAAATTGTCAAGCTCTACCTCTTGAATATAATCAATATTTTTCTTACTTCTAGAGTAGCCTAAAATTTTCATATTAAAGCCTTTATATAAAATTTCAGCTGTTTTAAGTGCAATCTGACCAAGACCTATAAAGCCAACAGTTTTACCACTAATTTCATATCCACTTAAATACCTAGGAGCAAGCTCCTTGTCTCCTGATAGTATATGATTCACTCCATTTTGTATGTTACGAGATAATTCAAGAATTAAGCTTACATTAAGCTCCGCAACAGACAGAGAATTTTCATTTGGGACATTAAAATAGCTTATTCCCCTTTTTTTAGCTTCATCTAAATCTACCGAGTCTGTACCTGTTCCATGAATTGCTATTATTTTTAAATTTGGTGCGCTATTCATCCATTCCTTATCTATGGTGATATTTCTTGTAATAACCGCATCACAAATTTTAGCCTCATCTACAACCTCAAAATAATTATTCAATTTTTGCAATGCTTTTTCATGTATATATTCCGTAAGATAAACCTTCATTTTCATACCTCTAATTTTTTATATATTGATATTATACCATTAACTTATAAAAAACTATAGAAAAAGAAAGGGTTAAAATCACCCTTTCATAAAATTAATAATATTAAATAATTTACGAATGAATATCTATAAATATGAATGTCTCTAATACATTCTCTCCATCCTTTAATGTTATAGTATAATGATATGTTTCTATTTTTGATTCAGTAGTTATGTAATATTCCTCTATACATATAATACTACATTCTTCACATGTATATGTTTTAGTATATGTAGTTACACCTTCAACTGTATTTTCAACGTATTCTTCCGTAGCTTGCGAATGATTAAACGTGAATGATCCTTCTTGACCACAAACACATGTTCCGTAATAATATGATGCCTCGCAAACTCCTTCAATAGAATGATAAGTAGACAATATTGAATGTTCGAAATATTCATTATCAATTTCACTATAATCACAATATGTACATTCACATGTTACAATTACACCTTCTTCACATGAGGTAGCACCATTTTTAAGAGTATATACATATTGAACATCATGCCACTGATACATTTCCTCCTGTTCTACTCCTGAATATAGTAAGTCATCATCTAAATACAATTCATATGTGTATGTTCGAATAAAATTACAAGCCTCATCTCTTGGCCCATCTTCTATATAGGTCTTCTTAATCATGCCGCATTCTGTGCATTGCTCAATTCTAATATTGTTTTCCTCACTAATTAAATCACAAATGCAACCACAAATGTTAATATCATATATAGCATTACATGCAATACACTTATTCTCTATTATTTGTGCATCATTGCATAATTCATATCCAGATAAATCAACATTACTATCCCTATAAAAATGACCATAATGTTCAAATGGCTCACCAATAGCCTCTTCACACTCTAAACAAACTGTTTGTATTATTAAGCCATCTTCACAGCTTTGTCCAATTTTTTGTCCTGTATATATAGTCCTATGAGCTTCAGAATTAACATATTGTACACTTGATATTAATTCATTTCCATTAAAAAATACTGTTAGATTAATGACATCCGTTACATTACAGCCTGACATTTCACTAGAAATAACTTGTCTTTCTAATCTAATATGACAATTCTCACATTCATCATAATTATCATATGAATGCATGCTACAATTACCATAATTATAATAATGATTATACTTTAATTCACAAACTTCACATTTTCTATAACCATATTCAAATCCATCACATACACCAGGACAATTTAATAAATATTCTTTACTTATATGCTCATATATCACATTTTCATCAGTATAATCGCAATTCTCACATGATGAATTCACAATCACACCATCCGTGCAATTTACACCTAAAGCAGTGTATGAATATTCTAATTCGTGTTCAAATTCTACTTGAATTGCTTCTGCATTAAGTAGCTCCTCTGTACCATTTAAAATTGAAACTATCGTATGTATATTAGACTCACACTCATTTATTTCAATCTCATATACCTCTGTTTTAAATGATAAATTACATTCCATACATATATAAGTTTCAACAACATGTAACATACCATTTCCATCAGTAAATTGACTATTTATAGGCGGATAAAAGTTTTCACAAACCAAATCATAATCAAGTAAAAGATTATAATCGCAAGCTTCACAATGCTTAACACTAGCATTACCACCACAAGCACCTATAGTTGTGAAGTTGATTGTAGCATTCTCAAAACTATGGTCCTCTAAAACAGAATCAATCAAGTCACATCTGCTACATTCCTTAACCTCATCACATTTTTGTGTATTCCATAAGTGACCCAAGGCAGTGCCATCAGTCGCAGAGCATACACTGCATGTCTTTGGTGTATCACAATCAGCAGCTATCCAATTATGACCTAAGGACGCTCCACTTGTTGCACCACATACACTACATATTGCACCAGCAGTACATGTCGCTGTAGAATATTTATGTTCTATTTTATCTAAACTAGATTTTTCTTTTTCATTACACTTAGAGCATATACGCTCCTGTGTGCCTTCTTTTGAGCATGTTGCTTCTTCTTTAGTAACCCATTGACCCCATTCATGAGTACATTCCTCAATAGGTGGATTATCACCTGAGGATGGATTATTATCACAGGAAGTTAATACTACAGAAGTTAAAAGAAAGAAAAAACTTAAAAAAAATAAAAAGCTCTTCTTTTTCATAACATAACCTCCATTATAAATTAATAGATACTAGATTAAATTTTGTATAGAATCTTCTAATTAAATTATCTAATAAAATAAAGTATTTGTCAACATTGACAAAATATACAAAAAAGAAAAATCACTCATTTTGAATGAGTGATTTTAATATTATTCTGCTTTCTTAGCTTTAACTTTATTAACAAGCTTAGCTATTTCCATAATTACAACCATTACAAGTGATAATCCAATACAAATACCAAATTGACCAATTGTAAGTGGTGCAAATTCAAATAAATCTTGAATACCTGGAATATAAATTACTGCAATTTGTAAGGCGAAGCCTACAACAAATGCAAAATTCATAAACTTGTTCTTATAGCTCTTTGGACTAAATACTGAATGATGTGATTTAACATTATAAGCATGGAATAATTGAGTAGATGATAATGTTAAGAATGCCATTGTTTGGCCAACCATATGATTATTAAATACTAAATTACCTAATAAATAAGCTGCTAATGTAACACCACCAATAATTACACCCTCAACACAAATCTTCCAAGCATAACCATTAGCGAAGAAGCCTTCATGCTTTGGACGAGGCTTTTGATACATTACAGAATCCTCTGCTTCCTCCATACCAATACCAAATGCTGGTAATGAGTCAGTAATTAAATTAATCCATAATAAATGCATTGCAGCAAGTGGAGTAGCATCATCACCAGTTAAAATACCAATTACACCTAATAATGAAGCAATAAAGATAGTTAATACTTCACCAATGTTAGATGATAATAAGTATTTAACACACTTACGGATATTATCATAAATACCACGACCCTCTTTAACTGCAGAAACAATTGTAGAGAAGTTATCATCAGTTAAAATCATATCTGCTGCTTCCTTAGAAACATCTGTACCTGTAATACCCATAGCACAACCAATTTCAGCCTTCTTTAATGCAGGAGCATCATTTACACCATCACCAGTCATTGCAACGATAGCATCACGCTTTTGCCATGCTTCAACGATTCTAACCTTATCCTTAGGTGCAACACGTGCAAATACAGAGAACTCATGAATATGCTCTTCTAAATATTCATCAGAAAGATCTTCTAGTTCTTGAGATGTTATGGCACGATCACCATCTTTTAAAATACCTAATTCCTTAGCAATTGCTGAGGCAGTAACGATATGATCACCAGTAATCATAACTGTCTTTATACCTGCAGCTGTAGCAACTCTAATAGAATCCTTAACCTCAGGTCTAGCAGGGTCAATCATACCAACAAGACCAACAAATGTTAAGTCATACTCTAGGTCCTCAGCAGTAGGCATCTTAGTAAACTCCTTAACACCTAAAGCTAATACACGTAAAGCATTCATAGCCATTTCCTTATTAGCTTCTAATGCTTTTTTCTTTATATCTTCTCCATTAACAGATAAATTTATAACTCTATCAGGTGCACCCTTAGTAATAGCAATATATTTCTTACCATCCTTAATAACAGTAGTCATAAGCTTTCTATCGCTATCAAAAGGTAAATCTAATAATCTAGCATAACTATGAATATCTTCGCCATATGCAATATTAATATCTAATAATGCCAACTCTGTTGGGTCGCCAATTCTAACTAAATTTCCATTCTTAGTTTCAATTGAAGCATCACAGCAAATAGCAAAATAAGTAACCATTTTTCTTTCTTCAAAAGTTAATTCCTTTGCATCCTTAACCTCATTTAAATATAGCTTAGTAACAGTCATCTTATTTTGAGTTAATGTACCAGTCTTATCAGAGCAAATAACATTACAAGAACCTAATGTTTCAACAGCAGGCAATTTCTTAACAATTGCATTTTGCTTACTCATCTTAGTAACACCAATTGATAATACAATTGTAACAACTGTTGCTAGACCCTCAGGAATTGCAGCTACAGCTAAAGATACAGCAATCTTAAATGCATCTGCAAACTTAGACCAGTCCCAATTTAATGTAATCATTTCCATTAAAAATACGATAACACAAATAACTAAACATAGAATACCGATTGCACTACCAACCTTGTTAAGCTTATGTTGAAGTGGAGTTAAGTCATCCTTTTGCTCGCTTAACATACCAGCAATCTTACCAATTTCAGTTCTCATACCTACTGCTGTAACAACTGCCTTTGCTTTACCATTAGTAACATAAGTAGATGAGAATAAGCAATTCTTTCTATCACCTAGAGGAATATCATCAGCTTCAATATAATCTGAATTTTTATTAACAGGAACTGATTCACCAGTTAAAGCAGCCTCTTCAACCTTAAGATTACTACATTCAATAATTCTAGCATCTGCAGGGATTGAGTCACCAGCCTCAACATAAATAATATCACCAACAACTAGCTGATTTGCATCAATAGTTTGAATACTATTATTTCTAATAACCTTACATGTTGCAGCACTCATCTTTTGTAATGCTTCCAAACTCTTTTCAGCCTTGTTTTCTTGATATAACCCTAAAATAGCATTAACTAAAACAACGATCATAATAATTAATGATTCAACCCATTCATGCGGATCAATAATAATTGATACTACTGCAGCAATAATTAGGATAATGATAAGTGGATCCTTAAACTCTCCTAAAAACTTTAGAATTAACGGAGTTTTCTTTTTTTCCTCTAATTCATTCTTACCATACTTCTCACGATTTTGTTCAACTTGAGATTCATCTAAACCACCTTCTAGATTAGTGCCAAATTCAATCTCTAGCTCTTCTAATTTCTTTTCCATTTTTTTCCTCCTAATGATTTTTGAAAAATAAAAAAGACCTCACAAAAAAAATTTTTTTAAGGTCTTGCAAATCAATAATGACAACTATAACCGGAAAATTTTTTCGAGATGACGATTATAGAAACTAATTTCTTAGTAGCTACTCCCCTTGAGGAATATTTATTTTACAAATTAAATTATATTTAAAATTCCAATCATTGTCAACAATGAAAAGACCAAACTAACAACTTCGTTTTATAATATTAGCATTTTTTATAACATCTACTATTTTTAGTAATTCATCCTTATCCTTAACTAAAGCAAATCTAACATATTTATCGCCTAAGGGTCCAAATGCTATGCCTGGGGTTACTAATACATTTGCCTTATTTAACAATGCCATTGAAAAATCCATACTATCATTATATTCGCTTGGAATTTTAGCAAACACAAACATAGTACCATTTGGCTTTTTAACCTTCCATCCTATACTATTTAACCCATCACACAATGCATTTCTTCTTTCTTCATAAATAGCTTGCTGCTTTAATACAATATTCCTATCAAGCTTTAATGCCTCTATAGCTGCTCTTTGAATTGGAATAAACATGCCAAAATCATATTGACTTCTTAGCTTTTCAAAAGCTTTAACTATCTTTTCATTTCCTATTAAAAATGAAATTCTAGCCCCTGTAGTATTAAAGGATTTAGACAATGAATAAAATTCCACACCAACATCCTTAGCACCTGGTAGCTCAAGGAAAGAAAAAGATTGAAATCCATCATATACAATATCAGAATATGCATTATCATTGATAATTATAAAATCATATTTTTTTGCCAGTGAAATTATCTCCATATATCTTTCTTTAGTAATAACTCCACCTGTAGGATTAGATGGATAAGAAATAATAACATACTTAGTCTTTTTTAGTATTTCCTCATCTATCAAATCTAATCTAGGCATGAAATCATTTTCCTCAAGTAAAGGATAATAATGAATATTAGCACCAGCTAAAATCGCACTAGATTTAAATGCAGGATATCCTGGATCAGGCAAAAGGCAATAATCATCCTTATCACATAAGCACATTCCAATATGACACATTCCTTCCTGTGTGCCATTACACATAGATATTTCAAAGCTATTTAAGCTAACATTAAATCTATTTTGATAATATTTTATAAACTCTTCCTTAAGCTCCGGAATGATTCTTAATGAATACTTGTAATCATCACTTATTAAGCAGGAATCACTCAAAGCCCTCTTTATCTTAATATCTGGCTCAAAATCTGGTGTTCCCACATATAAATCATAGATTATTTTACCCTTATTTTCTAACTCTATTCTTTTATCAGTAAGTACTTTGAAAATACCTTCATCAAAGGTATCTAACAATTTTGAAAAGCTCTTCATCCTATAACCTCACAAATATATCATATAAAAAGCAAATTCAATTTTAGAATCTGCTTTAATAATAATTATTCTTCAATGATATTAATTGCTGTAACAGTAGCATTCTTAGTAAAAGCCTTAATAGATGCAACTGAGGAAACAACCTGTGCTTTAGTAGAATATACCTCGCCAACAATTACTAATCTATTAGCCTTATATAGTTTAAATTGGTAATTAAAGTTTTTATCTTTAGTTAAAACAAAATCACCAGTATAGACAATATCCTTAAATCGTTCAACGGCTTCTTTAGCACTTGCTAAAGTCTTATAGCTTTGACTAATCGCAAGCTTAACACCATTAGAAGCCTTTAATACATAATAATATTCATTCTTATCGTTATAAATTTCAATTTTACCCTTGTCTTTTAATTCATAAGGTACATCAAGCTTTTCTGTTGCTGACTTAACAGCCTCCTCATCAAAAACCACATTATCTGTAGATGCAAAATTTCTAAAAGATTCTGAGGCTTTAATAGCTTGCTCCTTAGTAGTATAATTAGCACTTTGACATAAAGCACGATTTTGTTTAGAAACAAAAGTGAAATAATATAAGCCGTGCTTATCGGCATCAATCTTAATCATACCATCCTCTAAATTTGACTTTAATGTATTAATACCTGTTCTACATCCCTTTTCACTTGTATAAGGTTCAGAAACAATTAAAGATTGTCCGTTAGATGCTAAAAGCTTATATATATATTTTTCATCATGACATTCAATGACATATTTTCCTTGGTATTTGACAGTATTCTTTTTTGTTTTCTTAGGCTTATTCTTTTTAGCAAGCTTTTTTGCCTCCTTAGCCTCTTTTGCTTCTGCATCAGCCTTAGCCTTAGCTTTAGCCTCCTTTTTTTCTTCTCTTCTTCTACCAAAAGCAGTAATAGTACCAGCAATACCAAACAAAATTAATAAGGCAACAACGCCTACAATAATCCATCCAATTTGTTGTTCTGTCAATAAAAACATAGTAACCACGCTCGCTAACTAAATATTATATATAATATTATACACTCAATTCGACAAAAAATAAAATACTTAAAAGCAAATATTGTTATTTTTTGTTATTATTGCGAGGTATTATCCAAAAAAATATACAAATAAATAAGGGAAGGTCAATACCTTCCCATCATTATAATCTTTTAAGCTATCCTTGTTTTCTTAATTCTGCTATCTCATAAATAAGCTTTTCAGTCTTCTCCCATCCTAAGCATGGATCCGTAATTGACTTACCATATACACCGTCGTCAACCTTTTGACAGCCATCCTCAATATAAGATTCTATCATAATACCCTTAACAAGCTTTCTAATTTTTTCATTATGACGAGTGCTATGTAAAATTTCTTTAGCAATTCTTATTTGCTCAAACCATTGCTTATTTGAATTAGAATGATTAGCATCTACAATAACACCTGGATTATTAAATCCACTCTTTTCATATAAATTACTAAGTTGAACTAAATCCTCATAATGATAATTTGGATAAGATTGACCCTTTTCATCTACATATCCTCTTAATATAGCGTGTGCAAGATTATTTCCTTCAGTTGAAACCTCCCAGCCTGAATAAATAAAAGTATGGCTGTGCTGTGCAGCATTTATAGAGTTCATCATAACCGTAATATCACCACTAGTTGGATTTTTCATACCAACAGGAACTTCTAATCCAGAAGCAGTTAATCTATGCTGCTGATTCTCAACAGATCTAGCACCCACTGCAACATAAGATAATATATCCGATAAGTATGTATAATTTTCCGGATATAGCATCTCATCTGCACTTGAAAAACCAGTTTCAGCCAGCACGTCCATATGTAGCTTACGAATAGCTATTAAACCCTTTACCATATCAGACTTAGCATGTGGATTTGGTTGATGAAGCATTCCTTTATAACCAGCACCCGTAGTTCTTGGCTTATTTGTATATACTCTAGGAATAATTAAGATTTGATCCTTGACATCATCCTGAACCTTTCTTAATCTTCTAATATAATCAATAACAGCATCCTCTCTATCTGCAGAGCATGGTCCAATAATTAAAATCAGTCTATCACTTTCGCCAGTAAAAACCTTTCTAATTTCTTCATCATTCTTAGCCTTAATAGCCTTTAATTCTTCACTTAAAGGATATATTTTTTTTATTTCTTCTGCTGTAGGTAATTTTCTTAAAAAATTCATACTATCTCACTCCAAGTAAATAAAACTACTAAATAATTATATCACTACAAATTAACTAAATAAATATTTTACTAAATAATTTTTTGATTTTTTCGATAGCCTGTGACATTCACAACTGCAACCTTATTATCTAAATTATCAGTAATATCAATCTGATAATAATTTGTACTTCTACCTTCCTTTATGCAATGAGCTTCAGCAATAAGTCTTGTCCCCTTTACCATACCCAAAAACGTAATATTCGAGCTTAATGAAACTGAGCCCATTTGTGACCAATTTGATGCTACAGCAAAAGCAAAATCCGCAAGCATGAAATGTACACCACCCATAATTCCACCTACGGCATTCTTATGTCTATCTCCTAAATCAATACTACATTTTGCATAATGCTCACCAATTTCTTCTATAACTGCACCATTCTCCGTAGCAAATTTATCACCTTTAAAAAAATGCCTTACTTCTTCTAAAGTTTTTAATTCCATTATCCATCAGCTCCTATTTTATTAATAATGATTTTTTATAATGATTCAAATGTATTCCTATATGGCCAATACCTAAAATTATCACAGCAATAATTAAAAATATATTTTTCCCATATATTCCTAATAATAAAAAAGCTATTACCGGCAAAGTGGCGCCCGGAACTGGTATACCAAGCATTCTTCCATAAAAATCAAACATAGTTTTTCCACTTTTAAAATATCTTATCCAATATATTTCATATAATAGCATTATAACAAATGCAAACAATAAAATTAAAGACCAATATGATATTGTATTTATATTAAAATTACTGAAAATTAGACATAAGCATGTAACAGCCATTTGACCTATTTTTTCCAAAATCTTTAAAATCTTATTTTCATTTTTATAATATTTGTCATAATCCTTAGGCTGAAATTTAGTCCAAATTATATTTGGCACTATAAGCATAATCATAAATATCAATCCAACATACGAAAAACCAAAATGTAAATCCATCTAACTACACCTCTTATATTTCTATAGTTAAATCACTATTTATGCATTCCCAATCTTCATTTATTAACAGTTCTAAAACCTTATTTTCCCTTAACGTATGTTTAATGGAAGATTTTTTATTATATTCATAAGCTTCATTTGGATTTATCTCTACTAAGCAAAAGCCTTCATTATTTTCATAATCATCTAAAATTTGCTCATATATTTCATCGGCTACATTGCATATATAATAATATGAATGATGAACAAATATAGTATTATCAAATATACTAGATTTTCTTTTTTCTATTATCTCACCATATTCTTTAATAGAGCCTCTTAAAACTATTAATCCAGTTTCTTCTCTAACCTCTCTTATTAAAGCATCTATCGGCGATTCATCGTGTTCTATTCCACCACCTGGAAACTTATATTCTCCCAAATTTGAATGAACCATCATCACATTATCATTTTTAATTATAATTGCACGCGATGCATATCTTTCATCTATTATAAAATTTTCATCATAATCTTTTAAGTCAATTATATCTAATATTCTCATAATACACCACCTGAGGCTCATATTCTAATGCTTTAATTATATCATATAATTTTGATTATATATATTTGTAAGCTGCTATAAAATAAAAATAAAGTCATTTCATAATATTGTGTACCCAATAAATTGGACTAATTAATTAAATATTATAATTGTGATAAGGATTGTTGTCTATACTCAAGT